>CAJTZE010000006.1 GCA_910584265.1 uncultured Dorea sp. | reverse complement strand
GTTAAAATACTGCTTAATCGCATTGCTCACTGCATCCAGACGTCCATTTCCCGAGGCCGCAACCACCCTCTGGTCATTGCCGTGCTGGATTGTTGCCTCTGCAATAATTCCGTCTACCTGCCTAAAGTGGCACTCATCAATAGCAAATACACTCTTGGCATTCACATAGTTGTCGGTAAAAATCTGATATACCCATTCCGGGGTCAGCTCCTTGTGTGCCCGGTCGGATACGCCCTTCACCAAATAGCCGACCTCCTCCCGCATTTTCTCCGGCAGGTTAATTCCATACCCCTGCTTTAAGATGTAATTCACACCGCCCTTGCCGGACTGGCTGTTGATACGGATCACATCGGAATCGTACTTTCTTCCCACATCCTGCGGGTCGATCGGAAGATAAGGAACGGTCCACATGTCACTTTTCCCATCCTCTCTCCATGCCATTCCTTTGGCAATGGCATCCTGATGGGATCCGGAAAATGCCGTAAATACCAAATCTCCCGCATAGGGCTGGCGGTCGTATACCTGCATTCTGGTAAGACGCTCATAGGTCTCCCGGATCTTCTGCATATCAGAAAAATCCAGTCCCGGATCTACGCCGTGAGAATACATATTCATTCCAAGCGTGATAATGTCCACATTACCGGTACGCTCTCCGTTTCCAAACAAGGTACCCTCGATACGGTCCGCCCCCGCCAGCACGCCAAGCTCCGCCGTAGCCACGCCGCAGCCACGGTCATTATGAGGGTGCAGGCAGAGGATCACGTTCTCCCTGTAGTTCAGATGCTTATGCACATACTCAAGCTGTGTGGCGAACACATGGGGCATCGCATTCTCAACCGTCGTCGGGATATTGATGATCGCCTTATTGTCTGCCGCAGGCTTCCAGACATCCAGCACCGCATTACACACATCCACCGCATAATCCACCTCGGTTCCCGGAAAGCTCTCCGGGCTGTACTGGAAGGTAAAATTGCCCTCTGTCTCGTCAGCCAGCTCCTTCAGAAGCATTGCTCCGTCTACGGCAATCTTCCGAACCTCCTCTTTGCTCTTCTTAAACACCTGCTCCCTCTGGGAAACAGATGTGGAATTATACAGATGGATCACTGCATGGGGAGCCCCCTTCACAGCCTCAAAGGTCTTCTTGATAATATGCTCCCTTGCCTGCGTCAGAACCTGCACCGTCACATCATCCGGAATCATGTTCTTCTCGATCAGCGTCCTCATAAAGTTATACTCTGTCTCAGAAGCCGCCGGAAATCCAACCTCAATCTCCTTAAATCCAATATCAACCAGAAGCTGGAAGAACTCCAGCTTCTCATCTAAACTCATAGGCTCGATCAACGCCTGGTTCCCGTCTCTCAGATCCACGCTGCACCAGATCGGCGGTTTGTCAATATACTCCTTCTTCACCCAGTCATAGGTTACCTCCGGAGGCATAAAATACTGCCTTTCATATTTGCTGCTGTTCATCATCTCTTATCCATCCCTTCTATTTCATCCATGATGCTGTTTAGCATCTATGAAATTTTTGGCAAAAAAATTATCAATTTTTTTGTTTTATTTTATCCTTCCCTATACTATCACGTAAGCTAAAAAAAGAAAAGTGATGTTTTTAATCACTTTTCTTGATTTATTTTAATGTATTCCTCTGCTATCTGTCTCATACACCATCGAAAATCCCTTTTCTCAATCCTGTCTGCTGTTACAAGCTCCCATTTTTCGAGTGTTTCTCCTTCCAGCGTAAGAATAATCTCTCCGACAGCCTCTCCCTCCTTTACTGGAGCATTCAGCCTCTCCCTGCATTTGACAGTAAGCTCCGCCTGTTCATCCTCCCTCACCAGACAGTTCCATTCCTCTGGCGCATTTACGATCCTTACCTCCACTGTAGAGCTCCCGCTCAAACGTCCCTGATCCGGAATGCCCTCCGCCACCGGAATATCCGGAAATGACTGCTCCTCCCACAGATTGCAGTAATTGTAGTTCTCCAGTCCGTATTCCATAAGCGCTCTGGTATCAGACCATTTATAATTCTTATTATTCGGCCATCCACAGGCGAGCAGAGCTACAATGAATGTTCTTCCATCCCGCTGAAGCGCGCCCACGTAGCAGTATCCCGCATCCCCGGTAAATCCGGTCTTGCCGGACACCACGCCCTCCATCATGGACAGAAACGCGTTGTGGTTATTACAGGTAAAATTCCTGCTCCCGGATATATCCTGAAAGCTATGGCTCTTTGTCTGGGTAATCTGAAGAAATTCCCCTCCCTTCTCCGAACCCAGAATGCAGTACCGCATGATCAGCGCCAGCTCTTCTGCCGTGGTGGAATGAATCCCATTATCATCGGAGGCATCCAGCCCGTTCGGAGTGATAAAATATGTAGATGTAAGGCCGAGTTCCTCTGCTTTCTCATTCATAAGCTCTGCAAAGCCCTGCACGCTTCCTCCCACATGCTCCGCAATAATAACTGCACTGTCATTATGGGATTCCAGCATAAGAGAATACAGCAGATCCTTCAGGTAATACTGCTCGCCTTTCCTGACTCCCAGATGAACCTTCGGCTGTCCGGCCGCATACTCCGATGCCTCTGCAGTCTCCATATCGCCCTTCATATGCTCCAAGGCCACAATACAGGTCATAATCTTTGTGGTGCTTGCCATAGGCCTTTGCACATCCTCTTCCTTCCCATACAGCACCCTTCCGCTTTCTCCGTCTATCAGGACTGCCGACCGTGCATAAAGCTGCCCCTGAAATCCGGCACTGTCTGCCTCTTCCGCCTTACCTTCCTCCGCATACACCACGGCCGCCATCTGTCTGCCAAAGCCACCGCTGACCACAGCGGCCACCAGACAGATACTCATAAGAGCTGCCAGCCTATTTATAAATCCCTGGATACATGCCTTTTCTTTTTCTCTCATACAGAACCTATCCAAAAGAAGTTATTTAAATGTATGAAACGGATGTCTCTTCCATGCGTCAAATATTTAATTTCAGCTGGGCCTCTTCCTCGGCCTCCGTCTTAAAACTCTCAAGCTGTTCTGGATTCATGCTTGGAAGCTCATCCAATGACTGAATGCTGAATCTTCTGAGAAACTCTTCCGTAGTCCCGAACAGAAGCGGTTTACCCGGCGCGTCCAGCCGTCCCACCTCACATACCAGATTGTATTCCACCAGGCGGTTCACCGCGTGGTCTGACTTGACTCCCCGTATTTTCTCAACCTCCAGCTTCGTCACCGGCTGTTTATATGCAATGATCGACAGCGTCTCAAGCTGCACATCCGTCAGCACATATTTTCTCGGCTGCTTTGCAATCCGGATCAGATATTCGTACATATCTGCCTTCGTGCACATCTGAAAGGAATCCTCTAGTTCAATGATCCGTACGCCTCTGTCAGAACCATTCAGCTTGTCCATCATATTATGAATTACTTTCCGCGTCGTATCCTCGTCATGACCGACTGCAAGGGCAATCTTTGACAATTCTACCGATTCCCCCATGGTAAAAAGAATCGCCTCTATAATACCTTCTAATCTGCTGATTTCCACGTTATACTACCTTTCTTTACCCACACCCATATCATAAAAAGGCACTCGTTACATCTGTGATGTAATCAGAATATCATCAAAGGGCTGTTCCTGTTCTATCACAATCTGTCCGGATTTCATCATTTCTAAAATTGCAAGAAATGTAACCACAATCTGTACTCTGGATTCCTGCTTTGTAATAAGCTCTCTGAAACTGAACTTCTTATGCCTTAACGCATACGCTTCCACCTGAGCCAGCTTCTCTGACACGGTGATCTCTTCCTTCTCAATCTTTCCAAACCGACTTCTTATCTGGTCGATCTTATCTGTCTGCTTCCTCATCACATCCTGAAAAATGTTCTGAAGCCTGCCAAGAGTAAGGTCTTCCAAAAGCTCGTCCAAATCTACCGGCTCCACATAACCGGCCACCTCATCCGGGATATCCGGCTTCCGGTACATCACACGTTCACTGTCTATCTGGCGGTCCTTCAGTTCATAGGACATATACTTGTACATCTTATATTGAAGCAGCTGTTCTACCAGCTCCTGCCTGGGGTCTTCCTCCTCCCCGTCCTCGTTCACTTCCTTCGGAAGCAGCATCCTGCACTTGATATCAAGAAGCGTAGCCGCCATGAGGAGAAATTCACTCATCACATTCAGATCGCTCTGTTCCATTGCCTCAATATATTCCATATACTGATTGGTGATCTCAACGATCGGAATATCATAAATATCTATTTTATTCTTATCAATCAAATGCAAGAGCAGGTCAAGCGGACCCTCAAACACCTGAAGCTTTACCGGAATTCCCATATTACTCCTCACCTTATCAAACGAACTAATCTATTATACTTGATTTTGCACACTAACACAAGCAAAGATTTCCTGCCCTTTACGCCGGCCGGTGAAGCTCTCTAGCATCCGGCATCCATCAGCCCCTCCCAGGCTGCAGGGTAACTACGGCCAGCTCTGCAGGATTAAACAGACGGACGTTCACCGTATGGGTCCCAAGCCCCCGGCTTACGATGCCTGTCCCTTTTCCTTTCCTGTACACTCCTCCGGAATACCTTGGAAACAATTCTGCCTGCGGCGTGATCAATCCGCCAAGCCTCGGAATACCGATGATTCCTCCGTGAAGATGCCCGGATAAGGTCAAGTCCGCCCCCCATTTTACATAGGTATCAAAATAAACCGGGCTGTGGGCAAGAAGGATCTGAAAGCATCCCTTTCTGGACTGCCCCAGCTTCTCCCTTATATCAGAAAGCTGAAGCTCTCTGGTCCGAAAATGAGCATAACAGCCCAGCGGAATCTCCAGGCCGCTGACCGCAGCCGGGATTCCCTTCATGTCACAATGCTCTGTCTTATTTTCCAGAACATGAACTCCAAGCCTTTCTGCTTCTCTGATATATTTCTCATAACGGCTTCCGTATTCCTCTGGATTCACGCGCATCTTCTGTTCATGATTGCCGTTTGCCAGATACACCGGACAAAGCTTTACTAATTCCCGAAGGAGGCTTACCGCTGTCCGATCTGTTTCCTCCTGTTTTCTGGTCAGCAGATCGCCCCCTATCAGAATATAATCCGGCCTCTCCTCAGCAATTGCCGCAAGCAGCTCCCTATTGCCCTCTCCATACTGCTTTCCATGCAGATCCGAGAGAAATACCAGCTTAACCGCTTCTCCCCCTTCTGTTCTGTATGGAAGCTTAATCCGGTAACGCCTGACTATAAAGCTTTGCAGCTCCCGCCGTACCTCAAGCAGCAGCGCAAATGCAGTAACCCCCGCAGATACAGCCAGAAGCTCCTTCCACGATCTTTCTTTCCTCATATCTGTGATATCCTCATCTCCACCCCCGGACGGGTACCTTTCTGTTCCAAATCATTTCTATAAGAGTACCATTCTTTTCCGTATTAAGCAAGTAGGAAGGCACGGCACAGGCGGCACAGGGTTACATGAAGAATTTCTCCAGCGCCGTTTCTAACGCATTCTTGTATTTCATTTTTCCGACATTTTCTGCCGCAACAATATCTACCCTTCCAATTTCCTCACCGTCCAGATAATACACCATTTCTCCAGCCTTATCTCCCTTTTTTACCGGCGCCTCTAATTTCTTCTTCATCTCCGGCTTCTTCTCAATCTGTGTCAGATCAGCGCCAACGGTGTCTATGTATTGAAATCTCTTTTTCTGCTTTACCGGAACCTCTGTTTCCATCCCCTTTTCCACCTCCGCCGGTGCAATCGCCTCCAATCCCTCGTCTATATATTTCATACATTTTGCAAAACCATAATTCAACAGCGTCATTGCATCACTAAATCTGGCTTTTGAATCCTTAGCCGCCATGATTACTGCTATCATTTCCATTTGATTTTTCTCGGCAGTTGCTGACACACAGAACCCCGCGTCTGAGGTAGAACCTGTTTTTAAGCCCGTCGCATACTGGTACTGGCGTATCAGCTTATTGGTATTCGTAAGTCCGAATTCACTGGTTCCTTTCTTGGTGGTATGGGTAATATTCTCCATCCAGATTGTGGAATAGTCATGAATCTGCGGATACCTGGTGAGCAGCTCTCTGGACATAATTGCAATATCCCTTGCCGTAGTCTCATGCTCCGGCGTGTCCAAGCCGTTACAGTTTACAAAATTTGTGTTCTCCATACCAAGCTCTCTGGCACGTTCGTTCATCTGGTTCACAAATTCTTCCTCGCTGCCGCATACATATTCAGCCATTGCCACACAGGCGTCGTTTAAAAACACCAGACACCTGATATCAATTTCTATGTATCAAGTGCCTGTGTTCAACTGCCGTATCTTATTATTATATCTGACAATCCTATTCTTTTATGCCGTGCCGGTCAGCACCTGTTTCCCACAGAAAGCAAATCCATACTTTCGTATTCTTTCCCTCGGGATCTCTTTGGATCACAAAGAAGTTTCATAAGCCTCGTCCTCGATCTGCTTTAATGCCATCTCTACAGTATCCGATAATTCTTTCTCATATTTCACATTCTGAACCTTAAACTCCAATATCATTGCATCATTTATCTGCTCTTTGGGTTCCAGCATTACATCATATCTCCCAAAGCCGCTTTCACGGTTCGACGTAATCGTATATCGATCAGTCAGCTCCGCCATAAGCCCAAGTACACGTACCTCATCCAGAAGAATGATAACCTTCCAATAAAAATCTGCATTTCTCATATTATTCCTCAATGATATAGCCGTTTTTTTCTACCGCTTCAAAGGATGTCTCCTTTATATCTGCAAAGCTCATCAAAACCACCGGGTATGTCCCCTGCAGATTCTTGTATTCTTCACTGTCCCTCCGTTCCCGCCACTCTTGAATAAACTTAGTCTTATCAATATAAATAATGTTATTATAGATCAATTACCTGCATACGAATTCCTAAATTTATAAAATATACTGACAGAAGCATCCTCATTTACTTCAATCCTTTTGATCAGCTCCAGAACCATCTCTCTTGTCAGCTTCTCTACATTGATATAATCCTTAAACCTCTCCACCCATTCATCACATCCAGAACCCCGCCTGCTTTCTTCATCCTGCTGTTCCTTCAAATGCTCTAATTTCTCCTTCAAGCTATCAATATCCGTCTCGTATTCCTTTGCATAAGACACATATTCCTCCTTGGAAATCACGTCATCCAGATAGCTTTGATAAGTTTTTTTCTTGTATCCTTCCCTGCGCTCTATCTCCTTTTCCAAATGAGTTATCTGTGATTTGTAATTCCTCTCTGTATCACAAATGTACTGTATCCTGCTCAGATAATGAATATCTTCGGGTGTCAATATTTTCCCGGCTTCCTCCTGAATAGAACAAAGCACTGCTTCCTGAAGCTGTCTGTCATTTACAGCATGGCGGGAGCACTGCTTCTTCCCCTGTGTTTTGTATGTCCTGCAGCAATACCCGGTAAATTTATGCTCCCCCCTGCGCTCATACATCCTTACCATAGCATGTTTACAATCCGCACAGAATATGACTCCGGTAAATACAGAAGCTGTACTGTCACCCTTTACTTCCTTTGTCCGGGTTTTCTGTCTCTCCTGCACCCTGCGGAATGTATCCGGATCTATAACCGGCTCGTGCATGCCTGCAGCCCGGATCCATTTTTCCTCCGGCTGCTTGATATGCTTCTTGTCCTTATAGGACAAATTGTTAGACTTGTTCTGCACCACCGTTCCTATATAAACTTCATTATTCAATATCGTATGTATCGTCTGATAAGACCAGCCCTTTGTCCCCTCCTTCTCACGAGGATTGTAATAGTTCATGCCGAGACTCTCCCTCTTATAGACAGAAGGAATCGGTATCCCTTCTTCTGTAAGGATTCTTCCAATCTTCGCTTTCCCATATCCCTTCAGATAGAGCTGATAAATCCTTCTTACCACCCCTGCCGCATATTCGTCTATGATCAGGTGGTTATGATCTCCCGGATCCTTCACGTACCCATAAGGACAGGATGCGCCCAGATACTGGCCTGCCTTCATCTTAGCCCGGAAGGCGCTCCGGATATTCTGGGATAAGTCTTCGCAGTACCACTCATTTACCAGCCCGTTAATCTGTCTTGATTTTTTATTCCCTCTATTGAAGGTATCCGCCCCGTCCGTCACACCAATAAACCGGATGCCGAGATTTGGAAAATCCCGGTGCAGATATTTCTCCACATGCTCCATATTCCGGGAAAACCGGGACTGGGACTTGGCAATCACAATATTGAATTTCCCCAGCTTTGCATCCGTAAGCATTCTCTCGAAATCAGGTCTTGTATCAAAAAGACCGCTCTCATCGTCATCAGAATAAATATCCGCAATCTGATAATCGTGCTGCAGGGCATAATCCGTCAATAAAAGCCTCTGGTTCTGAATGCTGGCGCTGTCATCCCCCTTTGTCAGCTTATCCTTATCTTCCTTTGAGAGACGCAGGTACAGCGCCGCTTTATTTCTTTTTGTCATAAAACCTCTCCGCCTGTCTTAATTTTAGAACAATATCTCTGCATTACTTTTCCATATAAAGCTTGATCACTGCTTCCATACATTCAGCCAGAGCTCTGGTTCCATAAGCGGTTCTGGCAATCCTTATCTGCTCTGTGCTGAAAGGATTCTTTTTTCCTTCCTCTTTTTGTTTCCTGCTTTTATTTTCCAATTCCGGCCTGCCTCTGCATAGATATGAACTCATTCCATTCTATGCGAAAGACAAGCTATCTTAGTATAATCTACACAAAAAATACGGCGTGAAAACTCTTTCCCATGCCGCATTCTCTTATTTCACAGCCATCTATTCTCTAAATCCCTCTATTTGAATACTATGAGGTGACAGATATGTTAAACATCAATGATACAGCATACTAGATTATCTCACGAACCGCTGCGGGTTAGTTAATATCAGCACGGATAACACCATTTATACCGAGGCCGATTATCTGTGCCAGAATCTCAAATCCATAGGCGCAGACAGGTACCGCTTTGTCTCCTGCTATTCCAATGTATTAGTAAATACAAACCGGGCAAAGGATCCAAAATAGGATTTCCACCTATCTGTAAGGACGGTATCCAAGGAATGAAGAATAAAATGAATGGACTCTCCTGCCCGCCTTTTCTCATTATACTGCTTTTTCCTGTTGATCCTCCTTACCTTTGCCCGCGGTTCATATTTACCGCAATGCTGGCAGTATCCCTTGTGGCAGGCATCCCTGCCCTTCCTGCATTCTCCCAGTGCCATATAGTATTTACAGGGCACCTCTCTATATTTTGCCATATTCCTGCCTCACATCTTTCCTGCCTTAAAATTATAAACCGGCTTTAAAATCTTCCGAATCTCTACCGTATCTGTTATCTGCTCCGTAATCTCCTGAATCCCGCGGTAAGCAAACGGCGCTTCATCCAGCGTATCCTTCCCAATACAGGAGCAGTAAATTCCTTTCATTTCTGCCTTGAAACTCGATACGGTAAACCTCTGCTTTACATCCTCCCGTTTCATGATCCGGCCGGCTCCATGAGGCGCCGAATAATTCCAGTCTGCATTTCCAAGGCCGGTTCCAAGAAGAATCCCGTCCCTCATATTAATCGGGATAATGACCTGTTCTCCTGCTCTGGCCGAGACCGCGCCTTTTCGCAGGATCCTCTCTTCCTCTCCGTCCTCCACATAATTATGAACCGATGAAAACACCTCTTCTACCTTCCATTTCATCCCTTTGGCAAGTTCATCCAGGATCGCTTTTCGGTTTAATTCTGCAAATTCCTGTACCACCTGCAGGTCATACATATAATCCTCCATCAGCGGGCCCTCCAGATAGGTCAGCTCATAGGGAACCTGTATTCCATTCTTCTTTAAATATTTCTGGCCCTTTTTCAGGTAATATTCCGTTACCTCTTTTCCGAGACGGCGGCTTCCCGAATGGATCACCACATACAGAAACCCTTCCTCATCTCTGTCCACCTCGATAAAATGATTCCCGCCTCCTAATGTGCCGAGGCTTAAGCCTGCTTTCTCCGGATTGATATGCTGACAGCATCTCAGATCCGAAAGCCAGATTTCTTCCATAAACCGGTGCTCTCTCTTTCTCACCTGAAATCCGGCAGGAATGTGGTTTCTGATTACTGTATCCAATTTCTGAAATTCCGTCTTTTTCTGCTTCAGCCTTCCAGCCAGTATCCCGCATCCGATGTCAATACCTGCCACATTCGGCAGAATGCGGCTTCCTAATGTCGATGTAAAACCAATCGTTCCCACTTTCCCTGGATGGACATCCGGCATAACCCGGACCCTGCACCCTGTAAATGCTTCATTATCACAGAGCATCTGAATCTGTGCCAAAGCATAATCTTCTACTGTATTTGTGAATATTTTTGCGGAAGTATAGACTCCGTTTACTTCTTTCATGATAATCCTTTCTCTTTGCCGATGCTTTTTCAATGACAGAAAAAAGCATCCCTGAAACCAGAGATGCCAGATTATCCAAGTATAACGGAATAGAAAATAACCTCAAACGATATACCTGCTATCTATAAACTGCCATAAGGACAATCTGCTCTCTGTAATTAACTGTTAAATGATCGATTCTTATAGTTCTCTGTTTCATGATCGTCCTCCTTTCTGTGTGATAGCCAGCATGTTACCTGTAATAATTTCAAATTATATTCTTCAGTATAAACATTCCTTTCTATCCTGTCAATCTATTTTTCTTACGTACTTTACAGTAAATGCAGGGCACTATATGAACCGCCACCATATTTGCTATGCCCTTATATTCCCCAGAAGCGTCTGCACATCGGATGTCATCTGACTGATCCTCCTGTAATTCGCATACTGCGCCTGCCGCTGCCCTCTTTCCGCAGTTTCCATCCTGTAATTATAAGCCTCTGCCTCCATCCTTCCCGCAATATCAATCTCCGGCTCATCCTGACTGAGCAGTTTCTTAAGCTCTGCCATCACACGGTCCAGATAATTCTTTGTTTCGTTTACCAATTTGTCTGCCAGATCCGCCAGAGAATCCCAGAAATCAGGCTCATTCTTCGTGGCTTCATATTCTTCTGCTTCCGCCTCTGCACGTTTTCTCGCCAGCTCTTCTTTCGCAAATTGATCTGCCTCATCCTTTACCAGCTTATCAAAGGTCTTATCCAGATATTCCAGCTCCTCTTCTTTTGTAAGCTTCCGGTAACGCACAGCCTGACCGTCTATCTCAAGCTCAATTCCGCTAAAGTCATCTCCTGTACTGTTATCCTGTATCCAGACCTCTCTCGTGCCGTCTGCATAGCCTTCTACAATCTTCTTGTACATAGACGCATAAGAATCCGCCAGGCTTTCCGTATGGCTGCCCCAGTCTTCCTTATCCTTACTATTCATCTCCTGCCAGTACTTAGAAAACAGATCCCTGTGGATATTCGTGCTGATCCCTTCTTCATCCACCGAATCCAGATGCAGTGATATATAAGTCTTGCAAAGTCCGTCCATCAATGACATATTTGCATTCGTTATCTGTGTCAAAGTCCTTCCGTCTTCTGTTTCAAATTTCGTTCCCGAACCAAGATCAGACAACTGATCCCGGATGTAATCCATTCCTTCCCGTGAAATAGCCACCTGATCCTGTGAAACCGCCTTCTGTTCCTCTATAAACTTATCCGCAAACTCCACAATCTTCGTACCATTCTTAACAACTTGAAACCGGGACTCATGCATCACATTCAGCCTGTCTAATACAAAGGAATAATCTCCATAGATCTTCATATACTACATCCTCACTTTTATAATCCTGCCCTAACAATTCTCTTATACCCCAAACCGTTACATACCATCATAATAACTATCGGCCAAAGTCTACAGAAATTAAGCTGTATGAACCTGTTTATTTCCTCTCAAGCCTCTTTTATGTGATATAGCTGTGCCCGGTCGATAAGGTACGGTTAGACGCCTGCTCCATATTACGAATTTCCTTTTTATGCATTATACAATACCTGTTACAAAAAAACAAAGTTCTTGCTGGCGAACCGCAAAAACTTTCCCACATACTGTCTGCTATTTTTAAACGACACACAAGCGTCGTTGGCACTCGCCACTGCAATGCATTTGATCATGGTATCTACAGTCTGCGTTTCTCCCGGCTCTAAGAATACCTGCGAACCTCCCATGGAAGCCGCATACTCTGATGTCTGCACCTCATCCTCAAGTGTAATCCGGTTATCCGCCAAAGCATCAAAAATTAATAACAGCGTCATAATCTTCGTCACGCTCGCAGGCGGGCGTCTGGTATCCGCATCCTTCTCATAAATAATCTTTCCGGTAGAAGCTTCCATCAGCATTGCGGAAGGCGCGCTTATCTCTACTCCTGTTCCTCCGCCCGCCGCCTGCCCGGCGTCTTCCTCAGTCTGTTCCTCTTCTGCACCGCTTTCCTCTGTCTGTCCCTCTTCTGCACCGCTTTCTCCTGTATCTTCTGCCAGCTCCTCTGCCTGTACCTCCATACCTTCCGGAATCCATACAATCCCCTGTACTCCAATCAGTATACTTAATACGATTGCCAGAAATTTCTGCATAATCTCCTCGCATCTACTGCTGTTATTAACATTGTAATCATCAGCCCGAAATATTATGCCTGCCCCTTTTGCAAAATCTCACCGGATATGCTAAGATAGTAACACTTTACAGATAGAATGGAGTACGATCATGAATAAAAAAGAAGTATTGGAAATCCGCAAACAATTTTCACCGGAAAACTGTGCCGTCACCCGCATCTGCGGCTGTTATGTAGACGGCGATAAGGAAAAACGGCTGGAATTTAAAGAAGCCTTCCTCTCTCTTCCCGAAGAGGAGACCTTCAAATATTTTGACATTTTTAAAAAGGCTCTTTCCGGCACCATCGGGAAGAACCTGATACATATGGAATTTCCTCTGGAGCAGGAGCTGTCCGGCGGAACACAGGAATTTATCCGTAATTTGAAAGAAAGCAAGCTCACCGACGATATCCTTCTGGAAGAGTTTTATGATAAGGTAATTGAATATTATGATTTCGGGGAGCATTATCTGATTTTGCTCATCCATGCAGTTTACGATATACCCGGCAGGGCGCTTGACGGAAGCGAGATGTTCGACGCTTCCGATAACGTATACGAGCATATCCTCTGCTGTATCTGCCCTGTAGCGTTATCCAAAGCCGGACTCTGCTACAATCCTGCCGCCAACAGCATTCAGGACCGTATCCGCGATTGGGTGGTAGGCGAACCGGCAAACGGATTCCTGTTCCCGGCATTTAACGACCGGTCCCCTGACCTTCACCATCTCCTGTTCTATTCCAAGAAGCCGGAAGAACTGCAGGATTACTTTGTAACCTCCGTGCTTGGCTGCAGCGAGGTTATGAGCGCAGGAAGCCAGAAGGAATTCTTTCAGGATATCATTGTAAACACATTAAAGGAAGACTGCGATTACTCTGTCATCCGCACGATCCATGAGAATCTGAATGAAATGATCGAGGAATCCAGGGAAGAGCCGGAGCCCTTAGAGCTTGGAAAGCAAGAAGTCAGAAAGCTTCTGACCAGCAGCGGTATCCCGGAAGAGAAGCTGGAAACCTTTGAAAAGGATTACAACGAAACCATCGGTGCCCGCGGTTCTCTTCTTGCCTCCAACATTGCCGAGACAAGAAAATTCAGCATCAAAACGCCCGAGGTTGTCATCAACGTAAATCCTGAGCGCTCAGACCTTGTTGATATTCAGATCATTGACGGCAGAAAATGCCTGGTCATCCCCATCGACGACGAGGTTGAAGTAAACGGGATCTCCGTCAATGCAAAATAAATAATCTGCGCGGACACGTTCTGCTCTGCCGCTCCGCGGAAGCTGCAGGCAGCGCCCCGGAGCAGAAAGGGCAGAACCCATCCGCGCAGGTAATTCTTAATATCCGATCGCATCCGCCTTAGTCAGCCAGAAGTGGATCCCTGTAGTAGAATCAAACCACCGGTCCTCATTAAAGTTCTTTACTTCCACCCACTGGCCCTTGCGGTACACAAAATTCTCGTCTACCAGCGACCATGCCTCGTCAAATTCCTCCGTATCGTCAAAGCTTTTGATCGTCAGCACCTTCGCCTTGTTACATCTGCAGCTCGGCATAGTTGCCGAGGTCCGCTTTGCATCTGCCGGAATCAAAAGCTGAACCAAACGGTCGTTGACACACTTCTTATATCCAAGGATCGGCCCGGTCTCCGGACAGTGCATCCGGAACCACTTGGTATCCTCATCGGAAATAATATCCGTAAGCACTGCCTTCTCAAGCACTGCCGCAAACAGATCCGCACCGCTGATGTCGCAGCTGGTCATATCACAGCCCCGCATACAGGCTCCCTTCATGTATGCGCCGCGGAAATTCACCCCCCGCAGGGAGCACCCGTCCAGCCTTGCATTTTCAATACTGGAACCAGACAGATCCGCACCGTCAAAAATCACATTAAGAAACATACAGGCGCGGAAATCTATATTATGGAGGTCTTTTCCCCTAAAATCCATGTCCCCAAATTCCAAGTCCGACAGATCCAGCCTTTCTTCTCCCCGCCGTTTCGAGAGGATTCCCTCTAACTCTTCCGATTCCATTCTCCGCATACAAACGCCTCCTATAAATCCACGATCCTCGGCCTGTGGTGAGTATACGGCAGGAATTTCTTGATCAGATCCTGCGTCTTAATCTTCAAATGCGTCGTATTGATTCCCGTATTACATACAAAATATTCAGCCTCAGCCACTTCCTTATCCAGAATCAATTGTACATAATCGTCCTTATCATTCAGGAGTCCCACCACGCTTGCAGATCCCGGTTTCGTCCCTAGATATTCCCACATATGCTCCGGAGATGCAAAGGACATATGGGATACCCCAAGCTTCTTACTAAAGGAAGCGGCATCAAATGCCTTCTCCTCCGGCATCACAAGCAGAAAGAAGCTTGTCTTCTTCTGGTTACACAAAAACACATCCTTGCGGACAGGCGAACCAAGTACCTTTCCCACGTCCGCACACTCCTCCATAGATGCCGCCGGGTCATTATCCACCCGTTCAAAAGAAATCCCAAGCTTTTTAAATACCTTATACACCTCCTGCTCTAACGGTACGCGCTCCGTTACATTCTCAGGAACCGTCGTAACAATCTCACTGATATACATCCTGTATTTCCTCCTGTTCATTTTCTGTTTATAATGGTATTATAGTTCAGAGAATCCAAAAAGAAAAGAGGTATCACTATGAAATATATCCTTGCTTCCGCATCCCCAAGGCGGAAAGAGCTGCTTGCCCGCACCGGGCTTGATTTTACCGTAATTCCATCCGCCATAACAGAAACCATTACCGAATCTGCACCGTCCGATATCGTAATGGAACTTGCCAGGCAGAAGGCAATGGATGTGTGGAAAAAGCACGCGGATATAAGCGATGTAGTCATCGGTGCAGATACTATCGTTGTCTATAAAGACGAAATACTTGGCAAGCCAGCTGATGAGTCAGAAGCCTTAGACATGCTGTCTATGCTGGCTGACCGAACCCATCAGGTCTACACCGGAGTATCCATCATAAAGGGAACAGCCATCAACACCTTCTATGAATGCACTCATGTAACCTTCTATCCCATCTGCCGGGAGGATCTGCTTCAGTATACCGCAACCGGAGATCCTCTGGATAAAGCCGGTGCATATGGTATTCAGGGAGATTTCTCTGTCCATGTAAAATCCATACAAGGAGACTACAACAACGTGGTCGGCCTCCCCATAGGCCGGCTCTACCAGGAATTAAAAATACTATAGATACAATAACCGCATCCCTTTCTCAATTTTTCAAAAAAATGCCGCGCATATCCTGCGCGGCACCTTTGACTTTCAACAGTCGAGAAAATATACCCTCTTCTCCCGGTTCGTCAATACTTTTTTCTTAATTTAATAATTATCTCTCGTTAGTCTTAATGAATCGTTCTGCCTCATCT
The DNA here is from genome assembly GCA_910584265.1 of uncultured Dorea sp. Classification (GTDB taxonomy): domain Bacteria; phylum Bacillota; class Clostridia; order Lachnospirales; family Lachnospiraceae; genus Claveliimonas. The sequence continues at coordinate 71,334 of CAJTZE010000006.1, read as the reverse complement.
TCACTAATCTCTTCTACAAGTTCCATAATACTACTATTTCCAATCGCATATGGCGAACCCTTCGGTTCGGTTTCATCATATCCCATAATCCGATCCATAAGAATATTGTTAGTATCTGCTGCCCATCCTTGCTCTGTTATATAAATATACGGAATATTGTCCTGCATTTTACCAATCAAATTAAGATCCTTGATCCTATAATATGTTACACTCATACAATTTCCTCCAGTATAGAAATAAAAAACGATTATTGATTAATATGGTTTTTCCTAATTAAGAAGGAATCATAGTCAGAGTAATGCGGGATGCCTTCCACTTGTCTTTGTCTTTTTTCATTGAAATTATCCCCTTTGCAGCTGCAACAGAATCGCCCGCCGATGTTTTTATTTCCACTGAAAAAGTGTAACGTTCTTGTTCACCAGCACATTGTACAAGTTCCATTTCACTAGCTTCAATGTCGGAATCGAACTGTTTAGCCAATGCAGCACTTTGATAAAAGATCCGATCCATTGCAAGCTTTTCAATGCATTCATTTGTCATATAATCACCAAACTGTTCTATGAGATAATCCTGTAGTTTGTTAATGTCTTGTGTCAACCCGGTTCCGCTGTCCGACATTGATTCCATGACCGCCTGAGTTGTCTCTGCCGCCGCATCAAAATCCTCTGCCTGCTGCAGCGTGCAGGAAAGAAGCCGCTTCAGAGCTGCCCGCGATTGCCGCTCCAAATCGGCACCGCCCTGTTTGTGCCCAATTACAGCAAAAACAATTACAAGTATCAGGATAATCGGAAGGAGATATCGAAACCATTTTGCAATTGCCCTTTTCTCGATCATGGTCATGTTCTCCTCTTATGATGATTATTTTAATTATATCATCATACAATCCTAATTGCAAACATTATGAAAACACATATAGAAAATCAGTCTATTGCATATACAAGTATATTATCTATAACCGCACAATGTTATCATATCATCGTATCATTCCGCAGCGCCTCGTTCAAATCACATTGAAGCAGACGTTTCCCGCCTATATAATATGCAAGTGCCGCAAATCCTGCAATCACTGCCGCAAAAACCAGAACCGGTACTACCGGCGCTTCCCGCCAGAATATTTCCGGCTCCAAGAAACTTGCCGCGGCGGCAAACTGAATAAACGCTGCTGTAAGCGGCAGGGTAATGAGAATCGGTCTGCCTGCTGTGACAAATGCCTCTATGCAGAATATCTTTCTCATGGAAGAGGGTGTTAGTCCAACAGACATATACATTGCAAATTCCCGTTTTCTCTGGCGCAGAAATCCCAATGTATTGGAAAATACATTAGCAATCCCAATCAAAGCAAGAAGAACACAGAATCCTCCCATAATCACCTTCATGCCTTGAATCATTCTGGCATTATCCATCTTCTCCTGAATCCGGTTCTCACTCTGTACCTCATATTCTGCCCTCATATAATCCAGCGCCGTCTTTTCCAGCCTGTTTAAATCTGTAAGACTTTTACTACCGTCTGACAGAATCCTGACATAGCTGTCCGGCTCTGCCTCTCCCAGAGATTCCTTCATGCCTTTCCACATAGACAGTGACACGAAATGCACCAGTGCATAATCCTCATACTCCTCACGGAGAACCGGCAGTTCCTGTACATAAGCTAAAACTGGTATCTCCAAAGTCTTCTCTTCCTGACCCCTGCCATACAAAATGCTGGTTCTCCTCGTTTCCTGTACAAAAGGAAGATACTCCCGCTCCCGGAAATTGCTGTGCAGGCTGTCCCAAACCTGATTATAGACCAATGCTCCATTTACATCTGCTGTGTTCCCTGTCCGAACACAATAGTTTAAGAAACTGGCATCATCCATTATCACAATAGGCGCTTTGACCTGAAATCTTCCATTCTTATCTATGCTGACACTCTCCGTAACTGTCCCCAATCCGCCAAGAGAAGCCAGTTCCTTACTCTGCTCCGCCTCCGGTATCAGACACATTTCCTCCGCCTTCTGATAGACAATAACATCCTGCACCCCGGAAAGTTCCTGTAACTCTTCCGTCATCCTAAAATCCTCTATCGGGGTATCCTTTACAGATGCCATAACATCCCACGCATATTGGTACCGCTCAAAATACGTATATCTGGTACTGATATCCGAAAGTGTCACAAAGCAGAGCATCACTGAGAACCCTAAAAAAGAAAGCATCAGCGACCAGGAGGCAATTCTCATTGATTTTCTTCTTGCTTTTAACGCATTTCCTGCCAGCTCTCCCTCGATTCCAAACAACACCGAAAGCACCGGCGAATGCTTCTGTCTGCACAATGGAATCCCGCCCGCGTTTCGGATTGCCTCTAATGGCGTCATTTTACTGAGCTTTCTTGCTGGAAGCCACGCTGAAAAAAGTACAACCGCACCAGCGGAAAGAATCGTAATCACAATCACCAGCGGATGATAGCAGAAAACCGTCTCTGTTTTTTCTGAAACATTTCCTATATACAGCTTCGCCGCCTGTACTACACCGCAGCTGACAGCAATGCCAAGCATACTTCCAAAGAGCATCGGCAGCACAGAGAGCACAGCCGCCTCCTGCAGAAGGCAGGCTCTTATCTGTCTTGGCGCCGCTCCAATGCTGGAAAGGATCCCAAACTGATGGATCCTTGCCTGCATAGTCAGTTCAAAGGAATTACGGATGATCAGAATTAAGGAAACGGATACAATAACCAGTACCGCCAGATAAAAGCTCATCAACAGAGGCGGCGTAAAATCCTGCGGGTCATGAACAAGGTATCTGGACAATAGCTCCAGATGATACGACATATGCTCCTCTGATATCCTCAGTTCTTCTGCAATCAGCGGCATATCCTGAAAGATTCTCCGACGGTTTTTAAAATAAATATCAACGGTTTTCTCTGCACCCTCTGACAGTTCTTCATTGACACCTGCATGTTCTACATTGGCAAAATTTCTGATTACAGACAACTCCTGTTCTGTTATCCTTCCTGTAATACGCCCCTGCCAGTCTCCCTCTTTCGCTGTAATCCTGTTTATTTCATCTCTCCACAGATTATAGGCGTGACTGTGCAGCAGGGATAAAAGCAGTGCCGCCACAAAAACCGCGGCCATGATAGATCTGCCGGAAGCGCGGTTATGTTTCAGATAGCTCGTTGAATACTCCTTCCACATCATAACTGCCCCCTTCTTTCGCTGCTGATTATCCTGCCGTCCTCTAAGGTTATGACACGGTCTGCTTCCAGCGCAATCCTTTCATCATGGGTAATCAGGATAATGGTCTGTTTGAAATTCCTGTTTGACAGTTTTAATAAATCCACAATCTCCTTTCCGTTTTTCCGGTCAAGGCTTCCGGTAGGCTCATCCGCAAGCAGAAGCGCAGGGCGATAAATCAGCGCCCTTGCAATCGCCGCCCTCTGCTGCTGTCCTCCGGACAATTGATGCGGAAGAGAGCCCAGCTTCTCTCTTATCCCCAGTGTATTCACAATACTATCAAAATAATCTCTATCCGGCTTCCTCTTATCTAACAGCATAGGCAGTAGAATATTTTTCTCCACCGTCAGCGTGGGAATCAGGTTATAGAATTGATAGATCAACCCTACCTTCCTTCTTCTAAATACAGCGGAATCCGCCAGGCTTAATTTCCCGATATCCACCCCCTCAACTGTCACCCTTCCGCCTGTCGGCTTGTCCACAGTCCCCAATATATGCAAAAGCGTTGATTTTCCCGAACCAGACGCTCCCACAACCGCTGTAAATTCCCCCCCTTCTACAGATAGGTCAATTTCATCCAAGGCCGTAACCCGGCCTTCTCCCCGGCCATATATTTTTGACAGCTTCTCACATCTCAGCAGTTCCATCGCTTACCTCCGATCATATTCCGCCTATGCGGATATTTTTCTCTGCAATTTCCTGTTACATGCATATCATAGCAGAGCAAAGTGACATCTCAGTGACAATAGAACCGAATCTCAAAACATGCTCCTCCTTCCGGGCGGTTATAAGCGCTGATGATACCATTCTGCATCTCAACAATAGATTCAGCCAGCGCAAGTCCTATCCCGACGCCATGTTTCTTTCCTCGTTTTCCACAGTAAAACCGTTCAAACAAATACGGAAGGTCTTCTTCTGCAAAGCCCTCTCCTTCATCCCATATCCTAATCTGCACGTATAAGGGATTCTCCTCATAGGAACAGCAGACCATCGTTTCTGCAGGTGCATGCTCCACACAATTCTTAATAAAATTCATCACCGCTTCCATCGTCCAATCCAAATCCACGTTAACAGATACTTCTCCCATTTCCTGAACATCTATACCCACTCCCGCCTGCACAGCCAGCTCCTGTAGATGGTCAGATGCCAGCATAAGCAGTGTAAAAACATCTGCCTCGTTCCGTTTCAGTTCCAGCGTCCCTGCATCAATGCGGGATAATACCAGCAGCGACTCCTCTAGGTAAGCAAGCCTTTCCGCCTGTTTCCGAATCCCGGCCGTATATTCGGAATACGCTTTTTCCTCTATCATCTGCGCAGACAGGGAAATAACTGTAATCGGCGTCTTTAATTGATGGGCAATATTGGCCAGATTCTCCGCATAATTTTTCTTTGCCTGCAGGGCTTCCTCCCTGGTCTGATACAGCGTTGTCACTGTTTTGTATATTTCATCCTGAAGACAGGAACATAGATTTTCCTCCATACCCGTTCCGTCCGGCCCGGCAAGCAGAAAATCAGCCTCCTCTGGATTTGCGGCCTTTTCCAGATAATCGGTCAGCATAAGAATCCGGTTCTGAAATCTCTTATCATGCTGACGGATAACCATTAACATACAAGCCGCAAAAAGAACGGTCCCCAAAGCTGCAAAGGCCAATCCTCCCGGGTACAGTCTCAGAAAATCTGACTGTCGATACCCAAAGAGGCTTAACATATTTTCCGGCTCTTTTTCTGAATATTGTTCCAGTCCTTTCAAAGCCTCCATCACCGCCTGCTTGCTCTCTGGCTGTCTCTCCACAATTTCCCTGCATAGATATCCAGTCATTTGAAACTGCAAGCGGCTGTAATAGCTGGTAAAACAAAATGCTGCCAGGGACACTGCCAAAAGGCAGGCCGACAGCATCATTACTATATTCCTTCTATGATCCATCTCCCTGTTCATGCTTCCTCCTCCATCCGATATCCAAAACTTCGGATTGTTTTGATACAGGAGGGCTTATGCAGCTTCTCCTTCAGCCGTTTCATCGTTACCGTCAGTGTATTATCATTTACATAGTTGCCGCTACAATCCCAAATCTTCTCCAACAGCTGCTCTCTCGTAACCGTTTTTCCCATATTCCGCATCAATGTAAGAAGAAGCTCATATTCTGTATAGCTCACATGAATCTCCTTACCGTTTTCAAAAACCTTCATTCCGGCCCTGTCAATCTGAACGCTGCCACAAGAGAGAAACTGCTCCGCTGTATTTCCGGCTCTGCGCAATAGAGCCAGAATACGGGAATAAAGCACCTCCAGTTCAAAGGGCTTTGTAATATAATCATCCGCACCGTTCTGAAATCCAGATATAACATCGCAGGTATCATTCCGCACCGTCAGGAACATAATCGGAAGTTCTCTCCACCTGGCGCGCAGCATTTTGCAGAAATCATCCCCTCTTCCGTCCGGCAGATTAAAATCCATCAAAACCAAATCCGGTACACGCTGCTTTAACGCATCAAATGCCTCTGCAATTCCTTGAAATATCAATACCATATTCCCCTTCTGTTCCAGATATTTTTTCACAATATCCGCAATGGTATCATCATCTTCAATATAGTAAATCTCTGCCATATGTCTGCCTCCGTCCTTCTTTCTATCATAACACAGGCGGCAGATGGTGACAAACCAAAGCAGAATATTTTCCGAGCTTAAAGCGGTTATATTGCCTGATCTTTTATCACATAGATACGGCTGTCCTCATAATATAATCGTTCTCACTCCGAAAGAGCACTGCAATCCGATCATACACCTTTACCGCATCCAGAATGTGATACGGCTCTGTATCATGATCTCCGTCAGCGCCTGCGGTTACCAGTATATATTCCCTTCCAGACACCTCTCCAAGGCTTGCAAGGCACAGTCCTGCCTCCGGCGTATACCCGGTCTTTCCTCCAAGAACCTCCCCGTTCTCAATCTCCATTCCGTCCAGATGCCGGAACATGGTGCTGGTAAAGGCAAAGCCCTCCGGATGCATCTCTGAAGGAAGCGTGCTATAGCTTTGGCTGGTAAATGCGGCCCGGAATGTCTCATTCTTCAACGCATACTGTAGAAGAACCGCCATATCCTCCACCGTAGAATAATGATCCTTTTCATGAAGACCTGTTGAATTGCAGAATTTCGTATCCTCCATTCCAAGCTCCCGGGCCTTTTCATTCATCAATTCCACAAAGCCCTTCTCTGAGCCTGCAATCCGCTCCGCAAATGCTATACAGCACTCTGCCCCGGACGGAAGCAGGATTCCATACAAAAGATCCTTAAGGCGCACCTGCTCTCCAGGCGCAAAGCCTGCCATGGAAGCATTCTCTTCATACAATCCCTGAAAGAAATCCACCGGAAGCGTGATTGTCTCCTCCATATTTTCTGTGTGCTCTGCTGCCAGTACAGCCGTCATAATCTTCGTAAGCGAGGCAGGATAGATCCTTCTTCCTGCGTTATAGCTCTCCAGAATATCCCCGGTTTCTGCATCCATCAGAACCGCATTCGGACTATACAGATTCTTCAAAGCACCTGCATTCCATAAAGCACCCTGTGATTCCGCTCCCAGTGCCGGAAGAACTTCCTGCTTCACGGCTCCCGCCGCTGACCATACATGCTCTCCCATAAAAACAAGAAGCACTGCCGTTATAATCATAATCAGAAGCTTTTTCTGATACGCTCTTCTTCTCCTCCTGGATCCCCGCCTTCTATGGTTTTTCATTCTTCTGTCCGTATTTCTTTCCATATTCATACACCTTCCTTTTCTATGTTCCGCTGAAAAATATTTTTATCACATGCCAAAGATCTGCCGCAGGCACCTTCTCCTGCATACTAAGACAAAAAATAACCTCTGTTCTGTATTTATTCTACTGAACAGAGGTCCTTCACACTTTAACATTCTGTTGTTTAAATCCTAAGAAAAGATTAATGGTATATTGATATTCTGCTAATATTATACCGGCAGTGCCACACAGAAGGTAGTCAGTTCCTTCTCGCTCTTTGCCCATATCCTTCCGCCGTGCAGATGGACGATTTCTTTCGCGATCGCAAGTCCGAGCCCTGCGCCGCCGGTATTGGTCCCGCGGGCTTCATCCAGACGGAAAAACTTCTCAAAAATCGTATCCAGCTTCTTCGCCGGAATTGTCCTGCCTTTATTCTGAAAATAAATCCGAATCTCATCCGGCAGTTTCTCTGTCCGGATTTCAATGGCTGTATCTGGATAACTGTAGGCGATGGCATTCTTCAGGATGTTATTAAATACCCGCGCAAGCTTCATCGAATCACCATACACCGTTAAATCCTCATCCGCGCACAAGCTGATGCTGTTTCCCCGGGGCTGGAGCAGCGGATAGAATTCATCCGTCATCTGGAGCAGCATATAATACAGGTCAATGCTTTCCTCCTCCAGCTCCATCTGCTGCAGATTATACCGGGTAATCTCAAAGAATTCATTGATCAGCTTCTCCAGCCGGACTGCCTTATCCAGCGCAATCCCCACATATTTCTCCTTCTGTTTTTGCGGCATATCAGATGCTTCGTCCAGAATGCTTAAATATCCGATCACCGAAGTCAGAGGCGTCTTCAAATCATGAGCCAGATAGGTGATCAGATCATTCTTTCTGACCGCCTCGTCCCGGATAATCTGCTCATTTCGCCGCATTGCCGCCTTAATCTCTGTCATTCTGGCCGCGGCCTCCGCATATTCCTCCGGAAAAACCTCCGACGCCTCCTTATCCCCGTTCATATATTCCTGAAACATCCTGCCTGCATCCTTCATTGTCTCCTTCTCTCTGATTCTGGCATAAATTTCTGCAGATATCGTGACAATGACTGCCACAACAGCCGCAAGCATCAGCATAAGCTTCAGCACAAGCGTCTTAATGGCGCTCCAATCCGGCCTTGTCACAAATACCCTTTCCCCGTTAATCTCAGAATATTCCTCATAAGTAATCATATAATTACGCGATAACCAGTCCAGAAAAACGCCGTTTAACACTGTATCCACCAGAAAAAACACAAGCAGGCCGAGCACCATGCCTGCTGCTGTAAGCGCCAGAATTATGAATGGCTTTGGTATTCTATCTTTCAATTTTATATCCGCACCCCCAGACTGTCTTAATATATTTCGGATCCTCAAAGGAATCTCCCATCTTCTCCCGCAGATGGCGGATATGGACCGTAATCGTATTATTGCTCTTGCTGTAATACTCGTCGCCCCAGATCTGATGGAACAGCTCCTCTGCACTGACCACGCTTCCCTTCTTCTGGCACAGAATACGCAGAATGGAAAATTCCGTAGGGGTCAGCTGCAGAGGTTTCTCATTCAGCGTACACTCATGTGTCTTTATATTCAGTACAAGGCCGGAATGGATGATCACGTCCTCCTCCGGCTCCTTCCCTGTATTATACCGCTTATACCTCCGAAGCTGGGCCTTTACCCGCGCCATCAGCTCCAGCGGAAGAAACGGCTTGGTAATATAATCATCCGCCCCCAATGTCAGGCCTGTGATCTTATCCACCTCCTCGCCTTTCGCCGTCAGCATGATCACCGGATAGCAATGCTGCTCCCGTATCTTCTTACATATCTGAAATCCGCTCATGCCTGGAAGCATCACATCCAGAAGCGCCAGATCCAATGTCTCATTCTCAATGCACTGAAGGGCTTCCTGCGCCGTGTAAAACTTAAACACCGTAAAATTCTCATTCTCAAGATAGAGTTCAACCAGATCGGCAATCTCCTGCTCATCATCCACGATCAGTATCTTATCAGCCATATTACTATTCCTCCTCATTACACTCACATTCTACCAGATAATGCAGAAAGATTACTAGGTAATCCCTAAGAAAATGTTAAGATTTTATTAAAATAGCATTTCAAAAAAGGCTGTTTTAGCAGAAAAATCCAGAAATATATTGACGTAAATGAAATATGTGCTATAATTCTAAGTAGTGCAAAAAATATACCCGAACAGTCATATGATGCACAATATACGGCTGGAGGGGAGGTTAGGTGTGAGACTATGTCAAATGTAATCGTTAAAGAAAACGAGACGTTAGATAGTGCTTTACGCAGATTCAAAAGAAGCTGCGCAAAGGCTGGGATCCAGCAGGAGATTCGTAAAAGAGAGCATTACGAGAAGCCAAGCGTAAGACGTAAAAAGAAATCTGAAGCAGCTAGAAAACGTAAGTATAATTAATTTGTGCAGTTATTAAGGATGGAGTATCGGAAGATGCTCCATTTTTTATTATATTAGGAAATTCCTAATATAATAAAAAGCTTGCAGATTAATCCGTTGTCTTCTATAATTGTTAGTATAAAAACGGTGATATTTTGAGGGAGAAAAATGGAGAAAAAATCTAAAAAAAGGATATGTTTATGTATTAGTCTATTTGTTATTTGCATTTCGGCAGTATTTATAGCAGCTAATCGTATGTCTGCAGATTATGATATCGAATATGAAAGTCTTAATACCGAACATAAAACTGATATGACTAAAAAAGAGGATTACCAAAAGGCTGATCTGGAAATGAAATTACAAGATACCATCCAGTCGATAGCTGAAGGCAGCAATCCTTTGGTCAGCATACATAATTTTGATACAGCAGATCATTCAGAAACTACTGTGGCTGTAACATTATACACGGATTCGTGTAATGAAATTTCAGAAGAATCTCAAATAGCAATCGAAAATCTGATATTAGGAAGCTTTAATGGAATCTTGAAAGATAATATTTCTATAAATATTGAATGCACTGAAAGATAATACAAATCGGGAGTGGGAGTTTATTATAAATCAGTAGCCTCAGAGTAATCTCTCGGCTGCTGATTTATAATAATGAATTCTATTTTGACGTATTCTCTTTGATAATCGGCGGAATCTGAGACATCATATTATCAATATCCTCAAACATGGCGCTTTTCGTTGTTCCCAGCCTGCCGGCCTGGTCAATATGCTTTACAACCTCCTGATATCTGCTCCTAAGCTGTCCAAAAAAACCGCACAATAGCTGCAGGGCTGTATTTGACTCATTGATCACGCTGGAAATCTGTGACTGCACGGTTGAGGCACCCTCTGCCGACCGTGTGATTTCATCAAACATTTCATATGTTTCATTTACCTTGAAAAGACTCTTTCCCAAAGCCTCCTGAGAAACTGTGATACTTCCGCTTAGCTGATTTGTTCCCTGCTCCACATCATGAATACCGGAATCCACTTCTCCCGTCAGATTCTTAATCTCATCTGCAAGCTTTTTCACTTCCACTGCCACCACTGCAAAGCCTTTTCCCTGCTCTCCTGCCCGCGCCGCCTCAATAGAAGCGTTCAGCGCAAGGATATTTGTCTGCTCGGCGATCGATACAATGCTGCTGGTACACTGCTTGATCTTTTCTACAGCCTGCTGCAGATTCTCAAAGGTATTTTCCATTTCTGCAAAATATGTCTCTACCTGTATGGAACTGCTCTTCAGTTCCTCCACACCGTTCTGCGCACACGCTACCGACCGGGCAATGGTTTCTTTTACTGAAGTAAATTCTCCTGACACCTGCTCAATACTAGAAAAGTTTTGGTCAAATTCCTGCAGCTTCTCCTGAAAGTTCTCAGCTTCTGTGAGTATTTTTCCAAAGGAGCTTCCTATATTATTTAATTCCCGCAGGGAATCCACTTCTTTCTGCACCAGCTCTGTATGATAATCCTTTAGACTGCCCATAACATGCAGTACCGGATGCAGGCTGTTTTCACTCTCAGGCATTCTCCTTGTGTCCTGTTTTTTTCTATTCCAAAACATCGCAAATTCCTCCTTTTACTCAAATACCACACAAGTCATGGATTGATTTACAAACCGGTTATTATAATGCTCTCCATATCCCACAAAGCCTGCATGTGACCCCAATAAACTCATGTCCTCCAGATACTCCTGCATATAATGGTTCTGATTAAACAGCAGATACCGGAAAAGACAGTTAACAGAAAACACTGCTGAAACCTGTGGAAAATCCTGCTGTATCTGGCGGATCGTATTCCGCACAATTGCCCTGTAATCGCCCAGCTCCAGAAGAATCAGGACATCCGAATCATTTACCTGCCTAAAACAGGTCAGGGCATCTCCCTTCACCTCTTTGATAGAAATTATGCAGACATCATCTCCATTGAGCTTGCCGAAAGGATTCTTGAATGTCTGTGTAGTAATATCCTGCTCTGATATATGTAGAATATCCTGATACACCTGTCTCGCGGGCTGGCCGTTCAGGGCTCCGATAACATAATTTGCCTTGTCTGTCTTAGAGGCAATAAACCGGTAGTTTTTCATCTGATGGTAAATATTCTCTTTGTATGCTTTTACCCTGCCGTTCTTATTCTTTACCAGCGCATAAGCAACTGCATCTTCATAAACCTTCCCATTGGCAGATATCCTGCCTGCATCTCCGGTTCCTCCCACCAATGAAATATTTCTGTGCTTTAATACAGAATAAATCGTTGTAAGGACACAGGCATCATTTCCAGAGCAAAAATCAATACATATCGTGTCATTCTGAGAACCGTTTATATATTTCATATCCTTCTCCAGACGGTCAATATATTTTACCGGCATCACGGATACCTGCTCTAAGACATTGGCTGCCACGCTTACTCCATCATAAAACGCAATAACACCCACGCCTTTTTCCACTACCTTGGTATCATAGCTCATTCCAATACATCCAATACTGGGTACCTCCGGAAAAAGGCTCTCCAGTTCAGCTACATGTGTCTCGAATTTCTCTGCATTAGAAAACAGCATAATTAATTCTGGTCTGCTCAATCCCCGGACTGCTTCTTTCAGCTCCCCCTGCTGGCTCATTCCAAAAAACTGTCTCATCCTAACAATCCTCCTCTTTATGTTCATAATGTCAGCATGCAGGATTTCCTGCATACAAAGCCCCGCCTCCAGTGCAGATTAAAGGCTCAATTATTACATTTTATTTTATTCTTCTTGAATACAAATATTATCTCCTGCTTTCAATTCCTGCTGAAAAAAGCCGGAAACTCCGTTCACTGTTAGTTCAATCCTTCCTTTTGGATTTTTCAGGTCAATTCCTGAATACTGGATCATATCCATCAGATAATAAGGCCTCCCGTCTTCCTTCTGAGGCAGCCGCAGCGGAGCACCATTTAGCTGGAAAACAATTTCTCCCTCAGATACGGCTGTCTCTGCTCTTGAGTCCTCATGCTCTCCCACAGGCTCATTCTCTTCTGACGGCTGGGCATTCTCTTCTTCCCTGATCTCGTCTTTTGTATCAGACCCTTCCTCTGCCCTGACTCCATCCCTTGTATCGGGTTCTTCCTCTGCCCTGCTTCCTGCTTCTATGGCTAAATCCTTCTGTTCACCCTTAAGACTTCCAAAGTCCAGTTCTTCCTGCTTCCACTTCATGGTATCCCTTGTTTCTTCTATACTTTCAGCATCTGCCTGTTCCTCTTTCTCTGCAGCCGCTTTATTCTTTTCTTCTTCTACAATATTTTCCTTCTTTTCTTCTACAGTATCTTCCTTCTTCACTTCTTCTGCAGCCGCTTCCATCTCGGCAATCTGTGCCTGCGAAAGCCTCATCACAATCTTATCCCCGCTCTTCAGCAGGGTCTCCAGTGAACAATGCTCTCCATTCAGAGTAATCTCCTCACATTCAAGTGCACCCTCTATATCTCCAAGAAACGCTCTTGCAGGAATACCGTGGACTGCCGGAGTAAAGTCTATGCTGTCCCCCGCATTGATGACTTCAGAAAGTTTTCCTTCTCTTTTATTCACAAAAAGAGAGGCCGGCTGAGAGGGAACCCCGTAAAAGACTTTCCGTTTTCCATTCAGGGTTACCACCAGATCCCTGCCCGGCCGTCCCAGAATATCCTGAAAACTGTAGCCGTTCATCATCAGAAGATTTAAAACCGTAAAGCTTCCACTGCGGAACAGCTTCGCTGATTTCCCATTCAGCGTCACCCGGAAGCTGTCATTAATCAGATTCAAACCGGAAGAAATGACAATTCCAAGAGGTGTTGCATACTCTGGATTATTCAAATCATATTCGTCCGAATATGCATTTGCCCGGAAATTATTTCCTGCAACCGCCACACGGTTTTTATCCATCTTAAGAGCCGCGGTCAGTCCCTCCTTTAATCCCGCCAGCTTGCTGCCTCCCCCGGCAAGGAACAGGGCAGAAGGCGCCCCTCCGTTTACTTCAAGAACCTTCTCCGAAATCTCTTTACACAGATGCTCAGATGCTCCTTCGATATGCTTTAGGATATCTTCTTTGGAAGCCTTATGCTCCAGTCCCAGAATATCCGTATACAAAACCTCCTCCTTCGTCTCAAGCTCGGCCTTTATCTGTTCCGCAGCGCCAAAATCCACCAGATATTCCTTCATAATCGTCTCTGTAATCTCGTCTCCTGCCACAGTTGCCATCGTATATCCGGTCACGCTCCCGCCTGTACAGGCGGCAATATCGGAGGTTCCGGCACCGATATCCACCATAACCAGATTCAAAAGCCTAAGGTTCTCAGGGATTGCCGCATTAATTGCCGCGATCGGCTCCAGCGTAATGCTTGCAATCTCCAGCCCGATCTTACGCATCGTCGTATAAAGGCTTTCGATAACTTCACTCGGCAGGAAGGTGGCAATCAAATCCACCTTGATATTCCTTCCCCGATGGTCCTTTAAGCTGGACATCATATACTGATCCAGATAATACTGGCACACGGTATATCCTACCAGATAAAAGTTTCGGGAATCGTTCTCTGCCTCATTATCTGCATCAAATGCCTTCTCAGCCCTGCTGATCGCCCCTGCTTCGAGACGGCTGATCGTCTCGTCCTCAATCACCTGGGAACGGGGAAGCTCCATCTCAAAATCCGCCCGCTTCGTTCTGAGCGCCCGTCCCGCGGCAGCAACGCAGACCTGATTCAGCTTGACCTTCAGCCTGCTTTCCAGCCGTCGCTTCACCCGCTTAGCAAGCATAGCTACTTTGTCAATATTTTCAATCTGACCATCGATCATTGCACGTTCCGTATGGTCCTCTTTTTCAATGGCAATGATCTTTACCTTATCTTCCTCTACGCTTCCCACCATACCGATGATACTGCGCGTTCCAATGTCTAAAGCAAACACCATGTCCTCTGGCTGAACCTGTTTTTTTACCTGTCCCTTTGCCATACTTACCTCCTGTGCCGCATAACTGCCTCTATGAAATCTGTCCTTCAAGCACCTCTCCGGCCTTCGCCAGTGCATCCTCAATTCCTGCCGGGTTCTTTCCGCCTGCCTGTGCCATATTCGGACGGCCTCCGCCTCCTCCGCCTACAAGAGCCGCAATGCCCTTGATCAGATTTCCTGCATGTGCACCCTCTGCCATTGCTCCGTCAGATGCCATTGCAACCAAATTCACCTTGCCGTTTACCGCAGACGCAAGGACGAGCACGCCTTCTCCCAGCTTCTCCTTCAGGCTGTCGCCAAGCTCCCGGAGCTTGTTCATATCAACACCCTCCACCTTAGCGGCAAGAAGCTTCACACCCTTCACCTCAGTTACCTGATTCATCAGATCCCCTGCCGCATTCTGGGCCATCTTACTCTTCGTGCTCTCAAGCTCACTCTTCAATGCCTTATGGTCCGCAAGAAGGCGGTTCAGCTTATCTGCAAGCTTGTCCGGTGTCGTCTTCAATAATTTTGCTGCTCCTATCAATTTATTCTCTGTCTCTTCATAGTAATCCAGAAGTCCCTGAGAGGTCAGCGCCTCAATCCTCCGTACGCCTGCCGCTACTCCGGTCTCAGAAATAATTTTAAACGCACTGATCACACCCGTGTTATCCACATGTGTTCCACCGCAGAATTCCTTCGAGAAATCCCCCATGCTGACAACCCGTACAATATCGCCGTATTTCTCGCCAAACAATGCGGCCGCTCCGGTTTTCCGCGCCTCCTCGATCGGCATATTCTCAGCCTTTACCGGAAGATGCTCCTGGATCCTTTTATTTACGATCCCCTCTACCTTCTGGATTTCCTCCTCTGTCAATGCAGAAAAATGTGTAAAGTCAAACCGGAGCCTGTTCTCATTTACTGAGGAGCCTGCCTGCTCAACATGGTTGCCGAGCACCTGTTTGAGCGCTTTCTGCAGAAGATGCGTAGCGCTGTGGTTTCTTGCCGACAAAGCCCGCTTGCCGGCGTTTACCTCTAATATAACCCTATCTCCGATCTTCACCATGCCTCTGGTGACCTGTCCGATATGGGCATACTTTCCTCCCAGAAGCTTCTTCACATCCTCTACCTGGAACTCAAAATCCTCTGTACGGATAACGCCAGTATCCGCTTCCTGTCCACCGCTTTCTGCATAGAACGGGCTTACATTTACAAATATAGTTCCCTTCTCTCCGTCAGACAGTGCATCCACAAGCTCATCTTCTGCGGCCAGCACCGTAACCTCTGACTCTGCCGTCAATGTATCATATCCGATAAATTCTGTTGTAACCGACGGGTCAATGGACTCATAAACCGTTACATCCGCTCCCATATAATTATGCTCGCCGAAGGTGCCTTTGGCCGTCTCCCGCTGCGCTTTCATTGCCTTCTCAAAGCCTTCCTCGTCTATCTTAAGACCCTTTTCCTCCAGGATCTCTCTGGTCAGATCCACCGGAAAACCGTAAGTATCGTACAGGCGGAATGCCTCCTCACCGGAAAGCACCGTCTCTTTTCTTTTCTCCATCTCGGCTTCGATCCCCTCCAGAATCGAAAGTCCCTGGTCAATGGTCTTATTAAACTGCTCTTCTTCCTTTGTAATGACCTTAAAGATAAAGTCCTTCTTCTCCTCCAGCTCCGGATATCCATCCTTTGAGCCTGCAATTACCGTCTTTGCAAGCTCCACTAAGAACGACCCTTCGATTCCAAGAAGCCTTCCATGCCTGCAGGCTCTTCTGAGCAGTCTTCTTAAAACATAGCCGCGGCCGCTGTTGGAGGGCAGGATTCCGTCCGAAATCATAAATGTCACGGAACGGATATGGTCCGTGATCACACGGATCGAAACATCCGTGTCATAGTCCTTGCCGTATTCGGCTCCCGCCATTTTACACACATGCTCTCTTAAGGCAAACAGTGTATCGATATCGAACATGGACTCCACATCCTGTACCACGCACGCAAGGCGCTCCAGCCCCATTCCTGTATCAATATTCTTCTGCTCCAGCTCTTTATAGTTGTTATGCCCGTCATTATCAAACTGGGTAAATACATTATTCCAGATTTCCATATAACGGTCACAGTCACAGCCTACCGTACAATCCGGCTTCCCGCAGCCGTATTTATCTCCTCTGTCATAGTAAACCTCTGAGCAGGGACCGCAGGGGCCGGAGCCGTGCTCCCAGAAATTATCTTCCTTTCCAAACCGGAAGATACGCTCCGCAGGAATCCCGATCTGCTTATTCCAAATCTCAAATGCCTCGTCGTCATCCAGATAGATGGACGGATACAGCCTGTCTGCATCAAGGCCGACAACCTCTGTCAGGAATTCCCATGTCCAGCCGATGGACTCCTTCTTGAAATAATCGCCAAAGGAAAAGTTTCCAAGCATCTCAAAAAACGTACCGTGGCGCGCGGTCTTACCTACATTCTCAATATCGCCGGTACGAATACACTTCTGGCAGGTAGTCACACGTTTTCTCGGCGGGATCTCCTGTCCGGTAAAATATGGCTTAAGCGGTGCCATACCAGAATTGATCAGCAGCAAGCTCTTATCATTGTGCGGCACCAGTGAAAAACTCTTCATCGCCAGATGCTCCTTGCTTTCAAAAAATTCAAGAAACATCTTCCTCAGTTCATTTACTCTGTATTTTTGCATAGCGTCCTCCTCGAAAAATCACTATTTTTTATTATAAATATAAGGTTCTTTTTTGTCAACGTAACAAGCTGAAGAAAATCACGCGAAAACGCTGCAATTTGTGTATCTGCCCTGACCATCTGTCTATATGGTGCTGTCCGCTCCGGCTAAGGCTGTATGGAACAGATACACTTATTCTTGACAGCTGTATCCGGGATGTGCTATAATTACCCCAGTTTAAGGAGAGGGGTGGAAAGATGAGGAGATAATTTGCTTTTGATCACATGAAGACGTTTGTTGTCACAGTATAGCGGAGATTCCGCATACTGTTTTATCATGTTGCCAAAAGTGGATTATGTTCTCATAACCTTTCTTTTTGCATGTGGAACTATGTTAGAGGCAGATTTAAAATACCGCGTTTCCGGCCGGTTTTTATCCCGGTTTGGAAAAGCTGGTTTCTCCCTGATATAATGAGGTTATTGAATGTAACGGAACTGTTTGGCGGCAAATGGTTCCGTTTTTTTGTGGAACCAGAAGGGAGGAATGACTATGGCACAGATCAATGTGGCAGATCTCACATTTGCCTATGAAGGAAGTATCGATAACACGTTTGAAGGCGTATCCTTTTCCATTGATACGGATTGGAAGCTGGGATTTATCGGGCGCAACGGAAAAGGAAAAACCACCTTTTTAAAGCTCCTGATGGGAAACTATTCTTATACAGGCGCTATTACTACGCCGGCAGTATTTGACTATTTCCCGTACGAGCTTACAAAAGAGCAGTTCCAGATGCCTGCGGCAGAATTTATAGAGGATGTCAAAGGCCAGTGTGAATTATGGCGGGTAATCTGTGAGCTGGAACAGTTATCCGCAGATACAGAGATCCTGTACCGTCCATTTACAGCTTTAAGTCCCGGAGAACAAACAAAGATCCTGCTGGCAGTATTATTTTCAGGAGACAATGACTTTCTGCTTATTGATGAGCCGACAAATCATCTGGATCAAGAATCCAGAGAAATCGTAAAGCATTATCTGGCTTCTAAGAAAAGCTTTATCCTCGTATCTCACGACCGGGATCTCTTAGACGCCTGTATCGACCATGTGCTTGTTCTGAACAGACGTACCATAGAGGTCCAGAGCGGTAATTTTTCAAGCTGGCAGGAAAACAAACGGCGGAAAGACCAATTTGCACTTACGGAAAATGAAAAGCACCGGAAAGAGATCAAGAAGCTTAAGTCCGCAGCGGCACAGGCCTCTCAGTGGGCCGATAAAAATGAAAGTACTAAAATCGGCTTTCATCCAGTGAAAGAGCATGACCGTTCCATTGCCACACGAGCTTATATCGGTGCAAAAACCAAAAAGATGCAGAGCCGTGTAAAACAAATGAAAAACCGGTTAAACCGGAAAATCAAAGAAAGAGAAGGACTTCTGGCGGATCTGGAGGAACCCGCCGCCCTGAAGCTGACACCTCTCTCCTATCACAAAGAAACACTTGTGAATATCAGGGACTATTCCCTTGCGTATCAGGATGCGGACAGCCCCCTTTTTACCGGCCTGACATTTCAGCTGCAGAGAGGAGACCGGATTGCCCTGCACGGGAAAAACGGCTGCGGCAAGTCCACATTGCTCAAAATACTCCTGCAGAAGGCAGGCGTTAGGACTGCTCCGCTTCCGGTAATGGAAAGCGGTATCTGCGAAACTGCTTCCGGGCTTATCATTTCCTATGTGAATCAGGATACCTCCGGGCTGACAGGCACCATTTCAGAATACTGCACTAAGCAGGATCTGGATAAAAGCCTGTTCTGCTCAGTCTTAAAACAGCTTGATTTTGACCGTGTCCAATTTCTGAAAAATATAGAGGATTATTCGGAAGGACAGAAAAAGAAGATCCTGCTGGCAGAAAGCCTTCTGACACCTGCACATCTCTATATATGGGATGAACCTCTGAATTATATCGATGTGTTCTCGAGAATGCAGGTGGAAGAACTATTATTAAAGTTCCGGCCTGCAATGCTCTTCGTAGAACACGATGCAAGATTCCGCAGGAAAATTGCAACAAGGACAATCGAATTATAAATTGCGGCATCAATCATAAAAGGGACCAGACTCCTCTTTTTGCGGAGTCCAATCCCTTTTTATGTGTTTGATACAATTCCAGCTTACAGCTTCTTCGCAAGCCGGATGTTAGCTAACAGCGCTTTCAGCTGGATCTTAGACGAATATCCTTCTGTCAGTTCATCGATTCTCCCATTCACAGCCGGATGATAATATTTCCCTTCCCGCTCTGCCTTCTTCCCTTCCAAAACAGCGTCCTTTAGTATCCGCCGGTTCAGAATCCGCTGCTCCTCTGGAATTTCATTGATGATCAGAAGCGGCGCCTTACATCCGCCTTCATACACACCCTGCAGCCTGACTTTTTCTCCTGCAAAGATATACCCGGTACAGTAATCACGCTGTGCTCCCAAGACGGTTACTCCATGTTCTGTTAGCCAGGTAATCGTACCCTGTCTGTCCAGCATATCCTTGGGTCCTGCAGAAACCAAAGCCGTCGGAATCTCTGCCAGAGCCGGAAGATCCGGGCACAGCTCTTCTCCCTTAATGTCCCCGATTCCCCCCATCCCGCAGGTTACTGCAAGGGGAATCCCGTATTTCCGGCAGACTGCCATCGTTCCGGAAGCCGTCAAGGCTCCAGAAAGGCCTTTCTTTAATGCATGCTCCAGCGTCTCACAGTCAATCCGGATCAGCTTATCCGCCTCTGTGCGGAAATCCAGATAATCTTCCATACTGCCGATGATGATCTCTCCTTTGGAAACCCAGACAATATTCTCTGTTTTATCCGTCCACACACGCTGTATTTCCTCATTGGTAACAGACTTAAGTCCATGCGTCAGCAGTGCTGTTTCAACCAGATGCTCCATTGTCTATCTCCAGCCTTCAAAATCAGATACATTATCCTGATTTACCAGAGTAAGCGGAAGGTATACAGGCTCATCAAAGGTCTTTCCCTGTATCACCAGCATTGCCATCTCTTCTGCCGCCTTTGTATAAATCGTGCTGGAATAGGTCATGCTTCCCATCATCGTTCCTTCCTCGATGGCGGCCTTTGCGTCAGAGGTATAGTCTACACCATATACCATAACATCCTCGTTTTCCATTTCCTGTAATGCACGCACTGCTGCCAGAGCCATGTTGTCATTGCATGCAAAGATACCCTTCAGATCTGGATTAGCCGTCAAAATATCCTTTGCCGCCTCATATGCCTTCTCGGTATCCCAGTCACATGCCTGTGCCGCAGCCAGCTCAACACCCTCTGTCTCCTCAAATACCTTCGCCGCTCCGTTTGTCCGTCCCACACTCTGCCCTGCTCCTTCAAGACCGGATAAAATTGCAGCCTTTCCGCCCTCCGGCATACGGGAAATCATATCTTTTGCAACGGTGCTTCCCTGCTCCTCAAAATTTACTGTAATCTTTCCATCCAGATGCCCATTAGCATCTGCCAAAGCGTCCATATCCACGCCAGGCCCCAGATTAATAACCGGAATGCCCTCTTCATTTGCCGCAACGATACCAGGAATCAGATTCGTTCCGTCAATCGGTGATAAAATAATCGCGTCAAACCCCATAGGAATCATGGTATTCAGAGCATCCAGCTGGCCTTGTGTGTCATCCTCAGCAGAAGCCTCAAACACCTCTACTTCAATTCCAAGCTCCTCAGCCGCTTCCTCATAACGCGTCTTCATTGTTCCCCAGAACTCATTGGAAGTGGAGCTGATCAGGATTCCGATTCTTTCTCCCTTTCCAGTCTCCGGCATCTCCCCCAGCGCCTCATTCATCTTCGCCTACACATCGGCAAGAATATCATCTACCCCGCTTCCTTTTTCTTCTTCTCCGGCCGGCTCCTCCTCTTTCACAGTCTCCTCCTTTGGCTCGTCCGCCTTGCTTCCACAGCCTGTCATCATGGCTGCCATACAGCTCACTGACAATAAAACCGCCAAAATACGCTTTTTCATAACATCGCTCCTCCTTTGAAAATTATTATTTCATTAAAGTCCTGAATTTATGAACTTTAATTTCTGAAATCAATACGGATACCAAAAGCAGAAACCCTGTGATCCACTGCTGGTAATCCGAAGACACACTCATAAGTGTCAGCCCGTTCCGTATAACACCGAGGATCAGAACCGCCAGCACAGTTCCTGCAATACTTGCTTTTCCTCCTTTAATGGAAGTACCTCCCATCACCACCGCCGTAATCGCGTCCAGTTCCATATTCATTCCGGCATTTGGCTCTGCTGAATTCAGCCGTGCCGTTATGATCACTGCTGTCACCGCCGCCATCACTCCAAGAAATGCATGGACGGACGCCCGGTAAAAGCCTGTCCGGATCCCGGACTTAACAAGCGCTTCCCTATTGCCTCCAAGGGATAAAACATAACTGCCCCATTTCATATGGAACATCAGCGGAACGGATATCAGCACAAGGAAAAGAGCGGCTAGCACAGATAGCTGCAATTCCCCGATCCGGCCGATTCCCAGATAGATAAAGTCCTGTCCAAACTTTGTGATCGGCTTTCCATCGGTAATTATCAGGGAAACTCCCCGCAGCATACCGCTTACGGCCAGCGTAAGAATAAAAAAATTAATGCCGGTGTAATGGATCAGGAGCCCGTTTACTATACCGAACATCATTCCTGATAAAATTCCTATCAGCACAGCGGCCGGCACCGGTATTTCCATGTGCAGTACAACCGCCATGATCACGCCGCACATGGACACAATGGCTCCTGCCGATAAATCCATAACTCCCGATGCGATCACAAAGGTCATTCCAATTGCAAGAATTAATCTATAGCTGTTCGCTTCCAGAATATTTCTTATATTTCTCCACGTCAAAAAATATTCGCTCTTCCTTGTCAGTACAATACAGATAACCATCATGGCGGCAAAAAGGAATATCTGCTGAGAATACTTACTTAGCCATCGTTTCATCGCTCAATTCCTCTTCTTTCTCCACGATCAGTTCATGCAGCTTCTGCGGCGAGCTGTCCTTCGTCAGGAACGAATCCACAAACCTGCCGTTATGGATCACACAGATTCTATCGGAAATATCAAATACCTGAAAAAGATTATGGCTGTTCAAAATAATCGACTTTCCTTCCGCTTTCAGCTCCAAAAACAACTTCAAAATACGGGAGGTTTCTTTCACTCCCATAGCCGAAGTAGGTTCATCAAAAATAAGGATATCTCCTCCCGCATAGACCGCCCTTGCAATTGCAAGGGCCTGTCTCTGGCCGCCCGACATTCTCTCTACCGGCTGGGTAATGTCAGGAATTGAAATATGCAGACGTAAAAGCAGCTCCTCCGTACTCCTGCGCATCCGTTCATGGTCGAGAAATATGCCATGCTTCACAAGCTCCCGCCCCAAAAATATATTCCCGGCACAATCCTTGCAGTTATCCAGCGCAAGATCCTGATAAACCGCTGTAATCCCTTCTTTTATAGACTGCTTTACCGTTAGGGATGAAAAATATCTGCCCTTGATCCATACTTCCCCCTCATCCGGTTTCAGACAACCCGTCAATATTTTGATCAGCGTACTTTTTCCCGAACCGTTATCTCCTACAATTGCCGTTACTTCACCTGCATATGCTGAGAAATTCATATCCTCCAGCGCCTGAATATAGCCAAATGCCTTCTTCACATTTTTCATTTCTACAATCGGTTCCTTTGTCTTAGCACTCAACATTCCCGCTTCTTATCTCCAGTATCAATCACGATTTCATATAGTTTAAACATACTCATTCTAATCCCTATTTTCGTCTTTGTCTAATAGGCTGCATCTATATATTCCTGCATTTATTTGTTCTATCTATAATAAAAGAGCCTAAGCCGCTCAGTATTCATAAATAATAACTCAGCCGCTGGAACAATTGTCTGTTCCAGCGGCTGTTTAAAATATGAATCGATATTTACTTCAATTCGATCTCCTCTAATTCCTTCGCCGGGATCGGCTTGGAGGATGCCTTCACAAAGTCTTTGATCTTCTTCTGCGCCTTCGGGATCGGAATATTGGTTCCGGCGCCTGCCACGCAGCCGCCCGGACAGCCCATGCCCTCGATCAGGCAGCCGTTCATACGCCCTGACTTAGCCAGCATCAGTGTCTTCTTACACTCTGCAAGTCCCTCCGCATGTTCGATGTGGACATCCACATCCGGATAGTATTCCTTGATACATTTCTCAATTGCCTCTGCCACGCCTCCGGCAACCGCATAGCCTCTTCCCGCTCCGGTTGCATCGTGGAAGGAAGATTCCGCCTCGAATTCCTCCAGATTGATCCCTTTGGCGTCAAACATGGCCTGCAGCTCCTCATAGGTAACCACAAAGTCCACGTCGCTCCTTACGGTTCTTCTCATGGCCTCCAGCTTCTTTGCCGCACAGGGCCCGATAAATACGACCCTTGCATTCGGATGCTCCTTCTTAATGGTGCGGGCAGTAGCTACCATCGGCGTCAACTCCTGGGATACCTTATCCGCCAGCGTTGGGAAGTAGATCTTTGCAAGCATTGCCCAGGACGGACAGCAGGAGGTAAGGAGGAACGGAAGCTCCCCGGTAGTAACCTTATTTACATAGTGGTGCGCCTCTGCAATGGCTCCGATATCTGCACCCAGCGCCACCTCGTATACCTCGGAGAAGCCCATCTCCTTCAGCGCCGCCTTCAGATTCCTCGGCGTAATGTTATCTCCAAACTGTCCCACGTATGCCGGAGCCAGCTCTGCAATAATCTCGTCGCCCTCTGTCAGCGCACGGGCAAGCTGGAAGATCTGGGATTTATCTGAAATCGCCCCAAACGGGCAGTTTACCATACACATACCGCAGGATACGCATTTGTCATTATTAATATGCGCTCTTCCCATATTATCCGAATCGATCGCGCCGACGCCGCACGCCATCTGGCAGGGACGTTCCTTCTTGGAAATCGCATCGTACGGACATGCGGATTTGCATTTGCCGCACTTGATACACTTTTCCTGATCGATATAAGACTTGCCCTTTACAAATGAAATCGCGCCCTTCGGGCAGACCTCCATACAGGGATGTGCAAGACAGCCCTTACACATATCGCTGACCTCATAGCCCTTTTCCTCGCAGGCTTCACATGCGGAAGGGATTACCTGCATAAGCGGCGGCTCATAATACTTATCGGAAATATTGCTCGCCTCCACTCCCGCTGTCAGATGCACATGCTTGTTTTCCGGCCTAAGAGAAAGACCCATGGCCAGACGGAGGCGCTCCCTTACAATTGACCTGGCGCGGTAAACATTCTCCCTGTATCTGGGTGAATCCTCGTTTACCAGCAGATACGGAATCTCCTCCATATCATTGTTCAGAGTCTCTGGAGAACCCTTAAACCCTAACGCCGCTACCTCCTTGAATACCTTTCTCCTGATTCTTTTGACCTCAGTATCCAGTCCTCTAATCATCTTACATTCCTCCTTCATGTATATATGTTTCTTTCTTATTTGGCTTTATCAATCCCGGCTATTCCCTGCCGAACACCTTCTGGGCATAATAGACAGACTGCATGGCGTCCTTTCCATAAAAATCTGCGCCGATCATGTCCGCATATTCCTGATTCAGCACGGCTCCGCCTACCATAACAAGGCAGTCCGGCTTTTCTTTTCTAAGCAGCTCTATCGTCTCTTCCATACTGACCACCGTTGTGGTCATCAAGGCGCTTAAGCCCACCAGCTTCACATCATCCTCTACCGCTTTCTGCACGATCCGTTCCGGCGGCACGTCCTTTCCCAGATCGATCACATCAAAGCTGTAATTCTCCAGGAGAACCTTCACAATATTCTTCCCTATATCATGGATATCCCCTTTTACTGTTGCAAGGATTACCTTCTCCCGGTCTTCCTCCAGGGTACCTTCCCCTGTGAACCGCTCCTTGATCACCGCAAAGGCATTCTTCGCCGCCTCCGCGCTCATCAAAAGCTGGGGCAGGAATACAGTCCCCTGCTCAAAGCCCTTGCCTACCCGGTCAAGAGCCGGAACCAGTTCCTTATTGATGATATCCAGAGGCTCCATCTCTCCGGCCAGCCTCTCGGTGATCTGATGCGCCTCCTCCTTCAAGCCTTTTTCAATGGCCGACGCCAGCGTCATGCCGGAAGCTTCCGGCGCGTTTGCCACTTTCGTCTCCGCCGTCCGGTTTCCATACTGCTTGATATAATGTGCAAAATTCTCATCGTAGCCCATCAGTGCACAGAAGGAATCATAGGAGCGCATCATATCCTCCGAGGAAGGATTCACAATCCCTGCGCTCAATCCGTTCTGCATAGCCATGGTATAGAAGTTGGAATTAATTGCAGGTCTGAAGGGTAGTCCAAAGGAAATATTGGACACTCCCAGCACCGTTCTGACACCGCAGGTCTCCCTGACCAGCTTCAGCGCCTCTAAGGTAGTCTTTGCCCCCTCGGCATCGGAGCTGATGGTCATAGCAAGCACATCGATCACAATATCCTTCTTATCAATTCCGTATTTTGCCGCCTCTGCAATAATCTTCTCCGCAATATGCAGTCGTCCTTCTGCAGTATCCGGGATCCCGTCCTCATCGATGGTAAGTCCCACCACAACGCCGCCGTATTTCTGTATCAGCGGAAATACCTGCTTCATGGACTCCTGCTTGCCATTTACGGAATTGATCATGGGCTTGCCATTGTAAATGCGCATGGCGGCCTCCATAGCCTCTATGCTGACCGTATCAATCTGCAGCGGCAGGCTGGTAACGCTCTGAAGCTCCTTTATGGTCTCTGCCATCACCGCCGTCTCGTCAATATCCGGAAGCCCCACATTTACATCCAGAATGTGAGCGCCCTTTTCCTGCTGCGTGATGGCTTCTTTCAATATATAATCCATGTCATGGTCTTTTAATGCCTTTTTCAGCTTCTTTTTTCCGGTGGGGTTGATCCGCTCTCCGATGATCACAGGCCTGTCTGCGATTTCCACCGCTCTCCCATAGGAAGAAACGAGCGTCCGGTGCTTCTTTACCGGCTCCTTCACCGCAAGCTCTCTACAGGCAGACGTCATGGCACGGATATGCTCCGGCGTGGTTCCGCAGCATCCTCCGATCACGCAGGCTCCCATATCCACGACCCTCTTCATGGTCTGTGCAAAGGCCTCCGGTTCCACATCATAGTAGGTCGCACCGTCCTTCTGCTTCGGAAGCCCCGCATTGGGCTTTACAATGACCGGGAGGGAGGTATACTTCATAACCTCATCAATGATCGGCAGCATCTGCTCCGGTCCCAGACCGCAGTTCATACCGAGGGCGTCCACCCTAAGCCCCTCTAACATGGCAATCACGCTTGGCACGTCCCCGCCGGTAAGAAGCTTACCCTTCTCGTCAAAGATCATGGTGACAAATACCGGAAGCTTTGTGCATTCCTTCGCCGCCAATACCGCCGCCTTCACCTCGTAGGTATCGCTCATGGTTTCGATATGGATCAGGTCTGCCCCGGCCTCTTCCCCATAGCGCATGGTCTCTGCAAAGGCCGCATAGGCATCCTCAAAGGACAGATCTCCCATTGGCTTTAAAAGCTTCCCCGTAGGACCCACATCCATAGCCACATACACTTCTCTTCCGTCATGTACGCCGAAATTCGCCCCTTCCTTGGCGCTTACGATGGCCGCCGTCACGATATCCTCCAGGTCATACTCATCGCTGTGGAACTTGAGCGCATTTGCGCCAAAGGTATTGGCAAGCACAATGTCGCTGCCCGCTTCAAAATACTTCCTGTGGATATCGAATATCTCCTCTGTATGCTCTATATTCCAGATCTCCGGAAGCTCCCCCGGCTTTAGCCCCCGTTCCTGAAGGAGCGTACCCATGCCTCCGTCAAAAAACAAAAGTTCTTTCCCCAGCCTATCCTTTATCATCTATGTATTCCTCCGATATATGCAGTCTTTCTTTTTGCAGGCCTCGCAGCCCTGCATGGGGCAGTTATCCTTCTTCCCGCTGATTCCGATCACAGCCGTCACCGACTTTGCCGGCGTCAGCATATAACTGTCAGTCATCGTCAGTCCGATACTCTTGTCTGCATGCAGCATCCGCAACATCATATCCTGATACCGGATATCAAAATCCCCGTATCCGGGACTGAATCTGGGACGCAGATATTTACCCTCAGCCTCCAGCTCGGAACCAATTTTTTTCTGACAGCTATCCAGATACTCCTCCAGAATCGCGGCCGCGGCCGCCTGCAGCACCACCGCCCTGGTCATATCCATAAGCGAATACCGCTTCATCAGCAGATCCACGCCGATACCAAGCGTAGCCCCAAGAAGCAGCGCCTCATGGCAGTCCCTCAGATTCTTCCTTAAGTTCCTGCTGACAATATTCATTTTCCCGATTGCAAGGCTGTCTGCTTCCCCCGAAATTACATCAAAAATGCGATAGATGATACGTCTATCCGCAGCCCTGTCTAATTCTCTGAATGAATCCTCTATCAAAGCAAGCGTCTGATCATCTACCGCATGACCTCCATAACCCAGGTAACGGACTGCCTCTCTCATTCTTGCATCCATTACAAGCTCCCGTCATCCTGCACTTAACGGACTGCTAATGTCCGTTAAGGTACAGTCTATAATCTGTCGTACAGTTCCTCATACTGTCTTGCGGAATTATTCCATGAGAAGTCTTTCTCCATAGCCCTCTCTACCATCTTATTCCAGTCTCTCTTCTTGTCGTAATAAATCTGCTCCGCATAGCGGATCGTATTCAGCATCTCATGTGCATTGTAATTCGTAAAGCTAAAGCCTGTTCCGGTCTTCTCATACTCATTGTACGGCTCTACGGTATCCTTGAGTCCTCCGGTTTCACGGACAATCGGAAGAGTACCATAGCGCAGGCTCATAAGCTGGCTCAGTCCGCACGGCTCAAACAGCGACGGCATCAGGAATGCATCACAGCTTGCATAGATCTTATGGGACATCGGGTCTGAATAATAAATATTCGCTGACACCTTATCCTGATACTTCCAGGCAAAATGCCGGAACATATTCTCATACTGCTCTGCGCCGGTGCCAAGAACTACGATCTGAACCTCATCCCGGCACAGCTCATCCATCACATATGCGATCAGATCAAAGCCCTTCTGGTCTGTCAAACGGGATACAATACCAATCATCATCTTCTTGGGATCCTCTGCAAGTCCCAGCTCTCTCTGCAGTGCAGTCTTGTTCTTAACCTTCTCTTTTCTGAAATTCTTAATGGTAAAATTATAGTCAATCCTTGCATCTGTCTCCGGATCCCAATCGGTATAATCCAAACCATTTACAATTCCGGACAGGCAGTTAGAACGGGCATTCATAAGGCCGTCCAGCTTCTCACCGTAAAACGGAGTCTTAATCTCCTCCGCATATGTATTACTTACTGTTGTTACCCAGTCAGCATAGACAATTCCGCCCTTCAGATAGTTGGCATCCTTGTATGCCTCGAGCTTGTCCGGGACAAAATAATACTCCGGAAGCCCTGTCATATTCTTAATCCTCTTGGTATCCCATGTACCCTGGAACTTCAGGTTGTGGATCGTCATGATCGTCTTGATCCCCCTGAAATATTCATTGCCATAGCGGAAATTATCCAGATATACCGGAACAAGTCCTGTCTGCCAGTCGTGGCAGTGAATGATGTCCGGCCTGTATCCGATCAGCGGAAGTGTGCTGAGCACTGCCTTCGAGAAGAAAGCAAACTTCTCAACATCTCCAAAAATCTCTCCGTACGGTGCAAATCCGTTAAAGTACCCTTCATTATCTATAAAATAGAACGTAACTCCTTCGTGTTCCAGCTTCAGAACTCCTACGTACTCTGATCTCCAATTCCAATCCATGTAAAAATGTGTTACATATTCCAATTTGCTGCGCCATTCTTCTTTAATACACATATACTTCGGAAGCATCACGCGGACTTCATAGTTTTCCTTATCGAAATACTTCGGCAGCGATCCTGCTACATCTGCAAGTCCGCCGGTCTTAATAAACGGTACTGCCTCTGAAGTTGCAAAAAGTATCTTTTTCATTATTCTTTCCTCCATAATAAAACAACATTCCTTCATACTTTGTATATTGTACCGTATTTTTCACAAAAAATAAAGCGTTATCCTGTTTTTCTAAACAATATTTTAACAATTTACCCTGTTTATGATATGATTTACCTGTTTTTATATTCCAGCCGCAGCGTGTCGGCAATTAATGCAATAAATTCCGAGTTCGTAGGCTTGCCCTTTCCGTTGCTTACTGTATATCCGAACAAATCATCCAGCGTATCCAATTTGCCCCTGCTCCAGGCCACCTCAATGGCATGGCGGATCGCCCTCTCCACCCTGCTGGCAGTTGTCTGATGCTTCTTTGCCACCGTGGGATACAGTACCTTTGTCACTGCATTCAATACGTCCATATCCTCTACAGCCATCATGATCGCATCCCTCAGATAGTGATATCCCTTGATGTGTGCCGGTATCCCGATCTCATGGATCATGTCTGTCACTTTCGTTTCCAGACTGACCTCCTCACGCTCCGCCGGATACTCTCCATTCTCTGTCTTGGAATATCCGCTTATGGATTTTCTCTTGACCGTACTCTTGATATAATTTAGTATAACCTCATTCTTAAAAGGCTTCATCACATAGTAATGGGCACCCTTGCTGAAGGCATCCTCGGTGATCCGATCCTGCCCCACCGCCGTCACCACAATAAAGTTAGGATGCTTGCTGATTTTCTTATCTCTATTTATCTGATCCATCACACTTAAGCCATCCATCTTTGGCATAATCAGATCCAATAAGACAACATCCGGCTGCTTCTCTCTGATAATCGTACACATATCTTCTCCGTTGTTCGCCTTTCCCACCAGCCGTAGTTCTTTGTCATTGCTGATAATGTCGCCAAGCAATTCCACGATTCTCTCATTATCATCGGCTATCGCTACACTGATTGCTCCCATTCTTCAAATCCTCCTATTCTTTACTGAAAGTCTGCAAAATCAATTATAATTTTCTGCAATTTTTTGTTCAAGAAATAAACGTCGTAAAAACTGTCCACTTTTCGACCGGATTTTAAAATATCATCATATTAGGACATTTTATGCATTTTTATGTTAAAATTACGGAATATATGAGGTTACTCATTGCTCACAATATGTCAATCCTTGTAACTATTTGTCAAAAATTTCTTACCAAACTCCGGTTACCGGGAGTTTTATTGCTTTCTGAACGCAAGACGGCATAACGCAGAACAAACAGCAAAATATAGAATTGTAATCCCGCCGGACAAACCGTATAATCATCTTGATGAAAAACAGATAAAAATCAGGAATTTATAAAGGAGATAACCCAAGGAATAAATTAAATCCAGAAGCAGAAAAAATAATGATTTAAACCTTAAATTACAATTTTTTATTGATTGGCTAAAAGCTAATAGCAAATGGAATATGACGACAAATTACACTTCGCGCACCTTCTGAAACCTTCCTTCCTGTGCGGTCAGCTCCGGACAACCGGATGCTGTCTGCAGCTGTCAGGCCGGCCGGAGCTGACCGCACAGATACAACAAAAAAGCTACATCGCCATCCGGTAGATTGCCAGCATGTCCTCCTCATTCAGCACCTTTGCGGAACCCTTTTTATTGTTGCAGGCCGCCGCGCATTTATGTGCCATTTCCTTCAGCTGATCGTCTGTGGGTTCGATGCCGAGCTCTCGGATCGTGGTCGGCATATGGATTTCCCGGTAGAAATCTTCCATGGCTTCAATCCCCTTCAGCGCGATTTCTTCATCCGTACCTTCTTCTTTTACGCCCATGACATTCAATGCATAACGCTTGAATCTGGGAAGGCAGTCCTTGTACACATATCTCGCCCAGCTTCCCCAGACAGCCGCAAGTCCGGCTCCGTGGGCCACGTCAAACATTCCGCCGATTTCATGCTCCAATGCATGGGATGCAAAATCTCCTCCGTCATTGCCGCATCCGGTCAGACCGTTATGGGCAAGGCTTCCGGCCCACATAACCTCTGCCCTTGCATCGTAATTATCTGGTTCTTTTACTAAAATCTTTGCGTTCGCCAGCACCGTCCGAAGGAGGGCTTCTGCGATACTGTCGGTAATTTCCATATTGCCGCCGTTGGTAAAATAACGCTCCATGGTATGCATCATAATATCCGTACATCCGCTGGCTGTCTGATAATCCGGCAGCGTCATGGTAAGCTCTGGATTCATAATTGCAAATTTTGGTCTTCCGTAATCGCAGTTATATCCACGCTTATTCCAATCCTCTTCCCTGGTGATCACAGAAGAATTGCTCATCTCGCTTCCGGTAGCGGAAAGCGTCAATACTACGCCGATTGGGAGACACCCTTCTGCCTGGCGTTTCTTACAGTAAAAGTCCCACACGTCGCCTTCATTTGCCACGCCGTAGCCGATCGCCTTTCCAGAATCAATAGCGCTTCCTCCGCCCACTGCAAGGATAAAGTCAACGCCTTCCTTCTTACACAGCTCGATTCCTTCATACACCAGACTGAGCCTTGGATTCGGAACTGCCCCGCCAAGCTCAATATAGTCCACCTGATACTCATCCAGAGCTTTCTTTACTCTGTCCAGCAGGCCGGAGCGGATTACGCTGCCCTTGCCATAGTGGAGCAATACTTTTTTGCAGTTCTGCTCTGCCACAAGCTGTCCAACCTTCGCTTCCGCGTCCCTGCCGAACACTACCTTAGTCGGTGTAAAATACTCAAAATTATACATGATAATCCCTTCTTTCCTTCCGTTACTCTTATGACACGAACATCATAAGGCATCTGTCATTATCATAACCCTTAATGGAAAAGAAAGCAATCATTTGTATATGTTACGGCTGCCTGTACCAGCCCCTTAAAAAGCGGATGGACCCGGTTCGGCCTTGATTTCAATTCAGGATGTCCCTGGGTTCCCACAAAATACGGATGATCCGCAAGCTCCAGCATCTCGACGATTCTTCCATCCGGAGACAGACCGGACAAAATCATGCCCTTTTCCTCCAGCTCCCTGCGGTATTCATTATTTACCTCATACCTGTGGCGGTGGCGTTCGCTGATTTCTTCTGCCTGATATAATCTCTCGGCAAGGCTTCCCTTTTTCAGCACGCAGGGGTACGCCCCCAGCCGGAGGGTCCCGCCCAGGTCAGTTACTCCGTCCTGCTCCGGCATCAGGGCGATTACCGGATGAGTAGTCCCCGGGTCAAGCTCTATGCTGTTTGCATCCTCATACCCCAGCACATGGCGGGCATACTCCACAATCGCCGCCTGCATTCCCAGACAGATTCCAAGAAATGGGATCTTCTTCTCCCTTGCATACCGGACGGCGGTGATCTTCCCTTCCGTTCCTCTGCATCCAAAGCCTCCCGGAATCAGGATTCCTCCCACTCCCTTTAAGAACTCCTCTACAGTCTCCTTCTGGATTTCTTCTGAATCTACCCAACGGATTTTTACGTTAGCCCTGACTGCAATGCCGCCGTGCTTTAAGGCTTCCACCACGCTTAAATACGCGTCGTGAAGCGCTATATATTTTCCGACGATCGCAATCTCTACCTCTATCTCCGGATTTTTCAGTCTGTACACCATCTCCTTCCAGTCGGTTAAATCCGGCTCGGGACAGGGCAGATGGAGGGAATCACACACCACCTTTGCAAGCTGTTCCTCCTCCATGGCAAGGGGCGCTTCATACAGATATTCCACATCCAGATTTTGCAGCACATGATCCTCCCGAACATTACAGAACAGTGCAATCTTCGCCCGCAGCTCTCTGGGAATCGGATGCTCGCTCCTGCACACTAGAATGTCCGGCCATAGTCCCATTGCCTGCAGCTCTTTCACACTCTGCTGGGTAGGCTTGCTCTTTAGCTCCCCGCTGGCCTTCAGATAAGGAATCAGCGTAACATGGATCAAAATAGCATTCTCATGTCCCGCCTCATGCTGAAACTGACGGATGGACTCCAAAAAAGGCTGACTCTCAATGTCTCCGACGGTCCCCCCCACCTCAATAATGGCAATCTGGTTATCTTCTTCGGATGTTCCGTGGTAAAACCTGCTCTTAATCTCGTTGGTAATATGGGGAATTACCTGCACAGTTCCTCCGCCGTAATCACCCCGCCGCTCCTTCTGAAGCACCGACCAGTAGATTTTCCCGGTCGTCACATTGGAATTTTTATCCAGACACTCATCAATAAACCGCTCATAATGCCCCAGATCCAGATCCGTCTCCGTACCGTCATCTGTCACATAAACCTCTCCGTGCTGGATTGGATTCATAGTGCCTGGATCTACATTGATATAAGGGTCAAATTTTTGCATGGTAACCTGATATCCCCTTGCCTTAAGAAGCCGTCCCAAGGACGCCGCCGTAATTCCTTTCCCCAGACCGGAAACCACGCCCCCGGTAACAAATACGTATTTTACCGCCATTTCTCATCCTCCAAAATAAATCTTTTCTCAAAAGAACAAAAGTGCGCTTCGCACACTTCCGCATTATTATATTCCTGACAGCGCAGCTTTTGTTCCGCGCGCGCAGCTGCGCATCTTATTTTCGTTATCTGGGAAATTCGGAAGAATTTCCCAGATAACGAAAAAAGAGACAGAAACCCCATGGATTCCTGACTCCTTTGCCAGCTTTTTATTAATAATATTATGACCCTTTCTTCTATATTTGTCAAATCAAAAATCCAAAAATCTGGTTGACAAGCTGGAAAATCCGAGTATACTACTTTTCGTAAGCAAGGGCGCTTTGAATCATGGATTCTCTGCGCCTTTTTTATTATTCAGGAAATTCCTCCGGATTTCCGCTTCACCAAAGGAAAGGAGACCACAAAATGACCACTGGAAATTTGAACGAACGTATCCACGAGGAATGCGGCGTATTCGGAATCTATAACCCAGGCGGGGAAGATGCCGCCGGCTCTGTCTACTACGGCCTGGCCTCACTTCAGCACCGGGGACAGGAATCCTGCGGAATTGCTGTATTTGACACAAACGGCCCGAAGGGTAACATGAATGCACATAAGGGTATGGGACTGGTAAATGAAGTTTTTAAAGAACATACCTTAAAAGAGCTGCATGGAAATCTTGGGATCGGCCACGTCCGCTATTCCACAACCGGAGCCGCTGACATCAGCAATGCCCAGCCTCTGGTCCTAAATTATATCAAAGGGACGCTTGCTCTGGCACACAATGGAAATCTGGTCAATACCGAAGAGCTGCGTACAGAACTTGCCCGCACCGGAGCAATTTTTCAAACCACAACCGATTCAGAAATCATTGCCTATGAAATTGCCCGGGCAAGGGTGCACACGCACAGTGTGGAGGAAGCCATTGCGCGGACCGCCGCGCGGCTTAAGGGCTCTTACGGTCTGGTCATTGCCAGTGCCCGGAAGCTGATCGGCGTGCGGGATCCTCTGGGACTGCGTCCTCTCTGCCTTGGAAAACGGGAGAATTCTTATATTATCGCTTCAGAAAGCTGCGCCCTGACTGCAATCGGTGCAGAATTCTTAAGGGATATACGCCCCGGAGAAATTGTCACGATCTCTCCGGAAGGACTCTCATCCAATATGGATATGTATCAGGAAAAACACGCCCACTGCATCTTTGAATACATTTATTTCGCTAGGCTTGACAGTACGATAGACGGCATTTCTGTCTATAAATCCCGGAAAAGAGCCGGTGCGGCACTGGCAAAGGCATATCCCGCCAAGGCGGATCTCGTCACCGGTATTCCCGACTCTGGAATCACCGCCGCCAGAGGCTATGCCGAAGAAGCGGGGCTTCCATTTGAACTTGCATTTTATAAAAACAGCTATGTTGGAAGAACCTTTATAAAACCCACCCAGAAGGAGCGGGAATCCAGTGTGCGTCTGAAACTGAGCGTCCTTAAAGATACCGTAAAGGGAAAAGACATTATACTGGTCGATGATTCCATCGTGCGGGGCACCACCATTGCCAGCCTGATCCATCTGCTGAAACAGGCAGGCGCAGGAAAGGTACATGTGCGCATCAGCTCCCCTCCATTTTTATACCCCTGTTACTATGGCACGGATGTTCCCTCAGGAAACCAGCTTCTGGCCGCCTCCCATACTATCGGTGAGATCTGCCGGATGATCGGCGCGGATTCTCTTGGCTATATGCGGGTAGAGGATTTATCCTCCACTGTAGATGGACTTCCTCTCTGCAAAGCCTGCTTTGACAGCCATTATCCCATAGAAGGGATCAGCCCCGCCGGCTGATCCTATTCCTCCAGCATTTCTTCAATCAATATTCCGTAGCCCTTTGCCGGGTCATTTACAAATACATGAGTCACGGCTCCGATAAGCTTCCCGTCCTGCAGAATGGGGCTTCCGCTCATGCCCTGCACGATTCCGCCTGTCAGCTCAAGCAGGCGGGAATCTGTCACCTCCAGCTCTATGGTTTTATTGATTTCCCTTGCATCTGGGTTCACACCGGTAATCTGTACCTCATATTCCTCCACCTGTCCCTCAATGCTGCACCGGATGACCGCCTTTCCTTCTTTTATTTCTTCTGCAGATGCCGGCTCCACCGGCTCCGCATTTTTAAACAGCATGTCTACCCGGTCAAGCTTTCCGTAAATCCCTTCCTCGCTGTTCTTCGTAATACTTCCCAGCATATTATAATTATTATAAACGATAATCCCTTCCATGCCTCCCGGCACTCCGCTTTCACCTTTCTGCACATCCCGTATGCTGGTTGCATAAAGCCGGCCGCTGGAAATATTCAAAAGCTCCCCCGTATCTGTATCATGAATGCCGTGTCCCAGCGCTCCAAATTCGCTGTCTGCCGTCAGATAAGTAATCGTACCAAGTCCCTGCGCATTGTCCCTTACCCAGATTCCGAGCTTATAATCATCCACCGCACACTGCACGGCCTTTACCCGGATATCAATGGCCTGGTCATTGCGTATTACCTTCAGAATTACATCCTCATTATTCAACGACTTAACTGCTGCGATCAATTCGGATTTGTCTTTCGTTTCCCTGTCATTCAATCCTATGATGTAATCCCCCTCTTGTACCAGATGAGCCGCCGGCTCATAGGTCCCGCCGTCCATTCCCTCTACAGCCTCCGTGCCAAGCACCAGTACGCCGTCTGTCTCCAGATAGATTCCAATCGGCATTCCGCCGGGAATCACCAGCTTTCCAGACGTGCCTGCTGAAACCTCCATCTCAAGCTTATTCTTCTGTATCTCCAAAAGAAAATAGCTTCCCCCTACACTGACCGCCAGTGTAAGGATCATAATCAAAATACGTCTATACCAGAATTTTCTCATGTTCTTCCCCTCCGCAGAAAACAAATAAGGCAGATACCTATGTACCTGCCTTATTATGTGCAATTCTTGTATTTTTACACCAATAATTTATTATTTTATTTTCTAATCACAATATCGGATCTCATATTCATCCGCGGCGTTAAAAACCGTTCTTCCCAAGACTTTGATCTCCGTCTTTATAATGTCTGACCTCCGGTATATATGTAATCATGAATTTATTATAGGATTCCTGACTCAGGGAAACAATGATAGATGTGTGTCTTTTCGACACGCCCTCTTCCTCTGCTTATATAAAAAAAATAATTTTTTAGTTAGCGGAGCTTATGCTTCCCGGCCAGCTCTTTCATCTCCCTTGCATTCTCACGTACCGTATCTGTAATCTCAGCGCCGCCTAAGATTCTTGCCAGTTCCTCTGTCGTGTCATCCTCTGCCAGCAGCCGGATGCCGGTTCTGGTCTTTCCCTTCTCCACGGTCTTCTCAATGACGTAATGTGCATCCGCCATCGCAGCGATCTGCGCAAGATGCGTGATACAGATGACCTGATGGCTCTTTCCGATTACCGCCATCTTCTCCGAAACCTTCTGGGCCGTCCTTCCGCTGATGCCCACATCGATTTCATCAAAAATCAAGGTCTCTATCTCATCCCGATCCGCCATAACAGCCTTGATCGCCAGCATCATCCGTGACAGCTCGCCTCCGGACGCCACCTCGGACAAGGGCTTCACCGGCTCTCCCGGATTCATGGAAATCAAAAATTCCACATCATCCCTGCCGTTTGCCGTATAATCTGCAAGCTCATGGAACTGGATCTCAAACTGCACGTCTGCAAAGTTCAGGTCCTGTAGTGCCTTACTGATCTGCTCTGTGAGAAGCCTCCCGTGCTCCCGGCGGATTTTTCCGAGTTCCTTTGATGCCTTCTTAAGCTTCTTCTCGTTCTTCTTAAGCTCTTCCTCCAGCTTCAGAAGATACTGATCATAATCCTCCAATACCTGAAGCCGTTCTTTCTTCTCGTCACAATATTCCATAATCTCTTCAATCGTATTCCCGTACTTGGTCTTCAGATGATTGATCTGATTCAGCCGTTCCTCTGTCTCGTGGAAATCCTCCTCTGAAAACTGCAGGGATTCCTGATAGCCTGACAACTCCCGGTTGAAATCATTAAGAAGCCCGTCAAGCTCCGACAGCTGCTCATACAATTCCTCCGCCCTCTCATCATATCTGGCCGCATCGCTCATGCATCGGATCGCCCTGCTGATCTGCTCGCTGGCGCTCTCTCCCGACATGCCTCCGGTATATTCATAGGCCTCCACCGCATTTTCTACGATATTTTTCGCATTGTTCATGCGCCGGTAATCGCTCTCCAGCTGTTCGTCTTCCCCGGCTGTAAGCTCTGCTTCCTCAATCTCCCGAACCTCAAATTCCAGAAAGGAAGCCTCCTTTGCCCGCTCCGATTCCTCTAACCTGGACTGTTCCCACTCCTCCAGGCATTTCTTATAGGATCTGTAGGAGGCCCTGACCTGCTCCGCCGCCTCCTTCAGCTTTCCGCCCGCATAGGCATCCAGGATCTGAAGCTGGTTCTTCTTGTACAAAAGGGACTGATGCTCATGCTGTCCATGGATATCGATCAGGATCCCCGCCGCCTCCTTTAAGCGCGCCATGGTGACTGTTTCCCCGTTGATCCTGCTGGTGCTCCGCCCATCCATCAGGCGTCTGCTGAGCACGACCATCCCGTCCTCCGGAAATATCTCCAAATCCGCAAGCCTCTTAAGAAGCTTCTCATTCTCCGGCGCAAAGGTCAGCTCTACCAAGCCGTACTGAGCGCCCTTACGCAGGATATCCCTGCTGTATCTCCCGCCCAGGGCAAGATTCACAGACCCCAGTATAATTGATTTTCCGGCGCCCGTCTCACCGGTCAGTATATTCAGCCCCGGACCAAACTCCACCTCGATCTCATCGATCAGGGCAAGATTCTTCACATGTAAATTCTGCAGCATATATCCTCCTGTTTACAGAACAATCTTACTAATCTTATCCATTACCTTAATCGTATCATCCACGCTGCGGATGGCGCACATGATGGTATCGTCCCCCGCAATGCTTCCCACTACCTCATTCCACTTCATGGAATCAATCGCCGCACAGACTGCCATGGCCATACCGGACACAGTTTTGATCACCAGGATATTCTGCGCCAGATCCATGGACAGGTATCCTTCCCTCAGGATCCGGATGTATTTCTCACTCATCTCCGTCTCCATGGTCTGATGCACCGCGTATTTCTGCCTGCCATCCTCCGTGGGCGCCTTGGTAAGCTTCAGATCCCTAATATCCCTGGACACCGTAGCCTGCGTTACCTTAAAGCCCTCCCTGTTCAGATATTCTGCCAGTTCTTCCTGAGTTTCAATGTGGTACCTGTTAATCAACTCAACGATCTTTGCATGTCTGTTTACTTTCATTCCGCTAATTTCCTTTCATCTTTCTGCCCAGTCTCTCTAAAAAGCTGGCCCCGCTCAGCTTCATTAATGTTGTACTCACCTTAGATCTCCGGATGATAACGGTCTGCCCGGTTTTTAGTTCTCTGGTATTGGTTCCGTCAAAGGAAATACATACCTCCTCCGGCCTGCCGTGTCTTCCCTCCCCAATTTCGATCCGTATCTCATCCTCCGCCGACAGCACAATGCTGCTGGTATTCAGCGCATGGGAGCAGATCGGCGTGACCACGATCAGCTCTGCCGTAGGCTCTACGATCGGCCCGCCGGCCGACAGATTGTACGCGGTAGATCCGGTAGGCGTCGAAAGGATGATTCCGTCCGCCTCATAGGAATTCAATAGCGCTCCGTTTACATACAGATTAAAATGAATGATCCGCAGCGCTCCTTTTCTGGAGAGCACGATATCATTCAATGCCACGTCCCCGGAGCCGTCGTGAAAATCTCCCTCCAGCATCATTCGATCCTCCGTCATATAATGCCCCCCCAGAATTTGGTCAAAAGCTTCCGCAAGACGCTCCACCTCTACCTCTGCCAGATAACCGAGAGTTCCCATATTAATCCCAAGAAGGGGGATCTTGCGTTTCAAGAGCCTTGCCACCTCGATCAAAGAGCCGTCTCCTCCGATGACAACCGCACAGTCCATTTCCTCTGGTACACTCTCCGGGATGATATTCTTCTGCTCATCCTTCCTGCAGAGAATACAGCTCTTCCCCCTGCCCTCCAGAAGTTCCTTTACCCTCCTTGTAACCTGTCCGTCCTTATCTTTTCCATCGTTCGTAACTACAAAAAACCGCTCCATATCCATCTCAGTCATTCCTCTATTTTGCCAATCCGGTAAATGCCGCATCCACCGTCTGCCGCACATCTCCGTTAAACTTAAGTTCTCCTGTGTCCCTTCCGGATTTCTCCAGATGGATCAGATATTCAATATTACCTTCCGGTCCACGGATGGGAGAAAACTCCAGATCCAGCACATCAAAGCCGATCGACAGGGCATATTCCTTCACCATGTCGATTACTTCTACGTGGGTGCTTTTCTCACGGACAACCCCTTTCTTTCCGACCTTCTCCCTTCCGGCCTCAAACTGCGGCTTGATCAGCGCCGCGACCTGCCCCTTTTCCCGAAGATAGTTCCGGATCGGAAGAAGCACCTTCGTCAGGGAAATAAAGGACACATCAATGGAAGAAAAATCAATCGGCTCTCCCAGATCCTCCGGCTGCACATACCGGATATTTGTCTTCTCCATACAGACTACCCGGTCATCCTGCCTGAGCTTCCAGGCAAGCTGACCCCTGCCCACATCAATAGCATACACCTTCTTAGCTCCGTTCTGGAGCATACAGTCAGTAAATCCCCCTGTAGACGAACCCGCATCGGTACAGACCTTCCCTTTTACGGACACA
Source organism: uncultured Dorea sp. (assembly GCA_910584265.1). Lineage (GTDB taxonomy): Bacteria > Bacillota > Clostridia > Lachnospirales > Lachnospiraceae > Claveliimonas. Next base: position 31,046 of record CAJTZE010000006.1, on the reverse strand, counting down.
TCAAACTGCTTCAGTGCCTTTTCAAGCTTTAGGCCTCCCCGGCTGACATAGGGAAGCGTATGGCCTTTTACCTCGATCGATACATCCTCCGGGAAGGAAGCTCCCGCCTTATCCTCCCTCTGTCCTTCTACAAATACACTGCCGGACATAATCACTGCCTTTGCCTTTTCCCTGGATTCGGCAAGGTTTCGTTTCACCAGTAATACATCTAACCGTTCTTTCATAACCGCTCCTGTATCTGCTTCTTAAGCATTCTCATAACCATCTATTTCTTTCTGTGGATCAGCTCGCCCAGAAGCCACTCCAGATAAGGATTCTTTCCGGATAATCCACGGATCAGTTCAACCGCCTCCACAGATTCCTTCTCAACCACCTTCTCTGCCTCACGGATTCCAAGCAGCGTCACATAGGTTGTCTTCTCATTCTTCTCGTCGCTGTGGATCGGCTTGCCAAGCACCTCCGCCGTGCTGGTCACATCCAGAATGTCATCCTGCACCTGAAATGCCAGCCCGATCTTCCCCGCGGCCTTCTCCACGATCCGGATTTCTTCCTCCTTCGCGCCTGCAAGCACCGCGCCGATCATCATGGCGCTCTCCAGCAGGGCGCCGGTCTTCAATGCATAGATAAAATCCAGCACTTCCTTCTCAACCGAATGTCCGGTTTCCTTCACATCCACAACCTGTCCGCCAAGCATCCCGTAGATTCCCGCCTTTTTCCCAAGAATCCCGATTGCTTTCCCAATCCTTAAGCTCTCCTCCGGATACTCCTCAAATGCCGATGCCGCCGTCTCAAATGCATAGTTCAGCAGCGCGTCGCCAGCAAGGATTCCCATATCCTCTCCGTATACCACATGGGTGGTCTTCCTTCCCCGGCGGAGCTCATCATCATCCATAGCCGGAAGATCGTCATGCACCAGTGAATAGGTATGGATCATCTCAAGAGCCGCCATAAAAGGCTCCACGACCCCGCCCTCTCCGCCGAACAGCCGGTAGGTCTCCTGCATCAGCATAGGGCGCAGGCGCTTGCCGCCTGCCATCAGACTGTATGCCATTGCCTCCATGATCACCCTCTGGTAACCTTCCTCCTTTGGAAGATAAGCGGTCAGGATTTTTTCAATCCTCTCGATCTTCTGCTTTCTCAGTTCTTTAAAATCTGCGGAATGCTCCCCAGTAGTATTAAAATTCATCCGTTCCGCCCTCCTCATCCAATATAAGAATCTGTTTCTCAACCCTATCTATCTTATCATTACAGGCCCTCAAAAGCTCCATTCCCTGATGATACATCCGAAAAGACTCTTCCAGCGCCGTCTCCTCTTCCATATCTGAAATCACCTGCTCCAGCCTTCCAATCACCTGCTCCAATGTGCAGTTTCCCAGTTCCTCTGCTGTTCCCTGCAGAGCATCCTTCTGATTCTTACTCATAATCTTCCTCCCTGATTCCGGTTACCTCCGCCTGGATCCTTCCGTCTCTCACATAGACAGACAGCCTGTCTCCCTTCTGCACCTGACCGATGCTTCTGACAACGCTGTGTCCTTCCTCCGCCTCCTTCTCAAGAAAAGCGTAGCCCTGGCTCAGCTTCTCAAGCGGGGATACGCCTCTCAGACGTTCAATCAGAATCGCAAGCCTGTGCTTCTCTGACTGCAGCCGGTATTCCATTATCCGGCGCAGCCTGTCCTCCATCTCCACAGTCCGGTTCCTGCGCTCTCTAAGCGTTACCTCCGGGTGAAGATGCGAAAGCCTTACCCGAAGCTCCTTCTCTTTCATACGGCACAGCTCCAGCTTCTGTCTCATAAGGCGCGCCAGCTTCCGCCTGCTGCCCTGAATCCTCTCCGCATACTGAGCATAGTCCCAGACTGCCAGCTCGGCAGCCGCGGAAGGCGTAGGCGCCCGCAGATCTGCCGCATAATCAGCGATCGTAGTATCCGTCTCATGTCCTACCGCTGAAATGATCGGAACCTGACACTCAAAAATAGCTCTCGCCACCTCTTCTTCATTAAACGCCCACAAATCCTCAATAGAGCCTCCGCCGCGTCCCACAATTATTACATCCACTTTTCTTTTTTCCAGCATACGGATTCCCCGGACGATGCTTTCCTTCGCTCCCTCTCCCTGCACCTGGGCCGGATAGAGGATCAGCTGTACATACGGATTCCGTCTGGCGCTGATATTCATAATATCCCGGATGGCCGCCCCTGTAGATGCAGTCACAACACCCACCGTCTGTGCAAACCTGGGAATCGGCCGCTTATACTCTGCGGCAAACATCCCCATCTCTTCCAGCTCTCTCTTAAGCGCCTGAAACCGTTCATAAAGAACACCGTCCCCGTCCAGCCGGATCTCTCTGGCATAGAGCTGATAGGCTCCGCTTCTCTCATAAACGCTTACCGCCCCGAATACAATCACCTGCTGTCCTTCCTTCATACGAAAAGAGAGCCCGCCGCGCTGCCCTGCAAACATGACACAGGCAATCGTTCCAGACTCATCCTTTAACGAAAAATATATATGTCCTGACGTATGATATTTACAGTTAGAGACCTCTCCTTTGATGTAAATCCGGTTCAGCATAAAGTCCTGGGTAAACATATTCTTGATATAAGTATTTACCTGTCTTACTGTATACACATTATTAGCCATAATTCAAATACCCGCCTAATCCGCAAGCTTAGCGAGAACACCGTTAATAAAGGATGAACTGTCCTCACCTCCGAACCGCTTCGCGAGCTCCACCGCCTCATTGATCGCAACGGAAACAGGCACATCCTCATCCATCTTCATCTCATAGACCGCCAGACGGAGGATGGATAGATCCGCCTTATTCATGCGCTTCGTCTTCCATCCGGTACTGTGCTGATTGATCAGGCTGTCAATCTCCTCCGCATGGGCCGCTACTGCTTCTGTCTTCTCTGCAATATATTCCCGGTCCCGCTCCTCGGTAATCTCCTCCTGCTCAAAATAAAGCCGGATCCGCTCCTTCAGTTCCTCCGGCGGATGAAACTCCACGCCGAAGACCAGCTTGAATATATGCTCCCTCTGCTCTGTCCTCTTCACTTATACTTCCTCCGGCACGTCAACCCCTGCAACACGGATATTCACATCGGCAACCTTCAGTCCCGTCATGCTCTCGATCGAAGATTTTACCTTCTCCTGAATCCGGCTTGACACATCAATCAGGCTGTAGCCATACAGCAGATTCAGCGTCAGAGTCACTGAAACAACTCCCTCCAGCACGTCAAGCTTCACACCCTTAGACGGAGCCTTCATGCTGAGTCTTCCCTTTTCCTTTTCGTTGCCGCCTATAGAAGCGACTCCCTCCACATCCATCGTCGCAAAGGCTGCAATAGAAGCTACAACCTCATCTGCAATCTTCACTTCGCCCACACTCTCTTCCTTCGCGATTGTGTACGTGCTTCTTTCCTCTTTTCCCATATCTAAAACCTCCTATTGGCTGAATCCAAAACTCATATAACGATTATAACAAATTTATCCGCAATTGCAAACCATAAAGTCAATTATTTACATAAATTTTTCCACATTATCGTTCCCATACCGTCTGCCTTGCCCTGCGTCTTCGGAAACTGCGGTACGGGGCAAGGCAGACGGTATGCGGTGTAACAGCAAAAATCCTATGACCGGCCGAATTCCGAGAGCACCAGCCCTTCGTTGCGTTCAAGAACCATGCGGATACTCCAGTCGTTGACGAAGAGGAGCAGCGGCCTGTCTTTCAGGTCTTTGATTTTTTTCATGTCTGAGGTTCCTTTCAGCTTATCTAAGTCTACATCCTCGTTCTCAATCCAGCGGATATGCTCGTAGGGCAGGTTATCCAGACGGATATCTACATTATATTCGTTTTCCAGACGGTACTTGAGCACGTCAAACTGCAGCACGCCTACCACGCCCACAATAATCTCCTCCATGCCCGTATTGTATTCCTGGAAGATCTGGATCGCACCCTCCTGGGCGATCTGGTTGATCCCCTTGATAAACTGCTTCCGCTTCATGGTATCCATCTGACGCACCCTGGCAAAATGCTCCGGCGCAAAGGTCGGGATCCCCTCATAAGTATATTTCTTCTGGGAAGCCGTCAGCGTATCTCCGATGGAAAAAATCCCCGGATCAAACACACCGATGATATCCCCGCCGTAGGCATTCTCTATCATCTTCCGCTCGCTGGCCATCAGCTGCTGAGGCTGGGAAAGCCTCACCTTCTTCCCGCCCTGGATATGGTGCACCTCCATACCTGCATCAAAGGCTCCCGAACAGATCCTCATAAAAGCGATCCGGTCTCTGTGAGCCTTATTCATGTTCGCCTGAATCTTAAAGACAAAAGCAGAAAAATCCGGCTCCTCCATCGGGTCGATAAGTCCCTGATCCGACTTTCTCGGCAGCGGCGATGTGGTCATCTGAAGGAAATGCCGCAGGAACGTCTCCACACCAAAGTTAGTCAGCGCAGAGCCGAAAAACACCGGCGACAATTCTCCACGGCTTACCAGCTCCTGATCAAATTCTGCTCCTGCACCGTCCTGCAGCTCAATCTCCTCTGCAAGCTGCTCTCTCTGCCCCTCTTCAAGCAGGCTGTCCACCTCCGGGTCATCAACTGCAATTTTTCTTACCTTCCCCTGTGTCGTTCCCTTTCTGGTGTCTGAAAACAGCTCGATCTCCTTTTTATTCCGGTCATACACGCCCTTAAAGCGCTTACCTGAACCGATAGGCCAGTTTACCGGGCAGGTAGCGATCCCCAATTCATTTTCAATATCATCCAGAAGCTCAAAGGTATCCAGCGCCTCCCTGTCCATCTTGTTGATAAAAGTAAAAATCGGAATATGGCGCATGGTACATACCTTAAACAGCTTTCTGGTCTGAGCCTCCACGCCCTTGGACGCATCGATCACCATTACCGCAGAATCCGCCGCCATCAGGGTACGGTAGGTATCCTCCGAGAAATCCTGATGCCCCGGCGTATCCAGAATATTAATACAGTATCCTCCGTATTTAAACTGCAGCACAGAGGAGGTAACCGAGATCCCCCTCTCCTTCTCAATCTCCATCCAGTCAGACACCGCATGCCTTGCGGTTGCCTTACCCTTCACGCTTCCGGCCTGGTTGATCGCCCCTCCGTACAGCAGGAACTTCTCTGTAAGCGTGGTCTTACCTGCATCCGGGTGGGAGATAATAGCAAAGGTCCTTCTCTTCTTAATCTGTTCCTTGATTTCATTTGTAAGCTCTGGCATTCTTTTAACACTCCTGCAATCTCTTTCTATATCATCCTCAAAAGCTAACTGGCATTTCAAAAACATCCGTCTTAACTGAATACTTAATTATACCCATATTCTAATACCGGTAGACATTATAGCACAGCTAAATGAAATCCACAATGCAGGACAATCCCTTTTAGCTCGATTTATTTCCCGATCAGCCTGTTTCTATAAAATATATTTCACTCTTCTGCTATCTGTAGAAAGAATGCTTTTTCCGCCAGATTCCGATCCCTGCCGCCACACAGACCGCGGCTATGGCAAACACCCTCACCCATCCCGGCATATCATGGATGTTGTAGCACCGGACATTGATCCACATTTGATTGATGGCTTTTGTCTGTTCTTCATCAAAGCACGCCATGATCGAAGACCGGGAAATGACCTCCTCCGTGGGATACTGTGCAAAAAGCTGGCGGTATGCCTGATCTGCAGGCGCGCTGATTATATATTTCCCGTCTTCTTCCCCATCCGAAAAGAAATAGCCCAGGTCATAGTCCGTAACCGCTTCTTCCCCGTCCTCTGCACCATAGCACCAATCCGCATACTCAAAAATACGGCTGTCATCTCCTCCGGAGATCACGGAAGTATATCCGATGTAATACATATTCCGGATCACATTATCTGCCCGGGAGTTAAAGTTAATAAATGCCTCCGCTGCATGCTGCTTGGCCGCATCCTCCCCAATCCCGTTCTTTAGCATCACCCATCCGTCGAAATAAATATTAGTCGATTCCTCCGGCACAGCAAATGCCAGTGTAAAATCATCCTCATCCGCCTGATCCATGGTATAGACCGCATCCCCGGACCACTGATAATTTGCCGCCACCTTGCCGGTAATCATATCTGCCTTGCCGGAATCCGATTCAAAGGAATAGCAGTTATCTTTCACGTCTTGTAGATATTCCTGCACTTTACTGATGATTTCCGGCGCAGTATCATTCATCTCTCTTTCCAGATTCTGCAGATAATCCGGGCTGTTTAAAAATTCCTCCGAAGTAAGCAGATCAGATTTAATAGCGCCGACTGCCGCAAAATAAGAATCCCGTACATTGTCCTTGATGGTAATCTGTCTGTGAAAAGCCGGGTCGCTTAATATTTTCCAGCTGGAAGCTTCCTCCCCGCTTACCATCTCCGGATTATACACGATCCCGGTAATCCCCCACATATACCCTGCGGCATAATCACTCCACTTTTTTCCGTCAATCTCGCTATTTTCAAAAACAGACTGTATATAAGGCGATACACCATTTATATAATAATTGTTCTTATCCGAAGTATGAAAAAACTCTTCCGATAACGGCAGAAGCCTGTCTTCTGTCATCAGCTTCATGATCATATACTCCGACGGGCACACCAGATCAAAGGTGTCTCCGAGAGTCAGCATATTATATAAGTCCTCATTCGTACCAAAGGTAGAATATTCCACCTTTACCCGGATTCCGTATGTCTCGTAATACCACTCTTTAAAATCCTCAATCATTGAACGCTCACCGATCACATCCCCGCTGTCCAGTTCGATAGTTTCCTCCTCGTCCCAGCCTCCCAAGTCAATGTATTCCTCCCAGTTGGAAACCCGCAGGGTAACCTCCCTGCCCTTATCCTCTTCCCCGTTCCCAGAGGCCTCCGCCCTCATGGAAAAGGCTGGAAGCAGGGAAACAGTCATACAGCACGCAAGGATTGCAGCAATTTTTCTCTTCTTTTCTGTCATCACACACCGTTCCCTTCCCGGCTTCTCTTTTCCGCCCGTACATTCATCACGGCCACCGTCAATGCAACCGCCAGAAACAGCACTGTAGACAAGGCCCACAAGGCTGTTTTAATGGTAGTCTGGGCTCCCTTGGTTGCATTTACCACATAAGTACTGATGGTGTCAAAGGTAGCAGGCTTCGTATAGGTAGCCACAAAATAATCATCCAGAGACAGGGTGACTGCAAGGGCAAAGCCGGAGACAATTCCCGGCATAATCTGGGGGATCACAACCTTGACCAGTGCGGTAAACGGAGACGCGCCAAGATCCAGCGCCGCCTCATAAATGCTGGAATCCATCTGCTTCAGCTTCGGAATCACCGACAGAAACACAAATGGTGCACAGAGCGTCACATGCCCTGCGGCCAGCGGAATAAAGGTATCCTTGCTGACGCCGAGCACTACAACCAGCAGGATACAAATGGAAAATCCCGTCACCACATCCGCATTGACCACCGGAATCTGGTTCATGGTGGTAATCGCAGACGCCATTCCCTTTTTGGAATAGAAAGAACCGATTGCTCCCAGTGTGCCGAGGACCGTCGCAATCGCCGCAGACGACAGGGCAAGCACAATGGTACCCAGGATCATCCGTACCAGTTCCGGCGTAGTAAACAGCGTCACATAATTTTGGAGAGAAAACCCGCGGATAGCCCCGATGTTCGAGGCATCTGTAAAGCTGTATACCGCAAGCACCAGAATTGGAAGGTACAAAAACAGAAGGATGGCTGTCATGACCGTACTTTTCCATATTTTTCTTATCACAATAGCGTCCCTCCTCTCACATTCTCCTCCTCCATTCCACTGGTAAACAGCGTAAACAGACAGATAATTGCAAGAAGTATCAGCGCGATCATTGAGCCTCCATGCCAGTTATACGCCGCAAAATAGCTTCCGATCAGACTTCCCATAATATATGTACTGTTATACAGCATATCCAGCACCACATAGTTCGTCATAGCCGGCAGAAATACCATAGACACTCCGCTTATGATCCCAGGCACAGATAACGGCAGGGTCACCTTCAAAAAAGCCTGTGCCTCTCCTGCCCCTAAATCCCTCGCCGCCTCAAGCAATGCGCCGTCCAGGCGGGAAATGGCGGTATAGATCGGCAGGATCATAAATGGCAGAAAATCATAGGTCATGCCGATCACCGTATTCAAAAAAGGATGATATGCCAGATTTCCCTCAAGCCAGGTAAGAATCTCCTTCAATGCCGTAATCCGCAACGAAAAGTTGATCCACATAGGAATGATAAACAGCATTATAAGCACCGATTTTGCCTTCCATCTGCCCGACGCAAGAATATAGGCCGCCGGATAGGCCAGGAGCAGGCATACAGCCGTTGTAACCACTGCAATGCCGAAGCTGTAAAACAACGTCCCGAGCGTATTCGGGTCGGTAAAAAATCCCGTCAGATTCTCTGCCGTAAACTGACCCTGTCCATTGGTAAAGGCAAAATACAGCAGCACAGCCAGCGGCGCCGCCACAAAAACCAGCAGAAACACAGCATACGGGATTCCCAGAACCTTTCTGGAAAACTTAAAACTATTCATGGCATCCTCCTATCTTCTGACCGTAAAGGTCATCTTCTCTTCCGGCATCAAAAGCCCCACTTGATCCTCCATATTCCACAGATACTCATCGTCCACCACGAAGTCCTGCTCCAGATCCGTATGGATCACATAGCTGTAATGGTCTCCCTTGTAGATCAAATTGCTGATATAGCCCTGTACCAGCCCTTGTTCTATCTCATCCGTCATCCGGATATCCTGAGGCTGGATGGATACCATAACTCTGATTTTCTGCCTGTCAATCTCCAGCCCGTTGGCATCTAAGAGAGTTCCGTTCTCATCCTCTCTGCTTCCCTTGATCATATCAGTCAGTCTGGCATTTAATATTCTCCCGTTGTACTCCAGCCCATAATTCTTATTGATTTCCGCCTTGAAAATATTCGTGTGATCCTCTGCAAGCATGATATGGATATTATCCGGCTCCACCCTAATACCTACCCGTTCTCCCACTGCCGCAGAATGCACAGACTGCGCCACAATCTCGTTTTTCCCGGATTCTATAGTAATCTCATAATGCATTCCTTTAAAAATAACGGAAGTAACAATTCCTCTTATGGTTCCCCGCTCAGGTGAAGTTAATGCCACATCCTCCGGGCGGGCCACCGCCGTAATATGGGTTCCCTCCTCCACATCATCTACACAGGCAAACTCGCCGCCACAGAAACGCGCCCTAAGCTTCCCTGTCATAATTCCATTAAAAATATTACTCTCCCCAATAAAATCGGCTACAAAGGCATTTACCGGTTCGTTGTAAATATCCTCCGGCGTGCCGATCTGCTGCATCTTTCCCTCTGACATGACCACGATCTTATCCGACATGGTAAGGGCTTCCTCCTGGTCATGGGTCACATAAATAAAGGTGATGCCAAGCTCCCTGTGCATCTCCTTCAGCTCAAGCTGCATCTCCTTGCGCATCTTCAAATCCAGCGCTCCGAGAGGCTCATCTAAAAGCAGGATCTGCGGTTCGTTCACCACCGCCCTTGCAATGGCGACCCTCTGTTGCTGCCCGCCGGATAAGGTATCCGTCCTCCGGTTCTCAAACCCCTCCAGATCCACCAGCTCCAGTACCTTCTTCACCTTTTTCTCAATCACGGCTCTCGGCATCTTCCGCTGCTTCAGCCCAAAAGCAATATTCTCATAGATATTCATATGCGGAAATAAAGCATACCGCTGAAATACTGTATTGATCGGCCTTTTATTGGGCGGCAGGTCCGTAATCGGTTTTCCGTTCAGCAGGATCTCCCCCTCTGTGGGAATATCAAATCCCGCGATCATCCGCAGAGTGGTGGTCTTCCCGCACCCGGAGGGTCCCAGAAAGGTAATAAATTCCCCCTGCTTCACCTCAAGATTAAAATCCTCCACTGCAGAAAACCCGTCCTCATAGGTCTTTGTAATATGCTTTAACTCAATAATGTTCGTCCTTTTATCCATTTCTCATCCTCTAATCTTCATCTAAAATGTGGGCGGTGTGCTGACCCAGATAAACTTCGCCGGCCTGCTTCCCGGATTCGCAATGCGGTGCTCCCGCTTTGCCGGATAATAGAAGCTCTCCCCAGCCTTCACCTGATAAGTCTTATCCCCCAGATACAGTGTCAGCCTGCCGGATATCAGATATCCGAATTCCTCCCCGTCATGGGGCTTATCCTCAAAAAGACTCTGATGGGGCTCCACCACCACCAGAAGCGGCTCCATCTGGTATCTCTGGGCAGTAGGAACGATCCACTGGATGCTGTTGCCCGCCTCATCCACCTTCTCGAAAAACCCTTCCTCCGAAAATACAATATGTTCTTCCTCCGCTTCCTTAAAAAACTCGGAAGCCGTGGTTCCCAGACACTCGATCAGATCCAGAAGGGTTACCACAGACGGAGACACCTGCCCCCGCTCAAGCTGTGAGATAAATCCCTTGGTAAGCTCCGTCCTGTCTGCCAGCTCCTGCTGGGTAAATCCATTCCGATTCCTTAAGTCCCTGATCTTCTTTCCAATCTGCTCATTTACATAATCAATCTCCATAAGGTTCCCCCTCCTTTTCTTCCGATTCACAATATTTCTAAACCAAAAATAAATTTTTACTAAACCTAAATACTGAATTAATTATACTCTTATTAAACTTTTTGTCAATTATAAGAATTATCTTTTTCTATTCTTTCCTTGCCCCTTTTTCTGCCGTAAATGATTCCCTCCAATCGTAATTTCTATCGAATAAAAATGAGCGCAAAAAAAACATCCCCCGCTTCGGAGGATGTTTTCCGCTGTTTTACAGCATGCCCATCGTTAACGTAAAACTAAGCACCCACATGATGATTGACACAACGATGCCGATAATACAGAGTATCTTTCCGGCCTTCGCCATCCCTGCCTTACTGGAGCCGCCGCCCATTCTTGCCCTTGAGAATCCAAGACATCCGAACAAAATGCCGATAATCGGGATCAGAAATCCTGTTACCACTGCCAGAATTCCAAATATCAGCGCCATTGTAGCGGCTCCGGTATTATCCGTCGTCTGGACCGGGATTGGATAACCCTGCGGCATCTGCTGTCCCTGTGGCAGAGGCTGCTGCAAAATTCCAAATAGCTGCTCTAAGCTTTCTCTGTAAGGCTTCTTTTGCAGAGATCCGGCAAACCCCTCCAGATCCCATTCTCCTCCAAAGGTTCCCTTCATCCATGCCTCCAGATGAAGAACTCCATTCATGTATCCCCATTTCAGATACTTATACCCTTCCAATGCCGGGTCTCCCGCACGGAATGCGGGCTCGCCCTTCCAGTCGGACATCACAAAGCCGTTCTTCTGCAGGTAGTCATTCATAATAAACTGGACAAAATCCTCTGGTTTATTCAAAACCACTTCTCTCACATATCTTGCCATCTCTTCACTTTCCATTCCTTTCCGGTCATTAAGACCGTTTATTCCCTCACAATATTAAGGTATCACAGACGGCAGAAAAATGCAAGAATACAGCCTTACTGCCAGCTTTTCTTTTTTAAATACGAAACCGTCATTTTAAATTTTCTATTATTCTATTTTAATTAATTCCTTCGATGTTGGATCTTCGGGATCATTAATAAGTCTGTCTGCCAGAATATCCAGAACCATCACAATCTTATCTATATTATCCTGAGGAACATCTTTCAGAACATCTTCCATCTGATCAATAAAATCCATTTTAACATATCTACAGTAATCAGAATATACACTTCGCCCAAGAGCAGATGGCTGTATAATAACATCCTTCTTATTATTAACAGAATGGTATTTTTCCAGCAGCCCTTTACTCAACATTTGTTTAACATTTTTTGAAAAAGCACTGGAAGAAACGCCAAGCCTCAAGGCAATCTCTGCCATATTTTGGTACTTTTCTTCATTTTCAAGTATATATTCCAGAACCTGAATTTCTGCAGCAGAGATGAGAATATCAGTCCCATATGACATCTTTTTCCGATATGTTCTTGCATATGTGTTAGCATACTTTATTATTTTTTCCATAAGTAAGCGATATTCTCCCAGCCAATCCAATTTCATTTGTAAACCTCCAGAAATATTTGTTCCATTATATCAATTTAATACTTTAATTACAACAAATTGAAAAAAGTATTTAGTCATTTTTCACAAATTCCACAATATAATTTTGTTTATAATACATATAAATAAATTGAATACAGAAACAAAAGAAGGGAGGATGAATACGTATCATTTGTGCATAAAAAGATTCAAGATTTAATAGCAAAGGAGGATGGAGAATGAAAACTCAGAATACTAAAAAAATTTTCGGCATTGCTCTGGTGCTTATATTAGCAGGTAATATTTTAGCATGTATAATCCAGACAAATTTCGGCAGGGTAACTGTCAAAGATATTTTTCTGCCTACAGAAAATCAAAATTATCTGCATGCGCTTGCATTTATTCCAAAATCAGCAGACTCTGAAAACAAAGCACCTGTACAACCATGGGCTTTCCGGCTGTGTCAATGAAATGATGACCGCCGACGCTGTATTGACTGGAGGCGGTATCAGGGCAATGGTTGAATATTGTGCCAGCGGAATAATGGATTATATTGATATAAACCGGATCGGCCTTATGGGGCATTCCATGGGCGCAAACGGAGCAAAAGAAACCGCTTTCTATTACAGCGGATTATATGATGAAGCAATCGAAGCAGCAAAAGCTCCAGACTCTGACGGCGGAGAAAGAATTACCGAATCGGAGCAGGCCTATTGTGATTCTGTAATGAAGGTCAAAGCACTTCTGCCCACTGGGCAGGTACCTAATTTTCTCAACTATTCCGGCATAGACTGGAAATGGACACAGCTCAGATGTAATGCGGGAATTGTCTACGGTTCTTATGAGGAATGCGGTTATATTAATAGTACCGGAAATGCCCGGGTGTTGGGAAATGCTGCAGAAACCGTTGAAATGATGCAAAGCGCGGTTCCTTCTATAGACTATGTTGAAGAAGGCGTATATTATGGCGACAAAAATGAAGGGACTATGCGCGTAATTTATCAGCCGTTCAGTACGCATCCGCTTATTCACTTTATGCCTGAAGCCACTGAGGATGTCATTGATTTCTGGACATATACATTTGATATGGAAACAGATCTCTCACCAGGCAATCAGACATTCTTTATAAAAGAACTATGCAATCTAATTGCAATGATCGGTCTTTTTATGCTTATTATTCCGCTTTGTGATTTACTGCTTACAATTCCATGCTTCGCCGGACTTAGGGGGCAGCCTGGCCCTAAGCTCCCATCCGCCGCAGGCTCCGGAAAAAGAATTTACTGGCTTGGTGCGGCGGCCGGAGGTCTGGTGTCTTTGGGCGCAGCATTCCTATCTATCAAAGTAGCGCCCACAGCAGATGCTTCTATAAATAATGGGTATTTACAAACAAGCGTTACTCTTTTTGCTGTACCGGTAATGAATACCATAGGTTTTTGGACGCTTATCTGTGCTATATGGCAATTTGCATGGTTCTTCTGGTGGTACAAAAAAGACAAAGCGGCAGGTATTGACAGGGATTCATCTCTTGGATTAAAAATTACAGGAAAAGAAATCCTGAAAACAATTGGTCTTTCTGCTATGATCATCGCTGTTCTTTACATTATCGTTTGGTTTTGTAAGTGAGCCTTTAATACAGATTTCCGATTCTGGACTCCTGCAGTTAAAACATTTAATGCTGAAAAAATGCTCTATTTCTTACCATATTTACCGGCATTTTTCGCATTTTATCTTGGTAATTCACTAATTGTAAACAGCGCTGGAGGATTAGAGAAAATCAGCGAAAAAAAAGAACTATGGATACATGCATTTACAAATATTATCGGATGTTTTCTCTTTTGGGCAATCCAGTATATTCCTTTATTCCTTGGCGGCGAAATCGTTGTTAAAGGCCAGTGGATGAATGTCCTTGTTATTTCATTTTGTATCTGGCAGCTATTTATTGCACCGTTTTTGCTTAGAAAGTTCTATAAGCTTACTGGAAAACACTGGGCCGGTGCACTGACACTATCCAGCTTTTATGTGTTGATCGGCATTATGAATACAGCAATCCATAGTACTTTATTTTAATTAACCTTGCATTAGCCAGATCACAGCGGCAGGATGAGAGACCAAAATCAAGCAGTTTTACTGCTTTTATTGATCTCTTATCCGCCGCTATCTATAATTATATAATATTTCCGCTCACAGTAACTATATCACTTATGTACTCTTATTTTCCTTCTGTATTGATCGGCGTAATCACAATATTCTCCGCCGCAATTCCGGTTTTTCTGGTTACAATATCCTCAATCTGCGCCCGGTTTGCATCGGACAGCTCCGCCGCACTGACTACGATATCCGCCCCGTCCTGAGTCAGGCTCACCACTGCCTGCGCAAATCCCTTTGAGGCAAGAAGCGTCTCTGCCGCCGCCTCCTTCTCGGCAAGATCCGTCATCACCAGAAGCTGGTTCACTGCATCCTGTTTCTGCGCATCACTTAAGTTCTGATTATCGATAATCTCCATCAGGGATTCCTTATTCTTTGCCCGCACCTGTTCCCTGGTGACCCTGGCCTCCGCTACAACCGCGCTGGCATCCCCGCTGGTAAGCACTGCCTCCCCCGGCGTTCCTTCCACTGTTCCGTCTGTCTCTTCGCTGTCATTGCTTGCAATCTCCCCGTCTGTCTCTGCAAGATCCTCCTCTGAGATATCCAGAAGCTCCATATTTGCCAGCTCTTTACTGGCCTCCGCTGTATCCTTATCTCCTCCGAAAATACGCCCGGAGTAATTCAGATACCCTGCCGCCGCGATCATAACCGCCAGCGCCGCAATAATCACCTGATTTCTACGAAATATTCGTTTCACTGTTCATCCTCCTTGAGATAGATTTAATTGCTCTTCATTACCTTTATTTTATGCGTGTCTATTTCAAATAATGCTTGCACAGCCTCAGTTATATTCTGAACCGCCACGGGATCATCCCCTCCTTCTGCAACCACCACCACCCCCTCCACTATCGGTGTCAGTTCTTTTGTCACATATGGTTCCCCGTTTCCATCTTCTCCGCCTGAATACACTGTCTCCTGAGAGCTTGAACTGTTGATCGTATTCCGGCTCCCGCCCTGGCTGTCTGTCTCCTGTATGGATTCACTTCCGCTATTTGTGTCCTTTTCGATAATCCGCTCCGAGCCGGAAGCAAGGGTTACCATAACCTTTGTCCTGCCCACTCCCTTCACATGGGACAGAGCCTCCGCAAGCTTCCGCTCCAGATAATCAGCATAATCCTTTGTATCCCATCCTTCCGGCTCTCCTCTGGAAACAGCATCCTCTGACTCCGTCCTGCCCCCCGGCGCAGTTTCTTCTTTATCTGATACCGGAAGGGCGATCACCAGAAGCAGTACCCCCGCCAGCAGAACAATTACCAGCCGGTCCTTTCTCATAAGAACCTTCTGGAGTCTTTCCTTAAGATCTTCTGGAATCTGTATCTGTTTCTTCGTTTTACCTTCCAATTTGAATTTCCCCCACTTCAATCTTTCCCGTTTCTTCCCTCTCTCCTGCATTCCCTGCTTCAGTTTCCATCCTGCCCTGCCCTCCGGCTTCTCCAGCCGCATCCATCCCAGACAAAGCGGCACCTTCCTCCGCTAACTCCTGTATTTTTTCCTCCAGACGCTGCGCGGCGGCCTCATATCCGCTTTCCTCCGGCAGTACAAAGGCTTCTCCATCCAGCCCGAAAAGCTGGATTACCGGCGACAATAGGAACAGAATCAGAATGATCCCTGTAAACAGCCGTATATATTTCCGATAGCCCTCTCCCGCCGCAGCCTGCATGACAAGCGTAACCAGAATCATATAATATGCAATTTTCTGAATCCATTCACAGAAATAATCTATCATACCGCACCTCACACCGAACTGGTTGTATATACCGCAATCGCAATAGTCAGAAGAAACAGTACTCCGCTGGTAAGCACTGCCTTTAAAAGCAGCCGGCAGCCGTCCCCCGCTCCGCTGATGCATTCCACGATCCTCTTATCCGAAACAGGCTGGATCACCGCGGCCGTAAATTTATATCCCAGCGTAATTACTGCAAGCTGTATCAGAGGAACCGCACAGAGCGCGCAGCAGATCAATGCTCCTGTCAGGCCGATGCTGTTTTTGATCAACACCGCTGTCCCAAGCACCACTTCTGCCGTTCCTCCCAGTGCATCCCCCACGCCTGGGATTGCTTCTACACTTCTTGTAACAACACTACGCTTTACGGTATCAATTGCCGGAGCTACCATTCCCTGGATCACATTCAGCCCGGCCATACAGCCCAACAGCGATTTCAGAAGCCAGCCTGCTGCCATTTCCAAAAGCTCTGATAATTTTGACAGATAATCCTCCGGCTGCAGGCTGTTCAGCACTCTCACCATCACATAAATATGGATCACAGGCAGCATCACATGCATGATCAGTCCGTCTATGGCCAGAATCAAGAGAAGCGCCAGATGATAAAAGGCGCTGGCGGCCACGCTTCCCTTTGCCGCTGTAACTGCCGCAAAATAAACCGGGTACAGAATCTTCATAAACCCTGTAAGCTGACCGATACCGTCACGTACCCAGTCCGATGCGGCCTGAAAGGAGGTCAGACATATCCCCACAAGCAGCATATACAACAGAAAAAAACTAATTTCCGATACCTGCCTGGTTTGGAAAACATTGGAAAAATTCAGAAAAACCGCCGCTCCGGCCGCTATCGCGATCAACTGGATAATACTCCTTTTATTCACCCGGAAAGCATAGAACAGCTGGTCTGCGATCAGCCTGTTTACAAGCTCCGCATCCAGATCAAGTTCACCGCTCATCACAGCACGGACCGTTCCGCCAAAATCCAGCTTCTCATCTGGAAACAGATCCTCAAGAACCTCATCCATTTCCGAGAAGTCCATTTCACTTAACAGCTCTTCCTTTGTCTTCTCCTCCAATTTCCTTATTTCTTCCTCCGTGCGGGCCTCTGGATCCGGCTCCTCCTTCTCCATCACCGGGTTCTGCCCAGACTCTTCCACAGGCGCCTCCCTCGCGGCCATCCCTTCCCCGCCTGTCTCTGATGCCTCAGCCGGCAGAAACAGAACCCACATACAAAGGATGGCTAGAATACCAGCAAGAAGCCTCCTTCGCCGCACTGCACTTCCCATGGAATGTTCTCTTCTCTGTCTTACACTCATAATAGAAACTCCCCTATCGTCTCCAGCACAGTCAGGACTACTGGTATACTGAGCACCAGTATCATTAATTTCCCAAATATTTCAATCTGCACCGCAATGGTCTGATAACCCGCATCCTTGCAGATACTAGATGCAAATTCTGAAGTATAGGTAATCCCTATCATCTTTACCAGTGTTTTTACATAGGAAGAATCCAGATTGATGACACCTGCAATCTCATAAATTGCATCCAGAAACACAGAGAACTGTCCAAGTATTCCCAAAAATATCAGTACACTGACCCCGGCCGCTATATAGATGCTGTATTCTGATCTGCCGCTTTTAAACTGCACTGCAAGAAGCGCCCCGGCAATTCCAAGAAGCCCTGCCTGTACAATTCCCATATCTGACGCCCTCCTTTTTGTTTACAGGGAAAACAATCCCCTGATCGATTCAAACAGCTCATATATATACGGCACAATCCAGAACAGTACCAGGATCAGCCCTGCGAGGCTTGTCAGGAATGCCTGTTCCTCCCTGCCGCTATGCTTTAATACCTGACAGAGTATCGATACAAGTATTCCTACCGCCGCAATTTTAAAGATTAGATTTACACCCATGAATTCCTCCTTATACCAGCAGAACTGCTATCAATATTCCGCCGGATATTCCCAGACATCGGCACAGCTTCTTCTTATTTTGTATCTCCCTGTGCATGTCCTCTATGGACACGGAAAGTTCCTTCTGATATCCCTCTAGAACTTTAAGCTCCATCTGGGCATCCGCATCTCCGAGAAGGACTCCCAGATCACTAAGCTTCCTAAGCTCCCTGCGGGGCAGCTTCGACGCCCCCAGATACAAGTTTACACTTTCTCTCCAGATACTTCCAAGGCTTCCGCCCTTTCTGGCCTCCATGCGGCTGCACATCTGCTTCATCCACACATCATAGGGAGCCTCCAGTTCCCGCCCCAGCTTTCGGAATATGTGGGAAAGCACCGCTCTGGAATACCGCACCTCTCCCTGGATCATGCCGATTAACTTCCGCAGATAGATAAGCTCCTGATAAGAAGCCTCCAGCTCTCCTGCCGCGCATGCGCCCAGAAGCGCGGATGCCGTGATCGTAACCATACTCCCGAACACCTTTAACATACATTCTCCCCCTGTTCGTCATAGATTCCCTCTATCAGGCCGGGCTGCTTCATATGCCGCAGCACAAGATACCGCTGAAACAGCCTCTGGGTAAAAAACTCCTGAAACATCGGCTTCCCCCGTATTTCCTGCCAGGATGCCCCGTGAACTGTGGCAATCATCCGGCATCCGCAGCACATGGCATATTTTAAAATCTCTATCTCTTCCATGCTGCCGATCTCATCCACTGCGATCACCTGCGGCCCCATGCTGCGTATCAGCATCAGCATTCCCTCTGCTTTTGGGCAGGCATCTAAAAGATCCGTCCGTATCCCCAGATCATTCTGCAGGATTCCCAGATAACTTCCGCCAATCTCTGAGCGCTCATCCACAACCCCCACATTCCGCCCCTCCAGAACGCTG
The DNA here is from genome assembly GCA_910584265.1 of uncultured Dorea sp. Lineage (GTDB taxonomy): Bacteria > Bacillota > Clostridia > Lachnospirales > Lachnospiraceae > Claveliimonas. Next base: position 12,261 of record CAJTZE010000006.1, on the reverse strand, counting down.
CTGCCATTTGAAATCTGGCGTATCACATCCCTCAGAAGGGTTGTCTTACCACAGCCCGGCGGTGCAATGATCAGGGTGTTGAGCACATCCCCGTCCTGAACCAGAAATGGAAGCACCTTATCCCCGCAGCCTGGAACCTCATGTGCAATACGGATATTGACAGAAGATATATACCTGAGATTACGGATCTGCTTTCCATCTATAATTGCCTGTCCTGCCATTCCGATCCGGTGCCCGCCTTCAATCGTAAGATACCCCTGCCTCATTTCCTGCTCATAAGCATACAGGGAATAATTAGCGGCGTACTGTACAGTCTCATTGATCTCGTCCAATGTAATTCTATCAGGAACTGACTTCCATAGCTTTCTCTCCTGCCCATCATATTTAAGCAAAAGACAATGTCCTGTCCGCAGCCGGATTTCCTGCAGCTTTTTAAAATCAAGTCCTTCCTCCAGAATCCTTTCCCGAAGCTTAGCAGGAAGAATCCTTAGAACACTTTCTATTCTTTTTCCTTCTGTAAAAAAAGATTTATTTCCAGCAGCTTGATACACCTTTGTCCACCTCTTTAAACCATATATATTGCCTGTACTATAGTTTTATTCCTGATAATTTCGGAAAAAAAGTTCTTGTTCTTTACTATAAAGGACTAGAGCAGATAATATCCATTTCACCCTCCATGACACAGAAACGGCTTGAAGCAGGAATAATAACATGCCCGCCCTTTTCAACTTTTTCTCCATTAATATGTCCGGAACCGGAAATAACGCTGACATTCGTAAAAAATCTGGAAAATTCCTTTTCATACACCCCTTTTATCTCATATCGATCCACTGAATAGTGACTGCAGGTAATAAAATGTATGTGTTTCCCACCCTGTACTTCCTCCATATATGTATCGCAGTCCGCTTTTCTATAGGGCGCCGCAATCGTATCAATACTCTTTTCTACATGCAAAGGTCTTAATTTCCCGTTTTCTTTTCTGTCATAGTCGTACACCCGGTATGTAATATCACTGCTCTGCTGGGTTTCCAATATCAGCGTTCCTTCCTTGATCGCATGAAGACACCCGGGCTCTATCTGCAAAAAAGAACCGGGGCGGATAGGCTCTGTCCGGATCAGATCATCCCAGCAATATTCCCGAATCATTTTTTCCATTTCCCGATGATTCTTTGCATGATGTCCAATCACAATTTCCGCTCCATCTTTACAGTCAAGAACGTACCAGCATTCCATTTTACCCATGGAACCGTTCTCATGGATCCGCGCATAATCATCATCTGGATGGACCTGTATGCTCAAGTCTTTATCCGCGTCAATGATTTTCACCAGAAGGGGATATTTTTCACTTGGATAGTTCCCAAACAATTCTGTGTGTTCTTTCCAGAGCCGGCTCAATAGCTAACCGTCATATTCTCCGCCCTTAATCCTGCAGTCGCCATTTTCATGGGCGCTGATTGCCCAACACTCCCCCGTCCTGTCACTGGGTATCTTATATCCAAATTTTTCCTGTAGTTTTTTCCCGCCCCAGACAACTTCTTTAAACACTGGCTGCAAATGTAATAATTCCATTTCATTCTCCCTTTTTTGTGTATTTCATTCATTTCATACCAAAATGATACAATTCAACTTGTAATTATCCTAAAAAAATAGCGGGAGAATTACCCGCTATTTTTCATTATCTTAATATAAACTGCTGATATTCCATCAGGAACCTTGTTCCCTGCCCGTTCACACTCCACAACTTTTTCAGAGTATCCAAAACCATTTCATCCGTAAGAGCCTCTTCCTTCTGAATAACCTTTACGATCTGATGGATCAGACAGATTCCATCCTGTATATCAACACCCAGCTCCATCATCTCCAATAGCGGCGCCACAAACCGTTCTTCCAGAAAAAGCTTGCTCCATCCGCCCCGGGCTACCGTATCCAGGCTCCGCCTGATTTCCGGATTTGCCAGACGCTTTTTGTATAATGCGTACCAATTGTTCAGTTCTTCTCTGGCAATATGATACTTTACATCCAAATGACCAATAACCAATTGTATAAATGGATCAACCTCCTTCTGTATCTCTTCATCGATGAACGCTTGATAAAGATACTGATGGCCTTTTGCGACCCCCAGATATGCCGTCGCATCTGCAAATGAATTCAACAGATACCGTTTCCGATAAAAATGCGCCGTTATCTGACCGATCGCAGGAATTTTCTCAACACCTGTTTCTTCCACCGTTTCCCTGTCCACACAGCATTCGTGAAACTCTTCTGTAGTAATCGTAAGATCTTCCGGATTGGCTGCACAGATACGGTCTACAATCGTATCCGGAACTGTTACTGCTCCCAGATTTACTTCCGCCTGATTATTTCCTGCATTCTCAAGCAGCAGCTCTTTAAAATAAGAACCGACTCCTTCCACATTTTCACAGCAGTACACTCTGCGGTTAGAATTATCTGTATCCGCCCAGGCATCTGCCAAAACACGAGCCACATGAATCAGATTCTCCCTGCGGACTGAAGTTGTAACAAGCTTCGTCTCCTTTAATACTTTTGTCAGTTTTTCCTTTTCGTCAATCGAATGAATAACATCCTTCACTTCAATGGTCTTCATTCTCTGAGCAGTATCTGTCTCATCAATCTGATATACACAGTTTTTTCTCAAAAAATCAATCAGCCGGGGATTAGTATCCACTAATACGACATCCATTCCGCTTTCATAGAGCATGGGTACTACCAATCCTCGTCCCAATGCTCCTGCTCCAAAATGTACAACCTGATTCATGGCCGATACCCCTCCCAAAGCTCTCCGGCACAAGCCGGGTCAGTTACAAACCGAAACAAATCTTTATTTTTCTCATACTGTGTATAGATTGGCACTCCCTTTTCCAAACCGAATTCCTGATAACCTCCTGCACTCACGATTTCCAGTCCGGAATCGCTATACCGTCCGTTTTTTACAAACTCAATCCTTCCATTTCTCACTTTTGGAAAATATGCCACTCCATTATGTGCCCTGATCCCTTCATAATCGAATCCGTAGTCACGTACGCACCATGCGCCAAAGAGCATCGGCTCATTGATATTTGCATTAATCGTACAGTGCGCCCATCCCGGAGGTACGATCACCACCTCGCCTGCTTTTGCATATACGGCAAAGCATCGTCCCGGATCGTCTGCATCGTGCTCCTGCATATAAATATACGCGGCTCCGTTCCAAATCTCATATACTTCGCATGTCGATGCATGACAGCTTTCTGACACTGCATGTACATGTCCCTGGCTTCTCACCGGTTCTTCTCCTATGATTCCCTTTTCAAAGATCATTGCTCCAAACAGCAGATTTCTCTTTATCAAATCATCCTTATCCTTCAGTTTTCCCACATCCATCGCCACACTGTAGACAATTTCAGGCCCCTCTGCTTCCGGATTGCTCAGACTGCCTCTGATATCATCCAATTTTCTTTTTTCCGTAACCGGCCCGAATGCTTCTGTTCCATATCTGAAATCCAGTGTATCCAGATCTGCCTGCAGGTCAAATCCTGTATGTAATTCCATCTCTATACCTTAACGGTTGCCTTAATAACCGCAATCTCCTTTCCCTGAGAGCGTCCATACGGCGCAATCTGATATTCTTTCACACTTTCTGGAATAATAAAAGTCTCCGCATAGTGAACCACATATGGCTCAAAATTCCCATCCGGCGAAGCAATCCGCGCTTCCTCGCCTTCAATCAGATTGAGCATATTGACAGATTCCTCACAGGAAAAGACTGTCTCCCTGTCAAACCAATAACGCTTTGTCTCAATGAATTCCAGTTCATGAAGCCCGGTCCGCTCTACCTTCAGATGGTCATTATCCGACAATTCCTGAATATTAGATAGCAGATTCTCCCTGCACCAATCGGTTGTGCGGTCAAATTGAATATTCTTTGCCCCATGTTCCACATTAATCGGGCGCGGCTTTCCATCTAATCCCACACGTCCCCAGTCCCAGAGTTTAAAGGTAAAGATATAAGGAGTCGCGCTGATTTCCAGAACCATAGCCCCACTTCCAGAACAGTGTAAGGTTCCAGCCGGAATCAGTATGTGGTCATGCTTTTTTATGGGGAAATTATTGATATATTTCTTATCATCAAAGACCTCGGTCCCTTCTCCTGCTCTCTGAAGCGCCGGAATCAGCTCATCGTCCGTCACACCGTCCTTTACCCCCAGATAAACGCTTGCCCCATCCTCTGCATCCAGAATATAATAGCTCTCATCCTGCGTATAACTCATCCCAAAGTTATCATGAATATACTCTGTTAACGGATGTACCTGCAGCGACAGATTTCCTCCGCTCATAGTATCCAGGAAGTCAAACCGGATTGGAAATTCCGCTCCAAAACGTGAGAACACCTTCTTTCCCAAAAGATTCACCGGCTGTGTCTTTACCAGATCCATCGCCGGAAATTCCACCGCAACGCCGTCAATCTCTCCGCGGATTGAATTTTCCTCCGGCACTCCGTCAAAGCACCAGGCCATATTATTCTTTCGGTGCTCGAGGCCGCATACTTCTTCCATCCAGACGCCGCCCCAGATCCCTTCATCAAAGTAAGGAACCAACCGGAAAGGCTGTTTTGAAAAAGTCTTCATCATCGCATGAAATGCCTTGCCGGTAACCATCTTAGGCTCCTCGTCAACATTCAGGTCCATCACATAGTCGGTTTTTGGGAGCAGTGCCGTCTTATGCCGGTCCATTACACGCCACTCTACGAAATATCCCCTCTTGTATTTACGGAGAATATCCTCGTCATAATTACAGGCACCCCAGTTATCCATACCGGCCCGGTAACGCAGCTGCACTTCCCAGCGGGTAATGTCGCCATAGACCAACACATCCCCCGCAGCGACTAAAGAAGCCCCTATTCCATAGATGACCACGAATCCTTTTGCCTCTTCTGCCTGTTCCGTCAATACCGTCAGCTTTTTCCCATCAAAAAATTCCTTTAGCTTATGGGTACTGATTGATCCAAATACACGGTCATCCGTAATATTATGTCCCAGCTTTTCAAGCAATACATTCTCTGGCAGCTTCGCTTCTTCACTAAATATAACCTTGTCAGCGTGCAGTCCGCAAATGATTGCCTCAATCACTTCCTTATGCACTCCGTGATAGTAATCGAAGACAATAACCGTTTTGTCCCCGCATACCCTGCTCTGAAGTTCACGGACAACCGCATCCATCCCCTGCCAGGACTCTCCCGCACACCCTTCAATCTTCAAAGTTGGAAATTTGTCGTAATTAGGTTCTCTATTTTCAAAATACATCTGCTGTTTTTCCTTTCTTATAAACCGAACATATGACTAATCTGTACCATCAGCCAGAGAAGCAGATTTCCGCCCTCTTCCCAATTGGTGAACATCGCCCCATTAGCGATCTCGTCCACAAAAAGACCCGTATTTGCACAGAGTGTGGTACAGATCGACGCAAGGGCAGAAGCAATCAGCGCTGCCGGAATAATCCACAATGCCGCACAGATTACGGTGTGTACAATGTTACCCTTCGTGTACGGAACCATCCCTCCGATCCAGTATGGCAGTGATGCCAGTGATGCAATCGGTAAAAAGTTACAGCCCGGCAGGACTGCCGCAACCAGAATCGCAATTGGATACATCAGAATCGCGCTGGACATAACAGACGGATCGCCAAGCAGGATTGCAGGATCCACTGCGATATATAACTCGCGTCCCGGAAATTTCTCCTTCATAAACCTGGAGAGGATTGTTGAAATCGGAATAATACCCTCTGCCAGAATGGACAACATTTTGGGAAGAACAACCAGCACTGCCGCCAGTTTGATTGCCAGCTGGGCGGTATTTGTAAAATCAAAGCCTGCCAGGATTCCTAAAATAATGCCCATGATTGCTCCGATAACAGACATTTCACCAAAAATACCAAACTTATCCTTGATCGTCCCGCTGTCTGCGTTCAAATCGCGGAGTCCCGGTATTTTATTAATGATAAACATCATGCCCTGCGCAAAGGTTGCCGCAAATGCCGCCGAAGATGCAACAACCGCAATTCCCTCTAATCCGTTGAATTCCTGCATTTTCTTTGCGTGATAGTCAGCCAGCTTCATGCTGATTACCAAAAGAACCAGTCCGCAGCCAACGCCAACCGCCGCATTCCCTGTCAGCGCCCACATCATGCCTGCAATGAACTCTCCATGCCAGATATTCCACATATCCACCCACAGAACCTTGGTCAGCTTCAGCATAACCATAACAAAATTAATCAGCAGGATACCCAGTATTACAGCTACTACCCCCGGCCAGGACCAGGCAGCGCTTACGTTACCGTACCCGATATCGATTAGTGAAAAATTAAGCCCCAGATGATTTGTTAATCCTTCAACAACCGGTGTCATTGCAGCAACCGAATAATCGATGATCAGTCCAAGACCTGCGAGTCCGATCCCCATATACAGAGCACTTCTCAGGCTCTTTGCGATTCCTCCTCTGAATCCCATACAAAGTACAAACATGATGATCGGTACAAAAACAATACTTCCCAATCCGAAAAACCAATCAAAAAATCCCTGTACAACTGTCATTGTCTATTTCCTCCTCAAACTTTATTCCTGTACTTCCTTTAATATCTTTGCCACCTTGTCAATCACGACCTCCTGTCCGTCTTCATCTCCTGTCAGGAAAGAAACCGCATTGATCACTGGAAAATCATATTTCTGGCGAACATTCATAGAGCTCACCAATACCGTAATCTGATCCGCGAACCGTCCTACGTCATCCAGACGTCCAACCTGGATCTTATATCCTTTTACACCTCTTTTCTTAAGGCCATCCTCAATTCCCTGACTTGCCATAACTGATGTCAGTGTTCCTGCTCCGCATACTACTAATACTAATGGTTTCATTCCTATTCTCCTTTCAATTCACGATTCATAACTGCTAATACATCTTCTTGATTGCCTGCCTGAATCAATTGTTCCACAAATTCATCTTTTCCACATATTCGGATCAGCTTTGCCAGCATCTCAAGATGCCTGTGTCCATCGTTTAATGCAAGCAAAATCACAACCTTCACGCCAACCTCATCATCGAAATCATCCATACGGTGAAAGACGGCCTCATCCTTTAAAGTCATGATTGCCACACTCTGTCTGTTAACGTGTTCGGGATCAGTATGTGGAATCGCGATGTTATATTTCCCTGTCTTCAGCCCTGTAGGAAATCGTTCTTCTCTCGTTAAAACCGCATTCACGTAAGACTCCTTCACGTACCCCTTTTTCAGCATAATGCCAGACAATCTCTGAATAACCTCCTCCTTGGTCTTCGCATCGCCATGGCAGATAATCAAATCCTTTTCCAGTGTTATGTCACTTGTCATTTTCCAAATCCTTCCTTCTTCAGTGATCTACACCTGCATCTGCGGGAGTGATCTGCGCATTTTCCCGCTTTTGAAATGCCGCATTTCGTTTTACAATTGTAGTATAATTTGTAACAGCATATAAAAAAAAGTCCAAATGATCTGAACTTAAAAGTGCAGCTCATTGGACTTCCTTTAAAATTGTATGATCATTCTTCATTGATCATATAGTTAATAATCTCCCGCAACACATCCTCCGGCAGCTGCGCCTTACCAAGCACATCCAGCAGCTCCCTGTTTCTTGCAAAAAGCATGATGTCCCGTACCAGACGGAAATGTTCATGGGCGGACGGGTCAGACAGCACAAACAGATACCTCACCGTAACTTCTCCCTCAAACAGAATATCCGTCCGGTTCACCAACAGCGATAGCCCCAGGGCATTAGCCCCTTCTTCAGGTTTTCCATGAGCAACGGCAACCCTGTTCTGGAGCACAATGTAGGAACCATACTTTTCAACCAGACTGATCATGGAATCAATATACCTCTCTTCAACAGCCTTTTTTTGAACCAAAGACTCACTGGTCCTGGTAATCGCCTCCTTCCAGTCTATCGATTCGTCAAGAAGTAGAATATCCCCTGTCCCCAGCACATCATAAATGCGCAGCTCTTCCTCATGATCTGCAATCTTCACGATTGCATTACCACTGTTGAGATACTGGTAGACATCCTGCTTCATCTGTTCCATCTTATGAGGCGGCACATACTTTTCCAAGACTTCAAAAAGACCGTTCATCCGCCTCTCATCTACCTGATAGGTCTCAAAATTCAGCATCATCATGGACGCGATCCGGGATTTATCATCGTTAGTAAGGATTGTACTAACCTTTACCCAGGGGAGTTGGGTACTGATATCCACCGTAGACACGATAAAATCAATATTGCCCTCATATTCTTCGATGTGATCTGCGGCCATCGTTGCCACAACCGTAACATTAGAATAAAGGCTTTCAATCTCCCGGCTTAACAGCGCAGATGTTGCAATCCCGCTTGGGCACACGACCAGAACCCAGACCTTGCGGTAAAATCTCTCCGGTCCCTGCTTTAGATGCCCTCCGAAATGCATGGTAATATAGATAATCTCCCCATCCGAGATTGGAAATGGCGCAATCTCCCGGAACTTATCACAGACAGTCCTCACAACCTCATAGAGATCCGGATAATTCTCCTTAACCTGCTTCTTTAAGGGATTCGCAATATGGATCGATAGCTTATAGTAATACAATGTCAGTTTAAAATGCATATACAGTGAATTAATAAGCTGCGTCCGATCCAGCAGACCCGCCATAGATATCTGTTCAAACTCTTCCACCATACTTTCTGCCATCTGCAGGAGACGGATATTATCTTCATCCTCCTCCATCGCAAAGGTACGGCTTGCCTTGCTCCCCAGCAGATATATAGTCAGATATAGACGCTCCAAAACCTTAAAATCCTGAAAATATTTATCAATCAATGCAAATTCCTTCGTTTCAATCAGATCCTTCAATTCCATCAGAGAAAATGAAAACTCATCCTGCCTGTCATGCATCAGGGATGCCAGACAGGCAATTACCAGCAGATTTCTTTCATCTTCCCCATGCCCCAGCTCTTCTGATATCTTATACAGTCGTCCAAAATAAAGGGATGTCTGGGATGTATCGATAAAATGGATATAATAGTACTCTACATTTACCAGCAGCTGACTAAGATAGTTCATCAGTAAAGAGTGAAAGTTCATCGTTGTACCTAAAGTCGTATACCCCTTTTTGATATCAAATTCCAACCGAATATTATAGAGATCATAAATATCCTTTACCCTCTTTAAATCATTAAAAACAGAATTCCGTGACACCTGCAGGCGTTCAATAATATCCTCAAGATGAATAACCTTTTCTGGATATAAAAGCCAGCAGGCCAGATAGCTGACACGGTCTGTCCTGCCGATCGCTCCGCCTGGAAGATATTGACGGTATATCTGCTTCTTCTGCTCCTCTGTGAAATAATAGCCCTTCCCCCTTTTATTATATATAGGATCGATGGAATGATAAATCAGCTCGTCATTGACTTTATTCGCTATATTGTAGATTGTCCGCTTACTAGACTTTAACCGACTCTGCATAGCCATATTGGAAACAGGCTCCTGCTCTTCCAACAAGATATCTACAAACTCTTTTTGTTTCTCATTAAACATTAACATACGAGATGTACCCCAAAAAATTTCTGTTGTTCCGTATCGCTAATTAAAAGTATCTGCCATTTCATCATACCATATGTATCTTAAAAAGTCATTTTCCGTTTTTCGTCCGTAAAATACGAAAAAACGCACGTTAATTTCTTCTATCGAAACAACGTGCATTTTCTTACAACATAATCTTATGGGTTGTTAATACAAAAGGCTGATCATTCCGGATCAGCCTCTGCTTCATGTACCAATGTACATCACACTTACTCGTATAAAATTATTTTGCCATCGGGCTTGCACCGAACACCTTCTTATATCTTGCAATAAGATACAGCGTAGCCAGCACCTGAATAGCCGCCAGCACAAACATCAAAACCATCAATGTATAAACAGCCTTGCTCTCACCGGAAATAATGGTTAATCTACTAACAATAACAGGCATCAGGTAAGAAGCCGCGCCCATGAATGTATAATAGATACCAGTGTTACGTCCCTTTGGTCCGGGAACAAATTCCTGTACAACAGAAAGACCTGTCTGAAGCGCGCCGCCTGCACATCCGAATCCCAGCAGAAGGATCGCAATGTAAACAATAGCTACCTGATGGATGAAAAGTACGCCGAGCAGAGCAACTGCTGTCATTAAAGAATCAATGATAAGTACTTTCAGCGGATGCCATTTCAGCTTGCTCATCATAACTGCCCAGAATGCAACGGCTACGATAGAGCCAACCTGATACATAGTCGTAAAGGAAGCCGCCTGCATCTCTGAAAGTCCACAGTATGCAAGGCCAAATGCCTTTGTATACTGCTGAGCACCGTACATAACTGCCATTACAAGGAATGCATAGAAATATGTAAGCAGTTTGGTAAAGCCGCCGGGCGCAACCAGAAGTCTTGCCTTTGCGGCATCAATTTCAGCCTGATCAGCCTTCTTGCCGCCCTTGCCGCCCATCTTTGCCTTCTCATCGTCATACACGAACTTAGCCATACATGCCAGAACAAGAACAACAACAGAAAGAACCAGAGGAAGTATAATATTGATCTGTAAGTTTCCTGTAGCAACACAAATAATCGGATAAAAAATACTGGAAGCCGCAACGAAGAACTTAATCATAATCAATGCAGTACCAGGTGCCGCCGGATATGCTTCCTGCACAGCCGGGTAACCAGATGCATCCCAGAAACCAGAGGTTGCTACGCCGGCCAGACCGCCTGCAAGTGCGGCAAGTGTTGCATTTGTTGTTGTGAGCATGGTTGCAAAACATACAATGTAAAGAGCAGCTCCGCCAATCATTAACTTCTTACGTCCTACACGGTCGGAAATCTCTCCACCGATCCACACAGATATGAACTTACCAAAGCCGGTCCATGCAATTGCTGTGGAAACAGCCGCCGCTCCTGCAGCATATGCCGCTGACTCTGGATTAGACATATCGAATCCCCACTTTGTTGCGAAGTTAACCTGATTCTGTGAGAAGATCAGCGCCTGCATACCATGCGTCAGATAAGCCATGTATACAGTAACCATAGAAAGGATATACTTTTTCGCTTTCATTTCCCATTTCTCCTTTTCTTAATTTTTTATTAACTTTGTTAAATAAATAATAAACAATATCCCTGGAAATGTCTAATAGGTTTCCCTCATATTATCTATTCATTTTGTCTATACATAGTTCGGGGGCGGAAGTTTCTTCAAGAAGCAGCTCCCACCCCTGAACTTCATATATTGCTATACGTATTCTTATTTTGCCTGCTCAGCCTGAAACTTCTGATACTCTTCTACCGGCATCTCTTTTCCGGTATACAGCTCATAGTTCACCGCTCCCTGCCATAACAGCATGCCCTTGCCGCCGATCGCCTTCGCGCAGCCTGCCGCCTCTGCATCCAGGATCAGTTTGGTCTTTTCCGGATTGTATACCGTATCTGCAACCACCAGGTCTTTTCTTAAGAACGCTGTATCAATCAGGGAGATTCCCTCCTGCGGCTTCATGCCTACTGATGTTGCATTCACAAGGATATCGCAGGCATTTACTGCCTCATCAAGCTTATCCGCTTCCTCAAGTTTGGTAACGGTTACCTTGCAGTCCGGACATTCCTCCCTAAGCTTTTCCATCGTATTCTCTGCTCTTGCATAGAACTCATCATCTCTGTTAAAGATTGCCACCTCAGCGGCTCCGTCTAATGCAGCCTGTACCTGAATTGCTGTTGCGGCACCGCCCGCTCCAAGAACCACCATCTTCTTGCCTTTTACTTCAACACCGTTAACAGCCAGATTCTTAACAAATCCAACACCGTCTGTGATATCGCCGTATAATCTGCCGTCTTTGTTTACAAATACGTTGCAGGCACCGATAATACGGGAAGCCGGTGAAAGCTCATCCATCAACTCAGCCGCAATATTCTTGCATGGCATGGTAAAGTTACCGCCTTTTAAGTTCCACAGCTTTACGGTATCCAGGGTCTGCTTCATGCCGTCCACATTTACATCGAATGCCATGTATGCAAGATCCAGTCCGTCATGCTGGAAACAGAAGTTATACATTGCTGGAGAACCTGAATGTCCTACCGGTGTTCCAAAAAGTGCCAAAAGACCTGTATGTCCGTTAATTCTCTTTTCCATTTTCCTATCCTCCTACCTCAATATTTGAAATTTGTCAATATATCTCCCGATATATTTTTG
>CAJTZE010000005.1 GCA_910584265.1 uncultured Dorea sp. | reverse complement strand
ACCAATGCCAGACTTTACTAGGGGTTACGGGGTCTGGGAAGACCTTTACGATGGCCAATGTGATACAGCAATTGAACAAGCCGACTCTGATCATAGCACACAATAAGACGCTGGCCGCGCAGCTCTATGGAGAGTTTAAAGAGTATTTTCCGAATAATGCCGTTGAGTATTTTGTCTCCTACTATGATTACTACCAGCCGGAAGCTTACGTCCCATCTTCAGATACGTACATTGCCAAGGACTCGGCAATTAACGATGAGATTGACAAGCTCCGCCATTCGGCCACAGCCGCTCTTTCCGAACGGAGGGACGTTATCATTGTGGCTAGCGTGTCCTGTATCTACGGGCTTGGTTCGCCCATTGACTATCAGGAGATGGTAATTTCCCTGCGCCCCGGTATGGAGAGAGACCGGGATGAGGTGATCCGTAAGCTGATTGATATTCAGTATGACCGTAATGAGATGGATTTCCACCGGGGAACTTTCCGGGCGAGAGGAGATGTTCTGGAGATATTTCCGGCAGGTTCCGGGGAAGAGGCTGTCCGCATAGAGTTTTTTGGAGATGAGGTGGAGCGGATTACTGAGGTAGATGTGCTGACAGGAGAGATCAAGCGTGATCTGAACCATATTGCTATATTCCCTGCATCCCATTATGTGGTTTCCAAGGAGAATATGGAACGGGCGATCAGAGAAATTGAGCAGGAATTGGAGCGGCAGATCCGGTATTTTAAGAGAGAGGACAAGCTGTTAGAAGCACAGAGGATTTCAGAGAGAACAAATTTTGATATTGAGATGATGCGGGAGACCGGATTTTGTTCCGGAATTGAGAATTATTCCAGACATCTGACCGGCCTTGCGCCGGGTCAGCCGCCGCATACGCTGATTGACTATTTCCCGGATGATTTTATCTTGATGATTGATGAGTCGCATATGACGGTGCCTCAGGTGGGTGGTATGTATCATGGGGATCAGTCCCGGAAGAGGACGCTGGTAGAGTATGGGTTCAGGCTGCCGTCAGCGTTGGATAACCGGCCGTTAAGCTTTGAGGAGTTTGAGGGTAAACTGGCTCAGGTGTTGTTTGTTTCTGCTACGCCGGGACCGTATGAGGAGCGCAATGAGCTTCTGCGCACGGAGCAGGTAATCCGGCCTACGGGGCTTCTGGATCCGGAGATTGATGTGCGTCCGGTGGAGGGTCAGATCGATGATCTGATCGGGGAAGTGAACAAAGAGACTGCGAAGAAGAACAAGATTCTGATTACGACTTTGACGAAGCGGATGGCAGAGGATCTGACGGATTATATGAGGGAGCTTGGTATCCGTGTGAAATATCTTCATTCCGATATTGATACGCTGGAGCGGGCAGAGATTGTCCGGGATATGCGTCTGGATGTGTTTGACGTTCTGGTGGGAATTAACCTGTTAAGAGAGGGACTGGATATTCCTGAGATTTCGCTGGTTGTGATCCTGGATGCTGACAAGGAAGGATTTCTCCGTTCTACTACTTCGCTGATCCAGACGATAGGCCGGGCGGCAAGAAATGCAGAAGGTCATGTTATTATGTATGCAGATATGATAACGGATTCTATGCGGCAGGCAATAGACGAGACGAAACGACGCCGCGAGATTCAGATGAAGTACAACAAAGAGCACCACATTACGCCGCAGTCAATTCATAAGGCGGTAAGAGATTTGATCAGTATTTCCAAGAAAGCGGCAGCAGAGGAGATGAGGATCGAGAAGGATCCGGAATCCATGAGCAGGGAAGAGCTGGAGAAGCTGATCGGAGATGTGACAAAACGGATGAAGAAGGCGGCGGCAGAGCTGAATTTCGAGACGGCGGCAGAGCTACGCGACAAGATGACCGAGCTGAAGAAGCAGCTACAGGATATGTAAGGAGAATAGTATGGCTGGAAAGAAAAAAAATAAAAACTATATTAGAATCAGAGGAGCCAATGAGCATAATCTAAAGAATATCAGTTTGGACATTCCGAGGGAGGAACTGGTCGTATTGACAGGATTGTCCGGTTCTGGAAAGTCTTCTCTGGCATTTGATACAATTTATGCGGAAGGTCAGCGCCGTTATATGGAGTCGCTGTCTTCCTATGCAAGACAGTTTCTGGGACAGATGGAGAAACCGAATGTGGAGAGTATAGAAGGACTTTCTCCGGCAATTTCCATTGACCAGAAGTCAACCAACCGGAATCCCCGTTCTACGGTGGGAACAGTAACCGAGATCTACGATTATTTCCGTCTGCTGTATGCCAGGATCGGTATTCCCCATTGTCCGAAATGCGGGAAGGAGATTAAGCGTCAGACGGTGGATCAGATGGTAGACCAGATCCTTGAGATGGAGCAGGGAACCAGAATCCAGCTTCTTGCACCTGTTGTGAGGGGGCGGAAGGGAACTCATGTTAAGCTTCTGGAACGTGCGAAAAAGAGCGGCTATGTCCGTGTGCGGATTGACGGTAATTTATACGAATTATCCGAAGAGATTAAATTGGACAAGAATATCAAACATAATATAGAGATTATTGTGGACCGTCTGGTGGTAAAGCCGGGCATCAAGAAGCGCCTGACGGACTCCATCGAAAATGTTCTCCATTTGGCAGAGGGACTGATGACGGTGGATGTAATCGGCGGTGAGCCGGTGAATTTCAGCCAGAGCTTTTCCTGCCCGGACTGCGGGATCAGTATTGAGGAAATCGAGCCCAGAAGCTTCTCCTTTAATAATCCTTTTGGAGCCTGCCCGGAGTGCTTTGGCCTGGGCTATAAAATGGAGTTTGATGAGAATTTGATCATACCGGATAAAAGTCTCAGCATTAATCAAGGAGCAATCACGGTAATAGGCTGGCAGTCGGCCAGTAAAAAGGGCAGCTTTACAAGGGCGGTTCTGGATGCGCTGTGTGAGGAATATCATTTTTCTCTGGATACGCCTTTTGAAGAATATCCGCAGGAAATCCATGATATATTAATCCATGGAACAAACGGGCGGAAGGTTAAGGTTCATTATTTCGGCCAGCGGGGAGAGGGCTTTTATGATATTGCTTTTGAGGGAATCCTTAAGAATGTGGAGCGGAGATATAAGGAGACTTATTCTGAGTCATCCAAGGCAGAATTTGAAGAGTTTATGCGTATTATCCCCTGCCGCGCTTGTAAGGGACAGCGCCTAAAGCCGGGGGCTCTTGCGGTTACCATAGGGGATAAGAATATTGCGGAGATAACCGCATTTTCCATA
This sequence comes from uncultured Dorea sp., assembly GCA_910584265.1. GTDB lineage: Bacteria > Bacillota > Clostridia > Lachnospirales > Lachnospiraceae > Claveliimonas. The sequence continues at coordinate 84,399 of CAJTZE010000005.1, read as the reverse complement.
GAGAAGCTGATGGATTTTCTGACAGGCTTGGAGCTGACAAAACAGCAGCAGCTGATCGGCGCGCAGATTTTGAAAGAGATTCATGCGAGACTGAAATTCCTTTTGGATGTGGGACTGGATTATCTGACTTTGTCAAGAGCCACAGGCTCTCTGTCCGGCGGTGAGGCACAGAGGATCCGTCTGGCTACTCAGATCGGCTCCGGCCTTGTGGGAGTGGCTTATATTCTGGATGAGCCGAGCATCGGCCTGCATCAGAGGGATAACGATAAACTGCTGGGAACGCTGAAGCATCTGCGGGATTTGGGAAATACCGTGATCGTGGTAGAGCATGACGAGGATACGATGTTTGCGGCGGATCATATTGTGGATATCGGTCCCGGCGCCGGAGAGCATGGCGGCGAGGTGATCGCCGAGGGAACCGCAGCGGAGATCATGAAATGTAAGAAGTCTATTACGGGTGCATATTTAAGCGGAAGAATACGCATACCAGTCCCGGAAGAGAGAAGGAAACCTTCCGGATGGCTGAAGGTAATTGGCGCCGGAGAGAATAACCTGAAGAATATTGACGTGGAGTTTCCTCTTGGGGTGATGACCTGTGTAACCGGAGTGTCAGGCTCCGGGAAAAGTTCTTTGGTTAATGAAATACTTTATAAATATCTGGCGAAGAAGCTGAACCGGGCAAGGACGATTCCGGGGAAGCATAAAAGAATTGAAGGTGCCGGGCAGCTGGACAAGGTGATAAGTATCGATCAGTCGCCCATCGGGCGGACGCCCCGTTCCAATCCGGCAACCTATACCGGAGTATTTGACCTGATCCGGGATTTGTTTGCGGCAACCCAGGATGCCAAAGAACGGGGATATAAGAAGGGACGTTTCAGCTTTAATGTGAAGGGCGGACGCTGCGAGGCCTGCTCGGGCGACGGTATAATTAAGATTGAGATGCATTTCCTTCCGGATGTGTACGTCCCCTGTGAGGTCTGCGGAGGAAAGCGTTATAACAGAGAGACGCTGGAGGTTCATTATAAAGGAAAGAATATTTATGATGTGCTGGATATGACGGTGGAGGAAGCACTGGGATTTTTTGAAAATGTTCCTTCAATCCGCAGAAAGATCGAGACCCTTTATGACGTGGGATTGTCTTATCTGAAGCTGGGTCAGCCGTCTACCACTCTGTCCGGCGGCGAGGCACAACGGATTAAGCTGGCGGCTGAGCTGAGTAAGCGGAGCACTGGAAAGACAGTCTACATTCTGGATGAGCCGACGACCGGACTGCATTTTGCAGATGTGCATAAGCTTACGGAGATTTTGAAGCGTCTGGCTTCCGACGGCAATACGGTTATCGTGATCGAACATAATCTGGATGTGATCAAAACAGCAGATTATATCATAGATATCGGACCGGAAGGAGGGGACAGAGGAGGAACCGTGATTGCACAGGGGATGCCTGAGGAGGTTGCAGGAAGTCCGGTTTCCTACACGGGGAAATATATTAAAACCATGCTGGAAAAGTAAAAAAGTCCTTTTCAACTGCGGGAAAGTTTACTATAATAGATATACTCTAAATGGATATGGGTATTTGACAGAGAAAATTTTTGGGAACATTGGATATATTTATGAATAAGAATGAATAGGAAAGAGGTATAATAAGTAGAGTTACTTATTATACCTCTGTGCATAACCGCAGGCCGGTGCAGTCTGCTGTTAAACCGGCAGGTATTTGATGAAAGGGGAACAAAGAATGGCAGTTGATATAGGAATTGATCTGGGAACCGCGAGCGTTCTTGTATATGTAAAGGGAAAAGGAGTGATCCTGAAGGAGCCTTCGGTGGTTGCATATGACAGGGACTCGAATACGATCAAGGCAATTGGTGAAGAGGCCAGGCTGATGCTGGGGCGCACACCGGGGAATGTTGTAGCAGTGAGGCCTTTACGGCAGGGTGTGATTTCTGACTATACCGTGACGGAGAAGATGATCAAATATTTTGTGCAGAAGGCTCTGGGCAGGCGCTCCTTCAGCAAGCCGCGAATCAGTATCTGTGTGCCGAGCGGCGTGACGGAGGTGGAACGCAAGGCCGTGGAGGAGGCTACCTATGCGGCAGGAGCAAGAGAAGTGCGCCTGATTGAGGAGCCGGTGGCGGCGGCGATTGGTGCAGGCCTTGATATATCTAAGCCCTGCGGCAATATGATCGTGGATATCGGCGGAGGGACGGCGGATGTGGCAGTGATTTCCCTAGGAGGGACGGTGGTGAATACCTCCATCAAGATTGCAGGGGATAATTTTGACGAGGCCATTGTGCGTTATGTACGTAAGAAGCATAATATGCTGATCGGGGAGAGGACTGCAGAGGATATTAAGATTAAGATCGGGACAACCTATCCGCTGATAGAGGAAGAGTCCATCGAGGTGCGCGGGCGCAGTGTTATGACTGGGCTTCCGAAGATTGTGAAGGTGACCTCTTCTGAGACGGAGGAGGCTTTAAGAGAGACGACAGGACAGATTATTGAGGCTGTGATCAGTGTCCTGGAGCGGACGCCCCCGGAGCTGTCAGCGGATATTCTGGACCGGGGGATCGTGCTGACCGGAGGCGGGGCGATGCTGCGCGGACTGGAGGAATTGATCGAGGAGAGGACGGGGATCCATACAATGACTGCGGAAGACCCTATGACGGTGGTTGCAGTCGGAACCGGGCAGTTCGTGGAATTTATGAGCGGACGGAAAGAGGCATAGGCCCGGGAATATACAGGGATAAGGATAAAAAAGAAATCAGGATATACAGGGATCTGGAAAAGAAGCATAAGAGATATGGAAGAAATAAAAGGATATGTAGAACACATCGTGTACCGTAATGAGGATAACGGGTATACGGTATTTAACTTGAATAATGAGGATGGGGAGGTTACCTGTGTAGGCTCTTTTCTCTATATTGAAGAGGGGGAGCTTTTGAAGCTGACTGGGGAGTATGTGAACCATGCTGTTTACGGCCTGCAGTTTTCCGTGTCCTCTTCGGAGGCCTGCGAGCCGGAGGATTTGATATCGATTGAGCGGTATCTGGGTTCCGGTGCAATCCGAGGGGTGGGGCCTTCGCTGGCAGGCAGGATCGTGCGGAAGTTCAAGGAGGATACCTTCCGGATTATTGAGGAAGAGCCGGAGAGACTGGCGGAGATAAAGGGAATCAGCGAGCGTAAGGCAAGGGAAATCGCAGAACAGATGGAAGAGAAGAAAGAGATGCGTCAGGCTATGATCTTTCTGCAGAAATACGGGATTTCCACTACCCTTGCGGCAAAGATTTATCAGTATTACGGCAATAGTGTTTACCGGGTGCTGGAAGAGAACCCGTATCAGATGGCAGACCATGTGAGCGGAATCGGTTTTAAGACTGCGGATGAGATAGCCAGAAGGATCGGCATACACACAGATTCGGACTACCGGATACGGAGCGGTATTTTCTATACACTGCTGCAGGGGGTGAACGACGGACATGTTTTTCTGGAGGAGGGAATACTTTCCAGACGTGCAGGAGAGCTTCTGGAAACGGCAGTGGAGCATGTGGAGAAATATCTGATGGATCTTTCAATGGAGCGGAAGGTTGTCTTGAAAGAGGCAGGAGGTATCCGCCGGGTTTATCCATCTAACTATTATTATATGGAATTGAATACGGCAAAGATGCTCCATGATCTGGATACCTATTGTGAAGCATCTGAGACTGATATTCTGCGCAGGCTGAGGCGGATCGAGGAGAATATGGAGCTTCCGTTAGATGAGATGCAGCGGAGGGCGGTGGTAGAAGCGGTGCGGCACGGGGTTATGGTGCTGACCGGCGGACCCGGAACCGGAAAGACTACTACGATCAATGCTATGATCCGGTATTTTGAAAGTGAGGGGCTGGATATTTATCTGGCGGCACCCACAGGCCGTGCGGCAAAACGCATGACAGAGACTACCGGGTATGAGGCGCAGACGATCCACCGGCTGCTGGAGGTGAACGGGAATCCGCAGGATGAGGAGCAGAAAAACGGCTTTGCAAGGAATAGGGAGAATCCTCTTGAGGTGGATGTGATCATTATTGATGAGATGTCCATGGTGGATCTGCCTCTGATGCATGCGCTTCTCTCAGCCGTCTGTGTGGGAACCAGACTGATTCTGGTGGGGGATAGGAACCAGCTTCCGTCAGTGGGGCCGGGAAGCGTGCTGAAGGATGTTATAGATTCCGAATGCTTTCCGGTAGTAATGCTGACCCGGATATTCCGGCAGGCCGGGGAGAGCGATATTGTGGTAAATGCCCACAGGATCAACCGGGGAGAGCCGGTTGTGCTGGATAATAAAAGCCGGGATTTCTTCTTTTTAAAGCGTCAGGATGCGAATACCATTATCAGCGTAGTGCTGACACTGATCCAGAAGAAGCTGCCCAGATATGTGGATGCCGGTATGCTTGACATTCAGGTGCTGACACCTATGCGTAAGGGACTGTTGGGAGTGGAGCGGCTGAACGATATTTTACAGGAATACCTGAATCCTCCGGATTCTTCTAAGACTGAGAAGGAGCATGGCGGCCGGAAATTCCGCGAGGGTGATAAGGTCATGCAGATTAAGAATAATTATCAGCTTGAATGGGAAATCTGCACGAAATATGGTATGACGGTGGATAAAGGACTGGGTATTTTTAACGGGGATATGGGAATCGTTCAGGAAATCAATACATATACGGAGCATATGACGGTGGAATACGACGAGCACCGGATTGTAAAATACCCCTTCCAGCTGTTAGATGAACTGGAGCTTGCCTATGCCATCACGATCCACAAATCTCAGGGAAGTGAGTATCCGGCAGTAGTAATTCCGCTTCTGCAGGGACCCAGGCAGCTGTATAACCGGAATCTGATCTATACGGCGGTGACCAGGGCAAGGAAGTGCGTAACGCTGGTGGGAAGCGATGCGGTTTTTGCAGAAATGATCCAGAATAATATGGAGCAGAACCGGAATTCCAGCCTTGCGGAACGCGTTCAGGAGTTTAAGGCATGAGGCGGCGTGAGAGTAAAGGCAGAGGGACAGGTCTTCTGGATCTGTTATATCCTCATGTCTGTCCTTTCTGCGGCCGGGTGGCCGCAGAGGAGGTCTGTGACATATGCAGAGAAGAGCTGGAGTATATTGGGGAGCCGAGATGCATGTGCTGCGGCAAGCCCATACGGCAGAAGGATCAGGAATACTGCTATGACTGCGGGCGGCATCCTCATATATATGAAAGAGGCTGCGCATTGTGGGTGCACAGAGGCGGCGTGCAGAAGGCAGTCTATCAATTTAAATATCATAATCGCAGAATCTACAGCCGGTTCTTTGGAAGAGAGCTTCTATCCAGATACGGGCGGGCTGTCCATGGGTGGAATATCACCACTATTATTCCTATTCCGCTTAGCAGAAAGAGAAGAAGGAGGAGAGGCTTTAATCAGGCCGGGCTTCTTGCCTGGGAACTGGGCAGGGGGCTTGGAATACCTGTTGATGCAGAGCATCTCGTGAGGGTGCGTGATACCAGTCCTCAGAAGCAGATGGATGTTAGAGGCAGAAGTGCTAACCTGAGAAATGCATTTGCGTGGAAGGGAAAAGAGCGGATCCGCGGAAATGTTCTTCTGGTCGATGATATTTACACGACAGGAAATACAATAGATGCCGCAGCCAGAGTGCTGAAGAAGAACGGAGCCGGGAAAATATATTTTTTAACCATTAGTATTGGACAAGGGTACTGATATTTGTTATACTACTAGATGATGGGTTACTATAGGATTTGGACTACAGAGGTGTGATATGATAGATGAAAAAAGAGTGAAGCTGATGACACGTATGGCTTCCTATGAGAATAATGAAGGCCGGGAGGATCTGAAGATCAGTGCCTATTACAGGAAGGACTATGCCAGCATCCATATGGTATATTCTATTCTATGGGTTACAATCGGGTACGGCTGCCTGGTTGGCCTGTTGGGAGTCTGCCTGTTTGATAAGCTGATGGAATCTATGTCCATGAGCGAGGTTATGACGCTGGGAATCGGAGTAGTTGTCGGATATTTCGTTGTGGTAACGGCATATGCTGTAGTTACAAGGACTATATACAGTAAGAAGCACCAGAAGGCCAGAATGCGGGTGAAAAAATACAACCATGATCTGGCAAGGTTACTGAAGATATATGAAAAGGAGAGTCGATAGTTATGGATGGCATATTAGAATTCAAGGGGCAGCTTCAGAAGGTCTATGCACAGTATTCTAAATATATCGATAAGATAATTCAGTTTATACTGGCATTGTTTACTTTCTATATGATAAATCATGATATCGGGTTTATGCATATGCTTACCAATCCGGTTATTACGTTTGGCCTTTCTGTGGTATGTGCTTTTCTGCCGGCTGTATTTACAGTGCTTGCGGCAGCGGCACTGGTATTGGGACATATCTATTCTGCATCCTTGGGGATGCTGCTTGTAACAGCAGTTACTTTTCTTCTGATGTTCATTTTTTACCTGAGGCTGGCGCCGAAGACAGCGGTTGTGGTACTTTTGATGCCGCTGGCATATATGCTGAAGGTTCCGGCGGTTATTCCGATTTCGGCAGCGCTGATTGGGACGCCGGTGTATGCGGTTCCAGCGGCTCTTGGGACGATTTCATATTATCTGATCCATCAGGTAAAGGAATCTGCAGCGGCGGTGCAGACTGTAGAGGGTGCAAATTTTCTGACAGATATGATAGATTTTGCTAAGCAGTCGCTGACAAGCAAAGAGATGTGGCTTTTTGTAGTTGTAGATATTATCTGCCTGCTGACGGTTTACGGGATCCGCAGAAGTGCTGTGGCACATGCATGGAAGCTTGCGGCTACAGCAGGAGCGGCCGTTTATATTGTTGTGGCGGCGGCAGGAGGAGCAGTGCTAGATGTAAAGGTATCCTACGGGACACTAATCATTGGCGCGGTTGCGGCAATAGTCGTTGGATTTGTACTGGAGATCCTTTTCTTTTCCGTGGATTATTCTAAATGTGAGAATCTTCAATATGAGGATGACGAATATTATTACTACGTGAAGGCGGTTCCTAAGGTTGGGGTTGCTGCATCTGAGAAGATGGTGAAGAGAATCAATAAACGGGAAGATGCAGAGAATGAGTCGGAGGTTATTGATTCCGGTGAGCTGCGCAAGAGGAGCCAGAAGAAGCAGGCTGGCCAGAAGCCTCATGGAAAACCGTCAAAGAAGAGTAATCCGGCTTATGCTGCGCCGGAGAAAAAACAAAGCAAAGCGAAAGGAAAGACGAGTCCGGATAAGACAAACACGGAGCATCTGCTTTTAACCAGAAGCCTGCGGAAGGATCTGAATCTGGACGAAAAGGGGAAATAGATTCAGAGGCTGAATTTCAGCAAGATATAAGGGGAGCGGCAGGATGGAACAAAGAATAGCACAGTTTGTTGATGAATATTTGAAAAGCCTGTACTTTCCACGGGTCGGCATCATGGATATGCTGGAAATTATTATCATTACATTTTTAGTATATCAAATTATGATATGGATCAAGAATACAAAGGCATGGATGCTGCTCAGGGGAATTCTGGTGCTTTCAGTATTTATTTTGATTGCTGCGCTGTTTCAGATGCATACGATCCTATGGATTGTAAGGCATATGGCTACCGTAGTGGCAACGGCGGCGGTTGTGGTTTTTCAGCCGGAGCTGCGCCGGGGACTGGAGAAGCTTGGGGAGAAACAGCTGATTTCATCCATGGTGCCATTTGATACGAAAGATAAAGGCCGGTTCAGCGACGATACGGTAGACGGGATCATCCGGGCGGTATTTGAGATGAGTAAGGTAAAGACCGGCGCGCTGATCGTGGTGGAACAGGCAATCCAGCTTACGGAATATGAGAGCACAGGGATCCAGATGGACTGTCTGGTTTCCAGTCAGGTGCTGATTAATATATTTGAGCATAATACACCGCTGCATGACGGTGCTATTATTGTGCGTAATGATAGAATTGTGGCGGCTACCTGTTATCTGCCTTTGTCAGATAATATGGGACTCAGCAAAGGACTTGGTACCAGACACCGGGCGGCAGTGGGCATGAGTGAGGTCAGTGACGCACTGGTAGTTGTAGTATCGGAGGAAACCGGCCATGTGTCCGTTGCACAGGGAGGGCGGCTGACCAGGGGACTTACACGGGAAGAACTGCGGGAGCAGTTTGTGAGCATCCAGAATAAGAGAAAATCCTCCAGAAGATTCTTTGCAAGACAGAAAGGGAGGGCAGGCCATGAGAAAGAGTCTTAGAAATAACCTTGGCCTTAAGCTGTTAGCTTTTTTGTTTGCATTTCTGTTATGGCTGATAGTGGTCAATATAGATAACCCGGTTATGTCCAAGACATTTTCCGGGATTCCAGTGATTGTAGAGCATTCTGAAATTCTGACAGAGCAGAAGAAGACATACCAGATCGTAGATGATACGCAGAATGTGAGTGTTACTGTATCGGCAAAGCGGCGTACCTTAAGTAAGATTAAAGCGGAAGATATAATTGTGACGGCGGATATCAAGGAGATGTATCTGGATTCCCAGATACCGCTTGAGGCTGTAGTGATCGGGTATGAAGGCAGTTATGAGAGTGCGTGGACGAGTCCCAGAAACCTACAGATACAGATTGAAGAAAATATTAGCAGAACCTCGAATATTACGCCGATGGCAACGGGTGAAGTGCGGGACGGCTTTGTTTTGGGTAACCTGCAGACCGAGCCTGAGACGGTGACGATTAATGGACCGGAATCTCTGGTGAACAGAATCAGTAAAGTAGTGGCAGAAGTAGATGTGTCTGGTTTGGGAGAGGATGCAACGCTGCCATCTCAGCTTGTATTTTATGATGAAGATAATAATGTGATCGATCAGTCGCGGCTGGCAAATAATCTTGGAAATTTTGGCGTAAATGTTGCTGTGACGTTATATAAGACCCGCATGGTTCCTATCCATGTAGATACGTCCCTGATTGCTGTGAAGGAGGGCTATTCCATTTCGTCGGTGAAGCTTGCACCGCAGGAAATTGAGATCACAGGTCCGGATGAGGCTCTTGATGCGGCAGACAGTATTGAAATACCGGCAGAAGAGTTTGGCGGAGAAATAGTAAATTCCAGAACAGATTTTACTCTTGATTTGACAGAATATCTGCCGGACGGAATTCAGCTTGCGGACAGCATGGCAAATTCTATGATCGTAACGATCGCAATTGAGAGGGACGGAACAAAGAACTTTGAACTTCCTATCGGTTCTATTACTGTAATAAACCTAGATGATGATCTGCGTATGAGTTATGCTGAAACAGATGATCTGGAGGTACATGTAAAGGGTACGAAGGAAAGTCTTGACAGTTTGAACATTGAGCGGATAGCGGGCATCGACTTGAAGGGATATAAGAAGGCAGGAACCTATACTGTTCCGGTACAGATTGAGCTGCCTGCGGACTGTTCCTTAGAGGGAGATGTTACAGTTGAAATAATACTAGAGAAAAAAGAGAATGGAGGTTAAGAAACATGGTCAGCAGGAAGGTTACAATCATAAATCCTACAGGTCTTCATTTGCGCCCGGCCGGAATCTTCTGTAATACGGCGGTAAAGTATGACAGCAGGATTACATTTCAGCACGGCGACACTAATGCTAATGCAAAAAGTGTACTAAGTGTGCTGGGTGCCTGCATTAAAAAGGGCGATGAGATTGAACTGATATGTGAAGGTACAGATGAACAGGAAGCTTTGGCCGCAATGGTCAAAGCAGTAGAAGACGGCCTGGGAGAATAGGCAGGATAAGGGAGAAGAAATGGGAAAAGCTACATTAGTAATCATGGCGGCCGGGATTGGCAGCAGATTCGGCGGAGGAATCAAGCAATTGGAGACTGTTGGTCCTGGCGGCGAGATTATTATGGATTATTCTATATATGATGCCTTAGAGGCAGGGTTTGATAAGGTTGTATTTGTGATCCGGAAGGATTTGGATGAAGACTTCAAACGGGTTATCGGCAAGCGGATTGAAAAGATTGTGGACGTAGAGTATGCATATCAGGAGCTTTGGGATATACCGGAGCAGTACCGTGGTATGGCGGCTAAACGGAAAAAACCCTGGGGAACCGGGCAGGCGGTTCTCTGCTGTAAGGATGTGGTGAAGGAGCCGTTTCTGGTTATTAACGCCGACGATTATTATGGAAAAGAAGCTTATCAGAAGGCGTATGAGTATTTGACAAATAAATCGGAGACTGATGGGTATTCAGCGTGTATGATAGGATTTATGCTGAAAAATACATTGAGTGATAACGGCGGTGTAACCAGAGGAATCTGTAAGGTGGATGATGAGCGCATGCTGGCAGAGATTATAGAAACCCAGGGTATCATTAGAACTGAGGACGGAGCGGCAGTGAAGGATGAGGACGGAACATTCACTACAATTGATATAGAATCTGAGGTATCCATGAATATGTGGGGACTTTCACCGGCATTTATGGATATATTGGAGAAAGGCTTTAAAGAGTTTCTTGACAGGCTGGATCCGGAAAATCCTGCGGGAGAATATCTTCTGCCGACGATTATCGGCGGACTGTTAGAGGAGGGAAGAATGCAGGTGGAGGTATTGCGCTCCCATGATAAATGGTTCGGAGTTACCTATAAGGAAGATAAGAAGGATGTAGTGGAAGAGATACAAAAGCTTGTGGCAGACGGAACATATGCGGAGAAGTTATTTGCGGAGAATCCGTAGGAAGGCTTCTCTGCCTGTTGTATATTTTATCGGTTGTTTTTTGTTTGTTTTTTCCAGAATGGAGGGGAAAAGATGAAAATAAAGAATATGGTATTGCTTGGAAGCACAATTCTAACTTTGTCAATTGTTTTTGCTCTAGGTATCGGCTTTGACAGTTATGCAGTCTCTGAGGAATATATGACTGTTAACTGCAGGAAGGGAGCAAATGTACGAAGAGGCCCGGATATGGGGAAGTCTGTAAAGGATTGTCTTCCGCAGGGGACAGAAGTTATGGTAGTCGGTGAAAAGGACGGCTGGTGTTCTGTGGAATATGACGGCGGTGCCGGATTTATCCGGAAGGATCTGCTGACACAGGTTCCGTCGGTTGTATCCATGGAAGGCGGCGAAATTCCCATGGAAGTCAACTGCAAGCTGGGCGTGAACGTGCGGAGCGGTCCGGGCACAGATCAGGCTATCCTTGGAGATCTCGATCAGGGAACCGTGATCATTGTAACGGGCATTGATAATAACTGGTGTAAATTTGACTATAAAGGAAAAACCGGTTATGTGTATGGAGAATGGCTGTCAGAGACAGAGAAAGAAGCCACAGATTTGAATGCATCCACGCAGGCTTCCGATAAAAAATCCGGTGAAAAGACGATGATGGTCAATTGCAATAAAGGTGTGAATATCCGCAGCGATGCAGATATCAATGCGGCAATACTGGGGACGCTGGAGAAGGGAACGAAAGTCAAGGTTACCGATGAGAAGAACGGCTGGTGGAGAGTAGACTATGACGGCAAGATTGGATATGTATATCAGGAATGGCTGTCGGAAGTGAAATAGGAATTGTGAAAAATGAGGAATCATCAGAAAGCTTTGTGAAATGCATAGCATTCTGATGATTCTTTTTTTCGCCTAATTTTGATGCTTGCGGGAAAGTGCAAGGATAATCTGGGGTGCATAGTGCCTGCTCAGATGCAGACTCTCCCCATTGGTCAGAATGATATCATCGCTGCAGATCGTCCGGATTTTCCGGATGGAAACCACACAGCTCTGGTTGCATTTTAAAAATCCGTAGGGAGCTAAATATTTTAATTCTGTGCTCAAAGAGCCATATTTTTGATAGGTTCCGTATTCTGTGTGGACATTGATGGTGTGTTCTAGTATTTTCAGGTAATAAATATCGCAGATTTTAAATCTTGATATAGAGGTACGTGTCTTGCAGATGTATTCCTGATGTAAGTCCGAATAGGACTGCATGGCGCTCATTAGACCCGAAATGCCGTAGCGCTTCAGGAAAAGAGATATATTTGTCTGCTGGGTTTTGTTAAATGGGTAATCTTGTAACCAATGCATGATAGGTTCTCCTTATAATTTAATCTATATATAAGACAACTGGGGAGTCGAAAAATGTCGGGAAATGGAGTAGAAAAGGGAAAATATCTGGGAAAAATCCAAGAATGATGTCAAAAATGCAAGATGTGTGGTACAGAAGTTGTCAGAATATAAAGTTATTTTCTTGTTTTGTCATGTCGAGAGTTATTATATTAAGGTTGCTGTAAAAGATATATTTTTTGGATTTTGGAGATTGTAAAAAGCAGATGGGAATGTCTGCTTTTTACAATGTCTATAATCCTTTTTTGTTATAAAAGGACAAGCGGTTAGCAAGATTATCCGTTTGATTTAGCAATATCGCTAATTATTGATGTATCTACGAGAATGACCAGATGGGATATGACAGGCTGGCATCAGTGGGTATGGCCGATTATTTGCTATATCGGCATCAACCATAGGAAGTATTCTTATGGTTTACATTATGAACAACATAAAGCATCAATTATGTTAGGGTTTTTGGTACTTGATTTACAGATGTATATCTGGTAGAATAATCATACTGTAACGCGTAGAATGTCGGGTAAAGGATAATAATGAGAGTTAATTTGTTTTTTTGTTTATCTAATGAGCAGTTTACGGATTTTGATCTATATTTAAGACCCGGGACTGTTGTGTGAGGAGAAGATGAAGGATTTATTAAAGCAAATATTTAGGTTTGGAATAGTTGGTGTCATTTCATTTGGGATCGACTATGGGATATTCTTTTTATTGCATAATTTCGCGGGAATCCACTATCTGATTGCGAACTTATGTTCTTTTTCTGTTTCGGTTATTGTAAATTATATATTAAATTTAAAATATGTGTTTACTTCTAATAAATCGAATAAGGTTCAAGAAGTGGTATGGTACATCGTATTAAACGTTATAGGCCTGGGAATTAATGAATTGGTTTTGAGTCTTTGTGTTTCTTATGTTTCTATGTCTGCAATGTGGGCTAAAATTATAGCTACAGGGGTTGTCATGGTATATAATTTTATTTCCAGAAAGATATTATTAGAGGGAGGGAATAAAGAAGATGCATAAAGAAAAGGGATTTGTCTGGCTGAAATCATGTAAAGAAAAATCTTATAACCTGTTGATGGCTGTTTCAGCCAGATGGAATGGTAAGGATGCTCCCTGTGTAATGGATTATATACTTATTCTTCTGGTATATGCTGTGTCAATGGTTATGTTTATGTATGCGGATGTATTTGCTACGGTTGAGCATTCCTTTAATTTTTTAGATAGTCTGTTTTCTGGAAGAGTATTAGATTTCTATCAAATTGCGATCGAACACAGCGCGTATTCGCATCCCGCAGTATATGATATCCCTATCTATATTATTTTTGGAGTATGGAATCTTCCCGCTTATATTATAAATAAATTCGTACCATTTGATTATACCAATAATTTTATCAGTCGTTTGTGGATTAAGACGATGATTCTGGTATTCGTGATAGCAGCGGCTTTTGTGCTATATAAAATCTGCAAAGAGTTGAGAGTATCAGACAGAAATGCAAAATGGACAGTTGTTTTTTTTCTGTCCTCTGTTATGGTAGTAGTTCCTGCAATGATTATTGCGCAGTATGATATTATGGCAGTTACTTTTATGCTGCTGGGGATTTTGGCTTATATAAAAGAAGATGATAAGAAATTTATACTTTGGTTTGTGCTGGCGAATTGTATGAAACTGTTTGGCATATTCATCTTTATACCACTAATTTTATTGAAAGAAAAGAGGGTATTTGCGGCCATTCTTAAAACGCTGGCAGGAATTTCAGGAGTTGTTGTTTGTAAATTGATATATAGCGGGAATGTGGCATATCAGGCATCGACCAAAGCGTTTTCTGGATTTTTTTTGAGACAAATGGAATCAATTTCTTTTAAATGGTACAATGAGGCAAGCGTTTTACCGCTATTTGTGGCGGCGATGGCTGGAGTCTGCATTTTTGCATACTATAAAAGAAATCTGACAGGCGGTGAAATAAAAAGATATATACTTTATCTTCCATTGGTGGTGTTTGGAGCCTTTTTATTACTGGTTCCATTTAACCCATATTGGATTATTTTGATTGCGCCGTTTATTGTTTTAGCTGTATTTACTTCCTCTCAGAATAGGAAGCTTTATTTGCTTTTGGAGCTGGCAATAGAGGCGGCCTTGACATATCTTTCCACATATTTTGCGCATCAGGTATTTGGAGGCGAGACCTTAATTAATATGTTTGCAGATAAAATATTCCGGCGTGGAATGGATGCGTATGGAATTACGATCATGGGTGTGTTTGACAAATTATATTCACCGGTATATGTGGACTATGTAATTGCGTTTCTGGCTGTATGTGTTATTACAATACTATGGCTGAATTATCCACAGAGAAAAAGCACGGGGGTGGATATGGGAGAGAAGGCGCATGAAAGAGTATTTGTATGGATAAGAATTTGCATTATTATAGCATTTTTTGGCGCCTTATGCTATACTTATGCTTATTCGTGGAATGAAATTATATATTCTGCTATCGGGAGAGAATATACAGAATCAAAATGCAATCTAGTAGATGGAGAATCCGAGATAGAGCAGCGCATGCAGTTTGACAGGCCGCTTGATATGAGACAGATGATTATTGATATGAGCGGAACAGAAGAGTTTATTTGGTCAGATTCCTCTATTTTAGAAATAAAATTAGAAAACATGGAAACAGGAGAGGTGCTGTGGGAGAAGGCAGTGCCGGTAAATACGATTGAGTCTGATCAAATAAAGATTCGTTTGAAACATATAGTTCTGGATAAGGATACAGAGTATAATTTGAGATTAAGCGGATATAATGGAGAGGATCATCCGCTGTCTGTTTGTTACAACAAAGATAGCGGCCAATTTGAGACCTTTGAGAATGGAAAAAAGATATCCGGCGATATAGCGATGATAATAAGAGGAAGATGGGTGGAGTAATATACAGGAGGAAAGGAAATAGGATATGAAAGTGGTTATTTTGGCGGGAGGACTTGGGACAAGGATCAGTGAAGAAAGTCATTTGAAACCTAAGCCGATGATCGAGGTAGGGGAAAAACCGATTTTATGGCATATTATGAAAACCTATTCTTATTATGGCTTCCATGAGTTTATTGTATGCTGCGGCTATAAACAGCATGTGATAAAAGAATGGTTTGCAGACTATTATCTGCATAATAGTGATGTTACTTTTGATTTTTCAAAGAATGGCGGAATGTTGATTCACAATAATGTGGCAGAGCCCTGGAAAGTAACGCTTGTTGATACCGGGTTAAATACCATGACAGGAGGACGGGTAAAGCGTGTTCAGAAGTATATAGGGAATGAGCGGTTCCTGCTGACGTATGGAGACGGTGTGAGTGATGTGAATATAAGGGAGCTTGTGGAGTTTCATAAAAGGCAGGGGACGATCGCAACATTAACCGCAGTTTGTGTAGAGCAGAGATTCGGAGTTTTGGATATAGGAACGGATTGTAAGATTACGTCATTCCGCGAGAAGAGTTCGGAGGATGATCTGCGGATTAATGCCGGCTATATGGTTCTGGAGCCGGAGATTTTTGGTCTGATCGACGGTGATGAAACAGTCTTTGAAAAAAGTCCGTTAGAGCAGTGCGTAAGAAGGAATGAGCTGTCAGCATTCAAGCATGACGGCTTTTGGCAGTGTATGGATACCAAAAGGGAAAAGGACAAGTTAGAGCAGCTGTGGGCATCTGGGGATGCACCCTGGAAAGTATGGAAAGAGTAAGGAGATGTACGATGTTTGAGAATAAAACAGAGGAGATGGCAAAAAAAGAAATTCTGGATATGGTAGAAGCTTATTGCGATAAGTACCATAATACAAAGCAATACATGAAGGGAGACAGGATTCCATATGCATCAAGGGTCTATGATCGCAGCGAGATGGTTAATCTTGTAGACAGTGCGTTAGAGTTCTGGCTGACCTCCGGAAGATATACAGCTGAGTTTGAGAAGAAGCTGGCAGAGTATTTGGGTATAAAATATTGTTCTCTGGTTAATTCGGGTTCTTCTGCGAATTTAATTGCGTTTTCTGCCCTGACATCGCCGCTTTTAGGAGAGAGAAGGATAAACAGAGGGGACGAGGTGATCACAGTTGCGGCCGGCTTTCCCACTACCGTTACGCCGGTTATTCAGTATGGTGCAGTGCCGGTATTTGTAGATGTAACAATTCCTCAGTACAATATTGATGTAAGTATGCTGGAAGAGGCGCTTTCAGATAAGACAAAAGCAGTGATGATCGCCCATACGCTGGGGAATCCTTTTGATCTGAAGGCTGTAAAGAGTTTTTGTACCGAACACAATTTGTGGCTGGTGGAGGATAATTGCGATGCATTGGGCTCCCGTTACAAAATTGATGGAGTGGAGAAGTTCACAGGTACAATTGGTGATATCGGCACCTCAAGCTTTTATCCGCCGCATCATATGACGATGGGAGAAGGCGGCGCTGTATATACTGATGATCCTCTTCTGAATAAATGCATCCGTTCCTATAGGGACTGGGGGCGTGACTGTATATGTTCGTCCGGCCAGGATAATTTATGCGGCCACAGATTTGACAAACAATATGGAGAGCTGCCGCTGGGATATGACCACAAATATGTATATTCGCATTTTGGGTACAATCTGAAAGCTACAGATCTGCAGGCGGCAATTGGATGTGCTCAGCTGGAAAAGTTTCCTTCTTTTGTCGAGAAGCGCAGGCATAATTTTGACAGGCTGTACCAGAGATTGAAAAAACTGGAAAGTATGCTGATTCTGCCGGAAGCATGTGAGAATTCAAGACCGAGCTGGTTTGGATTTTTGATCACCTGCAGAGAAGGAGCTGACCGCAATACAATTGTCCGGTTTATAGAAGAAAGAGGGATTCAGACCCGGATGTTATTTGCAGGCAATCTGGTGAAGCATCCATGTTTTGACGAGATGCGCAAAAACGGCTTGGGATACCGGATTATTGGAGACTTGAAAGATACAGATCGTATTATGCGGGATACGTTTTGGGTTGGCGTATACCCGGGAATGACTGACGAGATGATTGATTACATGGCAGATACGATTATAGAAGCCGTAAATTGCCTGAAGGAGTAGAGATGAAAGCGGCGATAACGGGCGCTACGGGATTTGTGGGTAAACAGGTAGTTTGGGAGCTTTTGTCCTGCGGGGCAGAGGTAGTTGTTTTTGTGCGCGATACCGGGAAGATTCCAAAAGAGTGGGAAAATGCTGTAGAAGTGGTCTCTTGTGGATTAGAGGAGCTTTCTAAGATCAAGCCGGATGAGAGCAGATTTGGAAAGATTGATTATTTTTTCCACTTTGCGTGGAATGGGACATCTGGAAACAACAGGGCAGACATTGATATGCAGCTGAATAATGTGAGATATACCTGCGATGCGGTCTGCTTGGCGGCAGGTTTGGGCTGTAAAAGATTTATTTATGCCGGAAGTATTATGGAATATGAAGTTTTTCATCTGTTGACAAAAGACGGATGCGCTCCGGGATTGGGGAATATATACAGTACAGCGAAGCTAACAGCCGATTTTATGGCCAGACTTACGGCTGTGAAGCATGGAATCGATTTTATTAATGTAATTATCTCAAATATATATGGAGCCGGAGAAAGGTCAGCGCGGTTTTTTAATTCTACAATTATGAAGATGCTGAGGAATGAGGATATTCCGCTGACAGAAGGAAAGCAGCTGTATGACTTTATTTATATAACTGATGCGGCAACGATGATATGCAGAGCCGGTTTTTACGGAAGAAAGAATGAAAGCTATTATATAGGAAATGTAGTTCAAAAACCCTTAAAAGAATATATTTTACAGATGAAGGAAGTATCCGGCAGTTCTTCTCAGCTGCTATTTGGAAAGGTTCCGTTTTCCGGTGAAGCTCTAAGCTATGAGGAGTTTGACACAAAGAAGGCAGAACGGGAATTGGGCTATACTCCTTGTGTAGATTTTGAGCAGGGGATAAGGAATTATATCGATTGGATAGAAAGACAGAGGCGGCAGGGATGAATATGAATTTTGATATGAAAAATACATCAATAGAAGGGGTAAAATTAATCACACCATTTTATTGTGAAGATGAAAGAGGATACTTTTTAAAAAATTATGAAAAAGATGTTTTCCGCGGCTTTGGGTATGAAGCGGAAATATACGAGGAATTTGAGACATATTCCTGTAAGAATGTTATCCGGGGTCTGCATTTTCAATTAAAAAGTCCGCAGATTAAGTTTGTCAGAGCGATAAAAGGGACAATTCATGATGTGATCGTTGATATCAGAAAGGATTCCAAAACGTTTGGACAGTGGGAAAGGTTCGAGCTTACTGACAAAAATCGTGTTACATTAGTTGTACCAGCTGGATTTGCACATGGGTTTGAAGTGGTTTCTGAGGATGCAGTTGTATCGTATAAATGCATCGGAAAGTATTTGAAAGGCTATGATTCTGGAATCGTATGGAACGATTCTAGATTGAATATAAATTGGGATATATCTGCGCCTATAGTTTCAAAAAGGGACAGTGAACTAATGAGCTTTCAGGATTTCTGCTCGAATTTTGGGGGTCTTGAGGTATGAAAGTAATTACGGTTGTTGTTCCAACGTATAATGAAGAAATTAATATTGAAGATATTTATAAAAGGGTAAAAGCGCTGTTTGAAGAACGATTGTGCAATTATACCATGCAGTTAATGTTTATTGATAATTTTTCTACCGATCGAACGCGGGAGCTGATTGAAGCATTGGCACGAAAGGATAACCACGTCTCTGCAATATTTAATTCTGCAAATATGGGTTTTTCAAAATCGATGTATTACGGATTGTCTCAGGCTGAAGGAGACTGTGCAGTTTTGATGTTTGCAGATATGCAGGATCCGCCGGAAGTAGTGGAAAAGTTTGTTAAGGCGTGGGAAGCAGGATATAAAATTGTAATCGGCATCAAAACGAAAAGCCGGGAATCAAAAATAAAATATTTTTTGAGAGGCTGTTATTATAAATTTATTTCAAAAATATCAGATATTGATCATATTGAACAGTTTGACGGGTTTGGCTTATATGACAGGGCATTTATTGATGTGCTGAATACAGTAGATGATCCGCTTCCATACCTGCGGGGAATGATTGCTGAATTTGGTTATAAACGGAAGCAGATAGAGTATGAACAGGAAACAAGAAAAAAAGGGACATCTAAATTTAATTTTTTGAGATTATATGATCTGGCGATGCTGGGATTAACCTCGTCGTCAAAATTACTGATGCGTTTTGCAACGTTTTTAGGAGGAGCGATGGCGCTTATATCTGTTGTGATAGCTATTGTGACAATGGTGCTAAAGATTACGCACTGGGACAGCTATCATGTCGGAACAGCTGCCATACTTGTCGGAATATTTTTGATTGGTGCAGTGCAGCTGATCTTTTTGGGAATACTGGGAGAATATCTGGTGAATGTCAATATACGGGTGATGCGGCATCCTCTTGTGGTAGAAGAGAAAAGAATTAATATGAAGGAAAAGGCAGGAAATATAAACTCATGAATATGTCATTTTATAAGAACAAAAGGGTGTTTATAACCGGACACACAGGGTTTAAAGGTTCATGGATGTGCCGACTACTGATGATGTCTGGGGCAGATGTTACAGGATATGCATTGGAGCCCCCTACAGAGCCCAGCCTTTTTGAAGTGTGCAATATCCGGGATGGAATGAATTCCATTACAGGTGATATCCGGGATCTGGAGCATATGAAGCGGGTTTTTAAGGAGGTACAGCCGGAAATCGTAATTCATATGGCGGCACAGCCTTTGGTCCGCGAATCATACAAAAATCCTGTCTGCACCTATGAAACGAATGTAATGGGAACAGTAAATATATTAGAGTGTATTCGTATGAGTTCTTCAGTAAAATCGTTTGTGAATGTTACGACAGATAAAGTTTATCTGAACAGAGAGTGGGAATGGGGATATCGTGAGAGCGATGAATTGAATGGATATGATCCATATTCAAATTCGAAATCCTGTTCGGAGCTTGTGACGAGCAGCTACGTAAAATCATTTTTTTCTGATAGAGAGATTGCGGTTTCTACCTGCCGTGCCGGCAATGTGATTGGCGGCGGAGATTTCGCAAAGGACCGGATCATTCCGGACTGTATTAGAGCGGTAGAGGAGGGAAGAGACATTATTGTGCGGAATCCTTTTTCTATCAGGCCGTATCAGCATGTTTTAGAACCCGTTTCTGCTTACTTGATGATTGCACAAAGGCAGTATATGGAAAAGAAAACGGCAGGTAATTATAATGTCGGACCGGACGACAGTGACTGCTGGACAACAGGAGAACTGGTAGATTTATTTTGCAAAAAGTGGAAAGATCAGACAGGCATTGAGGCAAAATGGATAGATAAGTCTGATGGAGGTCCGTATGAAGCAGGTTTTCTGAAATTGGACTGTGCTAAGATCAAGTCTGTTTTTGGATGGAAGCCGGTTTGGAATGTTGAGAAAGCTATGGAAAAAATTGTGGAATGGTCAGAATGCTATTTAAAAAATGGCAGCGTAGACAAATGTATGGAAATGCAGACGAAAGAGTTCTGCGCGCAAATACAATACAGCGGAATGGAAGAACGAAAATGATAAAAGATATTTTGAAGGTATTACGATTCTTGGGGAAATTATGCATAGCAGCTGGAACAATACTTTCATTGTTATTGGCAGGACTGTTTACGGCATTATATTTTAGTATAGAATGGATGTTTGATACATGGAATAACTTATCAATGAATGAGCTGGTCTTTCATCTGACGGCTCCGTTAGACGGAACAAATCAGGATGTGATCAGGGAATACATAAATATATGCCTGTCGCCGGCGGCAGTAGTATTATTAGCGATGCTGACTGCATTTGCAGGCTTTAAGGGAACAAAGAAATATTATGTGGTTATGCTGATCGGAGCTGCCGTTCCGGCATATTTTGGAGTATCTGGCTTTGAAGAGGCATGGACGAAATTGGATGCCGGGAATTATGTAGAATCTCAGGGCGAGGATTCTGATTTTATTGAAAAATATTATGTTAATCCAAGGGATACGGAAATTGCGTTTCCGGAACAAAAGAGAAATTTAATATATATCTTTCTTGAGTCGATGGAAGTGACCTATGCGGATAAGACTTTGGGAGGAGCGTTTAACGATAATATAATTCCTGAATTAACTGCTATTGCCAAAGAGAATGAAGATTTTTCAGGAGAGGATACAGAATCGATAAACGGCGGGTATTCCTTAAATGGTTCAACGTGGACAATGGGAGCGATTTTTTCGCAGACGGCAGGGATTCCGCTCAATATCTCCATTGGAAGAAATAATATGGATACGCAGGACACTTTTTTTGATGGTATTATTACATTAGGAGATATTTTAGAAAGCGCCGGGTATTCGCAAAGCTTCATGATTGGTTCAGATGCAGAATTCGGCGGCAGAGAGTTATACTTTAAAAAGCATGGAAATTTTGATATTTTTGATTACAGCTATGCGGAAGGCGGCGGATTGATCCCGGAGGGGTATAGAGTCTGGTGGGGATATGAGGATGAGAGATTATTTAGTTTTGCCAAACAGAGGATTTTGGAAATGGCAGAAGGAGAGCAGCCGTTTAATTTCACGATGCTGACGGTAGATACGCATTTTGAGGATGGCTGGCTGTGTGGACGATGCCCGGATACATACGGGGAAGATCAGTATGCGAATGTAATGGCGTGTTCCAGTGCGCAGGTTGCTGAGTTTTTGAGGTGGATACAGAGTCAGGATTTTTATGAGAATACGACAGTCGTGATATGCGGGGACCACCCTACTATGGACAGTGATTTTTGTGAGAATGTTGAAGAGAGCTATGACAGGAAGGTTTACACGGCGTTTATTAATTCGGTGGCTGAAAAAAGACAGACTCAGAGCAGGATTTACTCCACCTTTGATATGTTTCCGACTACGCTTGCGGCTATGGGTGTCGAGATTTCTGGAGACAGGCTGGGTCTTGGAACGAATCTGTTCTCAGACAGACCGACCCGGACAGAGGAAATCGGTGTCGAGGATGAAGATAGGGAAGTAGCCAAAAAATCTGAATTTCTAACAGAACTGGCAAAGTTGGACGAGGAGGATAATCTTCTTCTTGTCAGAAAAGGAACAGGACCAAGGGTTAATCTTGATGCTTCTTCTTATGATTATTATAATGGAAAGATATATGTTACTGCATCAGAATTTCAGAATATTGATAAAGAGATCGCATCTGTCCAGCTGGCAGTCTGGACAGTGCAGGATCAAAGCGATCTACAGTGGGTCGGAATGTATCAGCGGGATGATGGAAGCTATTATGGAGAGGTTGAAACGGCCGGCTTTGGGTATAAACCAGGACAGTATAATATGCAGGCGTATATTTTTGATACGGCCGGAAAGACTTATCTGGCCGGCGGAGCTCAAACTATGGTAGAGTAAAAAAACCTCTTAACAATATAGAATCAGGATTGTTAAGAGGTTTTTTTATCTTTCGTCTTTATAGTTTGTTTCTTTTATAATGTAGATTGGACGATGCTTCGTCTCAAGATAAGTTTTGGACAGATACTGGCCTAAAATGCCGATGGAAAATAACTGCAGTCCCCCGAGGAAGAATATGACGCACATCATAGACGGGTAGCCTGCAACCGGGTCGCCCCAGATGATTGTTTTGACTATAATGATAAGGATGAATATCATTGCTATAAAAAGGCATAAGATACCCAATACGGAAGCAATGGAAAGTGGGGCGGTCGAAAATTCAATAATACCGTTCAGGGAATAAAGAAATAGTTTCCAGAAGGACCACTTTGTATCTCCGGCTACGCGTTCTATATTCTGGTATCCAAGCCATTCGGTTTTAAAGCCTACCCATCCGAAAATACCTTTTGAAAATCTGTTATATTCAGATATGCTTAATATAGCATCGGTCATCTGCCGCGTCATGAGACGGAAATCTCTGGCGCCATCGACGATATCGGCATTAGAAATTCTGTTAATAAGCTTATAAAAGCATTTTGCAAAAAAGGAACGGATAGGAGGCTCGCCTTTTCTGGTGGTACGTCTTGTGCCTATACAGTCATATTCTCCAGAGATGATCAGTTCGTACATTTCATCAAGAAGCTGAGGCGGATCCTGTAGATCTGCATCCATCATGGCGACATAATCTCCCGTAGAATTTTGGAGACCGGCATAAATGGCGCTTTCTTTTCCGAAATTACGGGAAAACGATATATATTTTACCCGGGAATCTTTTTCTGCATAGGATTTTACTAATGACAGCGTGTTGTCCTTTGAACCATCATCAACGAATAATAGTTCAAAATGTAAGCTGTACTTAGTTTCCATCTGCTGAAATACACCGCATACCTCTTTATAAAAGTATGGAAGGGATGCGCCTTCGTTATAGCATGGAACTATAATAGAAATTAATTTGCTCATAGCTGATTTGATGATTAATAGTAATCATTTGTCCTTTCATTTTTTAAATACAGATACAATTATAGACAAAAAGTCATGAAAAAGCAATCACTTGTTTTTCGCTCATATGTGATAAGAGACAGTATTTGTATGAAAAGAGGATGGTTTGTTGACAAACGATAGGGAAACTATTAAAATGTCAGGAGAGATAGATTGGGAGAGGTTATAAAATGGAAGAAAGCAGAACAGACGTTAAATCTTCATCATTATTTGCATTTATTAAGGAAAATCAAAGAAATTGGTGGATCGTTGGCTTTTTTATTTTGTATGTATATGGAATCAAGGTGTTTAATATTTCTATTTCGCATGATACAGAGTCTATTATGTCTATACCAGATTATATTTACGGTGCATGGTACATGATGGGGCGCTTTGGCCTTGTATTTCTCAAAAAATTATTGGGATCCTACTTTTTTAATCCGTATATTGCCGCATTTATGATGGTTGTTCTTATGCTCTGCAATAGTATAGTGTGGGAATATTTGATTTTTATCATAAAGGGGAGCCAGGGACCAAAGACTACGCTGTGGATTTTTCCTGTATTGTTTTTTACATCCGGAATATCTGCAGAGCAGTCAGGATTTCTGCTTCAGGCATATGAAGTTAACCTTGCGTTGCTGATGGTGGCAGTCGTATTGATTCTTTTTTTCCGGGGAATACTGAAAAGGAAGAAGTGGTATTATTGTGCCGCGGCATTTTTATGTGTCATTGCTTTTTCTACGTATCAGTCCCTGATACCGTTGTTTGCCGCAAGCTGTGCATTATGTTTTCTGCTGATCTATGATAGGATTTCCGCGGATGAGACAAAAGAAATTCAGGCGAAAGAATACTGGCTGTTAATCGGAAAAATGATCCTATTCTGTGTCGGCTCATTTATTATATATCAGCTGATCAATAAGCTTGTTTTAGAAGTTCATGGATTGGAACCTACGCCATACATTTCCGGGCAGATTATGTGGGGGACAATTCCGGCAAAGCAGTGTGTGATCAATATTGTGCGGCATGTATACATGGCTCTGACAGGAAAACGATTCCTGTATTCCGCGTCATTTGGCGTTGTTTATGCTGCAATAGTATTGGTTACTATTGTGAGAATAAAAAAAAGGGAAACATGTTATTGGATCTATTGCCTTGCAGTTATATTCTGTCTGGGAGCGCCGTTTTTAATGGCTGTGTTGATGGGGAATGCTCCAACGATACGTGCCGATATCCTGCTTCCGTTTACAGTTGGCTTTTTGATGCAGTATCTGGTTGAAAAGCTGTTTGAAAAAGCAGCCGAAAGACCCGGAATAAATGGGAAACAGATCCGCATTGCGGTGGTTTGCGCTGTGTTTATTGCATCATTTACTCAAAGTGCGGCTTCCGCACGATTATACTACACGCAGTATGTGCAGTATGAGGAGGATGTCAGACGGGCAGTGAAAATAACGGATAGGATCGACCAGCTGGGTTTAGGGGAAATACCGAGAGAGCCGGTAGTTTTTGTGGGATACCGGATGCCTCAGTTAAACAGAGCCTGTTATCCATCGGAGCAGTTAGAGCTGATAGGACGTTCTTTTTTTGAATTGTCTTATGGAACGAAGCATGGAACCTGGGTAATGAATTTATTTTTGAATACGATAGGATACACCTATAATATGCCGTCGCCTGAACAAAGTGAGCAGGCAGAGAAAGATGCAGAGGATATGCCGGTGTGGCCTGCACAGGGAAGCGTTGCTGAGAAAAACGGGGTAATTATTGTAAAGCTGAGCGAAGCGTACTTAGATGAGGAGTAATTGACAGGCTCAGAAATTAGGGAATTAAGAGTACTTTTTGAAGAATCGGGGAAAATGTATCGTGAAGAAAGAAAGATTGTTTTATTTAGATTTTGTACGGGCTGTTGCGGCAATTTCCATTATTATGACACATTTTAATGCCAGGTATTTATATCTGTCGCCGCCAGCGCCGGAAAAAGCAATTATAACAACGACAGTATCCAATATATATATTGGAAACTGGGGAGTATCTCTTTTTTTTATTATTTCCGGCGCTGCCTTGATGTATGTGTATGAAGAGCGGTGTGACTGGAAAAGATTTTATCAGAAAAGGTTTTTTTCTATCTATCCCATGTTCTGGCTGGCATACAGCTTCGCCTTTTTATATTTATTTTATGTAAATAAAGCAGTTCCGGCGGCAGGGGAAACGCCTAAGATGAATATAATTTTTTCAATATTAGGCTTTGATGGACTGCTGGTAGAAAATTTTCCAATGTTCTATATTTTGGGAGAATGGTTTTTAGGAGTGATCATCCTGATGTATCTGCTGTTTCCGCTGCTTAGGAAGCTGATTCTTCAATATCCGGCCGCGGCAGGGATTGGAATTATGCTCATATATGTGTGGATGGTTTTCTTCTATGATTATAACTTCTCTACAGAGAAAATCATATTCACAAGATTACCGGAAATCTGTTTCGGAATGTATTTTGTGCGGTTAAGGAAGAAGGTTGATGCCAAACTGGCAGCTGGAGCGTTTGTGATTTTGATTCTAAATGCTGTTTTCAAACCGTCGTGGTATCCGAATCTGCAGACAACATATGTTGGAATTGCATCATTTTTGGTGCTGGTTTATTTGTCGTATCATTTCAATAATTTGATAATAAACAAAATATGCAGTATAATAAGCAAATATTCTTATGCTATTTTTCTGGTTCATCACGTAATTATAGCCAGGATGACGGCATCGTTTGATCTGGCGAATATCCCGGTTTTATACAGTTATATATTATTTATTGCTGTATGTGTAGTGATAGCTGTGTTCTCATGGCTTTTATATAATTTTCATGCCAGGGTAATGGCATCAGTATTTCAGGTATATGAAGAGATACGGGCTGGTAAGGCAGATAAGACCGTATAGGTGATACGATTTTTGAGGAGTAAGGATTTCTTTTACTTCGGCTTGAAATGATATGCTAAATCATATATAATTCACATAGATGTGATTAGCCGTAGATAGAATAACGTAGGGTAAAGAGGATAAAGAATTGAAAAAGATATTAATTACAGGAAGCCAGGGGCAGTTAGGACGGGCGCTGAATGCCTATTATGCGGACAGGTCTGATGTTCAATTGATTAATACAGATGTAAAAGAACTGAATATTACAGATGAACAGGATGTGATGGATAAGATTCTGGATGTTCATCCGGATGTTATCATTAACTGTGCGGCGCATACGCAAGTAGATGCATGTGAGACAGAGAAAGAGAAAGCGTATTTATTAAATGCACTGGGTCCCAAATATTTAAGTCTTGCTGCAAATGCAGTGGACGCTGTTCTGGTTCATCTTTCGTCAGATTATGTTTATGATGGAAAGAAAACGGAGCCATATACAGAGAAGGACAGCTATAATCCACAGTCTGTTTACGGGCGGACAAAACTGGAGGGTGAAGAATTCGTAAGAGCTATTGCGCATAGGTATTTTATAGTCCGAACAGCGTGGCTGTATGGAGAAGGGAAAAATTTTGTTAACACAATGCTGAAGCTTTCAGAAACGAAGGACGTAATTTCAGTTGTGAAGGATCAGATCGGAAATCCCACAAGCGCTGTAGAAGTCGTCAAGGTTATTGCATTATTGCTTGAATCCGAGCTGTACGGAACATATCATGCGACATGTGAAGGAAATTGCAGCTGGGCAGAGTTTGCGCAGTGCATTATGGATAAATGCGGGAAAGATACGAAAATACTGCCTGTAACTTCGGAAGAGTACGGAGCGCCAGCCAGCAGGCCGGCGTACTCCATGTTAGATAATCAGAATTTGAGAGAGAGATTTTACTATAGAATGAAGAACTGGGAAGAAGCTTTGGATGAGTATCTGATAGAAAGAGATTTATTAGTAAAGGAGAATGAATAAATGGGCATGAAAAAAAGAGTATTGGTAACTGGTGCAAATGGTTACATCGGCCGTCATGTAGTGAAAGCTTTGCTTGACATGGGACATACTGTGCTGGCAAGTGATTTTAGGTTCGATGGGATTGATGAACGTGCACAGCATGTGGAGGCATCTATTTTTAGCGGAGCTGAGGACATTTATGAGCAGACAGGCAGGCCGGATGTGTGTATCCATATGGCGTGGAGAAACGGGTTTGTGCATAATTCAGAGACACATATTATTGATTTGCCGAATCACTATACGTTTATTAAAAATATGATCGAAGGCGGGCTTAAACAGCTTGCAGTAATGGGAACCATGCATGAAGTCGGCTATTGGGAGGGACCGATTACTGAGGATACGCCTACAAATCCTACCTCTCTTTATGGGATTGCAAAGAATGCATTGCGGCAGATGACCTTTCTTCTTGCAGGCGGGAAAGATGTTAAGATTGACTGGCTCCGTGCGTATTATATTTTGGGAGACGACAAGAAGAGCAGCTCGCTGTTTGCTAAGATTGTTGGATGGGAGGAAGAAGGAAAAGAAACATTTCCATTTAACTCAGGGAAAAATAAATATGATTTTATCAGCGTAGACGAATTGGCAAAGCAGATCGCGGCGGCTTCTACTCAGGATGAGGTACATGGAGTGATCAACTGCTGTACCGGTAATCCGGTATCTTTAGCGGATAAGGTGGATGAGTTTATCAAAGAGCATGGGTTTAAGATCAGACCGGAATTTGGCGCTTTTCCTGACAGACCGTATGACTCTCCGGGAGTTTGGGGAGACGCAGGGAAAATCACGAAGATTATGAATAACCTATAGGGAGGAGACAGATGAGAACTTATTTAGTAACAGGCGGGGCAGGTTTTATTGGAAGTAATTATATTCATTATATGTTCCGCAAATATGACAATGAGATAAGGATTATTAATGTAGACAAGCTGACTTATGCAGGGAATCTTGAAAATTTAAAGGATATTGAGAACAGAGACAATTACACGTTCATCCGGGCTGATATTTGTGATGCCGGAGCAATTCATAAGATATTTGAAGAGAATGATATCGACAGAGTAGTTCATTTTGCGGCAGAAAGCCACGTGGATAGAAGTATAAAGAATCCGGATGTTTTTGTAAAAACGAATGTATTGGGTACTTTAGTCATGCTGAATGCGGCAAAAGCCGCATGGGAATTAGAAGATGGGTCATTTAAGGATGGCAAGAAGTTCCTTCATGTTTCTACAGATGAAGTATATGGTTCTCTGGAGGAAGAAGGGGAGTTCTTTTATGAGACAACACCGTATGATCCTCACAGTCCGTATTCTGCAAGTAAGGCTTCGTCAGATATGCTCGTAAAGTCTTATATGGACACATATAAATTTCCTGCAAACATTACAAACTGTAGTAATAATTATGGGCCTTATCAGTTCCCAGAGAAATTAATTCCGCTTATCATCAATAATGCACTGCAGGGAAAGAAGCTTCC
This sequence comes from uncultured Dorea sp., assembly GCA_910584265.1. Taxonomy (GTDB): domain Bacteria; phylum Bacillota; class Clostridia; order Lachnospirales; family Lachnospiraceae; genus Claveliimonas. The sequence goes on along the minus strand of CAJTZE010000005.1, from coordinate 55,386 downwards.
TGTATACGGCGATGGGAAGAATGTACGGGATTGGTTGTATGTTGAAGATCATGCAAAAGGCATCGATATGGTACAGGAAAAGGGGCGTTTGTTTGAAACTTATAATATCGGAGGTCACAATGAAAAGCAGAATATTGAGATTATCCATATTATTTTAAAGACGCTTCAGGAGATGCTTCCGGAGGGTGACGCGAGAAAAACGCTGGTTAGTGAAGAGCTGATTACGTATGTTGAGGACAGAAAGGGACATGACAGAAGGTACGCCATTGCCCCTGACAAGATAAAAAAGGAAGTTGGATGGGTACCGGATACCATGTTTGAGGAAGGCATCCGGCTGACAATCCAATGGTTCTTTGAACATGAGGAATGGATGAGGAATGTAACGAGCGGCGATTACCAGAAATATTATGCAGAGATGTATGAGTAATTCTATTATATGATGTAAATATATGTTATATAAAGACTTTCTATAACGGTAATGCTTATAGAAAGTCTTTTGTATTCAGGCTTTAACATAATGGGGGATGGAAATATGAATGTTCTGAAAAGAGCTTTGATAGTTTTGGCTGCAGTATGTATGCTTTCCGGGCAGACTGTTGCCTATGCCGGGGACATGCAGACAGATAGTTCAGTGGAAGAAAAGGCGCAGTTAAAGGAGAACGAAGAATCTTCTGGGTTAAAGGAGGAATCCTCTTTGCCGCCGGAGTCTGCGCCGGTTCCGGAATCAGAGAAAACTTCGGATAGTACCAATACAGGCGGGACTGACAATGATATACAATACAATAGTTCTGATACCGACAATTCCCGTGAGAACGCTCCGGGATATTCTTTAAAGCTGAATGGAATATGCTTGATTGAAAGGGGAAACAAGTGTGATGTCGGAGCTGCATATGAGTCGAATGATCCAAATGTAGAGTTCCAATGGCTGCAGTATGATCTGAGTAAAGACAAATGGACTGAAGTGGCTGGCTGGCAGAAGGGAAATTGGATTACATGGAATTTAGAAAAAGCAGGGGATTATTGGATTTATGTAAATGCAAGGACGTCGGATGGAGCTGAGGCGAATTGTGTTTATGGTTATCGGTATAAGGGTATTCAGACAACCCTGAACGGAATCTGCGTAATTGACCAGGGTACAAAATACGATATGGGAATTGCGTATGAATCCAATGATTCCGGCATTAAATTTCAGTGGAAGATATATGAGCTATCAAAGAAGAAGTGGTCTGTTCTGCAAAAACCATCATCAGGAAACTGGGTTTCCTGGGAGCCGGAGGATGAAGGCTCCTATTGGATCCACGTAGAAGCAATTGAGAGTACGGGCGATATTAAGACTTATACAATACCGTTCTATTTTAGCGGTTTGGTGACAACTCTGAATGGACTTTGTACAATAGAGAGAGATAATCAGGTTGATGTAGGAATAGCCTATAATACGAATGATTCTCAAGTTAAATTCCGATGGAAGATTTATAATCTGAAGACCGGGAAATGGGCAGATTTGACAGACTGGTCTTCGGGTAACTGGGCATCGTGGAAGCCGGAGGGCTCAGGAGACTATTGGATTTACGCAGAGGCGAAAGGAAGAAATGGCAGTACAGTAAGCCAGGTAATCGGCTATCATGTTAACAGTGCGAAAATATTAAATCTTGCGGCGTCTCCAGAGTCACCGAACTGGGTAGGGAGCACTATTCAGTTAAATGGACGGTATAGAGATGTGTCAGGAGAGGTGTCAAGTGACAGATATCTTCTTTATAACGGACAGAATTGGAGAGAGCTGGAGAAAAATGATAAAGGAGCGGTATGGAATACGGATGCATTAGGCACTTATCTGCTGTGCTATGAAATATATGATGCGGAAGGCAGGCTGATTGATCAGTTTTTTAAAGGATACAGCATAGAAATTCCATATGTAAATTTGAATGGAATCTACATAAGAAATGATGGGAATTTAAATATTGCTATGGCGGTCAACAGCAATACAAATGATAAAGAGATACAGTATAGATGGCAGTATTATGATTTGTCAACGCAGCAGTGGGGACTGATCTGCGACTGGAATTCACTGAATGCGGCAAGCTGGCAGGCATCTAAAACAGGGACATACTGGCTGCATGTTGAGGCTAAGCTTCATGACGGGACAATCAAGAGCCAGACAACCGGCTATACATTGAGAAGGTATCAGAATCCAGGGGGATATTATCAGATTCAGGACTCTATCTCTTTGTCTGGCGGCGGATATAATCTCTTCTATGGGTGCGAGGGATTGAAAGTAATGTACGTAATGCGCAAGTTAGGCGTAGGCTATGGGATCGGTATGGGAGGTGCATTTTACGGCAATAATGTAATCCTTGCAGTAAAAGCATTCCAGCAGAGGGCAGGACTTCCGGTAACTGGTTATGTAGATTATGCTACATGGACAGCAATGGGTCTGTCGGAATACGACTGGTATAATTTGGGCGCATACGTAAGTCCAATGAGAATAAATACTGACAGCACACGGGAGGATTGTATCGAAGCGATGATCAGTACAGCATATTCTTATCTGGGAACCCCTTACGTAATCGGGGCATCCGGGGCGCCGGGGACAGGAATTGACTGCAGTGGTTTGGTTATGCAGGCATTATTTTCAGCAGGAATTGATACTTCTCCGATTAATCCTATCAGGCATTCGCAGCCAGGATATGAATATGAATCTAGAAACATGTGGGCATCTCCGCTGTTTAAGCATGTATCTTATGGGGAAAGACAGAGGGGTGATTTGATATTTTATCAGGGTTCCGGAGGAAGCGTCATTCATGTGGCTATCTATCTGGGAAATGATATGGTAATTGAGTCATGGCCTAATCAGGTAGTGGTATGGCCGATCCGGAATTCCTCAAGATCCAATATTAAGGGTGTTGCAAGGCCTTTTGTGTAATTATCAGGGAATAATTGGAGAATAAGATTGCATTTATACATCGGGTACAATATAATAGAATTAGCTGAAAAAGGTGGGATTGAGATGAGGGATTACGTAAAAAGATCTTGGATTGCGGCAGTGATGGTGCTGGTATTCATGGCTCAATTAACAGTGGCGGCGGAGGATATGGACACGCTGGCTGTTCCTGTAGAACCGTCAGTTCTGTCAGAGGGGCAGGAAGGAATGGCTGAGACGGTACCAGATGCAGAAGGCGGTACAGACATTATAGAGGATGATGCGGACGCTCTCGATGACAGTCATACGATTCCCGGAGAAGTCCAGCAGCTGCCGGATCATGCTTATGCTCCGGCTGATGGACAGTACTCTGTACAATTGAATGGAATCTGCCTCATTGAGAAGGGGAATAAATGTGACGTCGGGGCGGCCTATGAATCGAATGACCCAGATGTGAAGTTCCGCTGGCTGGAATATGATCTGGCTGAAGAAAAATGGAATCTGGTATCAGATTGGAGTACAGGAAACTGGGTTACCTGGGAGCTTAAAAAGGCAGGAGACTATTGGATCCATGTAGAAGTCCGGACAACAGACGGCAAGACGGCCGCCAGCACGATCGGCTACCGCTATGGAGGCCTGAAGACAACGCTGGATGGTATTTGTGTATTGGATCAGGGAACTCATTATGACATGGGGATAGCATATACCTCGAATGATACCGGCTTGAAGTTCCGGTGGAAAATATATGAACTGGCATCGCAGAAGTGGTCGCTGATACAGGGGGAAGCAACCGGGAACTGGACTTCCTGGGAACCGGAACGGGCAGGCAGCTACTGGGTTCACGTGGAAGCAGTCGGAAGTGACGGAAAGGTTATAACATATACCATACCATTCTATTACGGAGGAATAAAAACAACATTAAACGGAATATGTGCAATAGAAAGATCCAATCAAATTGATGTAGGAGCCGCATATACCTCCAATGATTCAAAGCTGAGATTCCAGTGGAAGATATATGATGTAAAAGCAGATAAATGGAGTGAACTTACGAATTGGAGTGCGGGAAACTGGGCGTCCTGGAAGCCGGATAAATCAGGAGATTACTGGGTCTATGTGGAAGCCAAGGGCAAAGATGGACAAGTGCTCAGCCAGGTGATGGGGTACCGCGTAAAGGGAGCTAAGATTCAGTCATTGAAAGTATCTGCTGAATCTCCGGGCTGGGTTGGAAGCGAGATCCAGCTGACTGGCAGCTATCAGGATCTTATCGGCGAAGTGGGAAAGAGCAGATATCTTCTCTATAATGGCAGTGTTTGGACAGAACTGGAAGAAAAGAACGGAAAAGTAATCTGGAAGCCGGATGCAGTTGGAAGTTATCTTCTGTGTTATGAGATATACGGTAAGGATGGCTCTTTGATCGAGCAGTCGTTTAAGGGGTATAGCATCGAAATCCCTTATGTAAATCTGAACGGGATTTATGTGCGGAAGACAGGCAATCTGGCCTATTCAATGGCTGTGTCAGCACAGACAAATGACAGGCAGGTGCAGTACCGCTGGCAGTATTATGATGTGGCGGCAGGTGTATGGCATGATATCAGCGGCTGGAGTAATTCTAACGCGGCTTCGTGGATAGCGCCTAATTCCGGATATTACTGGCTTCATGTAATAGCAAAGCTTCATGACGGAACAGAGAAGAGTTATACAATGGGATACACAGCACAGAGATATCCGGCTGATTTGGAAGCCATGATGCTGCGGGCAAACAACTATTCAAGCTCCACCCCATATATCATTATGGTAAATAGAAGTACGCATAAAGTGGGAGTATTCCAGGGCTGGCAGGGTAACTGGAATAATATCGTGTACTGGGATTGTGGAGACGGAGCACCGGGTACGCCGACAGTAACAGGCGTGTTTACGGTAGGAAGCAGAGGATACTACTTTAATTCCGGAGTTTATCGATGCTTCTGGTATACACAGTTTTATGGGGATTATCTGTTCCATTCTGTATTATGCTGGCCGAATGGCGCAATAGCTGACGGGCGGGTCGGACTTGCCATATCACACGGGTGTGTACGGCTGCAGATTGAAAATGCAAAATGGATATATGATAATATTCCTTCAGGAACAACAGTCGTAGTATATTAAGATGAAGCGCGGAGAGTGGCTAAATAATGCTTGCGCTCCGCTTTTTAAAACTTAGCTGTGATTAAGAAGAAAATGCAGCTTGCAGGAATATGGTCTGTATGGATATGGAGGAGATGAATTGAGTAAAAGAATTGTAAAAGTGGCAATCATGATTTTATCTGTCTTTATTTTATCTGCATTTAAGATGGATGCATATGCAGATGATACGGAATTAATTGTGGATGATCCTTGTGGATTTGCAGATTATACAGAATATTATGGATATGAGGCAGATGGCGGAACCGCTCCCATTTTATACAATCCAATCGGACGTTCAACGACCCAGCAATTGAAGTATATTGCGGTTTTTGTGGAATTTCCAGACGCGGATATGCAGGATATTCATTTGGATAGTGATGATATTGTAAACAGGGCGTATAATTTTTTTAATAGCGGAGAAGGAACGGTAACAGGCCTTGGCGGATCAAAGGTAGAAGTGACGTCACTAAAAGAGTATTTGGAGAGGGAGAGTTATCAGAAGCTTAGTGTAGAGGCCGAAATATTTCCAAAAGCAGCGAATTCAACGAAAGTGGTTTCTTATCAATCAACAAAAAACAGAAAGTATTATATGCAATATGATGCGGCGAGTAACCCGGAAGGGTATCAGTCGTCTGGGGAGGCTTCCAAACGGGAATTAGAACTGATCAATGAAGTGGTAGGAGCTGTGAAAGCGCAGATTGAGGCGAGCGGCATCACGAGTGAAGAAATAGATGCAAATCATGACGGATGCATTGACGCAATCTCTTTTTTTGTTGAAGCAAAGGCCGCCGGAACGGATGAAGTCGGGTGGGGGCAATTGCTATGGTCCCATAAAGTAAGTATAGTGGGCGGTCCGTCTATTTTAGGCAAAACAGTCAGAACATATAATTTGATCAATACCTATGACAGCAGTAGTAAGGCGACAGGAGGTGTCTTTTCTGAAAACAGACCGACCTATGCTACGATTATACATGAATACATGCATACAGCAGGATTTCCGGATCTGTATAGATATTCCTATAATGGGACGCCGGTTGGCTTTTATGATCTGATGGCTGATACGAACAGCTGTAATCCGCAGGGCCTGCTGACTGCTTTGACAGCAGAATATCTTAATACGGGCTGGCACAATAAGCTTCCGGAGTATAACGCGTCGGCATCGAATATTACGCTAAAAAAGCCGGAGTATATGGATCCGTCAGAGAACCGGGCGGTAAAGGTCGTGTCGCCGGTGAATCCGGAAGAGTATTTTATAATTGAATATTATAATCGGCATTCAAGCTTACCCACAAGCGACAGCAGCGGTATCATCGTATACAGAGTGAATGACACCTATAAGTGGGATGGAAATAAGCTTGGTGGAACAGCCTATGATGATGATTATATATTTATTTTCCGGCCGAATGAAACTGCATTGTCGGCGGGCGGAGGGAATCTAGAGAAGGCTACGCTGAATTCTACAAGAAAAAAATGGGGTAAATCATTTGCGGAAGCTTCGTCTGGCTTTGACAATAATACGGTTTATTATTCGGATGGCAGTAATTCAGGAATCGTGATCGATGTTGTGAACAGTGGAAAGGACTATGTTACATTTAATCTTACGGTTCCCAGTGTAAATGGAAGCGGAACAAAGAATGATCCATATTTGATTTCTACACCGGAAGAATTCATGTCAGTCATTAACGGGCATGTGGGAAATTATTTTAAATTAACAGCAGATTTAGATTTTTCCAGTGTGCAGTATACTGGAGTGGTGCTTGACGGACATGTGGATGGTAATAATAAAACCCTAAGTAATATACAAGTATCCGATTCAGGAGTGTTTGACGCAATTGGAAACCGCAGCCGGTCCTCGGTCAAGAATTTGAACATAAAAGACATCCGTGTATCCAGCAGTGGGAATGTACAAAATCATATGGGAGCGTTTGCTTCTGAGCTTGTCAATGGGGAAATTACAAATGTCGTGGTTCTTTCGGGAACAGTTTCAAATATCAAAGGGAGCAGCGGATCCATTTTAGGGACTGGAGGCTTTGCCGGTACTGTGCATGGGCGGAGTTCGATTCGTAATTGTGGTACAAGCGCCGACGTTCTGAGCGGATATTATGTCGGAGGGTTTATTGGCTTGCTGCAGGGTACGCCGGTAGTAAGTGCATGCTACAGCAATGGCAGTATTACGACGGGAGCAGGAACGACAGGAGGGTTTGTCGGTTATGAATACGATGTCAGCGCATACAACTTCTCGGACTGTTATTATGATATGAAGAAAGCGGCTTTACAGCAATCCTTTCCCGGCAAAAATAGAAACGGAATTACGGGATGCAGGTTAGAAAATATAGAGCTTACTCCGGAGATCTCTTCTTCCCGTATTCAGGTAACAACAAGTCCTGATAAAAACATAAGCTGGAAAGATCTTTCTATAGAAGACGGCAATATTGTATATTATGATGCTAAATCAGGAAAAATATTGGCGAATACTGCCGGGCAGACAAGGTTTCAGGTCGGAATTCCGGTCGGTTCAAATACGATGCCTTTGGCGGCGACCTGTATAAACAGTCATGCTGGAAAAGCATACACAGTCTCTATTGAAGGAGTTACCTGGCTTATCCGTTCTGATAGAATTGATGTAGGGGCTGCCTATGACAGTAATGATGAACTTACACAGTTTCGCTGGCAGTCGTATAATCTGAGCACTGGAAAATGGGAAACGATTTCCGATTGGGGAAAGGGGAACTGGGCAAGCTGGTATCCAGAGAAAGGAAATTACTGGCTGCATGTGGAGGCAAGGACTCAGGATGGCAATGTGGACAGCGAAACCATATGCTTTGCAGTAGATCGTAACTATGTGAAAGGTTATACGGTTGATATTAGAGGCTTAACCTGGATTTTCCGTTCCGATAAAATCGATGTAGGAGCTGCCTATGACAGTAATGATCCGCAGGTGAAATTTCAATGGAAATCCTATAATTTAGATACAGGAAAGTGGGAAGTGATCGCAGACTGGAGTAAAGGAAACTGGGCGAGCTGGTATCCGAAAAGGGGGAATTACTGGCTGCATGTAGAAGCGGTTACACAGGACGGCAGGACAGATAGTGAAACGATATGCTTTGCAGTGGATAGAGATTATTCTAATAGTCCGTATATCAATATAAGAGGATTGACATGGATATTTCAGTCCGACAGGATTGATGTGGGAGCGGCTTATGACAGTAACGATCCGCAGGCAGAATTTCAGTGGAAATCTTACAATCTGGATACCGGAAAGTGGGAATTAATATCCGGCTGGTATAAAGGAAATTGGACGAGCTGGAGACCTAAGGCGGGGAATTATTGGCTGTATGTCGAAGCCAGAACCAGCGATGGCAGCCTTGATAGTGAAGTGATATGCTTCGCGGTGGACAGAGATTATTACTGACCCTATGTATGGTTCGATTTAAAGATACAGAGATTTCAAAAGAGTATTAAGGAGAAAATAAATGAAGCAGCCGCTTGTCAGTATTGTAATGGTTAATCGTAATAAGGAAAAGTACCTAGATGAAGCAATAAAGAGTGTTCTGGAGCAGACATATAAAAATTGGGAGTTGATTTTGGTGGATGATTGTTCTACGGATACATCCGTCAATATTATAAAAAAGTATGAGGATGTCCGTATTAAGCCGGTTTTTTTGGAAAAGAATGTTCATATCTGCAAGGCAACAAATATGGGGCTGGATCTTGCAAAAGGCAGATATATCGCACGGCTGGACAGTGATGATTTCTGGAGAAAGGATAAGCTTGAAAAACAAGTGAACCTGTTTGAAAATCATGCAGAAGTCAAGGTATGCTTTACAAAGCTTGATCTGGTTAATAAAGAAAGCGAAATTATAAATGATTCTATGAAAGAATTGTATGATTTGTATAATAGCAGGCAAAAAAGCCGTATTGACTGGATTCGTTTCTTTTTCTTTGTTGGAAACTCTCTGATCCAATCTTCGATGATGTACCGCAAGGAACTATTGGATGAAGTTGGTGGTTTTAAGCTGGCCTATATGCAGTGCCATGATTTTGAGTTTTTTGTACGGTTGATCATGAAATGTGAATTTACCTTTATTGAAGAACCATTACTTGCTTATAGGAGAACCCAAACACAAAATAGTATGGTTCATCCAGAAAATGACAGCCGTTATTTTAATGAGTATATGAACATCAGGAGACATTTTTTTGATGATATGCCGGATGCATTGTTTGGTGAAGCATTTAGAGACTATTTTTTGAATGCAGACGCGGTATCTCATGAAGAGTTTTTATGTGAGCAGGCTTTTCTGCTTAGGAAATGTGTTGGATGGACAGAAAAGAATCCAATACTTGGGATGATGAGATTGGCAGATTTGTTTGAAAATAAAGAAATAGAAAAAATATTGTCAGAGAAATATTCATATACGCCGAAGGACTTTTACGCGCAGAATTCTGTATTTCAATATTATGAGGAGGAAAAGATTCAGAAACTGGAGAAGGAACTGCAGGAAGCGAAAACGATTATCAGTAATCAGGAGGATCATATACGCGTACTTTTAGATGTGAAGGACAATCAACAGAAATACATTGAAAATATGCAGAATTCAGCTAGCTGGAAGATGACAAAACCATTAAGAACTGTAAAGGAAAAAATAGAAAAAAAAGGGTAGAATAACAAAAAGACAAAAAGAAATTCTGTCATGGTAATACGAGAATGACATCTTTTTGTCTTTTTTGTTATTACATACATTTGCCGCCTGTCTGCTTACCGTTTATATAGATCGTAAGGAATGGAGCCGGATAAAGCAGTATCGACAAGAGCCGGAAAGCTTTCGTCTGGCAGCATGTCGAAAAGATACTTACGGTTGCAGGGCATGGAAGGCGAACTATATGCGGATGGATTCGGTATTATTGATTCTTGCAGCGGCATACTTTTATGTGTAATATAGGGAGATATTCTTTGGAATAACTCACTTCCCTTTTCATTTTGTATTAAGACGAGAGATGTTCCTTGATCGTCATACATTGTCTTGTCCAGCGTATCAATACCCCAGAAGTCAGCTAATGTAATATCACTGATGCGGGATACATTTTTAAATCTGCATTCATAACAGGAAGGACGCAGGATACTATTGTGTAAAAAAAGTTTCATATACAAATCATCTTCATAGCGATTTGTAAAGATTTCCTTCGTGTTTGATGCAGAAAATGAATAATTGTACCATCCTGTTGTTTTATCACGAAAGTTAATTTGGCTTACAGGAGAATCAAATTGCAGATTGATCATTTTTAAATAATATTGTAAAAACAATGGAGACGGGACTCCATGGCATATAAAATCCTGCGTATACAAGGAAGGATAATCTTTGTTTAAATATTTTTTCAGTCCATAAATCTGACACGGAGTTCCGGTAAACAAAACAGGAACATCCTTTTTCAGCAGTGCCTCTGCATCGGCATAAGCAGTGTGGATTGTACTCTGTACATATTTAGAGGTCTGCAGCTTACAGATATCATTTATAGTATGGATACTGTCGTGGACAACCTCATGATTGGAAGAAAACTGTGCTCCGAATACGTATCCATTCTGCCGGATGACAGCCTCTGCCAGATGATAGAAGATACCGCCGGAAGATGAATTTTTGCGGACGGCATCATCCCTGCTGTACGCGGCATAAGCCTTAGGCATAGTATCTGCAGGAGGAAAATAGCTGGTAATGGGGCATACATCTGCGCATTTGCCACAGGAGATGCATATGTCTGCATTGATTTTGGGATATAAAAACCCTTCTTCATCGGATTCCATCTGTATAGCCTGAACAGGGCAGATATTGCGGCAGGCATGACATCCACAGCATCTTTTTTTATCGGTTATATTCAATACCTTTGACTGATGCACGGATTTGTTTTTTAGTGAATGTACCAGATTGGTTGAAACCTTTATGGTATCCAGATATTTTGGCAGTACCGTATTTAAGGTGTCCTTAATTTTGGACTCGTTTTCATAAATCCAAATGAATTTGTGTAACAAATCATCCTCCTGAGAGATTTCAGAGGATGCCAGCACATAATTATCGTATGTACTGAATAAATCCTGAGCAATACCCCGGGATTTTACAGAATAGCCGACTACAAGCGTCGGTATGGAGCTGGAATAGGCGGCTATGGAAGCGTGGGTACGTGCGCAGACAAGGAACCGCAGCTGGGAAATAAATCCTTTCAATTCCATACAGTTACAGTCGTCTATCATGCAGATCCGCCGGGAATGCCGGAATACATTGGCAAGATATGCGGCTGGAGCACGATCATCGTTATCGTCCCAAACAACATGGGGAATCAAAGCAATATTCATTTTGGTGTTTTTTAATATCCAATTTATCAAATGAATATAATTTTTTAGAATGATTCCGTCTTCGCTTTCACGTGAAATTACCAGAGGGCTGCAGTTTATGCCGACTGTATTGTGAGGAAGGAACCGTTTTGGAAGTTTAACTGGAGCGGCAGGCAGTAAAAATGCAGGGTCTGCGCTGAACTCTACATGGTCAATGCCGGCTTTTTTCATTGCTTGATAAGAAATGGATTCTCTAGCGGTAATTGCGGTATAGGACTTTAGATCATGGACCACAGCTTTGTCCTGTAGCAGTGATGGTTCGATCGAGCAGCCCCACAGCATAGTCGGGATATGCCTGTTCTGAAAGAATTGATTGATATATGCAAGCTTTGGGGGCTGGGAAGGATAACAATACTCGTCGCCTCCCGTACAGACTGCAACGTCACAATCACTGTGAATCACGTTATAAAATTCTAAATCGTGCCAGGAACGGGAATTATTTTCGCATGAAAGCTTAGTGCAGTGAAATAAGTCCGGATTTTTGAATAAATCAATATGCATGGTATCAATAGAATACAGCTGTTCCAGTCCATATGCGTAATCCTCAGAAGGGTTTTTGGAAAACAGGCTGAGTTTATGTCCGCTTAATTCGCGCGCCAAACTTCTTGCAAGTGCTTCGCATCCGTGATTTTTGCTTCCGGAATAGGGGTATACAGATATTTTCATAATAGAATTCTTCCTTTGCTTTATAATGATTTAATGATATAAGCTAAAGAATCATTTGTCAAGCATGCGGAAATGTGCGGCTCATTTATAAAGACGTGGATGACTTTAATAATATGAAAAAAGCAGAATGGAAGAATAAAACATTGTAGAAATATTAAGAATATGTTACAATTACTCAGAAAAGGGACTAAATAGATATTTTTAGGAGGTATTTATGAAAGGAATTATATTAGCAGGTGGTTCCGGTACTCGTCTTTATCCATTAACACGGGTTACATCAAAGCAGCTGCTTCCGATTTATGATAAACCGATGATTTACTACCCGATGTCTGTACTTATGAATGCGGGAATCCGCGATATTCTGATTATATCAACACCGCAGGATACGCCGAGATTTCAGGAGCTTCTGGGTGATGGACATCATTTTGGCGTAAATCTGTCCTATGAAGTTCAGCCAAGCCCGGATGGACTTGCACAGGCATTTATTATAGGTGAGAAATTTATTGGCAGTGATACTGCCGCGATGGTATTAGGAGATAACATATTTGCAGGACACGGCTTGAATAAGAGGCTGAAGGCTGCGGTGGAAAATGCAGAGTCAGGCAGGGGGGCTACGATATTCGGATATTATGTGGACGACCCGGAGCGTTTCGGTATTGTGGAGTTTGACCATGAGGGAAAAGCGGTATCTATCGAAGAGAAACCGCAGAAACCGAAAAGCAATTACTGTGTTACAGGCCTGTATTTTTATGACAATCAGGTTGTTGAGTATGCAAAGAACCTGAAGCCGAGTGCACGCGGAGAATTAGAGATTACAGATTTGAACCGTGTATATCTGGAGAGCGGTAAATTGAATGTGGAGCTGCTCGGGCAGGGATTCACATGGCTGGATACCGGTACACATGAAAGTCTTGTTGATGCAACTAATTTTGTAAAAACGGTCGAGACACATCAGCACCGGAAAATAGCTTGTTTGGAAGAGATTGCATATTTGAACGGCTGGATAAGCAGGGAAGATGTTCTGAGAGTATATGAGGTTCATAAAAAGAATCAGTATGGACAGTATTTAAAAGCAGTTTTAGATGGGAAATATCAGGAAAATCTATACTAGAAGTACCTGACAGATAAGATGGAAGGAGATGGAATAATGGGAAAGATTCAGGTTGAAACATGTGAAATAGAAGGCCTTAAGGTAATCACGCCTGCAGTGTTCGGTGATGAGAGAGGGTATTTTATGGAGACCTATAATTATAATGATTATAAGGCTGCAGGCATTGATATGGAATTTGTACAGGATAATCAGTCCAGTTCAAGAAAAGGAGTATTAAGAGGCCTTCACTTTCAGATCAACTATCCTCAGGATAAGCTGGTACGGGTCGTCAGCGGGGAAGTGTTTGATGTGGCAGTGGATTTGAGAAAAGGGTCTGAGACGTATGGCAGATGGCATGGGGTAGTTTTGTCTGCTGAGAATAAAAAGCAGTTTTTTATCCCCAAGAATTTTGCGCATGGCTTTGTTGTGCTTTCAGATTCTGCTGAGTTTGCATATAAGTGCACAGATTTCTATCATCCGAATGACGAGGGTGGTCTTGCATGGAACGATCCGGATATTGGGATAGAGTGGCCGGTTCCGGAAGGAATGGAGCTCATCATATCTGAGAAAGACCAGAACTGGAAGGGGATCAAATCCTTATAAATTGGCAGAATTGGAGGAAAGACGGCGTGTCTACTTATATACGTAATTTCTTAGACTATAAAGAGCTGCTGAAAGAGTTAGTAAACAGAGATGTAAAAACAAAATACAGAAGATCAGTTTTGGGAATGCTGTGGTCTGTGCTGAATCCTTTGGGCATGATGGTTATCATGTCTATTGTGTTTTCCCATGTTTTCCGTGGCAATATTCAGAATTTCCCAGTATATCTTATGTGCGGACAGGTTATATTTAACTTTTATAATGAAGCAAGTACAGTGGCTATGGGATCCATTTTGGGAAATTCAGCCCTGATTAAAAAAGTATATGTTCCAAAGTATTTATTCCCCATGTCCAAGATCTGCTCGTGTTTTGTGAATTTAATGACGTCCTTCGCAGCGCTGCTCATTGTAATTATTGCAACGGGAACACAGCTTAAGTGGACAGTTATTTTGCTTTTTATGCCCGTTTTTTATATTTTTGTTTTTTCATTAGGGATGGGACTGCTTTTGTCTGCGCTTGTAGTGACATTCAGGGATCTGCAGCATTTATATGGAGTGCTGATCACAGCCCTGATGTATCTGACGCCGATTTTTTATCCGATAGAAATACTTCCAGACTGGGTTGCAGGAATAGTTGGACTTAATCCACTGGCGAATATTATTGAAATGCTTCGCGAAGTCATCATGTATGGAACGGTTCCGGATGGAATACTGCATTTGAAATGTATTCTTTCCTGTACGATTGCGATGACTTTAGGACTCTGGACGTTCTATAAGCAGCAGGATACATTTATATTAAAAGTATAGGAGGAAGGATTGTGAGCGATTCGATCATTGAAGTGAGTGACGTTTCTGTCATGTTTCGTTTGTACAGAGAACGAGTGGACAGCCTGAAGGAGTTTATGATTAAGAAGATGAAACGTCAGATAGCTTATGATGAATTCTGGGCATTGCAGAATATTAACTTCCAAGTTGGAAAAGGAGAGGCTGTCGGATTAGTCGGAAAGAACGGCTCGGGGAAAAGTACATTACTGAAAACGGTGGCTGGCGTTCTCAAACCGACCAAAGGTGCCGTTCATGTAAAAGGAAGTGTGGCGCCGATGATTGAGCTTGGCGCAGGTTTTGATATGGATCTGACGGCTACAGAGAATGTTTTCTTAAATGGAGCAATTCTGGGTTATCCAAAGGAGATGCTGGAGGAGAATATGCAGAATATTGTAGATTTCTCTGAGCTGAAGGATTTTATGGATGTGCCGATTAAGAATTTTTCTTCTGGAATGTTTGCGAGGCTGGGGTTTGCCGTAGCAACCATATATACGCCGGATATCCTTATTGTCGATGAAATATTATCGGTTGGAGACTGGCAGTTTCAGGCGAAATGCCACAGAAGAATTCATGAGATGCTGGAACGCGGAACAACACTGCTGTTCGTTTCGCATAGTATAGAAGAGGTAAAGAAAGTCTGCAGCCGGGCGATCCTTCTGAATCATGGGCAGATGCTTATGGATGCAGATGTAGATAAAGTGTGGGAGAGGTATAATAAAATATAGGAGTAGGTAATAATAAGGAGGATGAAAGAAAACATGAGGAGAGCAAAAAGATTAATTGGTTTGGTGCTTATCGCTGTTATGCTCGCATCACCTTTACAGATAGCGGCCGCTGATATGGGTGACGGGACTGCAGAAACCGGGCAGGAGGGACTGCCTCAGAACACAGCGCCCGAAACACCGGAGGAGCAGCCTCAGGAAGCAGTGAATGAAGCGCCGGAAAATACTTCTCCGGAAGGTACTGAGATGCAGGAGGAGAAGGGACAGCAGGAATCTTCCGGTATACAGCCGGATGCTCAGCAGGACGTACCGGAAAGTGTTTCAAAAGAGAAGGTGATTGACTATACATATATTGAGCAGGGACAGATTGTCTTTGGAGAGGCTGAGAATGTAGTTGTAAGCTTTCTTGATAAAAATGTCAGTGTTGAGCAGGCTGATATCATTTATCAAAACGAATCGGGAGAGGAATTTACTGCTTCCATGAGCCGGTTTAACAATGGGGCGGCTCTTTTTGAGCTTCCGGCAGATCTGCCGATAGGAAATTATACCATAACACAAGTAAGGTATGTGGAGAATGGCATTGAAATAGTCATTGATTTAAATAGTGAAGGAATAGAAGCGCTTTTTTCCGTAATAAATAAAGAGACAGAAAGCACTGCAGATGTAGAAACAACAGTAACGGTTATTGATGATAACGGGAATGCGAGAGAAGTATCATCCTTGGAAGAGGGACTGGATATCGTAGCGGATGAGCCGGATATGAGCAGGTCCTATGCTCCAGGAAAGGCAAGAACATCTGCCGCCGGAAATACGGTTGTGGTTCTTGATCCGGGACATGATAATCAGCACAATGGAGCATATAGCGCAGCGAATAATATAAGAGAGGAAGTATACACTCTGCAGATTGCCAAGGCGTGCAGGGCCGAACTTCAGCAGTATAACGGAGTCGAGGTCTACATGACGGTAGAGGAGAACGGAGATTCCAGATGGCCGAACGTGGATTATGGCCAATGCATGATAAACAGAGTCTCATATGCTAAGAGTAAGAATGCGGATCTGTTTGTCAGCTTTCATCTGAATTCGGCAGGTGCAACAGCGGCAAGAGGAGTCGAGGTATATATTTCAAATTACAGTAAATATAATACAGAAGCGAAACCTCTGGCGCAAAAGATCATTAATGAGCTGGCGCAGGTAGGATTATCTAACCGCGGAGTAAGGGTAGACGTTGATTACCGGCAGTCCATTGGAGATAAATATAGTGACGGAAACTGGGTGGATGATTTAAGCGTTATCCGAAACAGTACTCTTTCCGGGTTTCCATCTCTCTTGATCGAGCATGGTTTTATTTCCAATTCCAGTGATGCGGCTATCATCAAGGGGAAGACGGCTGAGATGGGGCGTCTTGATGCGAAAGCAATTGCCGAACATTTAAATCTTGCAAGAGGACCCTTTGGCGTTGCACCAGGAGGACAGGCGGTTGTAGGAAATAAGGTAGTTTTGACGGCTTATCCTCAATATATTCCAAGCGGGTATAACCAGTACCATTTTATTTATTATGATGGGAAAACATGGAGGGAATTTAATAGTTTTTCCAGCAGTACTTCATTTGAATGGATTCCAAAGGAAGCCAGCGAGTCTTATATTCTTGGAATGGAGGCAAAGAATAGCGCGGGCGATATAAAACAATATATTATATGGTCTAATTATAAAGTGGCCGAACCTGCGGTTAATATTGAGAGTCTTAGTTTGAAAGAAAGCCAGAATGGGATGAATATCCAGATAACGCCAAATGTGGTGACCGACAGTACAGCTTTGAAATATCGTTACCAGATTTATGATGTGGGCAGAAACGTCTGGACAACATTAATAGATAATACGACTGCATCATCAGCCATTTGGGCGCCGTCTCAGAGCGGAACCTATTGGATTCATGTTGTGGCAGTTACGCCGACGGGGAAAGAGCATCCTTATACAATGGGATATGTGGTTGAAGCCGAGAGAGCCTATATTAGCAGCTTTACAAGTGATAAATCTTCCATTACTCTGGGCGGGACAGTAAATCTGAAGGCATCTTACAAGACCCTGTCAGATGGAAATGCTTTGCATCAGTTTCTTGCATATGACGGGCAGTATTGGTCTGATATTACTGGAAGCAGTAAGGACAGTGCGGCCTGGACGCCGCAAAAAAGCGGTAATTATCTTTTGTGCTATCAGATTACGGCAGGCAGTGGAAGGATTTATCAGTCATTTCTATCGGTTGAAGTTACTGGAAACGAAATGCGGCTGTATGGTTTGAATGCCAGTCAGATGAATAGTAAAGGGGAGATAAGCCTTTCCGTAAATATCAGCACAAATGATCCGGATGTAACATATACCTATCAGGCATATGATATGGAAAAGTGGGTAAATATTGCTTCTTCCGTCAAGGACAAGAGCGTAGTGTGGAAGCCATACAAATCAGGCGCGCATCTTCTTAATATTGAAGCAAAGAGCAGCGATGGGCAGACACAGAGCTATGCTATGGGATATGCAGTTCCGGAACTGGTTAAAATCAATTCCTTCTCAGCGGATAAGAATTCGCCACAGGGAATTGGAAATAAGATTACGTTAAATGCGTCGGCTTCTGTTGCGGCAGGCGTTGAAGCGACATATGAATATATGTATTATGATGGAAAGAGCTGGTATTCTATTGATAAGCAGGATTCACTGAAAAGTGCCGTATGGATGCCGAAGTCCGGCGGAAATTATCTGCTTTGTTTCCAGATTGCTACCAAATCCGGTGAAGTGTATCAGAGCTTTATGGGGTATGATATCACAGAGCCGTTTGTAACGATTCAGGGAATTAATGTGAGTTCTCCGAATGAGAAGGGCGAAATTGCGCTGAATGCCGTAATCAGCACCAATGATGATAATCTGAAATATACATATAAAGCATACGATATGCAGAAATGGTCAACAATAAGTGAAGACAGCACGAAGAAAAATACTGCATGGAAGCCTGGAAAAGCAGGGGTTTATTTATTAAATTTAGAGGTTGCGGGAAGTACCGGAAAGGTATACAGCTATGCTATGGGCTGTGAAGTGAAGGATGATTTGAGGATTACCGGATTGAAGCTGGGCACCGCTTCACCGCAGGCAATTGGAAGCGATATCAGCTTAAGCGGACAGGTGAGCACAATTTTTCCGGACGGACTGAAATATGAATATTTAGTATACGATGGGAAGAACTGGAGGACACTGTCTTCATCCGATTCTTTGTCCGAGGTTATCTGGACACCGTCTCAGAGCGGAAATTACTCCCTATGTTTTCAGGTGATCGATAAGACAGGAAGGGTGCTTCAATGGTTTGCAGGATATATAATTGAACCTTATAGAGTCAATATTAACGGCCTTACAGTAGGTAAGATCAACAGTAGCAGGCAGATTCAGTTAAGTGCAAATGTTTCCACAAATGATGCGAAAGCCCGCTATACATTTAAGGTATATGATATGAGTAAGTGGAAAACGATTGCAGAGAACAGCAGCAGCCCGTCGGCTGTCTGGACGCCGGAGAAGGAGGGAACCTATCTCCTGTATCTGGAAGTGACAGACAGAGAGGGAAAGGTTTACACGTACAGTATGGGCTGTGTTGTAGAAAATAACGTAAGGATAACAAGCTTTAGCTCAGATTTGAAATCACCGCAGAAATTCATCAAGGACATGAAGATTGCTTTATCAGCGGCATCTACGGCTTCCTATACAGATGGATTGACATACCGTTATATGGTTTATGATGGAAAAGCCTGGAATTTGATAAAAGAAAGCAATAAATCCTCGGACACGGCTGTCTGGACTCCGGAAACAGGCGGCGATTATCTGCTGTGTTATCAGATTGAGACAGACTCCGGCAGACAGATTAATGAATTTATAGGATATGCGCTTACGGATGTTTACTATATCATGGGCGAAAGCTCTACGAATGTACTGCAGATGGCTGCGTATTTCAAGGCGAATAATCCAGCTTATGACAAATATACAAAGGTGGCGGGGTATGACGGCGTACTGTCCAGAGGAGGAGCGCCTACGATTGAGCAGTTCTGCCAGATGTATCTGGAAGAAGCAAGAGCAGAGGGAGTAAAGGCTGAGGTTGCATTCTGTCAGGCGATGCATGAAACAGGATATTTGAAATTTGGAGGAGATGTTAAGCCGGATCAGTATAATTTTGCCGGGCTAGGAGCAACCGGAAACGGAGTTGAGGGAAACCGTTTCAGCACCGTACGGGAGGGAATCCGTGCTCAGATACAGCATTTGAAATGCTATGCGTCTACAGAACCTTTGAATCAGCCGTGTGTGGATCAGCGGTGGTATGAATGGCTTCGTGGAACCGCGCCGACAGTGGAAGAATTAAGCCAGAAGTGGGCAGTCGGGTCAGAATATGGCGAGCATATATTAAATTCTATTAGCAGATTAAAGCAATATTAATAATATTACGGATTGGGAGAAAGGACAGTTATGTTTATAAATAGTGAGAATGCGAAGCGTTTGGCCATCTACTTCTTTTATGACAGAAGAGGAATTGCAGACAGGTATGTCCCATACTTTTTGGATGATCTGAAAAAGAATGTGTCAGAAATCTTTATTGTCTGCAATGGCCGGCTGCAGGAGGACAGCCGGAAGGTTCTGGAACGATATGGAACAGTTATGAGGCGTGAAAATAAAGGATTTGATGTTTGGGCATATAAGAGTGCGCTGGAATCATTTGGATGGGAGAAGCTTCAGTCTTATGATGAAGTAATTATGATGAATAATACCATCATGGGTCCGGTTTATCCATTTGCCGAAACGTTCAAAAAAATGGACGAAAAAGATGTGGATTTCTGGGGGCTTACGGAGTATTTTAAGATAAAAGGAGATCCTTTTGGATATTCACCATATGGTTATCTTCCGGATCATATACAATCTCACTGGATTGCGTGCAGAAGGAGTCTCGTACAGAGCAGGGAGTTTCAGGAATACTGGGATCATATGCCGATGATCGAGGATTATATGCAGGCTGTCGGGAAGCATGAATCTATTTTTACAAAAAAATTTGCTGATATGGGATTTAAATGGGCAGTTTCTGTAGAGTGTGAAGACTTGAGAAGCTATAGCGGATATCCGCTGATGATGTGTCCCAGAAGACTGCTGGAGGAACGCCGTTGTCCAATATTTAAAAAGCGGAGTTTTTTCCATATGGAAGATGATTTCTTGAAGAATACGACGGGAGAACAGACAACAGAGCTGTTTCATTTTCTTCGCGATGAAACAGATTATGACGTGGATTTTATATGGGAGACTATTTTAAGAAACTGCCATCAGTATGATATCGTAAAAAATTTGAATTTAACGTATATCCTTCCAAAGGATCAGTGCGTTAAAGAGAATCTGGCAGAGAATGTAAAAAAGAAGAAAATTGCATTGGTTATGCACTTATATTTTGAAGATCTGCTGGAGGAGTCATACAGATATGTATCTGCCATGCCCAAGGAGGCGGATATCTATCTGACAACGGATACAGAGAAGAAAAAGAAAGCAATCGAAAAGGTTTTCTCGAAGCTGCCCTGCAACAAGCTGGAAGTAAGGGTAATCCAAAACCGGGGAAGAGATGTGAGCAGTCTTCTGGTGGGCGTGAAGGATGTGATTATGGATTATGATATTGCATGCTTTGCACATGATAAAAAAACAGCGCAGATTTCGCCTGGAACCATAGGTGCATCCTTTGCATACAAATGTTTTGAAAATATACTGTCAAATAAAACATATGTGGCGAATATTATTGATACATTTGTAAAAAATCCAAGGCTTGGCATTTTATCTCCGCCAGAACCGAACCACAGTGCGTTTTTCACTACCATTGGTTTTGAGTGGGGGCCGAATTATGATGTAACGAGAAAGCTTGCAAAGGAATTGGGTCTTACGATACCAATGAATGTTTTTAAACCTCCGATTGCACCGCTGGGAACCATGTTCTGGTTCCGGCCGGAAGCTATGAAGCCTTTGTATGCAAAGAATTGGAAATATGAAGATTTTCCGCCGGAGCCGAACAAGATAGACGGTACGCTTCTGCATGCGGTCGAGAGGATTTATCCGTTTATTGTACAAGAAGCAGGGTATTATCCTTCTGTCTGTATGACAGAACAATTTGCGGCAATAGAATATAATAACCTTCGCTTTTATGTGAGAGGTTATAATCAGGTATTGGTGAATCATGGAATAGGACCATTCCATGATGAAATGATTGCAAAAACAAATCAGGTTTTTGCACTTCAGGGCTCTTTTAAGGCAACCTTTAAGTATAGAATCAAACAGACTTTAAAACGAATTTTGCCTAGTAAGATTTATGTTGTATTAAGAAAGCGCTGGAAAAAGCTGAGGGGGTTTGAGGATTCCTGCAGTGTGGAAGTAAAAGGCGAGGTTTGATTTATGGTAAAAAGACTTGATTATATTGACTTAATTAAAAAGATATCCCCTTATAATATAAAAAAGGGGATACTTTATTTCCAGCATTATGGAGCAAAAGGTTTTTGGATAAAATTAACAGAACGTTTCCAGAAGGAAGAAATTGATTATGCGCAATGGTATAAGTATCACTATCCGTCTGTTGATGTGTTAGAAAAGCAGCGGGAGCATAAGTTTGAACTTATGCCGAAAATCAGTATCTTGGTCCCCGTATATAATACACCGGAATTGTTTTTGAAACAGATGATACATTCTGTGCGGAGACAAACCTATTCAAATTGGGAACTTTGTATTGCGAATGCAAATCCGGATCATGCTGGTGTAAGACAGATACTGGATACTGTCCAGCGGAAAGATTCAAGAATTAAAGTTGTAAATGTGCCGGAAAATGAAGGGATTTCTCAAAATACAAATGCAGCATTAGAAATAGCATCTGGAGAATATATTGGATTATTAGACCATGATGATCTGCTTACGGCAAACGCGCTTTATGAAGTGGCTGACAGGCTTAACGCCTATCCGGAAGCTGAAGTGATCTATACAGATGAAGATAAGGTGTCAACAGATTTGAAAGAGCGTTTTAATCCGCATTTTAAGCCGGATTTTAACCTGGACTTGCTAAGGTCAAATAATTATATCTGCCATTTCTTTGTTGCAAAAAAGGAGCTTGTGGAGTCGGCCGGCGCATTCCGGAAAGAATTTAACGGAGCACAGGATTATGATCTGATTCTCCGTTGTGTGGAACAGGCAGAAAGAGTAGAACATATTCCTAAAGTTTTGTATCATTGGAGGATCCACAAAGAGTCGACGGCAGATAATCCGATTAGTAAAATGTATGCATACGACGCCGGAAAAAGGGCGATAGAACAGCATTTGAAACGCTGTCATGTGCAGGCAGAGGTGCTGCATACAAAAGATCTGGGGTTCTACCGGGTGAAGTACGAACTGAAAGGCCGGCCGCTTGTTTCTATTCTGATTCCGAATAAGGATCAGGCAGAAACATTGGAGCAGTGCCTGCGTTCTATATTTGATAAGACGGAGTATCCGAATTATGAAATAATAATTATTGAAAATAATAGTGAGGAAGAGAGAACCTTCCGTTATTATAACTCGATTGATGATCCCAGAGTAAGGGTTATAAAGTGGGAGGGGGAATTTAACTATTCTGCGATCAATAATTATGGAGTGCGGAAGGCAAAAGGTGAGTATATACTTTTCCTTAATAATGATATTGAGGTTATCCATGGCGGCTGGCTTGGGGAGATGCTCAGCCACTGCCAGAGAAAGGAAGTCGGGATTGTAGGCGCAAAGCTGTATTATCCGGATGATACCATTCAGCATGGCGGTATTATTGTCGGCATTGGAGGAATAGCAGGAAGCGTGTTTGTAGGTCTGCCGAAAGGATATTCCGGGTATATGCATAAGGCTTCCCTGCAATTGGATTTGAGTGCTGTAACGGCGGCCTGTATGATGATAAGGCGGGATGTGTTTGAAGAAGCTGGAGGATTTGAAGAAAAATTAAAGGTTGCATTTAATGATGTTGATTTATGTCTGAAGGTCAGAAAGGCGGAATATCTTATTGTGTATGATCCTTATGCCGAGTTATACCATTATGAATCGAAGACCAGAGGCGCGGAGGACACAAAAGAGAAAGTCAGGAGATTCCAGTCGGAAATAGAATTTATGAGATGTAAATGGATCGATATATTGAAAAATGGGGATCCAATGTATAATCCGAACCTGACGCTGAAGAAATGGGATTATTCGCTGAAGAATAATCAATGAGGACAAGGTATGTGTGAAGTAACAGTAGTAATACCAAATTATAATGGAAAAAAATATTTAGTGCCGTGTTTAAAGGCGCTCTATGAAGCGTCTTCTATTGATATGAATGTAATCGTGGTTGATAATGGCTCTGAGGATCAGAGTATTGCTGATGCCAGGAAATCCTATCCACAGCCGAGGTACATTCTTCTTGATAAGAATTACGGATTCTGCCGGGCTGTTAACGAGGGGATTAAGGCGTCAGAAACAGAATATGTGATTTTGCTGAATAATGATACTGAGGTGCAGGACGGATTCGTAGAGAATCTGCTCCGGCTGATCAAGAGAAGTCCAAAAATATTTTCCGTAGAAGCGAAGATGCTCCAGTATCATGATCATAATCTGATCGACAGTGCCGGAACCTTCTACAATGCACTGGGATGGGCATTTGCAAGGGGAAAAGATGGGTCGGCGCAGAGGTATAACAGACGGGGGAGGACTTTTGCGGCCTGTGGCGGTGCGGCAATTTACAGGAGAAAAGTATTTGAGGAAATTGGATATTTCGATGAGACGCATTTTGCATATCTGGAGGACGTTGATATTGGATACCGTGCAAGAATTTTCGGGTATCATAATCTCTATGAGCCAAAGGCGCAGGTAATCCATGTTGGAAGTGCTGTCAGCGGCTCCAGATACAATGAGTTCAAGACCAGATATTCTGCGCGGAATAATATATATCTAATTTATAAGAATATGCCGGTACCCCAGATTATTTTGAATCTGCCTGTTTTCATTGCCGGCTTTTTTATAAAAGCGTTATTTTTCTGGAAGAAAGGCCTTGGCAGAATCTATTTAAAAAGCTTAAAAGATGGATTTGCTATATGTGACAGCAGCAAAAAAACAGGATATGATAGAAAGCATTTCAGAAATTATATAGAGATACAGCTAGAACTGTGGATAAATCTGTTACGCCGGTTTTTATAAAAATTGCGGCCTGTTTTTCTCAGCTTTTTTAAGATGATGTTAAGACTCTTTATCTTGCCCTATGATTAAAAATATAGTATGATAATATAATGCAAATAAGACAAAAGACGGTGATTCTTTGATTAAAAATAATCAAAATATATTGAATAGAATACATGTGTTTCTGGATGCAGGGGTTACTGTAATATCCTATATCTTATCCTGGTTTTTGCGGTTTAAATCCGGGATTTTTCCAATTGATGCCTGGTATCTATCATTGAGGGTATATATGTCAGCCCTTGTTTTTATTGTGCCGGGATACATTGCCTTATACTATTTATTCCAATTGTATACACCGAAGCGGGTACAGGGGCGGAGACTGGAGGCCTGGCATGTGATCCAGGCGAATGTTATCGGTTTTATGGCTTTTATTTTGATTCTGTATTTGAGACATCAGACAGATTTTTCCAGAAGAATGCTTTTTATATTCCTCTGTATCAATATTTTTCTTGAGGTGTTTATACGTAATACAATACGTATGTTCCTCCGCAGAATCCGAAGCCAGGGATTAAATCAGAAGCATATACTGTTGATTGGATACAGCAGGGCGGCGGAACAGTATATTGACCGTATATTCCAGAATCCGGAATGGGGATATACAGTCCGGGGGATTCTTGCAGATAATGCTCCAAGAGGTACAGAATACCGGGGAGTCAAGGTTTTGGGCAGGATAGACAACCTGATGATCGTACTGCCGCAGAACAGGCTGGATGAGATTGTAATTACGCTGGGGCTGGCAGAATACCATAAACTGGAACGTATTGTAAATATGTGTGAGAAGTCGGGGGTGCATACCAAATTTATTCCGGATTATAATAATGTGATTCCGACAAAGCCTTATACGGAGGATATTTTGGGACTTCCGGTAATTAATATCCGCAGAGTGCCGTTGAGTGACCCGCTCAATAAACTGGCGAAGAGAGTAGTGGATCTCTTTGGGGCGGTAGTGGCGCTTATTTTGTTTTCGCCAGTTATGCTGGGGACTGTAATTGCAATTAAAATGACTTCACCCGGTCCGCTGATCTTTAAACAGGAAAGAGTGGGGCTTCAGAACAGGCCCTTTGAGATGTATAAATTCCGCTCCATGGTAGTTCAGGATAAGGAAACGGAGAAAAAAGGCTGGACAGTCAAAGATGATCCGAGAGTGACTGGGGTCGGGAGGTTTATACGTAAGACAAGCATTGATGAGCTTCCGCAGCTGATCAATGTATTTAAGGGAGATATGAGTCTGGTGGGACCAAGACCTGAGAGGACACAATTTGTTGAAAAGTTTAAGGAGGAGGTTCCAAGATATATGATTAAGCATCAGGTAAGGCCGGGTCTTACTGGATGGGCTCAGGTAAATGGATACCGAGGGGATACTTCTATTAGAAAACGGATAGAATGTGATCTATATTATATTGAAAACTGGACAATGGGACTTGACTTTAAAATACTCATTATGACTTTTTTTAAAGGCTTCGTCAATAAAAATGCTTATTAATTATAGGAGATAGATTATGAGGCAGAGAAATGACGGAAGGAGATTATCAAGAAGGAAACAAGAAATCCGCAGGAAGAGACGGAAAAAAAGGCGGAGAAGAAGATTTCTTGTGCTGGTCACAGAGCTATTTCTGCTGTGTGTGCTGGGCGTTGTTGCTTTTGGCATGTTTAAATTGGACAAACTGAATACTACGTCGCTGGATGGGCTGCTGGATAATGGCTTTATTCAGGACGGATATATGAATGTGGCTCTTTTTGGCACAGATAACCGTGCAGGTGAAGAAGAGGGTGTACGAAGTGATTGTATTATTGTTGCCAGTGTGAATAATGAAACGAAAGAAGTAAAGCTTCTGTCCGTGTATAGGGATACGTTCCTGAAAACCGGAGAAGAGACATATGATAAGGCAAATTCGGCATATGCAGTCGGAGGTCCGGAAGCGGCAATCAATATGCTGAATCGGAATCTGGATCTTGATATTGAGAATTATGTCAGTGTGAATTTTCTTGCACTTGCAGATGTTGTGGATCTTTTGGGTGGAATAGATATTGATATGACATATGAAGAAGTAGTTCATATGAATAACTATTGTGTAGAAACATCTGAGATTACGGAGAAGTCATATGAACGGATTGAACCGGAAGAGGCCGGGACATATCACTTGAACGGCGTACAGGCAGTTTCATACAGCCGGATCCGCTATACGGAGGGCGGGGACTTCCAGCGTACGTCGAGACAGCGGCTGGTGATTGAAAAAATTGTTGAAAAGGCGAAGGATGCAAAGCTAAGTACGATCAATAAAATTATTGATACAGTATTTCCGGAGATTTCCACCAATTTTACGTCATCTGAAATTGTGAAATTAAGTGCAGGCCTGTTAAAGTATTCCATTGGCGAGACGCAGGGGTTTCCTTCGGAAACAGCCCTGCCGGAGGAAATCCCGGGTTATAGCGGTTCTTATGTGGTTCCGGTCGGGCTGGAGCAGAACGCAAGACGTGCACATGAATTTTTGTTTCCGGATAAGGAATATGAAGCCACAGACACATTAGTAGGGATCAGCGGTGATATTAGTTATCTGACCGGCATATATCCGGAGACGGGAGATGAGCAGGATGGAGAATAGCATAGTTGATGTAATTATTCCAGTGTATAAACCGGGAGAGGAATTTAAAGAATTAATTCGAAGACTGGAATTGCAGAAATTAAAAATAAGAAATATTATTCTGATGCATACAAAAGATGGAAATGATTTGATGAATTCGGAATTTCTTAAGGGGTATGATAATATTATCATAGAAGAGATAGAAACAGATGAATTTGATCATGGCGGTACCAGAGATAAGGGGATTTGTAATTCTGATGCGGAATTTGTACTCTGCATGACTCAGGATGCACTGCCTGCTGACCGCGGCTTGACCGAGAAGCTTCTAAATGAACTGAAGGGCGCAGATGCGGCTGCGGCTTATGCGAGACAGCTTCCCCGGAAGGACTGCAGCTTGCTTGAATCCTATATCAGAAGCTTTAATTATCCGAAAAACAGTATGATCAAATCAAAGGATAGTTTGGATTCCATGGGAATAAAAACATATTTCTGTTCCAACGTTTGTGCGCTGTATCGAAAGGATTTGTATCACAAGCTGGGAGGATTTGAAAAAAGAACCATATTTAATGAAGATATGCTTTATGCCGCAAAATGTATACAGAACGGGTATAAAATAGTCTATGCCGCAGGAGCCAGAGTGATTCATTCCCATAATTATACGAATAGGCAGCAGTTTCAGCGTAATTTTGATCTGGCAGTTTCGCAGGCGCAGCATCCGGAGATTTTTGAAGGAATAAGGTCTGAATCAGAGGGAATCCGGATGACTAAAAATACAATGATGTACCTGATAAGAAGTGGGAATCCTATGATGATCATTACACTGATCATGTCAAGTGCAGCGAAGTATTCAGGCTATTTGGCGGGAAAGCATTACCGGGCCCTGCCGCGGAAGATAGTAAAGAAATGTACAATGAGTCCAAGATATTGGGAAAAAGGCTAGATGCTGATAATAAAAAGTAAGTGAAAAAAGTTGAAATTTCATAGGAAATAAGGTAATATGTAAGTCGAATTGCTATAGTTGTGAACGAAATGTTACAAAAGAAAGGACGTTACGATGGCAAAGAGATCAAGCAGAAAAAAGAAGCATGGTTTTGGTACATGGTCTATTTGGAAAAAACTGGGTGTTATTTTGGGAGGGACTGTGGCGGTTGTTGCATCTACAGGTGTGGTCTTAGTGGCCAGTAAAATGACAAAGATTGAGACAACAGAACTTGATACAGATAAGCTAAATATTGCAGAAACGGAAGAAGAGATAGAAACAGGGTATGTGAATGTGGCTTTGTTCGGACTAGATTCAAGACAGGATGATCTGGGGAAGGGCAACCGAAGCGACACGATGATGATCGCCAGTTTGAATAAAGAGACAAAAGAGGTCAGAATGGTCTCTATTTACAGGGATACTTTGCTACAGCTTGATGACGGAAGCTACAATAAGGCTAATTCTGCATATTCTTTTGGCGGGCCAGAGGGAGCAATTTCTTTGATCAACCGTAATATGGATATGAATATAGAAAAGTATGTGGCAGTTAATTTCAACGCGCTGGTAGATGTAATTGATGCATTGGGAGGACTGGATGTTTCTATGACATATGAAGAAGTAGTTCATATGAATAATTATTGCGTGGAAACGTCTAAGGTAACAGGAAAAGGATATGAAAAAATAGAACCGACCAATCCGGGAACTTATCAGACATATCATTTGAACGGGGTACAGGCGGTGTCCTATTCAAGAATAAGATATACGGAGGGCGGGGATTTTGTACGTGCGGCAAGACAAAGAACGATATTGATGATGATTGCGGAAAAAGCACAGACAATGAGCCTGAGTACCGTGAACAAGATTATCGACAGTGTATTTCCGCAGGTATCTACGAATTTTACATTAGCTGAGATGATTGGTTATGCCAAGGATTTCCAGAAGTATACAATTGGTGAATCTATGGGATTTCCAGAGAACAATACTACAGATATGCTAAATGTTGTGGGAAGTGTGGTGATTCCTTCAACTTTAAGCTCAAATGTTGCGGATGTGCATCGGTTTTTGTTCGGAAATGATGGATATCAGGTTTCGTCTAAAATCAGCCAGATAGAGGGCGGTATTGCGGCAAAAGCGGCAGATAGGTCGACAGGAACTGTTTCAGACGATGATGATGTATATTACCGTCAGGACTATGATTTGGGAGATGATGATTATGATTATGATGATGATAGCGGCAGTTATGGTAATGATGATGACGGCGGTGGTGATGATACTGAAGATGGTTCCGGTGGCGGCATTGAAGGTGATGCCGGAGGGGATGGAGAGAGTTATCCAGATGAAGGTGTAGAATAAGATGATATGCAGGAAAGGATAGAGAAATGAAGAGACTGAAGAAGATAGCTGTATTCGTCACTTGTATGTGCATGACATTTTTGATGTGCGGAATCGTATCGTGTGCGGCAAGCGGAGAACTTAGATTTTCAGATCCTTCTACTACGGTAGGAGCAACAGTGGATGTTACAGCAAGGCTGAGTGCAGATGAGGCTCTTGGCTCTGTAAATGCCACATTGTCTTATGATAGCCAGTATCTGAGATTTGTAGGCGGAAACGGAGCTGTGGAATCAGGCGGACAGATTCAATTGACCGATGACGGCGGCGGAAATAGCGAGGTGAATTGGACCCTGCAGTTTCAGGCGCTGGCGGAGGGTTCTACTCAGATAACGATTGCTTCTGTGACAGCGTCTGCTTCTGGCGGGGGAGATGTATCGGTTACGCAGGGGAATTCTACTGTAACAATCGGCCCGGGGGATCCGTCTCTGATCACTGTGGCTCCCCAGACAACCGGTGGCAGTGGTGAAATTGTGATTGATGGACAGACTTACACAGTGTCTGTGGATATTCCGGATATTTTGATCCCGGAGGGATTTGTGAGAGCGGATATGACATATGGCGGCCAGATATATGTGGCGACCAGACAGGAAGCAGGAAGCATGTATGCAGTTTATCTTGCGAATCCAGAGGGGGAAGAGGACTTCTATTTGTATGATCCTGATACAGAGCAGTTTTCAAAATTTGAGCAGATCAGTATATCCGAGAGCCGTTATATTGTATTGTTAAGCGAAGATAAAAGCGGAGATCTTCCAGAATATCTGCAGAAGACTACCATGGCAGTTAATGGAAAGGAATTTCCGGCATGGCAGAATGTGGAAGCCAGTGCATATTATGTTGTATATGCCCTGAACAGCGATGGAGAAAAGGGCTGGTATCAGTATGATACCATGGATGGGACATATCAGCGTTATACACTGGAATCAGCAGACAAGTCGGATGATGAGGATGATAAAAAGGCAGGGCTGCTGAATAAGCTGCGTAATAATCTGGATAAGGTTATCTTGGCTGTGTGGGGAATCTTTCTGGTTATGCTGCTTGTGATGATCATCCTTGCGATCAAGCTCCGCCACCGTAATCTGGAGCTGGATGATCTCTATGACGAGTATGGGGTCGATTTGGATGACGAGCCGGAGGAAACGGCTGTTCCCGATAAAAAGTCAAAGAAGAAGGGTGAGAAGGAGTCTAAGAAGAATAAAAAGAAAAAATCAGAAGATGATTTCTACGACTTTGAAGATGAAGATGATTTATATGACGAAGAAGAGTATGACGAGGAAGACGGCTACGAGGACGGAGAGTTAGACGAGGACGATTTCAAAGAGTATAATGCATCTGACTATGAGGATGACAGCGAGATTGAGGATCTGGATGCAATGCTGAATGCCCGCGTCCGTGTCAAGAAGCAGGCAAAGCGCCCGAATATGGCATCAGTAGGACCGGAGGAGCCACCACGGACAAGAGTAGGTCATGCGGAAGATGATGATACATTTAAGATGGATCTGATTGATCTGGATTGATACCAAGGGAGGATGCAAACGCGTGTCCTCCCCATTTTATAACAGGAGTATGAAAGGAGCAGCATTATGTGTGGGATCGTAGGTTATGTAGGAGAGAGCCAGGCAGCGCCGATTCTGCTGGATGGGCTTGCAAAGCTGGAGTACAGGGGGTATGATTCAGCTGGAATTGCAGTCTATGACGGCAGCGAGGTGCGGATGAAGAAGGCGGCGGGAAGGCTGAAGGTATTGAGTGAGCTGACGCATGACGGCGAATTGATGCCTGGAAACATGGGGATCGGTCATACCCGGTGGGCAACCCACGGAGCGCCTTCCGATATGAATGCCCATCCGCATTTTAACAAGGATGCGAGCATTGTAGTGGTCCACAACGGCATCATTGAGAATTATCTGAAGCTGAAAAAACGTCTTGTGGAGAAGGGATATGAATTTGCATCGGAAACGGATACAGAGGTTATTGCCCATCTGTTGGACTATTATTATAAGGGGGATCCCCTTGAGGCGATCACAAAGGTGATGCACCGCATGGAGGGTTCCTATGCTCTCGGTCTTATCTTTTCTGATCATCCAGAGGAATTATATGCTGTCCGCAAGGATAGTCCGCTGATCGTGGGCCATACGAAGGATGGCAGCATTATAGCATCCGACGTGCCGGCAGTTTTGAAGTATACCAGAGACGTGGTGTTTATCCAGAATGAAGAAATTGTGAAGCTTACAAGGGAAAATATGGAGTTTTACAATATTGACGAGGAACCGATCGAGAAAGAGGCGGTTCACATTGACTGGGATGTAAATGCTGCTGAGAAGGGCGGCTACGAGCATTTTATGCTGAAGGAAATGTATGAGCAGCCAAAGGCGATTTTAGATACATTTTCCCCGAGGATCAAGGACGGGCAGATTGTAATTGAAGAGCTGGGGATGACCGGCGAGGAAATCAAGGAGATTAAGAAGATTATGATCGTTGCCTGCGGTTCTGCTTATCATGTGGGTATGACAGCGAAGTATGTTTATGAGGGTCTGGCGAGGATTCCGGTTGAGGTGGATCTTGCGTCAGAATTCCGCTACCGGAATCCAATCATTGATGAGGGGACTCTGCTTATCATTATCAGCCAGTCCGGTGAGACAGCAGATTCTCTTGCAGCGCTCCGTGAGGCGCATGCGAAGGGAGGCAGGGTACTTGGTATTGTAAATGTGGTGGGGAGTTCTATTGCCCGAGAGGCGGATAACGTGATGTACACCTGGGCAGGGCCGGAGATTGCCGTAGCTACCACCAAGGCTTATACTGCACAGTTGATCGCCCAGTATCTGCTGGCAATGAAATTTGCCCATGTGAGAGGCATGCTGGATGACGCCGGTCTTGCAGAAATGATTGAGGATCTAAAGAAGCTGCCGGCGCAGGCGGAAATGCTTCTGAATAATAAGAACAGAATCCAGAGATTTGCCAACCGCTATCTGGGGGCAAGAGACATTTTCTTTATTGGAAGGGGAATCGACCATGCGATTTCGCTGGAAGCCTCGCTTAAGATGAAGGAGATTTCCTATGTGCATTCCGAGGCTTATGCGGCAGGCGAGTTAAAGCACGGAACGATTTCGCTGGTTGAGGAGGGTACGCTGGTAACGGCTGTGCTGACGCAGGAGGATTTGTATAAGAAGATTATCAGTAATATGGTCGAGGTAAAAACCAGAGGCGCTTTTGTCATGGCTGTGACCAATGTGGATAATACAGAGGTGGAGCGGGCGGCAGATTATGTAATATATATTCCAAAGACGAATAAGTATTTCACCAATTCGCTTGCGATCATCCCGTTGCAGTTATTTGGCTATTATGTGGCTGTGGGCAGGGGCTGTGACGTAGATAAGCCGCGGAATCTGGCAAAGTCCGTTACGGTTGAGTAGGAAGAATGGAGATAACGGAATGAAATATGACTATTTAGTTGTGGGCGCCGGACTGTTTGGTGCGGTGTTTGCCCATGAGGCGGCCAGCCGGGGAAAGAAATGCCTTGTGATCGACAGGCGGTCCCACGTCGGCGGTAATGTGTATACGGAAGAGATAGAGGGAATCCAGGTACACAAGTATGGGGCACATATTTTCCATACCTCCGATAAAGAGGTATGGGACTATATCAATCAGTTTGCCGAGTTTAATCATTACATCAATTCCCCCATCGCGGTATACAAGGATGAGCTGTATAATCTGCCCTTTAATATGAATACCTTCAGCAGGATGTGGAATATCCGTACCCCTAAGGAGGCGGAGGATATCATTCGGAGGCAGATTGCAGACCTTGGCATCAAGGAGCCGGCGAATTTAGAGGAGCAGGCGCTGTCCCTGGCGGGACGGGATGTTTATGAGAAGCTGATCAAGGGTTATACGGAGAAGCAGTGGGGGAGAGAGTGTAAGGAGCTTCCGGCATTTATCATCCGCAGGCTGCCGCTTAGGTTTACCTATGATAACAATTATTTTAATGACCGGTACCAGGGAATCCCTATAGGCGGTTATACGGCTGTTATCGAGAAGCTTCTGGAGGGAATCGAAGTCCGGACGGGCGTGGATTTCCTGAAAGAAAGGGCGGAGTATGAAGCCCTTGCAGAGATGATAATTTATACCGGAATGATTGATGAGTATTACGGCTGCCGTCTGGGTGCACTAGAGTACCGGAGCGTCAGATTTGAGACGGAGGTGCTGGAATGCGGCAATTATCAGGGGAATGCAGTGGTCAATTACACAGACAGAGAAATTCCCTATACCCGGATTATTGAGCATAAGCATTTTGAGTTTGGAAAGCAGGAGAAGACGGTTATTTCCAGAGAGTATTCATCTGAGTGGAAGGCTGGAGATGAGCCGTACTATCCGGTCAATGACCAGAAAAACGGTGAACTATATGCGGAATATCAGGAACTTGCGGCAGCTGAAGAAAATGTGATTTTTGGAGGCCGTCTGGGTGCATATAAGTATTATGACATGGATCAGGTGATCCGGGCGGCGCTGGAATTGGTTTTCAAGATTTTTTGACGGTTTTATCACAGTTTCAACACAATTTTCTATTAGACTACAGGCATAGAAGCAGAAGGAGTAATGAAAGCCTGCGCTGCATGAGGTTAAATGCCGGGATGCGGCACGGCTTCCAATATAGAAAGGAGTTTTGAACATGGAAAATCAATACAATTACTATAATCCAGGAGAAAATGACAGAAATAACATTTTTGATGAACGGCCGGGGAACGGTTATAGACAGGGCGGAGCTGACGGGCAGCCTCCAAGAAGAAGAAGGAAGCTTCCCAAAGCCGTGAAGTTTGCAGGGTCTGCAATTGCATTCGGCGTTATCGCGGGTCTTGCGTTTTTTGCGGTTAATATAACTGCGGGTAAATTTGTTGAAAAGTCCGGCGGTCAGCAGACAATCCAGGAGCAGAAGGGGATTTCAGATTCAGCCGGTATCAAGCTGAGTCAGACATCCAGTACTGTAATGTCGGATGTGTCGGAAATCGTACAGAAGGATATGCCGTCCATGGTATCGATCACCAATATGAGCGTACAGGAGGTTCAGAGCTTTTTCGGCGGAGTACAGCAGCGGGAAAGTGAAAGCGGCGGTACCGGCATTATTATCGGCAAGAATGATTCCGAGCTTTTGATCGTGACGAATAATCACGTGGTGGAGGGTGCGCAGACCCTGACTGTGTTCTTTGTGGATGATACGGCCGTAGAGGCAAGCCTGAAAGGAACGGATCCTTCTAAGGATCTGGCGGTTGTAGCAGTGCCTCTTGACAGCATCGAAAGCTCCACTATGGATGTGATCCAGATTATTACCATCGGTGATTCCAATAACTTACAGGTAGGGGAGCCGGTAATTGCTATTGGAAATGCGCTTGGTTACGGCCAGTCTGTAACCAAAGGAATTATATCTGCACTGGACCGGGATCTGGAGATGGAAGGCTTTGATAGTAAGCTGATCCAGACGGATGCGGCAATTAATCCTGGAAACAGCGGCGGCGCCCTGTTGAATGCCAACGGAGAGCTGATTGGAATTAATACAGTTAAAGTGAATGCGAATGCAGTGGAAGGCATGGGCTATGCGATTCCTATTTCTGATGCAAATGAAGTGATCGAGACGCTGATGAACCGTACTACAAGGACGAAGGTTCCA
The DNA here is from genome assembly GCA_910584265.1 of uncultured Dorea sp. Classification (GTDB taxonomy): domain Bacteria; phylum Bacillota; class Clostridia; order Lachnospirales; family Lachnospiraceae; genus Claveliimonas. The sequence continues at coordinate 20,152 of CAJTZE010000005.1, read as the reverse complement.
GAGGATGAGCAGGGATATCTGGGGATTCAGGGTGTGGATGTTACCTCGGACAGCTCCCAGATGTATAATATGCCGACGGGAGTTTATATTGCAGAGGTTGTAAGGAAAGGCGGCGCAGATAATGCCGGAATCTCAAAGGGAAGCATTATTACGAAATTCGACGGGATTACCATTGACAGCATGGCAACTCTTCAGGAACAGCTGAAGTATTTCCGCGCCGGTGAGGAAGTGGAGATCGTGATACAGGTTCCGGCAAGCAATGGAGAATATGAGGAACAGACTGTGGCAGTAACGCTGGGGAAGCGTTCGTGATAAAGGAATAAAGGAGAAGAATATGTACGCATTTGATGAGATTAGACAGGTTGACAATGAGATTGCTGAGGCAATCCAGAGCGAGATGGACAGACAGAATTCGCACATTGAGCTGATTGCTTCTGAGAACTGGGTGAGCAGAGCTGTGATGGCAGCTATGGGAAGCCCGCTGACTAACAAGTATGCAGAGGGGTATCCGGGAAAACGCTATTACGGCGGCTGCCAGTGTGTGGATGTAGTTGAGAATCTGGCCATTGACCGGGCAAAGGAGCTGTTTGGCTGTGATTATGCCAACGTACAGCCGCATTCCGGGGCACAGGCTAATCTGGCAGTATTTTTCGCTATGCTAGAGCCGGGAGATAAGGTGCTTAGTATGAATCTGGATCACGGCGGACATTTGAGCCACGGCTCGCCGGTGAATATTTCAGGTAAATATTTTAATATTGTGTCCTATGGCGTAAATAATGAAGGATTTATTGATTATGCCAGGGTGCGTGAAATTGCACTGGCCGAAAAGCCCAGGATGATCCTTGCAGGCGCAAGCGCTTACGCGCGTACTATAGATTTTAAGAAATTCCGTGAGATTGCAGATGAGGCGGGGGCTTATCTGATGGCAGATATTGCGCATATTGCCGGATTGGTTGCTGCAGGCCTTCACCCGAGCCCGCTTCCTTATGCAGATGTGGTAACAACCACTACCCATAAGACTCTGCGCGGTCCGAGAGGCGGACTGATCCTCTGCAATGAGGAGGCCTCTAAGAAATTCAACTTTAACAAGGCAGTATTTCCGGGAATCCAGGGAGGCCCGCTGGAGCATGTGATCGCAGCGAAGGCAGTATCCTTTAAGGAGGCCCTGCAGCCGGAATTTAAGACTTATCAGGAGCAGATTTTGAAAAATGCAAAAGCCTTATGTAATGGTTTGATGAGCCGGGGCGTGGATATTGTATCTGGCGGCACGGATAACCACTTGATGCTTGTGGATTTAAGAGGGAAGGAAATAACCGGCAAGGAGTTGGAGAAACGTCTGGATGATGCACATATTACCTGTAATAAGAATACGGTTCCGAATGATCCGAGATCGCCGTTTGTAACTAGCGGCGTACGTCTGGGAACACCGGCCGTAACGTCCAGAGGAATGGTGGAAGAGGATATGGATAGGATCGCGGAAGCTATTGCGATGGTTGCGGCAGGCGAGGAGAATGTTGAGGCGGCAAAGGAAATCGTTTTAGAACTTACAAAAAAATATCCGCTGCTTTAAAAATGACAGGGTGCTGTCCTTATGGACGGCACCCTGTTTGTACCTGACAGCTTAATTACAGCAAATTCATTCATATCACCTCGTTCTATTCATTTGAATTGTAGATTGTATTTTTGCTATTACTTAGAATTTGTCGTCCTAATATAAAAATGTATAAATAATAACAGAAAAATCACAAAACATGTATAAAGACATTAAAAATTTTATTGGAGTATGTTATACTTTAAACAAGAGTATTATTTTATAAAATATGTGGCAGTTATAACAATTTATTCTGCCTTATTGCTGTATATTTCTAATACTTACGAGGTGTACTTATTGTTCAGGTTTCAAAGCAGAGAGGAAAAATATGAAAAAGAGAATTTTATCAATTCTATTAGTTACAGCAATGGTATTTTCATTAAATGCATGTAGCAGTAAAAAAAGTACAGATTTAAATAACACAGTTTCAAAAAGTGCGGATTATGCAGCATCTGAAAAAAAAGAGGAATTAAGTGTTGAAATAACACTTACAGACGCATTCGTGGGTGATGATGAGGATGCGTTAAATGAAGAAGCGCAGAACGCTGGTGTTGAAGAAATTACAAAAAGTCAAAAAGGTTATATCACAATGAAGATGACAAAGCAGACTCATGAAAAGCTGTTAACTCAGATTAAAACACGCATTAACAAGCGTATAGAAGAGATACTTGCAGATAAAGTTTCGTATTCTTCCTTTGATTCAATTTCTTATAATGAGAATGTAACGGAATTTCTTATTAATGTTGATTCTGCCAGCTATGAGGATTCACAAAGCTCAGCGGCTTCTGTCTTTTACCGAGAAGGAAATCTTTATCAGGCATTAAATAAGGTTCCGGAAGAAAATTTGAAAACAGTTGTTAATTTTGTAGATAAAGATACTGGTGAAATTATTAAAACTTTAGATTCCACTATGCCGGAGTCTATCAATGCGCCGGTTCAGGCGGAAGTCATAAATAAGCCGGCTCAAGCAAAGAAGTATCCGCAGCAGGCAGCTCAAGCAGATATGTCTGGTGATTATATAGGAAATATTCCATGTCCGTTGCCACCTGAAAATAGCACTTATACTCTATATAAGACAGATAATCCACATGAAGCTATTGTGCTCTATGTGGAAAATATAGATAACGCTAATTTCCGGTTCTATTTTACTAAGGCGTTATTATTAGATCCGGTTAATGAGACAAAACAAGAAGATATCATCTTTATGCCGCATATAGCACATTATACCAGTTCGGGTTATTATGAATATATAGGAAGAGATTATCATCTTTATTTTAAATATATTGTGACTCCTGAGGCTGCAGAAACGCCGTATGGATACACTATAGAGGTATATGGTTTAGATAAGCTTTTTGTCCCGACAGAGTATGATTTCTCTATACAATATCAGAATATGTGGGGAAATACTTTTAGAATGAATGTTCCGTTTACAGCATGATAAATTATAAATAGATGACGGCTTGGGAAAAGTATTCTTAGGCCGTTATATTTATGGCTTTATCCGATTCATAAATATAACAGAGTGCGCCCTTTCGGACGGCACTCTGTTTGCAGCTGACAGCTTAATTACAGCATTTTTTAGAAGTATTTCTGTCAAATTCCGGGTTAAATGCGTAGAAGTTCTTGCTGTCTAATCTATCCTGAACGATTCGGAGGCTTTCACCGAATCTCTGATAGTGTACGATTTCCCGTTTCCGCAGGAACCGGATCGGCTCAACTACATCCGGTTCGCTGACCAGACGCAGGATGTTTTCGTAGGTAGTTCTTGCTTTCTGTTCTGCTGCCATATCCTCGTGCAGGTCTGTGATCGGATCTCCCTTGGACTGGAAGTAGGCCGCCGTCCAGGGCGCGCCGCTTGCGGCCTGCGGCCAGAGGGCAAGGGTGTGATCCACATAATATTTGTCAAAGCCGGAAGCGATCATTTCATCCGGTGTCAGGTCGCGGGTCAGCTGATGGACGATCGCACAGATCATTTCCATATGCGCCAATTCCTCGGTACCGATGTCAGTGAGGATTCCTGTCACTTCTTTATACGGCATGGTGTAACGCTGAGCCAGATACCGCATGGAGGCGGCCAGCTCGCCGTCTGGTCCTCCGAAGTGCAGTAACCTATAATAATTAGTCAAACCTTGATAAATAGAGGGTTTAGGATATGTAAAGATGAAAGATTAAGCGACTGTTTTTCTTGTCATAGACAATGTCTTCTACAAGTCCGCGCATAAAAGCACCCTTTGTATCGTAATCAACGTCCGGGTTCTTTATAATATCATATACGGTCCGGACTCTTGCAAGAACATCCTCTTTTGGCGGCTTTTGACTGGGAGGAGCACCGCATAATTCGTCCAGCTGCTTTTGAACATCCATACGCGCCCTTTTAAGACGTTCTTTATTTTCCTTATATTCTTCTAAGGTATCGACTCCATTTTCAAATGCAAGCCGTATACGGCTTTCTCTGGAGGCTATTTTATCCAATTCCTCCAAGAGAGAATCATGCTGCGAAAGCTGTTCAACGGCTTTTGGAGGTCGGTACTCATATTCAAAATCCATTCCTGCAAGAAGCTTATCAAAATATTCGTATACAGCCGCTATAGCTTTCTTTTCACTTATAGACATGGAGCCGCTATGTACGCCTTTTGAATATTTGTAACACTGGAACCCCGGGGAGGTTCGATTGCTGCCATTATATGAGAGGGATGCTCCGCAGGAGCCGCACTTCAACAGGCCGGACAGCCAATGCCTGCAGGAAGATATGTCCCGGCGCTTATGGGGCTTGAACTGCTTCTGGATTTTATCCATGCGCATATCAAAGCGCTCTTTGGTAAATCGTACTTCATGGCGGCCGGTAAAGGATACTCCGTTCCAGACAACCAGGCCGTAATAAAATGGATTAGTCAGAATGCGCTCTACGCTGCGGCTTTCAAATGGATTTCCCCGCCTGGTTTTATATCCCATTGAATTGATGTTTCTCGCAATCTTGGTGAAATCAGCATTTTTATTGTCAAACTGGTCGGCCATGTAGTTTACAATTTTAAATTCTTCCTCATTAATGATAAAGGGCCTGCCGCATCCCGTGGCTTGATAACCAAGAGGAGGAACCATCTGGTAACCTTCCTTCAATGCTTTTTCTTTCATGCCGCGGAGCACTTCCCCAGAAAGCCGTATTGAATAATATTCATCCATCCATTCAATGATCCGTTCAATCAGGCTTCCGAAAGGACCTTCTATAAGAGGCTCGGAAATACTGACAACATCTACATTATGCTGTTTTTTGAGCAGAGACTTGTAAACAATCGATTCTTCCTGATTCCTTGCAAACCGGCTGAATTTCCAGACAAGGATTACATCTACCGGATGCTCGCTGGACTTTGCCAGACTGATCATCCGCTGGAACTCTGGCCGCTTATCAGCCTTACGGCCGGAGATGCCGATTTCAAAGAATACTTCCAGAAGGATAATGTTATTGCTCTTGGCATAATCACGTAGGAGCTTTTCCTGTGAGTCAGGGGAAAGCTCCTCCTGTTTGTCAGTTGAAACTCTAACATATCCATAAGCATATCTTAGCTCCATTATATCACCTTCCTTTGTAATATTATGAAAAATGGATATAAAAAATACACCTGTACAGGTGCCGGAGGATTGTGATATAATCAGCTTGTGAGGGCTGTGCAATCCTTCGGATGTACAGTATTTATATAAGCCGTTCCTGTTGGTAGCAGGGGCGGTTTTTTATGCGACTTTTGAGTAGTCAATAATAGAAATCTCCTGCATAACCTTTCTGGCAGAATCAATAATTTTTTCCAACTGCTGGATTACATCGCCTGTATAACTGATTTCATTACATTCAGTACATTTAAAACACGGTACATTCCTGACAATTATGAGGCAGTTATTCAGATCGGTTACGCTTGTCGTGAATCCTTTTTCGGCTGTTGCGCCGCATCTCATACATTTCATGGCTAATGCTCCTTTCTGGTTTTAAAATCAGATTCCCATTTCGTGTTATCCGGGTAATATGCGGTTATCAGATAAATATATTCATCATCCGTACTGGCTACGATATGAATAGGAGTATTATGTGTTGATGCTCCAAGTATTAAACAGCTTGGAAATGGCTTGTCATCTTCATACTGTTTTATTATTTTGCCAGTGCGTATACAGTTTATTATATCATCAATTACTATGCCGCGCTCGATGAGACGTATACGCGCATGCTCGGTGACGGATATTTGTTTTAGCTGATTTAGTGATTTCAATGCTTCAATGTCAATCATCCCATAATACCTTTCCTTTGTATTTTTTTGAGTACAAGGTTTATGATAAGTATATGTCATATAGCCAATATTTACCAGATACTTCATACAGAAATGTAAACTAAACTTATGATTTAGTATAATTATTAAGCGCATCTTGATACCCTGATATAATAATTCCAGATGGAAGTGCAACAATGGCAATGCCTAAAAAAGAAGAAATCATGCTTATTATTTTTCCTATATTTGAGGTTGGATAAATATCTCCGTACCCAACTGTTGTAAGTGATACGGTAGCCCAGTAAATTGCCTTAAATAGATTTCCGAATGTTTCCGGTTCCACTTGAAAAACTATCAGAGCAGAAATAAAAATATAGGTTAATGAAAGGATGCCAACTGTTAACAGATCATCCTTTTTGGTTACGATTACTGTTTTGATTATTTGTATATTTTTAGAATATCTAAAAACTTTAAAAACCCTAAAAGTTTTCATAAGGCGAAATGTTTTAAATATTTTAAAAGCTTTATTCAGATTTATCAATGATGGCAATATGGATAACAAATCTATTATTGCCAAAAATCTGAATGGATAAATAATAAATGCAAGAATACCTTTTTTCTCAGAAACAAAATCTGCAGTGGCGAATCTTAATAAATAATCTATGATAAAAATAAAAGCTGTTACTTTGTCTATAAAAGTAAGTATATAAGTGGTTTTTACAAAGCAAAGCGGAATAATGCTTAATATAATTACAAATACCATCCATATATCATAAGCTTTGCTTAGAATATCATTTTCATGGGAGACTTCTATTATCTCATAAATTCTTTTTCTTTGTAGTTTCATTTCATAGTCCTTGATATTGATTTAGCATATCATATAAAGCATAATCGACAATATAGTTTTTAATTGCGATAAGAGCATAATATCGGTAAATGATTATTGGATTTTTTCAATTTCGCCAGTGTCAATATTAACATGATATTCGCTAAGAAGCGTTCCGGAGCATGCTAGTTTTGCATCGTGCTCTTCCTGATCAACGTAGTCATATGTAGTAACATCTAAAAGGTTTCCCATAACAGTTATATTGCTTGTAGTGTTCAATGTAAAATTGATAATGATATGGACTTCATTATCTGCTTGGAAGTAATTGTTATAGTAATCCAGTGCATGTTCTTCTATAGCTATATTTTCTGTTATTTTCGCAAGCCTCCAGTTTCCAGTAGTGTCATTTGGATATGTTGAGCTGAATATTATATCAAAACCAAGTGGATTTTCATTTTCAGCTTTTGAAGTAATATTTTCAGTCTTGTTTTCCTCGGGGGTATTGCCCAAACTATTCAAAACAACAGCAGTTATAGTAATAAGAATAAGGATGATAACTCCTAATAATATTAATTTCTTTCCTTTGATTTGAGAATTTTTATGTCTCTCAGTTTTTCGGGTTTCTGGATTCACGGGCTTGAGTTCGCTATAATTTTCGTGGAATTCATTATTATGATTATTTGTCAGCTTGTACTTTTTCCGGCAGTTATCGCATAACATATAATTAGAATCTTTTTTGCTCCGCCTTAGTTCTTTTCCGCATTTTGGACATTTCATTGCTTTCTCCTTCCAGCTGTTGCTGTAGAATTTTATCTGCACAGCATCGTTTATTTGTATATTTGAGTACAGGGTTATATGGTAAGTATAAGGCATATTACTAATATTTACCAGATATATCCATGTAAGAAAGAGCATAAACTAAAGCCATGAAAATATTACTTGGCGATATCATCAACGAAAAAAATCTAACATGCCGTCAGGCGACAATTCTGACTGGAGTACCAAGGTCAACCATTTCCGATATCATATCCGGTCAAACAAGTCCGCGCATGGATACGATGGAACGACTGGCAAAGGGTCTAAAAGTCCGTATTTCAGACCTATATGAGTCAGATTTTAAATAAGTGTCCGAGTTCTCGGACAAATTTCCAAAAAACGACATTTTTACCAATCTCAGTTGTCTTAATAATAGAAGGATAAGTTATCCACAGACTTATCAACAAAAACCAAACATGCGTTTGCGAAATTCTCTTTAAATTATTACCAATGTGTGGTAATATTAATTCAAGGAATTTCCGAACGTGCGTTTGCAAAACTGAGCGGAGGTATTACATATGAGTATCGAAAAGTGTAAAAAACTAATCATTGAAATGATTGAACAGATTAATGACATCGAAGCACTCAATAAAATTTATACTGTAGTTAAAACTCTTATGTCATAGCAGGGCTAGTCCCTGCTATTTCTCTGTCAATTTATGTATGAAATTCCAGATTGCTTTTTTACTTGACGGATCCAATTTCCAATACTGAATTACCGCATTCATGGCTTCTTTATCGTTTTCTTTAGATATCATGGTGGCTGCTTTAAAATATTCATCTTCTTCTGGAAGTTGCACGAACATATCACCCTCTCCGGTTCGGAGCCATTCTTCATTTACATTAAATTCTCTACACATTAATGAGATTACCGCATCTATCGGTTCGTTACGTCCTATTTCATAATTTGCAATAGTATTTCTTTTCATGCTTAGCCGATTAGCAAATTTTTCTTGCGTTAATCCAAGCACTTTTCTTAATTGCTTTATTCTATTATTCAATGAATCACATCCTTACAAAATAACAATATCATTGAAATGTGCGATTGTCAACAAAAAAGTTATTGACAAATGTGCGAATGAGAATTATGATAGTCTCATAAACACAATATGAAGGAGAGGTGAAAAAAGATGAATAGACTAACAGAGCAGGACTTAAAGGAGGGAAAAGAATTAATCGAAAAATATGAAACTCTTTCAGAGAATGAAAAAAAACAGGTAGAGATTTATATTGGGGCACTTTATGACAGGCGGGAACTGGAAATGGCAGCAGGATAAGGAAGGAGGTGGTATGAGGTGATAAATGCTACTGCGAGAAAAACCCTTGGTTTATCGTCGGATAAAGAGGATGAAGAGATAGTAAAAGAAATCATAAAAATGTTATGTGAGTATGAATTAACTATTGATCGTGCATTCCGTATATTGGAAGATACACGATCGATGTTGCCACATGTAGCTAAATTAGTTGCTATCAAGAAAAATATTTAATGCTTCTTGGTAGTTTGCCTTTTCTTTTTGGGCAATGATATGTTCGATATTGTCATAACAGGAAGTGTAGACAGATAGAAGACGGGTTGAAAAATCAATGTCATTTTCGTCTTCGCCACGAACACATTTTTCACAAACAATTAAAGCGAGTTTACTAGCTATATCATTCATAAAGATAACTCCTTTCTTATATACTCGGCATTGGCAGATGCCTGTACCAAAATTATAAAGGAGCCGGAAGAACTTAACAATATGCAGAAACCAGATGTGATGGAGCGAGAGAAACAAAAGAGCCAGTAAAGGAGATGGTATGAGGTGAACTCACAAGATTTAGACTATAGACAAAAATATGAAGCAGCAAGAGAGAAAGCAGAATCCACTGTCGATTCATATGTAAAAGAATGCAAAGACAATGGATTCACTTTAAAAGAAATGGAAATCTTATCTGAAATATTTTCAGAAAGAATCCGCGCGGAGGTTGAGCGTGCAAAATATGCAACCACAATATGACACTTGGTTACTGCATATCTGTCTTGCCTTCTTCTATCGAGTGCCTAATATGTTTTAGTAAACTACGATACTTTATTCCATACTCAAAAGCATTGCCTTCGTCAATGGAAACGCCTTTTTGTTGGTAATAAAGAATTGTAGCAGCAACGGCAAGATCGTGTGAACGTTGCTCAACACTAATTTCATTATACATAATAAAATGATTCTCCTTTCTTACGTACTCGGACGTGCCAGCGTCCTGTACCAAAATTATAAAGGAGCCGGAAGAACTTGGCAATATACACGAACCAGATGTGATGAAAAGGAAAGCAGAAGAAGAGGGAGCAAGTAAAGGAGGTGGTATGAGGTGAAGAAAATAGTTGTTGATAAAATAGAAGAGTTTGTAATTAGAGTCATGAAGAATGAAAAAGAGGCGCATCCACAGGAAGTTGCGATATTACCAGAAATGTTAAAGATATTGAAAGAAGAGACCACCGGAAAATCCGATGGCCAATAATTATTCGCTTGACAGAATTTCCACAAGGGATTTCTTGAGCGCTTCTTTTAGAAAGAAGTTGTTTGTTTCGATAGAGCATTTAACCCTAAGCCAACTGTATTCGTTGGCAAAAGCGGCAGGGTATAAATCCTTTTCGATTTTTTGTGACCAACTAGAGAAGGCAGCATCGAAAGAAGAATCAATAATTTGACTGATTTTTTCTGAAGTCATGTTAGTATATTCCTCCTTTCTTAAGTACTCGGACATGGCAGTGTCCTGTACCAAAATTATAAAGGAGCAGGAAGAACTTAACAATATGCAGAAACCAGATGTGATGGAGCGAGAAAACCGGAAGTTAAGAACAGATTAGGAAGGAAAGCAAGCAACAAGTACAACCAGTGATTCATAACTATTTAGAGAGGTGGTGCGTGTGAAATTAGAAATAGTTAGCATGGTGAAGATTAACGGGGTAGAGATCCCCCAAGAAGAGATACCGATTGAAGAGTTTCGGAAGATGCTGGAAAAAAAGTTGGATGAAAATATGAGAAATTTCGGACTTGAAAGGACAAAAACCGCCTGAGGGCGGGAGAAAGGATGGACAAGCATTTGAAGACCAGAAAGCACACGGCAGGGGTATTGATCATTACAGGTATAGTTCTGATCTGCGGTTCCACAGGAGCCTGCGAGAACGAAGCCTGTTCACTCCTGCAGTACATATTCTGCTGTGCATGCGGGACGGCGCTGGTGCTTGCCGGGAGAGAGATAGGAAAGGAGGAGTGACAGTGGGACATGAAGAAAAGCTTTCCTGCAATTTAAAGAATTGCAGTCAGATGGGGAAATTATATCAAAGTCTTTCAACCGACTTAAAAATAGTGCAGGAAGCACAGGAGTTACTTGGATATGACTGCTTTACGGGGGAGTCATATGAAAAGATTAGAATCTTAACAATACTAAAAGATCTATATGTCTTTAGTGATACAGTGGAAGCTTTTAATAAAAAACTGGAGAAAGTGCTTGGGAAAGTGCAGGATGATAAAACAGCAGAAAAAATAAGATTCTATATTGGACTAAATACAAAGTAGGTTTGGAGGAGACATAAAGATGGACAAGGACAGATTCGAGAAGATAGCCATTGAGGCACAGCCTCATCTTGACGCGCTGGAGCGGATTGCAAAGCGCGAACAGATGGGCATAGTATCCATAGCCCTGTATGGCAAAGCTGAGGTTGGATACGGTCTTGAAACAAGCATGTCATACATGGAAGGGGATGATCTGTACAACTGTAACAGGTATGACGACGGGAAAACAAAAATCAGGCTTATTGGTGATGATTATAGAAATACGTACGTGTATGAAAAGAGTAAGGAGGTATAGGGCTGTTGGGAGCATTAAAAGAGTATGCCGCAGATATGGTATGTCAGGCAGCAAGGAACTCCGGGCAGGACGAAGCGGAGCTTCTGGAAAGATGGAACCAGAACCTGCGCCATCCGGAGAAAATGATAAGCCTACAGGAGTTTCTGGTACGGCAGAGAGATAGAAAAAAATAAAGCACACCCGCGGCAACGGATGTGCTGGAAAGCTTGGCTTCCGCCAACAGCTAAACACTATATATATATTCTAACAGCTGGAGGGCGGAAAGTCAAGGAAATAGAGGGCTTTCCGTCCATTTAATTACTCGATTAGACTATTAAAGTTAGGATATATGCAGGATGATAAACAGAAAAACAAGCACATACCGTAAGGGGGACATCATAGATGTGACTGAGTGTCCGGATGGGAGGTACGGGGCTCCCGGCATGCAGAGGATAAAAAAGAAGAAGCCTACCCCGGAGCAGATGCAGATAGTAAACCACTGGAACAAGGTAAGGCGGTGCAGGGCGTACCTGCTGGAATATTTTAGCAGCGGGGATACCTTTGCAACCTTTACATACCAGCCCAGGAGACGGCCTGAGAATATGGCCGGGGCGCTGAAAGACTTTAAGAAAGTGATCGGCTATATCAGGAAGGAATACCGGAAACGCGGATATGAGCTCTTCTGGATCAGGAATATCGAGAAAGGGACAAGGGGAGCGTGGCACTTCCACATGGTGGTCAATACAATACCGGATACAGGAAATATTTTAAAAGAGTCGTGGAACAAAGGGTTCATGCATCAGATAACCATCCGGGACGATGATAAGTTCTATGATGAAGATTTCATGAAGCTGGCCGGGTACTTGACCAAGGATGAGAATACCAGGGAAAAGAAAAAAGACGGCACGCGGGCAAAGCCGAGGATCAAAGAATCCAGTTACAGCCATTCCCGGAACATGCAGCTGATCACGCCGAAGAAGGACAAGCTCCGCCGATGGAAGAAAGAAGTAAAGCCAAAGAAAGGATACTATATCGCAAGGATATGGGAGGGGATCAATCCGGCTACCGGGTACAAATGCAGGAGATATACCATGATCCGGCTGAACAGGAGTGTAAAAGACGATGAAAGTAACCATATACATAGAGACCACGCTTGCCGGGCCCGGAACAAGGGCAGGCAGATACGGGGCAGCTGTAGAGTACATCACAAAAAGCGGAAGGCCGGAGGTAAGAAAGGTCTTCGGGGAAGAGGAAGAGACAACGTGGTACAGAAGCGTACTGGCGGCAGCAGTCAAGGGACTGAAGCTCTTAAACCGCCCTTGTGATGTAGAGCTGGTGACAGACTGTATTTTCATAGCCAATATGATAAACCGCGGAGCCGTGGAAGAGTGGGGAAGGAACGGCTGGAAGAAAGCATCCGGCGGGGAGGTAAAGATGAAAGAGCTGTGGAAGAAGCTTTACTGCTTTATGACAATCCACAAAATCACTGCTGTATTTAGTAAACATCATGCTTACAGGCATTTTCTCATGGAAAAAGAAGGAGATAAGAAAGAATGTTAACGAAAAAGGACATATCCAGATTCCGTACAGAGCTTGAAAACACTAAATACGGAGAAGATTTCATGACGGAATTTCTGAAAAAGGAGAGCGTCCGTTATTTGAAACAGCTGGAAGAGAAGATAGGAGAGAAGGAGGCGGAGAAGTGCCGGGAAAAAGACATACGGAAGAAGAGAAGCAGGAGCTGCTGATAATAATCCGCAGGGTGTATGAGTCCGGGGGTTCCGTGCAAAAGGCAGGACAGGCGGCAGGAGTCAGCCACCAGACGGCAAGGAACTGGCTGAAAGAAGCCGGGGTGAAGCTCCGGAAGGCAAGGAGCAGAAATAAGATTGAGTATGACCCGGAGGAATTAAAGAAATTAGCGGGGCAAGGCCTGACTGAGAAAGAAATGGCGGAAAGGCTGCATGCATCCGGCACCACGGTAAGGACGTGGCTGAAAACCGAAGGCATAGAAGTTAATCTGGAGGCCAGAAAGGAAAGGGAGAAGGAAAAAAAGGATTCCTGCCTGAATGCAAAGAAGGAGCAGAAAAAGAAGTGCAGGACCTGCATGTACCGCTCAACAAATCCAAACTACGGATGCAATTATGAAGGGAATACAGGACGCTGCAGGCTTCTGATCTGCACGGTAACCGGATGCACAGTATACAAGAAGGGAAAGCCGTTAAAAAGCAGGAAAAAAGGATCAGCATGACGGCAGCAGGAAAGGAGAATGGATATGTACGATAAATTCGGTAATTTTAACAGCGCAGAGGAGATAAATGCATGCGCGGAAGAATTAAAGGAGCAAGGGGAATTAGGGAAGCTAAAGGAGCTGGCAGAAGAAAACGGTATCCCGGGATTCTTTGCAGAGCAGTATGCGGAAGGCATGAGTGAGGAGTTTACGGACTGGATGAACGCGGCCATAGGGAAACTGGAGATTGAGGAGGGGCTCCATAAGGATAAATATGTGCCGGCAGGACCGGTAGCGTATTACCTTAAGAGCCTGTGCATCGAAGAACAGTTTGCGCGCCGTGTGCGGCGTCGCACAAAAAGCATCGAAGCATGCATGAAGTACATAGAAGAGAGGACCGGGGAGCGCGTAAAGCAGGGGATCAGACATGTGGAGGATCTGATCGTGTTCCACTGGGCGAGGGATTATTTTCTGGAAGAGGATGTGGAGAAATGATAACGGCATACAAGGCATTCCATAAAGACCTGACCTGCACCATGGGAAGGGGGACATTCCAATATGAGGAAGGAAAGTGGTTTGAGGAGCCGGAGGCAAACTGCCGGAGGAACGGATTCCACTGTGCGGAGAATCCGCTGGACTGCCTGTCCTACTATGGGGACATGGAAAATTCGGTCTATTATCTTGTCCTTGCAGATGGGGACATCAATGAAGACGGCGGAGACTCAAAGATATCATGCACAAGGATAAGGCTGGTAAAGAGGCTGGACAAGGAACGGTTTGTCATGCATGCAATGCAGTATCTGTATGAGCATCCGCAGAGGGAGTCCTGCTTTGTTAAGAAAGATAGGGGTACGGCAGAGAAGGATTTCGTGATCGTCCGGGGAAAAAATCCGGCGGCGAGGGGAAGGGCCGGGACAATCCTGGGGCTTCTGAAAGAATCAGAGGGCAGCAGGCAGATAGAGGAGATAGCCGTCTATACGGCAGGGGAGCAGGGGATAGAACCCATGGCATGGTACGGCATAGACGGGAGGGAAGAACCATGAAGAAAGAACAGCTGAAGAAGCTGGGAAGGCTGTATGCAACTCCGGCCATGATGAAGAAGGCCGGACAGGACGTGCCGGAGCTTGTAAACAGGAAGCACAGCTGGAGAAAAGATATGATATATGCATATAAGTACGGGGTTTATATGCGGTGCAGGATACAGGACGGGATACTGAAAGTTTCCTTCTTTCTGGCAGATCTGATGCGGCTGGGAGGTAACAAACCAGTGTATGACCTGTTCATCGACAAAGAGACGGGCGAGTTTCTTACATGGGATGCCGGTAGAGAGAAATGGAGGACTGCAAAGCTGGATATGCTGGAGTGGCCGGAGTACGTCTGGTATTCCGGAAGATATATCAATCCGGAGGGAAACCGGAGCATCAAACGGTATCTGAACACGGAAGAAGGAGGATACAAAGGATTGCTAAACTACCAGCAGCATATCCGGGAAAAGGAGTTAAGGAGGAAGTATAAAAGGGAGACAGAGCTGTGGGACCTGGAAATGGATAAGGTCCCGGAGCTTCCAAAGGACTGGCTGCACTGGGTAGACAAACAGGCAATAAGGGAGCATTTTATTTTCTACGATTATTCCAGAAATGGAGCAGAAGAAGGGTACTGCACATGGTGTGAAAAGACCGTTCCGGTGAGAAAGCCGAAGCACAACCAGCATGGAACGTGCCGGAACTGTGGACATGAGATACAGTATAAGGCAAGGGGGAAGGCCGGAACAATCCAGACAGATACAGAACGCGCCTATTTAATCCAGAGATGTGAAAACGGGTTTGTAATCCGGCAGTTCAGGTGCTGGAAGAGATTTGAAAAAGGGAATTATGAAGATCCGGAGGTCATAGCGGCTGAGGAAAGAAGGGTACTATACAACAGGCAGTTTAACAGGAGGGCATTTTACTGGGGGCTGTATAAAAATGACCACTACAGATGGATTGAAGGGAACGGAGGATATTATGGTTATTACAGCGGGTGCAAAGGGAAGGTGTATAAAAGGACGCTCCCGTCCCTTGCAAAGGATGAGCTTCAAAGGACGGGGCTTCTGGAGATGAGCAGATGCATAGACCGGTTTGATCCGGAAATCTATATTGAAAGATGGAAACGCTATCCAAGACATGAGCAGTTTGCCAAGGCAGGACTCGGAGGGCTTCTGGAAGAACCAGAAGGGATAGCGGCGAAGATGGCGCTTGAAAGCCGGGGAAATATTAAGGATATGGCAAAGGCGCTTGGAATTGACAAGGCAAGGATGAAACGCTTAAGGGAAAATAAGGGAGGAAATCTGTACCTGATATGGCTGCAGAAAGAGAAAGCGCTGGATACCCTGCTTCCGGATCCTGTCATACAGTATTTCAGCAGAAACGGCATCATGCCGGATGAGCTGGAAATGATGCGGACAAGGATGTCTTACATAAAAATATGTAATTACCTGAAAAAGCAGGCGGGAATCAGCGGAAGAAGGCCGCGTGGACTGGTCGGGACATGGGAGGATTACATCTGCATTGCAAACCGGCTGAAAATAGATACACGGTTAGAGATCAATTATAAGCCGAAGGATTTAAAGAAAGCGCATGATGATGTTGCGGCTCTCTGCGGAGGAAAGGATATTGCAAAGAGGGCGGGAGAGATTGCGGAGAAGTTTCCGGGCATTGATGAAATCCATGCAGAGATCAAAAAGAAATACGAGTATACCGAAAAGAAATATTCCATTGTAGTGCCGGAGCGGATCGAGGACATCATTCTGGAGGGAAAGATATTAGGGCACTGCCTGCACAGCAGCGACCGTTACTTTGACAGGATCCAGAGAAGGGAATCCTATATCGTTTTCTTACGGAAGACAAAGGAGCTTGATAAGCCTTATTATACGCTGGAGATTGAGCCGGACGGTACAGCAAGGCAGAAGCGGACGGTGGGCGACAGCCAGAATGCGGACTTTGAGGAGGCAAAGAAATTTATCTTAAGATGGCAGCAGGCAGTACAGGAACGGATGACAGAAGAGGATCTGAGGCTTGCAGAACTGAGCGGGAAATTAAGGGTCGAGGAATTCGAGGAGCTCAGGAAAGAAAAGAAAAAGGTATGGCGCGGGAAACTGGCCGGAAAGCTTCTAGCGGATGTCTTAGAGGAAGACTTAATGGAAGCGCGGAAGATGGCGGCAGGATAAGGAGGAAAAAGATGCAGGAAATGATAGTGATAGGGAGCCTGAAGGATGCTACCGGGGCGATTGCTGATAAGATGAAAAATACGGTGGAGAATTTTATCGTGATCGGATACATCCTCAAAAAAGTAAGGGACGGCCGGCTGTATGTACAGGACGGGTATGCAGATACGAATGACTACAGCAGAAAAGTATTCGGACTGAGCAGGTATCAGACAAAACGGTTTATGGACCTTAATGATAACTACAGCGTCGGCGGATACGGTACAGAGATTGAGGAAAGATGGATCAACTACGACCACACAAAGCTGACGGAGATGATCGGCCTTCCGGAGGAGGTCATTGATGCAGTACAGGAGAAGACTACAGTAAGGGAGATAAGGGAAGCGAAGGCTATCGTAAACGAAACAGCGGATCGATTCAGCCAGCAGATAGGGCTGTGCGACATCGCACAGGAGGAGCCGGTCCAGGAGGAAAGCTGGATGTGCCAGACCGTAAGGGAATTATTTAAGACCGGAAAGAAAGCATTTGAGCAGATGATAGACTGGGTAAGGAAAGATACCGCAAATGACAGGAAGGGGATAGAGGAAGATATCCTTGTGATCGTAAATCCCAGCAAGTTCAAAATGATGCGTCTTGCCAGGGCGAATGTGCTGCTGCAGGAAAAGGGGATCAGGGTAATGCCTTACAGGATCCGGGGAGAGGTACCGGAGCCGGAAGAATACTCATATATTGATTTTGCAAAAGCATTTGAAGAAATCTTCTTTCCGGATTATCCGGATGTATCCGGAGGCGCGCAGATGATCTATGAACGGGAATATGGGAAACCGCTGTATGAGGCAGTGCAGGAAAACAGGACAGAGAAGAAAGCGGATAAACCCGGGAGGCCGGTTAAAAAGCAGGGAAAGAAGGAAGAAAGGGTATCGGGAAAGAAAACAGAAGAACCGGGGGAAGCGGTACCGGAGCTGCCGGATAAGGCGGAAGACAGCAGTATTGAGGATACAGCAGGTACTAAGGACGCGCCGGAAGAAGAATCAGAGACAGGGCAGTTCCCCGGTCAGATGGAGATTACAAAGGATTTCCCGGAATACTGCCCGGAAGAGACCGGGAATGCAGAGCCTGAGGCAGTGAGAGAAGCCTATACATGCAGGCTCCTGTATATGGCATCAAAGGATATGGAGGAGGCTTCTGCGTATATGGCAGAGGCCATGGAAGAAAAAATCCGGAAAATGAAAAATGTAAGTTTCGGCGTACTGACAAAGCCAGCATTCTGGGAAGAGTTCTTTCATACAGAAGTGGATGAGGAAGGCAGGGAGATTGAATGTGTATGATGTATCCTAAACCAAAGAGGAAGAAAAAAAGGAAGAAGCATCCGCCGTCCATTATACCGGGACAGAAGGGGATCTGCTTTCTCTGCGCAAGGCTGCATGGCGATTACACAGAGAAATATACAGAAGTGCATCATGTATTCTTCGGTTCAGGCAGAAGGAACATCAGTGAGCAGAACGGATTTACCTGCAGCCTGTGCCTGGCACACCACCGGGAAGGGCCGGAGGCAGTACACGGAAAAACGAGGAAATACAGGGAATACTTGTGCAGGATATTTCAGAAGGAGTATGAAAGGACCCATACAAGGGAAGAGTTCATGGAGCTGATAGGAAAGGATTATCTGAAGGGGAACGGCATGCAGTGCCTGAATGAATAGAAAGATTTAAAGGAAGCGCCTTCTGGGTGGTATATCACAGGAACCAGTTAATATAGAGCATCCTCCGGCCGGGCGCCGGAGGGGGAAGGAGGACCTTGAGGATGGCAGCAGGCAGCAATAAATATCATGGCATGACATACCAGCAGGCTATAGACCGTCTGGAAAAGCATAAAGACTGGGGATGGAATATGAGGACAGCCGATGCGATCAATATGGGGATTGATGCTTTGAAAGAGAAAAAGGAGAAAAATGAAGACACGGAGAAGATTAACAAAACAAGAGAGGAAGATTGTATATAACAAATGCAATGGCCATTGTGCCTATTGCGGATGTGGTTTGAAATATGAAAATATGCAGGTGGACCATGTGATACCCCTGAACGGATTTGCTGTACAGGGGGAAGATACACTTGATAATATGCTGCCTTCCTGCCGGAGCTGTAACCATTATAAGGGCATGACCCAGCTGGAGGATTTCCGGAAGATGGTTGAAGACATGCCGAGAGTGCTGATGAGGGACAGCGTGACCTACAAGAATGCCGTGAGGTTCGGGCTGGTGAAGCCGGATCCGCATCCGGTGGAGTTTTATTTTGAGAAGATGGCAGCAGGCGGACAATAATATCAGAGAAAGGAGCCAGCCTCCGGCCGGGGTGACGTGTACACGGGCTTCTTGGGGAAATGGATAAAGAGCTAAAAGCGATAGAAAGAATAAAAACAGCGTCAGAAATGAGCCTTCATTATTACGGGAAACCACTTGTATGTACATACTCTGGCGGGAAAGATTCCGATGTGATGCTGGAGCTGTTCAAGCGTTCCGGCGTGCCATTCGAGGTACACAACAGTCACACTACGGCGGACGCTCCGCAGACCGTATATCATATACGCGAAGTATTCCGGGAACTGGAACTACAGGGGATAAAGTGCAGTATTGATCATCATAGAAAGCCGGATGGAAGCGTGGTTACTATGTGGAATTTGATCCCAAGAAAGTATATGCCGCCGACAAGGCTTGTACGGTACTGCTGTACAGAACTGAAAGAAAGCGGATGTGCAAACCGAATGATTGCAACCGGGGTAAGATGGGAAGAAAGTGCGTCAAGAAAGAGCCGGGAATCTTTTGAAGTGCTAGGGCATACAAAAAAAGCCGGAATCTTTGTTTCGGATGAAAAGATGCTGCTTTCTGATAATAATGAACGGCGCAGATTATTTGAGAGATGTGAGTTAAAGGCAGAGACGGTTGTAAATCCAGTGATTGACTGGACAGAACGGGATATATGGGAATTTATCCATCAGGAGCATTTGGATGTAAACGTGCTTTATCAATGCGGTTATGAGCGCGTTGGATGCATTGGCTGTCCAATGGCAGGAAAGAAAAAAAGAAAAAAGGAATTCTCAGACTTTCCAAAATATAGAGCAGCATACATAAATGCATTTAAAAGAATGCTGGAAACCAGAAAAATAAGAGGATTAGAGACAAAATGGGAAACAGGGGAAGAAGTATTCTTTTGGTGGATGGAAGATGACAATATTCCAGGACAAATGAGCTTTGCTGATTTTCCAGAAATAATGCCATGAACCATGAAAGCAGGGTTGATTATGGCTTGCTTCGCAGGCGGCAGAAGGGAGCGGTAAGGAGGAAATGATGAAGGCGATATTTAAATACCCGGGAAGCAAATGGTCGCTTGCAAAATGGATCATAAGTTTCTTCCCGGAG
>CAJTZE010000004.1 GCA_910584265.1 uncultured Dorea sp. | reverse complement strand
TTGTGACAAAAAGAATCCCGTATTTATGCGGGTTCTGGCGTTTCGCAAACGCCTAATAAATTGATGAAAGAGAGGAGCGGTCCAGATGGTACAGGATAATAACCCATTTTATATTCTGGCAAAAAAATTTGATGAAGAAGGCTGTATTGCATATAAATGTAAAAGTATAAATGAAGCAAGAAGTGTTCCCAATACTTTGGAGGCAATCCGGGCGGATGATGTACAGATTGTAATACTGGATAATCCAGAAATCTACTCGGAGTATGCACCTTATAGATATATTGATAATCTTCGTGAATTTATGAACCAGGCGGGAAATCTTAATCTGGCAGTGTAAGTATGAATGACACGAAAGCTGTAAAGGGGTAAGACAATGATTTGATTAATTGATATCCGCCCGTTCTAACACTTATTCTAACAGTTTCATATTACAATGAGATGAAAGTAATTTTACATTCATGTCAAGACTTCTTTTAAGCCCCGGAATTCAGGCGCGTTTAGGCATATACAGAATATTGAGAGATATTTGAGTGCAAAGTGCGCGAATTGTTCGGGACGTAGAGGCCGCAGGTTCAAATCCTGTCACTCCGACTTAACCTCCAGTTATATGGAGGTTTTCTTTTTTCATAAGGTAAAAAAGCTGGTTGGGATTATCAGGTATATGTCAGGCTCTTGGATTTGGCATCGTGTACTTGGATGATCTTTTTTTATTATCCAGAAAAGTCCTCCGGATTTCCCGGATAACAAAAATAAAATGCGCGGCTGCGCGCGCAGAACAAAAGCTGTGCTGATTAAAATCCGGTAACGAGGGAGTGTGCGAGCATACTTTTGTTCTGATGTCGGATTAGGTAACTTTTTAAAAATACAGGCAGAGTAAAGAAATTGATAGAAGAAAGTATGCTTTCTATTATAGAAACAGGAAAGCAAGAAAATTTGAGATCAGCAAAGTAAAAGGAGAGAAAGCATATGTTGAAGATGAAGGATTATGAATTTTGGTTCTGTACCGGTTCACAGGATCTGTACGGAGATGAATGCCTCGCCCATGTGGCAGAGCATGCTCAGAAAATCGTGGAAGCGCTGAATGCGTCCGGGAATCTTCCATACAAGATCCTGTGGAAGCCGACGCTTATTACGAATGAACTGATCCGGAAGACATTTAATGAAGCAAACACAGACGAGAACTGTGCAGGAGTTATTACATGGATGCATACATTTTCGCCGGCAAAATCCTGGATACTGGGATTGCAGGAATATAGAAAGCCGCTGCTTCATTTTCATACACAGTTTAATCAGGAGATTCCTTATGATACCATTGATATGGACTTTATGAATGAGAATCAGTCGGCGCACGGCGGACGGGAGTACGGGCACATTTTCAGCCGTCTCGGCATGGAGCGCAAGGTTGTTGTGGGATTCTGGGCAGATGCGGATGTGCAGAAGGAGATCGGCGCCTGGATGCGCACGGCTGTGGGCGTGATTGAGAGCAGTCATGTACGTGTGATGCGTGTTGCTGATAATATGAGAAATGTTGCCGTAACAGAAGGCGATAAGGTAGAGGCGCAGATTCAATTTGGATGGGAAGTGGATGCATATCCGATCGCTGAGATCACAGACGCGGTAAATACTGTGTCAAGGGCTGATATTGACGTTCTGCTGGAAGAGTATTATAGTAAATATGAAATCCTTTTAGAAGGAAGGGACGAGAAGGAATTCCGTGAGCATGCGGCGGTTCAGGCAGGCATTGAGATTGGGTTTGAACGTTTTTTAGAAGCAAATAATTATCAGGCAGTTGTTACTCATTTCGGCGACCTTGGCGGATTGAAGCAGCTCCCGGGACTTGCAATTCAGAGACTGATGGAAAAGGGATACGGGTTTGGTGCAGAGGGCGATTGGAAGACAGCTGCTATGGTCCGTATTATGAAGATTATGACACAGGGCATGAAGGATGCTAAGGGAACTTCTTTTATGGAAGATTATACCTATAATCTGGTGCCGGGTAAGGAGGGAATCCTGCAGGCGCATATGCTTGAGGTGTGTCCGAGTATTGCAGACGGAAGGATCAGCATCAAGGAACAGTCGCTTTCCATGGGGGACAGGGAAGACCCTGCAAGATTGGTCTTTACGGCGAAGGCAGGTCCGGCGGTAGCGGTCTCCCTGATCGATCTGGGAGACAGATTCCGCATGATTATCAATGATGTAGACTGTAAGAAGGTTGAGAAACCCATGCCGAATCTGCCGGTTGCGGCTGCATTCTGGACACCGCGGCCGAATCTTAAGACGGGAGCCGAAGCATGGATTCTGGCAGGAGGCGCACATCATACCGCATTCTCCTATGATCTTACCGCTGAGCAGATGGGAGACTGGGCGGCATGCATGGGAATTGAGGCTGTCTTCATTGATAAAGATACTACGATCCGTCAGTTTAAGAATGAACTTCTCTGGAACAGTATGGCATATCGTAAATAGAAGAAGCAGGAGGATGGTCAAATGAACGGCAGAGAAACAATTGAGAACGGCAGGGCGGTATTGGGAATTGAGCTCGGCTCGACGCGGATAAAGGCAGTATTGGTGGATGAGACGCATGCGCCGATTGCGTCCGGGGATCACGAGTGGGAAAATCGTTTGGAAAATGGTATATGGACCTATTCTTTGGAGGACGTCTGGGAAGGCCTCCGTGACAGCTATCGGAAGCTGGCGGCAGATGTGGAAGCAAGATATGATACAAAGCTTAAGAAGGTCGGTGCAATCGGCTTCAGTGCAATGATGCATGGTTATATGGCATTTGATAAGGATGAGAAGCTTTTGGTGCCGTTCCGTACTTGGCGGAATACTATTACGGCTCCGGCGGCGGAGGCTCTCACGGAGCTTTTTCAGTACAATATTCCGCAGAGGTGGAGCATTTCCCACTTGTATCAGGCAATTTTAAATAATGAAGAGCATGTAAAGGATATTGCATATATTACGACCCTTGCCGGATATGTTCATTGGCGGCTGACAGGCCGGAAGGTGCTGGGGATTGGAGATGCTTCCGGCATGTTTCCGATTGATCCGGATACAAAGGATTATGACGCGTCTAAGGTAGAGAAATTCGATGCTTTGATCGGGGGCAAGGCATTTCCATGGACATTAAAGGAAATTCTTCCAAAGGTTCTTACGGCCGGAGAAACAGCAGGAATTTTGACAGAAGAAGGAGCAAAGCTTCTGGATGCGGGAGGTACGCTGGAGGCAGGTATCCCGGTATGCCCGCCGGAGGGGGACTCAGGAACCGGCATGGCCGCGACCAACAGCGTAAGGAAGCGCACAGGCAATGTATCTGCGGGAACCTCAGTATTTGCTATGGTAGTGCTTGAACGGGAGCTGAAAAAGGTATATCCAGAGATTGATCTGGTAACTACACCGGATGGCAGCCTGACAGCTATGGTGCATGCGAATAACTGTACCTCCGATTTGAATGCATGGGTAGGGCTGTTCCGTGAGTTCGCAGAGAGCTTTGGTATAGCTGTGGATATGAACCAGCTGTTTGGAACCTTATACAATAAGGCGCTGAAGGGAGACGCAGACTGCGGCGGCCTGCTATCTTATGGCTATCTGTCTGGAGAGCACATTACCGGAGTAGAAGAGGGGCGGCCTATGTTTGTACGTTCGCCTAAGAGCAGGTTCAATCTTGCAAACTTTATGCGGGTACATCTTTTTACATCGCTTGGCGCTCTGAAAGCAGGTATGGATATTCTTCTCAAGGAAGAAAAAGCAAAGCTTGATGAAATCTTAGGCCATGGAGGCCTGTTCAAAACAAAGGGCGTAGGACAGAGTATTCTTGCGGCGGCGATCAATACGCCGGTCTCTGTAATGGAGACGGCGGGAGAAGGCGGTCCGTGGGGAATGGCGCTTCTTGCTTCCTATATGCTGAATAAGGAAAAAGGAGAAACACTTGCGGATTATCTGTCAGAGAAGGTATTTGCGGGGAACAAAGGCTCGAAGATGGAACCGAAGCAGGAAGATGTGGAGGGGTTTGAGGTATTTGCCCGCAGGTATAGGAAGGGTATTGCGATAGAAAAGGCGGCGGCAGAGGCGCTGATCGTATAAAAGGAGTGGAGATTTATGCTGGAGAGGTTAAAAAAAGAGGTATACGAGGCGAATATGCTGCTTCCCAGGTATAACCTTGTGACATTTACCTGGGGAAATGCAAGCGGAATTGACCGGGAGAAGGGTCTGTTTGTAATTAAGCCCAGCGGTGTTGAGTATGATAAGCTTAAGCCGGAGGATATGGTGGTTGTAGATCTTGAGGGGAACAAGGTAGAAGGGGAGTATTATCCCTCCTCGGATACGGAAACTCATATGGTGCTGTATAACCGTTTTCCGAAAATCGGCGGGATCGTGCATACCCACTCATCCTGGGCGGCAAGCTGGGCACAGGCCGGAAGAGGGATTCCCTGCTATGGCACCACTCATGCAGATTATCTGTACGGCGAGGTTCCCTGCGTAAGGAATCTTACGAAGGAGGAGCTCGACGAGGCATATGAGAGAAATACCGGAGTGGTGATCGCAGACGAATTCGAGAGCCGGGGACTTGACTATGCCGCAACCCCGGCGGTGCTTTGTAAGAACCACGGGCCTTTTACATGGGGAAAAGATGCCTGTGAGGCAGTGCACAATGCGGTTGTACTGGAGGAAGCGGCGAAGATGGCGGCAAGATGTGAGCGGCTCAACCCGGATAGCAGACCGGCTCCGCAGGAGCTTCAGGATAAGCATTTTTACCGGAAGCATGGTGCAAATGCTTACTATGGGCAGCCGGGGAAATAGATTTTCAGCAGAGGCGGCGGTTTATAAGGACTGCTGTCTCTATTGCTATTTTGTATCCTGCAAAAAGTAGACATTGCTACAGGATACAGGTTAAGCTTGATTTTTTTTCGGTTTCTAACGTATACTAATATCAAACCACAGATTGAGCGGAAAGGCGAAAAGGGCGTAATTCCGCAAATAATAGAAGCGGGCTTTAGGAGGTAAGTAGAAGTGGCGGGGATCAAGGACGTTGCGAAGAGAGCCGGTGTCGGCGTGGGCACGGTGTCCAGAATGCTGAATGACAGCGGATATGTGGCAGAGGACACAAGAGAAAAAATCGAGATTGCCATGCGGGAGTTGAACTACACCCCTAATGAGCTGGCCAGAAATCTGTACCATAAGCGTACGGGAATTATTGCTGTGATCGTTCCCAGTGTATCCAACCCGTTTTTTGTAGAATTTGTAGATTTTGTGGAAGATGAGCTGTATGAGGCCGGATATAAGATGATGCTCTGTAGTACGGTAAAAGAAAGCAATGCAGAATTGGAATATCTGGATATGCTGAACCGTCATATTGTGGACGGGGTAATTACGGGAGTCCATTCGTTGGATGTGGAAGAGTACAGGAAGATACATAAGCCTATTGTGGCTCTGGACAGATATCTGGGGGATCATATCCCGGTGGTGGCAGTGAATCATAAAGAAGGAGGGCGTCTGGCGGCAGAGGCCCTAATTCGCAATGGCTGCAAGAAGATTCTGCATTTCAGAGGTTCGACAGCGGTTGAGTCTCCGTATCATGAGAGACATTATGAGTTTGAGCGTATTATGAGGGAACATCGTATTGAGACCTATACCTATGAACTGGAGTGGAACCGGTTTGATTCAGAATATTATCGGGAGGTAGTTCAGGGCGTATTCTCGCAGGGGTTTGATTTTGACGGTGTATTTGCTGTGGACTGGCTTGCGGTCGAATGTATGAATGAGACGATCCGCAGGCATCTGAAAGTGCCGCGGGACGTGAAGTTTGTTGCTTATGACGGAACATTTATTACGGAGCTTGTGGAGCCGAAGATGACAGCAGTAGTACAGCCGATAGAGAGACTTGCAAAGGAGTCGGTGCAGTTGTTGTGTGATCTGATCAGCGGAAAGGAGTACCGGAATAAACAGGTTGTGCTTGAAGCGGAACTCAGAAAGGGAAACACAACAATTTTATAGTGAAAATAGACAAAAAAGATTGTATAGAATTTTATATATTGCACAAAAAGAATTTAAAAATCAAAAAGTTATTGACATATATAACAAAGAGAATATAATAGAAAATGTAAAGAGGAACTGCTCTATTCTATTTTCACCAATATGGAACGCGTTCCACAACAGGAGGAGAACCAGAAAATATTTATTATTTTTTAATGGATATGGAACGCGTTCCATATTGGATAATAGGAGCAGGAAAAGAGATTCCATAGGAAAGTTTCTGGAATATATCTGGAGTTTATCAGAGTAAGATTACCGCCGGTGGGAGGTAGACGGACAGAAGATTACGGAAGAAAGATTATGGGATTGCAATGTAACTGAGGAAAGTAAAAGGATAACAAGTAAAAGAAGGAGGAGACAAGATGAAAAAGAGAATTCTGAGTACCCTGATTGCAGCGGCAATGATCGGAACGATGCTGACAGGCTGCGGCGGAGCGAAAGAAAGCGGAAGCGATGCAGGAGAGGCTGCAAAGACGGAAGGCGGCAATAGTATTACGGTACTGGTGGAGAGCGGTTCTCCGGCAGAGGCGCTTGCAAATGAGACGGCAGCGGCTTTTGAAGAGGAGACAGGCTGCAAGGTCATTGTAGATGCGGTTGCCTATACCGGTATGTATGATAAGCTTTCAACAGAGATCAAAGCCGGAGAGGCTGCACATGACGTTGGATGTCTGGATTTCGTATGGCTTGCGGCATTTAAGGATGCGATCGAGCCGATAAATGATGCGGATACAAGTGATTTCATTCCTACGCTGGAAGGAAGCGGAAGCATAGACGGTAATCTTCTGGGATATCCAATGTGGGTAAATGCGAAGATTCTGATCTACAGAAAAGACCTGATCTCAGAGGATAAGGTTCCGAAGACATGGGAAGAGTATCAGGCGCTTGCGAAAGAGCTCGCAACGGATGATATGTATGGAACAACCGTATTCGGAAGCGGTTCCGATGCAGTTTGTTCATTCCTTGATTTTGCCTGCCAGGCGGGAGCGGAAGGACTTGTATTTGACAAAGACGGCAATGTGAACATTACAGATCAGGCATATGTGGATGCCCTGAATTTTATGGTAGAGAATGCAGATGCGGATTATACACCGGCAGATTCTCTTGCAACTGCGGCTACAGAGTCTCAGGAATTATTTACCAATGAGAAGACTGCTATGCAGCTGAACTGGAGCCATCAGTATCCGGCGGCAGTAGAAGCGCTGGGAGCAGACAAGGTCGGATGCGCTCCGATGATCGGCGGAAGCGCAGGGATTGGTGCAACAACAGGCCCTTGGTATGAGTGTGTGATGAAGAATTCTGCTAACAAAGAGATGGCTTTAAAATATGTGGAATATATGTATGACCATAACGGAGATTACATGGATCTGACACTTAAGATCGCAGGAAGGACTTCTGTATATGAGGAGGCGGGACAAGAGGCCGGAAACGAGCATACATTAGCAGTGCTTGAGACGCTGGATGCATCTCAGTCACAGGCAAGGCCGATGGTAACTACATGGTCACAGATTGAAGAGGTATTGATTGGCGTTGTTGAGTCCTGTCTTGGCGGAGCGGATGTGGAATCTACACTGGAATCAGCGGCGGCTGAGATTGAGGCTATTGGCCAATAGTCAGACAAAGAACAAGAGTTAATGGACTTTTTGAAGACGGCAGGAATGCCGGAAAAGTCCTGCCATAGTAATGCCCTCAGAAAATGGAAATGAGGTTTTCTGAGGGTATTTCTCTCAAAAAAGAGGACAAATAGAATGAGATTAATTTCAAGAAAAACATTGTTACTTTTCTTTCTGCCCGGCGCAGTATTTATGGGGGCTTTTTTGATATATCCCATTATCACGATGACGATTGACAGTTTCTTTAATATAGGAATAACCGGAGAAAAAACATTTATTGGATTTGATAATTATGTGCGGGCGTTTACGGCAGGCGGTTTCTTAAAGCAGCTGAAAAATACACTGGTATATATTGTGATTGCGGTGGGAATGGAAACGATTATCGGAGTATTGTTTGCCCTGTTCTTTGAACTAAATTACCGGGGAAGCAAGGTCATCCGTTCTCTGATGATGGCGCCGCTGATGATCGCACCGCTGGTTGCGGGCCTTACGTGGAAATTAATGATGAGCTCCAGCTTTGGCATTGTAAATGAACTGCTTACAAGAGTCGGGATCCTGGCTGACAGCAGTAATATCCTGTGGCTTGCAGATACGAAATGGTCGTTGCTTGCCTGCTGTATTGCGGATATATGGCTGACAACACCGTTTATGATGCTGATGACTCTTGCCGGGCTTCAGGGACTGGATTCCAGCATGCTGGAGGCGGCAAAAATTGACGGAGCCAGCATGTTCCAGCAGATCATGCTGATCAAGCTTCCGAATATCAAGCCGGTTCTTTTGACGGCACTGTCTGTCAGGATTATTGATGCGGCGCGGACATTTGACATTATCTGGGCTATGACGGAGGGCGGGCCGAACAGTTCCTCCGAAACGATTAGTATCATTATTTACAAGACACTGGCCAGATACAATCAGGTTGGATATGCAAGTGCTATGGCAGTTATCTTCATTGTTGTATTAGTTATCTTTACATTGGTATTTATGCAGAGCTTGTGGAATCCAAAGAAAAAGATAAGCTAGAGGCAGATGAGGGTAAGGAGGATTAAGATGAAGAAAAAAATGAGCATAGGAAAGAATATAGGGATTGCGCTGTCTGTAATTCTTACTGTATTCTGGCTTTTCCCATATATATATGTCGTGTGCTGTTCTTTCAAGAAGGGCTCAGAGGTTATTGCAGTTCCGCCGAAGTTTTTTCCGAAGGTCTTTTCGGTGGAGAATTTTCAGGGATTGTTTGAGCGGATGGACGCGGCGCAGTATTTTGTAAACAGTTTGTCGGCGGCAGTTATCAGTACTGTTATTGCATTGATCTTAGGTTCGCTTGCGGCGTATGCGATTCAGAGATCCGGCGCAAAATTGTCTGTTTTTCTGGTGGTGCTGGTCCTGTGTTTGAAGATGATACCTACATCCAGCATTGTGGTTCCGATTTATGAGCTGATCTGCGGGATGGGGCTGTATGATACGAGGCTTGCGCTGATTATCGTGTATGCGGCGATTAATATGCCCTTTGTTATGTGGACGATGTTAAGTTTCTATGAAGGGATACCGACGACTCTTGACGAGGCTGCCTATGTGGACGGTGCGAGCAGCCTTCAGACGTTCCGGAAGGTGATTCTGCCGATCTGTACGCCGGGACTTGCCACAGCATTTATCTTTACGCTGTTTCTGGCATGGAATGATTTCCTGGTTGCGCTGCTTCTCACGAGCACAAATGCAAAAACATTTACCGTCGGTCTGGCAGGGTTCCTTTCTGCATACAATCTGGATTTGGGACCGATGTGTGCCGGTGCGTTTGTATTCAGCTTCCCGGTCATGATCATCTCTCTTGCTGCACAGAAATATATAGTAAGCGGTATGACGGCAGGAGCAGTAAAAGGATAGGAGCTTACTAGAAAGGGTAGTCTAATGTCTAAAGAATTAATGCAGAAAAGAATTTCAGAGGCAGGACAGGAAATCGAGAAAAAGAAGGATATTGTAAAAAAGGGTAAGATGCGCCAGCATTACCATTTTATGGGTCAGACCGGATGGATCAATGACCCGAACGGGTTGATTTATTATAAGGGGAAATACCATTTCTTTTTCCAGTTTAATCCGTATTATGGTTTTTGGGATTATATGCACTGGGGACATGCGGTGAGCGATGATATGCTCCATTGGGAGTACCTGCCCATTGCACTGGCGCCAAGTGAAAGCTACGATGACCACATGCGGGGCGGATGCTTTTCGGGAAGCGCGATCGAACATGACGGGAAATTGTTTTTGATGTATACGAGCGCGGCCCATCATGGAAAAGGATTTGAGCATACCCAATGCATTGCGTATAGTGAGGATGGGGTCCATTTTGAGAAATATGAGGGAAATCCGGTGTTGACCGCACCGGAGGGCGTAGTACCGGATCAGTTCCGTGATCCGAAGGTGTGGAAGCATGGGGATACTTATTATATGGTATGCGGCGCAAGCCGTGATCATAAAGCGCAGGCCCTGCTTTACCGTTCAAAAGATATGCTGCATTGGACATTTTTTAACGTAATGGCTGAGAGCCGTGGAGAGTGGGGGTACATGTGGGAATGTACGGACTTTTATCCGCTGGGTGACAAATATGTCCTGATGTTTTCTCCTATGGGTTCGGGCGAGCATACGGCTGTATATATGGTCGGAGATTTTGACTATGAGACAGGAAAGTTTTATTCTCATGTGAACGGTGAGATTGACTGGGGATTTGATTTTTATGCGCCGCAGTCCTTTGCCGCGCCGGACGGAAGAAGGATTATCGTCGGATGGGCGAACGAATGGGAGTGGATGCCCTTGTGGAAGGATTGGGGTCCTACTTACAGAGAAGGCTGGTGCGGGTTCTTTAATATTCCGAGAGAAGTGCGTATGATGGAGGACGGTACACTGCAGTTTCTTCCGATTGCAGAATTGGAAAGCCTGCGTGAGGATCCAAAGCAGGAGAGCTGTTTTGTGGCGGCGGAAGAAGAAAAAACGCTGACAGCCGGGGACGGGGTATGTTTTGAACTAAAGTTCAAGGTAGATCTGGAAGAGTCCGATGCTGACAGGATGGAGCTTGCCCTGCGTTGCGGCGGGGGAAAGAAGACGATATGTCTGTTTGATTTCAAAAAGGCAGAATTGAGTGTAGACAGGAATGAGTCAGATGGCTGGAGCAGAGGAGTTTCAAGAAGCGTGATGTATCTGAAGGGAAAAAAGGAACTGGATGTGCATATTTTATCTGACCAGAGCAGCCTTGAGATATTTACGGACCGGTATCAGAATAATCATTCCAACAATATATTTGCTTCGAGTGAACAGAATCAGTTGAAAATCCGCGCATATGGCGGTAAAGTGGTAATTAGGGACTATGAGTCCTGCGGGCTGAAGGAGTGCTTTGCTATCACATAGGAAACTTTGTTTGATATGTGATGGAAGCCTACGGGAGAATGCGGGACTACGAGCGGAACAAAAGTTAGTATTAAAGTGGTGAGGAGGATTTAGCCATGGCTGGCAAAAATTACTATGATGTGACAGAATGGCCTGTCGGTAATCCCTATGGGGATATCGGGGAGGTGATAAACAGCATCATTGCAGATGTGAAGAGCAGGCAGGCAGATGCTGATAAGAATGAAGGAGGAAAGCCGGGTGCAGTGATCTATATCCCGACAGGTGACTACCGTCTTGTTACGCAGGCAGTGATCGACATCAGTTATCTGAAGATCATGGGTTCCGGCCATGGCTTCACTTCTTCCAGTATCCGTTTTAATGTGCCGGAAAATGAGTGGAAGGATCTGCAAGAGCTGTGGCCCGGAGGAAGCCGTATTCTGGTGGATATCCCTGTGGGAATTGGCTGTGAAGAAAGCGGCGGCGCGGCGTTTTACATTAAGAGAGATGGAAACCCAAGGATCAGTTCGGTCGAGTTTGCCGATTTCTGTATCGACGGCCTGCATTTTGTGGATGACGGTTCCGGGGATGAGAATCCGGAAAATACCTATGTGAACGGGAAAACAGGAATTTATGCGGCGAGTGCAAATGATTCCGTCCGTATTACGGGTATGGGGATGGTGTATTTAGAGCATGGCGTTACCATTTATCATGCAGATGCCTTAAGTATCCACGATAATTTTATAGCTGAATGCGGAAGCTGTATCGAGCTTCGGGGCTGGGGACAGGCTTCTAAGATCACGGATAACCTGATCGGGGCCGGATATAAGGGTTATTCGATCTATGCACAGAATTTTGGGGCGCTTCTGGTCACGGCGAATAATGTGTTTCCGCGGGGAGCGAGCAGCGTCTGCTTTGACAATGTGGCACGATCTTCCATTACAAGCAACAGACTGCATTCCTTTTATCCGGGAATGATTGAATTCAAGGGAAACTGTTCGGAGAACTTGATCGCGTCGAATCATCTGCTGCGGGATCATGAACCATGGCCGCCGATGCAGATGCACGATAACGGACTGGATGATCTGCACGGACTTCTGCATATCAACGGGAACTATAATAGCATTATGGCCAACCATATTTCGGAAGTGATAGAGGAGCGGTATATTAAGCCGGAAAATGTCCGGCCTGTTATCATACATGTTGTGTCTGGGAAAGGAAATTATATTTCTAATAATCATATTGTGGCAAGCGCCGGAGCGGCGGACGAGCCCGATGCCGAGACGGATTCCTGCTTTGCAAGGCAGGTCGATGCGTTGCTGACCGTCCGGGAATTGAAAGAGCTTCCTGTGACAACGGTACAGATAGAAAAGGAATCGGTTCAGAATACAGTGCTTGATACAGGAAGTGATGAACAGGTTGTGATGGACAGGAGCGCAAATGGGTTCCGGGCTGTTCCGGTGCCGGGGGTTTAGTGCGGTCGCTTTGCAGTGGAGAAAGAGCCGTCCGCCTATTCTTTTCATAGGAAGAAAGTGAAGAGAATAGGCGGACGGCTCTTTTGGCTTTCGGGAGGAAAACTATAATAGGTACGTCTATTTATAATAAGGTTCTATGGTGTGGAAACTGCCGGATGCAAACCCCTGTTTGTCTAGCAGTACGCTGGTGCTATTTTCGCAGTTTAGGATATATAGATGCTTTGTTTCCTGCCAGTTTCTGATGCTATCGTAGGATATGACGGTTTGCTTTCCGTCGTCTGCCGTGACGGACAAGTGTTTCTGATAAAAGAGGATGCGAGATAAAACAAAATAAAAATTTGAGGGCACATTATCTTCACCGGTAATGTGTCCGATTATAACAGTGACAAAGCTCAGATTGTTATGTTTAGATTAATTATTAAATGCAGGAGGTTAGTATGACGAGTCAGACATTACGAGAAGCAAGAAAATATGAGGAGGTTTCTGAGAAGATAATCAAGAAAGAGGAACGCCCGGAATTCCATTTGACTCCGCGTACAGGCTGGATGAATGACCCGAATGGTTTTTCATGGTATAAGGGCAGTTATCATATGTTTTATCAGTATTATCCATATGAGTCCAAATGGGGACCGATGCATTGGGGGCATGCAGTGAGCAGCGACCTGCTGCATTGGGAGTATCTTCCGGCGGCTCTGGCTCCGGATGAGGTTTATGATATGGACGGCTGCTTTTCCGGGAGCGCGATCGAGCTGCCGGACGGCAGGCAGATGCTGATGTATACGGGCGTATCCAGAGAACGCCAGAAGTATGGCCTTCACCGGGAGGTGCAGACCCAGTGCATTGCTGTGGGAGATGGCGTAGACTATGAGAAATATGAACAGAATCCGGTGCTGGATGGAACAGACATTCCGGAAGGAAGCAGCAGGACGGATTTCCGCGACCCAAAGGTGTGGAGGAAAGAGGATGGGACTTATTGCTGTGTTGTAGGTAACCGGCCGGCAGACGGAAGCGGACAGATTTTGTTCTATACCAGTAAGGATGCCTTTCGGTGGGAATTTAAGAGCGTATTGGTTTCTAATTATAACCGGTTTGGGAAGATGTGGGAGTGTCCGGATCTTTTTAAACTGGATGGAAGATGGGTACTGCTTACCAGCCCGCAGGACATGCTTCCGGAAGGATTTGAGTACCATAATGGAAACGGCACGCTCTGTTTGATTGGTGAGTTTGACGAGGAAACCGGTGTGTTTCAGGAAATGCATAATCAGTCCATAGATTATGGCATTGATTTTTATGCACCGCAGACGGTGGTGACGCCGGATGGCCGCAGGGTGATGATCGGGTGGATGCAGAACTGGGATTCCTGCGGAATCCGTTCTCCGGAAGAACACTGGTTTGGACAGATGAGCCTTCCAAGAGAATTGTCGGTGAGAAACGGCAGGCTGTATCAGATACCCATAAGAGAGCTGGATGAGATGCGGCGTAATAAAGTGGAATATAAGGGCGTGACAGTTGCAGAGAATGTCTGGCTGGATGGAATTAAGGGAAGAAGGATTGATATGGAGGTAACCATCCGTCCGGGAGACCCGGAGAATCTATATCAGAAATTTGCTGTCCGGTTTGCGCAGAATGAGAGGTATCATACCTCTTTGAGCTTCCGTCCGAGGGAATCCATATTGAAAATAGACAGGAAATTCTCGGGCTCCAGAAGAGCCAGCATCCATCAGCGCCGCAGTCTGGTACATCCTGTGGACGGAGAACTGAAGCTTAGAATTATTCTGGACCGGTTCAGCGTGGAGGTCTTTGTAAATGGCGGGGAACAGGTGCTGTCAGCAACCATGTATACGGATCAGGTGGCAGAAGGGATCTCCTTCTATGCAGATGGAACGGTAAATATGGATGTGGTGAAATATGATCTGGCAGCAGTTGAATGTGATTAGATTGGGGATTAATAAATGACGCTAACACAATTAAATTATATTATTACAATCGCAGAGAAGAAATCTATGAACAAGGCGGCGGAACTGCTGTATGTGTCCCAGCCGTCTCTTACGAGCGCAATCAAAGAACTGGAAAAGGAGCTTGGAATTACAATTTTCCGCAGGGGAGGCAGAGGAGTTACCCTGACCAATGACGGGGCGGAATTTCTGCTGTATGCGAAACAGATCTACGGCCAGTATGAGAGCGTGCTGGAGAAGTATGGTAAGGGCGGTACACGGAAGAAGAAATTTGGAGTGTCTACCCAGCACTATTCCTTTGCGGTAAAAGCGTTTGTGGATATGGTAAAGGAATTTGACATGTCCAAGTATGAATTTGCAATCCGGGAGACAAAGACGGCAGAGGTGATCGGTGATGTGAGTACAGTAAAGAGCGAGATCGGGATTTTGTACCTCTGCGATTTCAACCGGAAATCCATGGAGAGGCTTTTAAAGTCGGCGGGCTTGGAATTCCATCATTTGATTGACTGCCAGGCATATGTTTATATATGGAAAAATCATCCCTTGGCAAACGAAACGTCTATCTGTTTTGAACAATTGGAGGAATATCCCTGCCTGTCCTTTGAACAGGGGGATAACAGTTCCTTTTATTTTGCGGAGGAAATTCTTTCTACGAATGAATATCCGCGGATCATCCGTGCAAATGACAGGGCGACGATGCTGAATCTTATGGTGGGGCTGAATGGGTATACGTTGTGTTCCGGTATTATCTGTGAGGAATTAAACGGAGGAGAGTATATCGCCGTGCCATTTGAAGATGATGAATTAAACAAGAACAGCACTATGGAGATTGGATATATTACGCGGAAGAACACAATACTCAGCAGGATGGGAGAATTGTATGTGGAAGCCCTGAAAAATTATCTGCAGATTGTGTAAAAAAGATGATTCTATGGAACCGTTTTGAACAAAGTTTTTTAAAATATATGATATAATATAACCGCCGTTTGATAAGAGATGTATCAATCAAAGGCGGTTACATTTTGTTACATTATATTTTCAGCAGTCAGGTTCAGTTCTACTACAGGAAAGTCGCCAGAAACAGGTTTTATAGAAAGCCCGGCATGAATCAGTTCTTCTCCGGTAAAGCGTCTTCCGGAATTTTCTTCCATATATATTTTGTCAGCATCCAGATATGGAATCTTTAAAAGGTAAGAAAGGGCGGCAGTATCATATTCTCTGATGAAATAGTATATAACAGCCTGCTCTTTATTTTGATCCATTATCATCCAGGCACAGTTCCGGTTATCAAACGGAGACTGCAGGCGGTAGAATTTTCCTGTTGTCAGAAGGTTTCTTCTGGCTTTGTATTCTGCTAAATGTTCTTTTATCTGCGCATTTTCCTCCGGAGACAGGTTTAGAATATTAAGCTCATAGCCCATATTGGCAGAGGATGCAGCCGCGGTGCGGGTGGAATAAGGAATCTGCCTTCCGGTTTGATGATTGGGAACGGCAGATACATGGCTGGTAATTGCAGATGGTGGAAATAAATAGGATGCGCCATACTGGATTGCCTGCCGGTCCAGTGCGTCTGTGTTGTCGCTGCACCAGGTCTGCGGCATGTAAAAGCACATGCCCGCGTCGAACCGTCCGTCGCCGCTGGAACAGTTTTCAAATAAAATATCCGGAAACCGGGCAGTTAACTGATCCAAGATACGGTACAGGCCCAATATATACCGGTGGAAAAATTCGCCGGTGCGGTCGTGGGGCAGAGTAAGCGACCCCGGATCTGTTATGTGCCGGTTCATGTCCCATTTCACATAGGAAACAGGATATAGTCTGAGAAAGCTGCTCAGTGTCTCCAGAACATAATCTTGGATTTCGAGCCGCGTCAAATCCAAAACCAACTGGTTTCGTCCCGGCAGAGGAGTGTAACCGGGAATCTGCGCGTGCCAGTCAGGGTGTGCCCGCATCAGTCTGCTGTCCGGTGAAATCATTTCCGGTTCAAACCAGATGCCGAATTGCATGTTATTTTTACGGGCGCATTCCAGAAAAGGAGTCAGGCCGTCTGGAAATTTTTCTGTATTTACCTCCCAGTCGCCCAGAGAGCTTTTGCTGTTGTTACGGCGGCCAAACCAGCCGTCATCCAGAACTACCAGCTCAAATCCCAGATTTGCCGCCTTCTGGATCACCTGCAGCATTTTTTCCTCAGACACATCAAAATAACACATTTCCCAGCTGTTGAGAAGAACAGGGCGTTCATGTTCAGCCCATCTGCGCGGAAATAAACGTTTTGTATAAAGCTGGTGGAATTCCTTTTGATGAGTGCCGTAAAATGTAACCAGTTGTTCATTGGTATATGCAGTGTCTATTAATGCGCTGAGAGCGCGCTCAACCCAGACGGGTTCGGTTCCTTGGTTGGTAATTTGGACAGAGCGGATGACGGCGGCGCTGTCCTCTATAATAGAATAATGCAATGTCAGCCGGATTTTGCTCACGGTATCCTGAAAATAGACGGACAGTGTTCCGGCTTCCTTGTTTTCCAGAGGCCGTATGTGAGGCAGCCCGTCGGGAATATGCAGCTGGTTTGTGATTTCAAAGCTTTGATACTGCATCCTTCCGGCAGGATATCCGTTTTCCCTGCGTATCATCAGAGAAGGATCCCGGTAGTCACCTGATGGGGACAGGAAAATTCCTGAGGCGCCGTCTCCAGAGAAAATGCAGGAGACCCTGGATTGGGTGCGGCGGCAAAGGTACGTTTCACCTCGGCGGGGCAGTTGGAGCCGTAATAAGCATTCAGCCGCGGTCCCCAGTACCGGTGCAGCAGCCAGATATGATCCTTTAGCTCCATGATATAGCTGATTTTGCTATTGGACAGATGAAACAGATGTTTCTCGGCGTCGTACAGAATGTTAATTTTTGACATCAGTGTTCCTCCTTTGCATACGGTAATCAGAAGGCGGTATTCCAATCGTCTTCCGGAAAAATTTTGAAAAGGCCAGTTGATCGGTGAAGCCTACAGAATTTGCAATGATATAAACCGGATGATCTGTGTCTAACAGCAGCTTGCAGGCTTTTTTAATTCTCAGGTTAGAGAGGTACTGCTTCGGCGTTACATGATACTTCTCCTGAAAAATATTGGCAAGATAATTTGCATGGACGCCTACAGCTTCCGCTACATCTGCGATTTGAAGGCTGTTGTGATAGTGCATTTCCATGTACTGCTTTGCCTGATAAGGAATGGATATATCCAGATCCTCCGGGTCGTCTGCACCCAGCTCTTCCAGCAGCGTTCCGATCAGGTTGTACATGATCCCATTGGACTGCAGATGGGTAGAAAGCTGTTTGCCTGATATGTTCAGGATATGCTCGATCTGCCGTTCATAGAAAGAGACGTTTCTGCAGTCAAGAACAAAACGTTTGGGGCCGCAGTGCATCAGCGAGCGGAGAAACCGGCCGGACTGGATGCCAAGGAAACCAATCCAGCAGTATTTCCATGGATTTTCCATACTGGCGCAGTATGTGGAAACCTCATCGGCTGGCACAATGAAAAGCTGGTTGGGATGGACGGGATAGGACTTGTCCTGTATCTGTAAAGTGCCTTCTCCCTTCACGACGAAATGAATAAAATGATAATCCCGACGTTTAGGGCCGTAGAATTGTCCTCCTTCGCATTGTTCGATCCCACAGTTATAAAATACAAAATCAGATATGCTTTTTTTGGATTTGTCGGTAAGTTTGTCTGTATATTCTCTCATGACTGTATTATAGCACTGTTTGATGCATGTTTCTTGAAATCTTAGAAATTTCCATATTATTGTTTGGATTTTCCATACCAATTTCCATGGGCAGAATGATACAATGCATTTGCAAATAAGAAAAAGCTTATGAATGATCGAGCCCTGGAAGGGCATTTGGAGGGAGGTACAGCATGGAGAATCCATATAAAATGTCATACCACATCGAGCCGCCAAGGGGACTTTTGAATGATCCGAACGGTCTCATCCAGTTTCAGGACACCTACTATTTTTTCCATCAGTGGAATCGTTTTCGGCTTGACCATACCTATAAGGAATGGGGGCTGTTTACTTCTAAAGATATGATCCACTGGGAAAGTCAGGGAACGGCTCTGGTACCGGACCGGGAGGAGGACCGCCATGGAATCCACTCCGGGAGCAGTATTGAACATGACGGAAGGCTGT
The DNA here is from genome assembly GCA_910584265.1 of uncultured Dorea sp. Lineage (GTDB taxonomy): Bacteria > Bacillota > Clostridia > Lachnospirales > Lachnospiraceae > Claveliimonas. Next base: position 69,709 of record CAJTZE010000004.1, on the reverse strand, counting down.
ACATATTCTATACCGGCAGCAATAAGGACAATAATATAAGAAAGAGCCGGCAATGCATTGCAATTTCTGACAATGGACGTGTATTTGTGAAGCAGAAGGAAGTGATTGATACACCGGATTGCTTTACTCAGCATCATAGAGATCCTAAGGTATGGCGTGGAAAAGACAGCTGGTGGATGCTGGTGGGCGCGCAGAAAAAAGATATGACCGGAGCGGTTGCACTGTATTCATCCACAGATCTCCTTCATTGGAAATATGAGAAAATCTTATACAGTCATGATTTGGATCAGGTATGTGAGTGCCCGGATCTGTTTTCGCTGGGCGGCGAGACAGATATTCTGGTCTGCTGTCCCCAGAAGAGGGCTTGGATACGGGACGAGTCAGGGGAACGGGAAGAGGTGACAAGCTATGCGGCTTATATTCCGGGAACCTTTCATGAAGAAGAAAAAATCTTTGTTCCGGAGGGAGAACGGCGGCTGTTTGACGCCGGATTTGATTTTTACTCCCCGCAGACATTTATAGATAGTAAGGGACGGCGGATTATGACGGGCTGGATGTCCAGAATGAGCGAGAAGCAGGAAGAGGCATGCCCTACCAGAGAATTCGGATACATCCACTGTCTGGCTCTTCCCAGAGTCCTTACATGGGAAAAAAACACGCTTTATCAGAGGCCTGTCGAAGAGGTATTCGCGCTCCGGCATAATGCCCGGACATATATGGAAGAGCAGGGAAGCTTTGATACGGAAAACGGACAGTTTGAATTGCTGCTGATGCGAAAGGGCGGGGATTTACCGCTGTCGCTGTCTATCAGGAACCATACGGTAAGCTTGGAATATGGTCCGGAAATCGGAATACTTCAGGTGAACCGGGCGGATTCGTGAATGACGGAGCAGTTGTCTTCTCCATGCGGTATTTTACCGATGCAGAGAATCTTCGGGTTGAGTATGCCGGATTACAGCAGGGAGAACGACTGGAATATTTTACACTATAAAAAGAAAGGAATGATAAAAGTTATGGAAAACCGACAAATTGCAGAAAAAGTTATTGAGTTGGCAGGCGGCAGGGAAAATATTCAATCCGTTGCCCACTGTGCAACCAGGCTGCGCATTATCACTGCGGACAAGGAAAAAATCGACATGGACGCGGTAGAGAACCTTGACAAGGTTAAGGGAAGCTTCTTTAATTCCGGGCAGTATCAGATTATTTTTGGTACGGGTCTGGTAAACAAGATTTATGATGAAGTCCAGTCTATTTTGGGAGACAGTGTAACCGCGAATGCAGCTCCTGTTAAAAAGGAAGGCAATGCTTTTCAGCGTGCTGTCCGTGTGTTCGGTGATGTGTTTGTTCCTATTATTCCGGTATTGGTAGCCACAGGTCTTTTTATGGGACTGCGGGGGCTTCTGACCCAGGAAGCATTTTTGAATCTGTTTGGCATGTCTCCTGCAAGCCTTCCCAGCAACCTTATTTTCTTTACCCAGGTGCTGACGGACACCGCATTTTCCTTCCTGCCCGCGCTGGTGTGCTGGTCGACCTTCCGCATTTTTGGAGGGAATCCTGTCATCGGTATTGTTCTTGGATTAATGCTGGTAAATCCGGCGCTGCCGAATGCTTATGAGGTCGGACAGCAGACAGCGTCTCCGCTTTACTTTTTCGGCTTTATCCCGGTGGTAGGATATCAGGGCTCCGTCCTTCCTGCGTTTATTACCGGTATTGTGGGAAGCCGGATTGAGAAGTTTCTCAAGAAAAAAATCCCGGATTCTCTGGATTTGATCATTACGCCTTTCCTGACTATGTTATCCGGCATTGTATTGGCGCTGTTTGTGATCGATCCGGTTTTCCATCAGGTAGAACTGGTTGTGCTTGCGGTAGTGGAAAGGCTGCTGGTACTTCCGCTTGGACTGGGCGGTCTGGTTTATGGCTGCTTCGGACAATTACTTGGTATTTTTGGAATCCATCATATTCTGAACTTTTTGGAAATCAGCATGCTGTCCCAGACCGGCTGGAATATGCTCAATCCGATCGGTACCTGCGGTAATATGGCTCAGGCAGGCGCTGACAGGAATCCCGGGAGCGCTCCTGTATTTAAACAATCAATTACCGCTGTATCTTGTGGTAAATGTTGTGTCAATGGCTGTGGCGTTTGTCCTGACTTATACAATCGGATATAAGGATGCGCCAGAAGAAACGAAAGCATCTGCACCCATGCCTGAAGTGAAACAAAATGCGGCTTCTGAGAGCCAGCCGGAGGAGACCGTTCTGTGCGCGGCGCTTTCCGGTAAGGTTATTCCGCTGGAGCAGGTAGAGGATGCAGTGTTCAGCCAGGGAATTTTAGGACAGGGACTTGCAATCGTTCCAGAGGAAGGCAGGATTACAGCACCTTGTGACGGCATCGTAAGCGTAATTCCTGACAGCAAGCATGCCGTAGGGCTTACCGTATCAGGCGGTATGGAAATTCTGATTCATGTAGGCATGGATACGGTTCAGCTGAATGGCAGATTCTTCGACTGCAAGGCGGCCGTAGGTGATGCTGTGAAAAAAGGCGACGTACTGCTGGAATTTGATATGCAGGGAATTCAGTCCGCCGGCTATCCGCTGGTGACGCCTATGGTGATCTGCAATTCCGATGAGTACAGCAAAATTGAAGTGCTGGCTGATGGAACTGTACAGGCGGGTACAGAAGTGCTCCGTGCGGTAAAAGGTTAATAAAGAAAGACTTATGTATTGCCGATATCTGTCCGAAATATCCTGTGGAGATTTATTTTCCCAGAGTGATGTTTTCCGGGGAAAAAGAGCTTGCCATTTTAGACCACTGCATAGTTCTGGTTGAGATTGGTGAACGGACAGGAGGAGCCAAGATGAGAAAGAGCGGGATATTACTTCCGATAAGCAGCCTGCCTTCCCGCTATGGGATTGGATGTTTTTCAAAAGAGGCGTATGAGTGGGTGGATTTTTTAAAGGAGGCAGGACAGAGTTTCTGGCAGATTCTGCCACTAGGGCCTACGGGGTACGGGGATTCGCCCTACCAGTCCTTTTCTACATTTGCCGGGAATCCGTATTTTATCAGTTTGGAACGGCTGGTATCCTATGGGTGGCTTACCGAGGAGGAGTGCGGGAGCGCCGGGCTCGGAGAGGATGCAAGGTATGTCGATTACGGGGCGCTGTATGAGAACAGGTATGATCTGCTAAAGACAGCATTTGAAAGAAGCCGGGTATGGGAGAATGCGGATTTCTTAAGGTTTCAGCAGGAGGAACAGGACTGGCTGGATAATTATGCGCTGTTTATGGCGCTTAAGGACGAGCATGAAGGAAAGCCCTGGACGGTGTGGGAGGACGCCTTGAAATTCCGGGAAGAGCAGGCGTTAAGGGAGAAGTCCAAAGAGCTTGAGAAAGAAATCAGCTTTTATAAATTTTTGCAGTTTGAATTTTACAGGGAATGGCTGGAGCTTAAAGGTTATGCAGACAGTCAGGGAATCGGGATCATCGGGGACATCCCCATTTACGTATCCATGGACAGCGCAGACGCCTGGGCAGGCAGGGAGCTGTTTCAATTTGATGAGCAGGGGTATCCGCTGGCTGTCGCAGGGTGTCCGCCGGACGGATTTTCCGCGTCGGGACAGCTGTGGGGGAATCCGCTCTATAATTGGGATTATCACAGGGCTTCCGGTTTTGAGTGGTGGATGCGGAGGCTGCGCTTCTGCTTCCGCATGTATGATGTAGTCCGGATTGACCATTTCCGGGGATTCGATGAGTATTATGCAATACCATACGGAGCAGAGGACGCAAGAAACGGACACTGGGAAAAGGGACCGGGAATTGCATTGTTTGAGAAGGTGCGGGAGGTCTTTGGAGAGCAGGAGATTATCGCAGAGGATTTGGGATATGTAACTGATTCTGTGAGAAAGCTGGTCTCTGACAGCGGATATCCGGGAATGAAAGTGCTGGAATTTGCATTTGATTCCAGAGATTCGGGAAGCGCCAATGATTATCTGCCCCATAACTATGATAAAAACAGCGTGGTATATACCGGCACCCACGACAATGAGACGGTTACCGGATGGTTCTGCGGGGGACTTAAGGAAGAGGAAAGGAAGATGGTCAGGGAGTATCTGTGTGAGACTTACCGGCCGGATGAAGAGATGTATCTTCCGCTTGTGTGTACGGCGATGGCCAGCGTGTCCAAGCTGTGTGTGATACCTCTGCAGGACTGGCTTGGATATGATAACAGGGCGCGGATGAATGTACCCTCTACAACGGGGAATAACTGGAAATGGAGGGTGAGAAAGGAAGAGCTTACCGATGAGCTGAGGGATTTGATCTATTTTGCGGCGAAGCGGTATGGAAGAATTTTATAAAATAAGAACAAGGTTCTGGAGAAATCTATTCTTCGGAACCTTTTTCCTATGCCAAGGCGCGCCGGGCAGGACGGAGCTCTGGGAAAAGTAACATCTAACAGATTGACAGCCAATAAGCAGGAACTATAAAATAGTGACAGAATTGTCACGGAAGGATTCACTGTAGAGTCACCAAGGCCGGATAGAATAGAAGCATGGAAGCATCACGGCAGACTGTGATGGAAGGAGGCATAGCAGCATGGAAATATTAAGATGTGAAAACCTGTCAAAAATCTATGGTTCAGGGAATGCTTGTGTGAAGGCATTGGACGGAATTTCCTTCTCTGTGGAGGCAGGAGAATTTGTATCGATCGTAGGGCCGTCGGGCAGCGGGAAGTCTACGCTTCTGCATATTCTTGGCGGCGTGGATAAGCCGACAGAGGGGTGTGTGCGGATCGGCGGTACAGATATCCATAAGCTGAGTGAAAACAAGCTTGCTATTTTTCGGAGAAGGCAGATTGGACTGGTATATCAGTTTTATAATCTGCTTCCGGTGCTGAATGTGGATGAGAATATTGTACTGCCCCATCTTCTGGATGGAAGGCCCTTAGACAAAGAGCGTCTGGACAGGATCGTAGAGCAGATGGGATTGACTGATAGAAGAAATAATCTGCCGGGACAGCTCTCCGGCGGACAGCAGCAGAGGGTGTCCATCGGGCGGGCTGTCTATAATCATCCTGCTATTTTACTTGCCGATGAACCAACCGGCAATCTGGACCGGAAGAACGGGGAAGAGATTATCCGGATCTTAAAAAGGTCGAACCGCAGCCAGAAACAGACACTGCTTCTGATTACGCATGATGAGAGCATTGCGCTTCAGGCAGACCGGATGCTGAGTATCGAGGACGGCCGTATTACCAGAGATGAGCGTATCCGCATGACCGGAGGTGACATGCCATGAGACGGAATATTGTTTACTATGTTACCAGACAGTATATGAAGCGCAATAAAAAGCGGACGGCTGTTACATTTTTAGGGATCATGCTTATGGTGCTTCTGATGACCTGTATTTTTGTGGGAAAGGATACCGGCATCGGCTATCTGGAACAGGCATCGTCATTAAAGGACGGCAAATGGCATGTATCAATGTATGGAATCGGAGAGAAGGAATATGAAGAGGTTCTTAGCCTTCCCTATGTGAAGGAAACAGCGGTATCTGCGTATCTTGGAAATACCATGTTTGACCAGTCGGGAAATAAGGAAAGACCATATCTGAATGTCAAGAGCTATACAGGGAAGTGCTTTGACTGGATGAATATCAGCCTCGTAGAGGGACGGCTTCCAGAGCGGGAAGGAGAACTGCTCATTAGCAGGAGCGCATTGGATGACGGCGGGGATATTTCAGCCGGGGACAGGATCGACGCAGAATTTTTCCGGCGTTCCATTACAGGAATTGACGAGGAAGCGAAGGAAATCGTATTTCCGTTTTCAGGGCTTACATTAACATGCGGAGAAACAATAGAGGTGCCGGAGGATTTTCCGTTTTATGAGGAAAATACAAGCTTCCGGGAAAATAAGGAATATACCGGGGAGACAGAACGCTATCAGATTACCGGCATTATGGAGACGCCGTCATATGAGCAGGGCTCTGCCGCCGGCTATACGGCTCTGACATTTCTTTCGGAAGAAAGAGCTGGAACAATGGAAAGCTTTAACTTAAGCATCATTCTGGATCTGGAAAAGCTTCCAGAGGATTATACGGTGATTTTACGAGAGATTGCCGGAACGCATGAGATTGATTTTAACAATTATCTGTTGGTGTTTTCTGCAAATTCCTCAGAGGGAACGATCAATATCATTGTCAGGTTTATGACGGTACTGTTTACAGCACTGATCATGATCTGTTCGATCCTGCTGATTTATAATGTATTTCATATGTCCTTTCAGGAGCGGAGCAGATATCTGGGAATGTTGTGCTCTGTCGGGGCAACAGGGAGACAGAAGCGGAGCAGTATTTATTTTGAAGCGGTATATCTGCTGATTTTTGCACTGCCTGCCGGAATCCTGTCCGGTATCGGTATTATATTGCTTGCGATGAAGGGATTAAGGCCGCTTCTCGGCGGGATTATGGGTTTGGAAGAGATTGTGGAGAAGTGTCCGGTTTCTATCAGTGTTTCTGTGGAAAATATTCTGCTGGTCATAGTGATCAGTACCATGACCGTGCTGCTTGCCGCGTGGCTTCCGGCCAGAAAAATCGGCAGGATCGGGCCGATTGAATGTATCCGCGGAAATACGGAGAGACGTAAGCGGGGCTATGCCATGAATCTGTCTGCACTCAGGAGATGGGGCGCGGAGGGGATGCTGGCAAAAAATACGCTGGCCAGACAGAGAAGGAAAACAAGGGCTATGATTACGGCCGCTTCCGTTTTTATGGTGATTCTTGTGGTAACAGCCTTTGGCTCTGGCGCAATACATCAGATCATGCATGAGAAAATCGATGACAGGGGCATGCTTTCTGTATCCGGGGAGCAGTATGATTATACGCTCTTTGGAAATGGGCTTACTCAGAGCTATCAGGCGGTTGTACAGGAGATTCGGCAGGATCCGGGTGTGGAGAAGACGGTTTTGTGGGGGGACGGAACCTATGCAGGGGAAGTCCCGGAGGAAGTGTACGGCAGGGAATACTGGGAGGCGATGAAGGACATTTATCAGCTGAATTACCGGAAGGAGCTTTCTGACGAGGAATTTAAGGAGCTGTATCCATGGGGCACCCATGTGGTCAATCTTCTGGAGGTGGATTCTGATACGATGGAAAAATTTGCAGAAGCGGCCGGAGCGGGCGCGGAGGAGCTTCGGGATGCGTCCCGGCCGTCTGCGATTGTGATAAAGGACGGCGCGGTTTCTACAGACCGGTATACAATATGGGGAATGGAGCCGGAGCGCTACCGGTATTATCATATAGAGAATCTGACAGATTACAGAGTAGGAGATTCGATCCCTGTGAGCTTTTACAATGAGGGGAAGGAGCAGAAAATTGAGTATCCCATAGCGATTGCAGGCTTTGTAAAGCCGGAGCAGCTGGGGGAGGATAGCTCTTTTGGCATGAGCGGCGAGCTGTGGCTGATCATCGGAGAGGAGACGGCAGAAGGAATCCGGGCAGCCGCAGACAGCAGAGAGGATGACTCGGTAATTAAGCCGTTTCTGAGATTTAAAATGAACGGGAAGGAAACGGATATCATTGACAGGCTGACCCGTCTTTGTGATAATGAAGATGCGGATATGATGCTGGGAAAGATGGCATATATAGAAACCCTTGCCAGCTCGCTTGTCCGGCTTGCGGATATACTGCTGGGGTGTTTTGTGGTACTCTCTTCCCTTATTTGTCTGCTGAATCTGTTTAATTCGGTCAAAGGGTGGATTACCGGAAGGAGACAGGAGCTTGCGATCCTTCAGTCGGCGGGCATGACAGGCGGTCAGATGAGAAAAATGCTGCTTTTTGAGTGTGCCGGTATTTTTGTAAAAGCAGTGTTTTTTGCCGGGATTCTATGTGGACTCATGATTTACGGGCTTCAGAAGAGTGTGGATATGATTTTTGGTAATATTAGGCTGCCCCTTCCCATTGCAGGAGGCGCGGCGGCGGTTCTTCTGTCGGCGGCTGTACTTGCCGGGTTTGCTTTATACAGCCTGAGTGGGGAGCGCCGGGTGAATTTATTTGAAAGTATCCGCGGTGAAAATATCTAAGGAAACGCTGATTAAATCATCGCTTCCTTAGAGCCTCCGGCGGATGCACACGGATTTGCAGAGGAAAATGCTGCTTTGCAGCGCAAATCCGGTGCGGGAAACTATAGGAAAACGGCGGCCCGGGCAGAATGCCGCGGCGTGCCTGGGAGAAGATATGGTGGGAAAATGGAACTGAGCGTATTGATCATAGAGGATGATGAAAATATTAGGGAGGGGCTTCATTTTGCCCTTCAGCAGGAAGGCTATCGGGTGCTTTTAGCGGGAACTGTGTTAGAGGCGGTGGAAATCATCGGACAGAATCACAGGATAGATTTATACCTGCTGGATGTTATGCTTCCAGATGGAGACGGATTTCAGGTATGCAGGGAAATCCGGAAAAGAGGAGATGAGCCTGTTTTATTTCTGACGGCATGTGACGATGAGGTAAACACTGTCAGAGCATTGGAGCAGGGCGCTGATGATTATATACCGAAGCCGTTTAGGATCCGTGAGCTTCTTGCAAGGATGAAGGCGGTCTTAAGGCGGACTGGCCGGGAGGCGGGTACAGAGGATCAGCTGGTATGGGCCGGAGAAAATCAGGTCAACCTGCAGACAGGACGGGTTTACCGCGGCGGGGAGGAAATCATATTTACTGCAATGGAATATAAACTCCTTCTGATATTTTTAAACCACCGGGGACAGACGCTGACGAGAAGACAGATATTGAATCATATCTGGGATGACGCCGGGGATTTTGTTAATGATAATACACTGAGCGTATATGTGAAAAGGCTTCGGAAAAAGCTGGGCGATACGGTAGAGGGACAGCTGATCCAGACAGTCCGGTGCGTGGGCTATAGGATGGAGAAATAAAGTTTTCCGGTCGGGGGGTGTAAGAGGAAATGGAACTTGTGATTCAGCTAATGCTCATGATCCTGTCGGGAGTTATCTGTCTGGTATCGGCAGACTTAAGGACGGCATGTCTGGTGCTTGGCGTCTGTATGCCGCTGATGTTTTTGACAACGGCGTGGTTTCGTTACAGGAGGGAGCGGTATCTGGAAGAGATGACGATGAATCTGATGCATCTGCAGGACGGCATCGGGCTGCCGGGACTAAAAAGGTGCAGGGAAGGACAGCTTGCTATTTTGGAAAGCGAGCTCTATAAGCTGGTATCGCTGATCAGCAGGGAGTCCTCTAATGCAAATAAAGAAAAAGAATATCTTGCGGGAATGCTTTCTGATATTTCCCATCAGATCAAGACGCCTCTGTCCTCGATTACGATTATGGCTGAACTTCTGCGCTCCGGAGAAATGGATGAGGAAAAGAGAGAAGAATTTATAGATAAGATTGATTCTCAGGTCAGGAGGATCACCTGGCTGATACGGAATCTCCTGACGCTGTCACAATTGGATGCGGATATGCTGAAGCTGAAGAGGGAGGAAGTTTCGGTAAGGGGGCTTCTTAATGATGCCTGCCAGCCCTTTGAGATCATGGCAGAGATGAAGGAAATAGAACTTATCCAGACGGCGCCGGGGGATATGAAGGTATGGTGCGACAGGCACTGGACGAGAGAAGCGGTTTCCAATATTATTAAAAACTGTCTGGAGCATACTCCGTCCGGCGGAAGAGTCCGGATATTGGCGGCTCAGAATAATTTCTCAACTACGATTACGGTAGAGGATAATGGGGAAGGAATTCCAAGAGAACAGCTTCCCCATATATTTGAAAGGTTTTATAAGGGGACGGGGGCGTCAAAGGACAGCGTGGGGATCGGGCTTGCCATGTCAAAGCAGATTGTCCTGCGGCAGAATGGAAATATCAGCGTAAGGAGTGAGCCGGGAAAGGGAACCTGCTTCCATATAAAACTGTATTCGGATGTTGAGATATAAGACTGCCCTATCTGCGGTTGATATTTTTTGTAGTAATTTTAAAGAATAAAATTATTGACAATGCGCATAATACGCATTATGATATAATCAAATAAACGGAAGGGAGAGATGCCATGAATGAATAAGGAGGTATTGGATGAGATTTAGAGAAATTGAGAGCATGATATTAAAAAACGGATGGTATCAAGTAAAGCAAAAAGGCTCACACCACCAATACAAACATCCGACTAAGCCGGGAAAAGTTATAATTCCAGAACATGGAGGGGATTTGAATCCCGATACAGTAAAATCAATTATGAAACAAGCGGGGCTTTGAGTCCCATTTGTTCCATCTATATAAATGGAGGTGAATATATTGAAACTAATTTATCCGGCTGTATTTAAGCCTTTTACAGATCAAAGCGGTGGATATGTGGTAGAATTTCCAGATTTACCCGGTTGTGTAACAGAGGGAAAAGATTTAGAACAGGCTATTGAAATGGGGATTGACGCGGCCAGTGGATGGATATTAGGAGAACTCGAAGATGGAGAGAAAATTCCGCATGCTTCCGACTATTCAGAAATAACTGCTGAAAATGGGTGTATGATAAATATGTTATTATTAGACATTGATGCCTATGAAGAAAAATATGGTGAAAAAGCTGTAAGGAAGAACCTTACTATTCCTGCATGGTTGAATACTTTTGCTGAAAAAAATAATATCAATTTCTCTAAACTTTTACAAGAAACCTTATTCTCAATGGCACAAACAAAATAAATATAGGGAGCTGCCCATAGGGCAGCTTCTATTGCTATTATTATAGACAGGATAAATCATAGAGGAGTTACGGTAATGAGGAAGAGAATACTGATCATAAATACGGGAGGAACCCTTTCCTCCGTTAATAGCGAGCAGGGACTGAGCCCCGGCCTGACAAGCCGGGAGATTTTAGAAGAGCTTCGGATGGTCTCAAAGAATCTGGAGATGGAAACGGAGGATTTCTGTTCTCTGGACAGTGCGAATATTTTTCCCGATGACTGGGCGGCGCTGGCAGTAAGGATCGGGCAGGCATACCTGAAGCACGACGGAATTGTGATCATCCACGGGACTGATACGCTGGCGTATACGGCATCGATGCTTTCCTTTATGCTGCAGAACATTCCCATCCCGGTAGTTATCACCGGAAGCCAGCTCTCTATTTCTCATCCGGTGGCGGATGCCATGGAAAACTGCCGGTGTGCGATCCATATGGCGGCCAGCGGATATCCTGGGGTCTTTGCCGCATTTAACCGGAAGGTCATGCTGGGCTGCAGGACCTCTAAGGTCCGTTCCATGAGCTTTGATGCCTTTGACAGTACCAATTACCCGAATGCGGCGCAGATCAGCGCACTGGGATTGCATGTCAGAAAAGAGGTCCTGCCACAGAAGAAGGGTGTTTTCCGCGTGCAGCCGGAGTATTCTGACCGGGTATTTCTGCTGAAGCTGTATCCGGGCATTGACCCGTCTATTCTTAGGATGCTGAAGGAGCAGGGATATAGGGGTGTTTACATAGAAGGGTTCGGACTGGGCGGAATGCCGTTTGTCAAACATGATTTTGCGTCTGCCGTCCGGGAAGCGGTTGAGGACGGAATGACCGTGCTGGCGGGGAGCCAGTGCCCTTATGAGGGAAGTAACCTGTCGGTCTATGAGACAGGGCTGCAGGCATTGAAGGGCGGCGTGCTCCAGGCGTATGATATGACGGCAGAGGCGGCAGTTACGAAGCTGATGTGGGTGCTGGGGCAGACGGCAAGACCAGAGGAGATACGGGATTATTTTCAGATAGATCTGGTGCGGGAGGTAACCATTCCTCTGTGATTAAAAAGCAGATGAGGCTCAGCCCTGTAAAGGGAGCCTCATCTGCTTTTATGGATTTCTGATAGAAAACGGCCTGGAACGAAGGTAAGGAATCAGAAAAATAAGGGTAAGCACAAGGCTTAGTATTTCTGAAATCAACGGACTCCACCAGATACCGGCGCCGCCGAAAAGCATCACCATTACAAACAGGCTTAATGCAAGCATGGCCATTCCCCTTGCCAGAGAAATGACGGTGGCGGCCACGGGCCGTTCTACGGCTGTAAAATACGCTCCGATCACTACGTTATAGCCTGCAATCAGGAAGGATAGTGCAAAGATGCGGAATACTTGTACGCTGTATGGGATCAGGGCGCTGTCTGCGGAGGAGATAAACAGGAGGACGATCGTCTCCGTGCCTGTCATGCATACAAGGGTGAAGGCGGCCGATGCAGCTATGACTGCAAAGATTCCAAAACGGAACAGCCGGCCGCATTTGTCCATGCGTCCTTTCCCAAAATAATAGCTGATAAGCGGCTGATAGCCCTGGGCAATGCCGACCATGGTCATGACTGCCAGGGAATTTACATAGGAAATAATTGTGTAGCTTACCAGCGCATCCTCGTTCAGGTAATGGAGGATTGCCTGATTGAACAGGAATATGATAAGTCCCGGGGACAGCTCTGTGATGCAGGAAGGGATTCCATTCTTAATCTGACGCCAGATTATGGGAAGATTCGGGCGGAAGCCGGTAAATTTGATCATCCCTTTTTTCCCGCAGAAGTGCATAAGGTACAGCCCGATCAAAAAAACATGGGAAATACCGGTTGCAATGGCCGCTCCCCTGATCCCCATATGGAACCGCATAACCATCAGGTAGTCCAGAACCACGTTCATCAGCGAGCCTGCAGTTACGATGAAGGTTGCCATCTTTGGATATCCGTCTGTCTTGATAATGGTCTCAAAGGAATAGGACAGGATAAATAACCCGGAAAAAGGGGTAATTGCACCAAGGTAATCCAAAACATATTCGATATTTACATCGGTTGCGCCCAAAAACAGGGCAATGGGTTTTAAGTTCAGCATTACCACTATGGTAATGATAGCCGAGAACAGCACAAGCAGGCAGATATTCTGGGTAAATACCTCATTGGCTTTCTGTACGCGCCTTTCGCCCAGCATGATAGCGACAATGGTAGAAGTGCCCACTGCAAACAGAATAGATACGGCATATAACGCCATGATATAGGGCATTGAGATGTTAACGGCAGTCAGCGCAATTTCGGATACGCCCCGTGCCACAAAAATACCATCCACCATGGTGTAGAGTGCGAATACCCACTGCGCCGTAATGGATGGAATAATAAATCGAAAAAAATCGCCTTTCAGGGATTTCCCCTCCAGCTTCATAGTATGACCTCCAATCTCTTCATACTATGATAACCTAAGGGATAACAATAAGCAAGTTATATTTTCTGTTACCGCGCCGCCCATTTTATGCGATTATAGCTGTAAGAGCTTATCGCTGATGCGGAATAAGGCTTCTATGTCATCCTTTCCAAGAGCCGTCTCAATCTGCTTCTGCGCTTCCTGCCACAAAGGAACCGCGGAATTTAAGGTAGTCCTGCCTTCGGCTGACAGTGCAAAGGTCTTTCCCTTTCCCGGGGCGGCTTCAATAAGACCGCGGTTTTGAAGAGGCTTTATATTTCTCACCATGGTACTCCTGTCAAGCCCCACATGCTCTGCCCAGTGGGTGATATTTGCAGAACCCAGCCGCCAGAGGCTGATGAGAAGATAATACTGGGCTATGGTAAGCCCGGTGCTCTTTAATGCGGTATCGTAAATCTCGGATATTGCGTTGGAACTGCGCCTTAGATTTGTGCAATAGCAGACGCTTTTATATAAGCTTGCCATGATTTTTCTCCTCTGCATTAATATGTATATACACTGTGTTATATATAATAGTAGATGGAAAAGGCAGGTTTGTCAATGAGTTTCTAATAATGGGAAATAATAGAAATAAAGCTGGCGGGGCGATAAGGTTTTGCAGGAACTGGACAGAAGGCATTTGATTACAAAATAAGGACATTTTAGAGCAATAAGATTGCCTGTATTTTCATTTTCTGATATTCTGTTAGAATATGTGGTATTGAAAATGATAAAATTTGCAATTTGTTATGATGAATCTCTTGTCATAATGACGCAGGGCATAAAATCCCTGTTTCCAGATTGCGTGAACGGGATATGATACAGGCGCTCATGCGTTATATGAAGGAAAGGAATGGATGATATGGATTACTTTAGTTTATGCATCAATGCATTTTGCCTCATAATTCAAGGTATGCATATCTGCTTTTGCGGCCGTCTTACGGCAAAAAAACGAAAGGCATGGCATTTTGCCGCATACATTATTCTTATCTGCATTCTGGACTGGTTTGCAAATAGGGTTTCCTTCCCGCTGATCATGGCGATTGGGGCAGAGCTGCTCATTTTGTATGGGATGAACCGTTTTGCCCTGGGTAATCGGTCTTTCGCATCCTGGGCGGCGTCAATTCTTGCCATCTACATCTCCCAGTTTTCCTTTGGTCTTATCAATTCGGTAGAAGCGATAGTGTTTCCCTATGCGGTTGAAACCCTGTTTTTATATTTGCTGGTTCTTATGGCAACGGCAGTCTCCTTTGCCATCTGTGCCGCCTGTTACTCAATCGTACTGAAAGCTATATCGCCGGAAGAAATCAGCCAAATAACACATGCAGGCTGTCTGCTGTTTCCTGTACTGTTCTTTTTTACCGCAGAATTGTATATCTTGCAGACCTCCTATACACAAGCTTTTTATCATGAGCGGTCTCTTGAGTTTCTACTGGAAAATATGGGAAGACATACCGCGCTGCTGTTTATGCAGGTTCTGGGGCTGGGAGCTTTGCTCTGCACGCTATATGCTTATCGGCATCTTTGCCGCGGCCTGCAGGTTCAGGCAGAGATGCAGTCCCTGACCCAAGCGGTTCAGGCGCAAAAGGTATATATCGCCGAGGCACAAATCCGTTATGAGCAGACGAAGGCTTTCCGTCATGATATTAAGAATCATCTGTCAGTATTGAACGGCCTGTTAAACAGTGGAAAACTGGACGAAAGCAAAGCCTGGCTGCAAAAGCTGGAAGCGGCTTCGGCTGTGCTGTCCTATCCCTATCACACAGGCAATCCAGTGGTGGATATTCTGCTGGGAGAAAAGCTGGGATTAGCAAAGAAAAATGGAATTTCAACAGAGGTTATGCTGCGCTTACCCAAGCGCTGTAAGGTTGACGATTTCGATTTATGCGTGATTTTTGCAAACGCTTTGGACAATGCAGTCCGTGCGTGCCAGACGGCCGAAGGAACGAAGACCATCCGGATCACCGGGGAAGGGCAGGGTGATTTCTATATGCTGTCGTTTGAAAATTCCTGTTCAGATGAACCCCTGCCCCCAGCGGGGACCGGCCTTGCCAACATCAAATCGGCAGCAGAAAAATATCATGGTGCAGTGCTGGCAGAAAAAGCAGACCGGCATTTTTCGCTGAATGTGCTGCTGAACATTTCATTACATCCAGAGAACATTTCAAGCCAATAGACTTGAAATTCTATATTAGGACGATAAACTGGAATTATAGAAGCCAATAATACTTTTTTGGATTGGAGGAATACATCATGCAATCGATTTCTGGTTTGATTTATGACGCGGCGCAGCCGTCTGTATCTGCCGCTGGCGTGAAAGAGCCAAAAGCCCAGCGGTTCGAGGACGAAGCCCCGGAGCAATCCCTGAAACCAAGGAGGGACGAATATATTCCGGAGGAAAAAAAGGAACCCGGAAATAATGTGGAACGCTGCACTGGCAGTACCGACAAGGTGGATCGTGAGATTGAAAAACTGAAGAGGGAAAAGCAAGAACTGGAACAACGTCTCAATACCGAAACAGACGAAGCCAGAATTAAGGACTTGAAAACGAAGCTGGCGCAGGTAGAACGTGAGCTGAGACAAAAGGACAATGATACATATAGACGTCAGCATGCTTCATATACATTTTCCTAAGCGCCCTTGTACGGCGGCTAAAGGAAAAGGGGTTAAGATTCTGTGCTGTAAGATGAAAAAATTATAAAAAGATGTTGACGTTTATCGAAAAATATTATAAGATTGTTTTTGAATAAAAACAGATTGCACTCTATAAGTTAGATTCAATGAAGAGAAGGAGTAGGAACCAAAGACTCACCTACAGAGAGCTGCCGGTGGTGGAAGACAGCGGGAGATTGGTTTTGAAAATCATCTCTGAGAATGGAAACCGAAGAACCAGTAATGACTGTTGTAAGTTTCCACGGGTGTTTCCCGTTACAGAAACCACGTATGTTGGTACGCCAGATTCGTACTTGTTTTGTAAGAAAACAGGGTGGTTGCGGAGATTATGATAAGTCCGTCCCTATTTTAGGGGCGGGCTTTTTAATATAGGGAATAAAGTTCCCTATATCATAAAAGGCTTCCGGGAGGATGCATATACAGGCAGTCCGGCATACGAAATAATTCAGAAAGGATGGACGAATATGAGTAAACACACAGAGATCAGATGGCACGGCCGCGGCGGACAGGGAGCTAAGACAGCCGCTCTTCTTCTGGCAGATGTGGCATTTCAGACGGGTATGTACGTGCAGGGCTTTCCTGAGTACGGCCCGGAACGGATGGGAGCGCCGATTACTGCTTATAACCGGATCAGTGATACGGTAATCCGCGCCCATTCCAATATTTACGACCCGCAGTATGTAGTAGTGGTGGATGAATCTCTGCTGGAGGCAGTGGATGTGACCAGCGGATTAAAGGAAGACGGCGCAATCCTGATTAATACTCAGCGCACAAAAGAAGAGATTCTTCCGCACCTGAAGGGCTGCAAGGGAGACGTATACATTATTGATGCGAAGAAAATATCCATGGCGGCGATGGGCAGATATTTTCCAAATACACCGCTCCTTGCGGCAATCGTGAAGGTAGCGGGAATTATGGATAAAGAGACGTTTCTCCGGGAAATGAAGGCATCCTTCCAGCATAAGTTTGCCAGCAAGCCGGAGGTAATTGACGGTAATATGAAGGCGTTAGAGATGGCCTTTGAGGAGGTGCGCTAATGGCAGCAGATATCAGTAAATTAGGATTAAAGACAAAATGGCAGGATTTAACAGAAGGCATGGTGATTGCCGGAGCCGGAACCTCCAGAGAGTTCCTGACAGGGGAATGGAGCAGTGTGAAACCGGAATTTATCGAGGATAAATGTAAGCAGTGCCTGCTCTGTGTTCCGGTATGTCCGGACAGCTGTATTCCTGTGAAGGATGGGAAACGTGCAGAATTTGACTATGACCACTGCAAGGGATGCGGCATCTGCGTAAAGGCATGTCCATTCGGGGCGATTACGATGGAAGGGGTGAAATAAGATGGCAAAGAGAGACCGTTTATCAGGTAATGAGGCCGTAGCTATCGCGCTTCGTCAGATTAATCCAGATGTATTTCCGGCATTCCCGATCACGCCGTCCACGGAGATACCGCAGTATTTTGCTTCTTTCGCGGCAAATGGACAGGTGGATACGGAGTTTATTCCGGTGGAGAGCGAGCACAGTTCTATGAGCGCGGCAATCGGCGCGTCGGCGGCAGGCGCGAGGGCGCTGACCGCTACCTCGTCCTGCGGACTGGCTTATATGTGGGAGGAGCTGTACATAGCGGCATCCAACAGGCTTCCGCTGGCGCTTGCATTGGTAAACCGTGCATTATCAGGCCCGATCAACATTAACTGCGACCATTCGGACAGCATGGGCGCAAGGGATTCCGGATGGATCCAGATTTATGCCGAGAATAATCAGGAGGCTTATGACAACATGGTGCAGGCATTCCGAATTTCCGAGCATAAGGATGTAAGGCTTCCGATCATGATCTGTCAGGACGGGTTTATCACCAGCCATGCGGTGGAGAATATTGAGCTTCTGGAGGATGCGGAGGTAAAGGGCTTTGTGGGAGAATATGAGCCGGAGAATTATCTGCTGAACCCTGAGTGCCCTATGGCGGTAGGTCCTTATTCGGTTACGGACTATTATATGGAAGCAAAACGAAACCAAGCAGAGGGAATGAAGCATGTAGAGCGTGTGGCACTGGATGTTGCAAAGGAATTTGCAGAATTGTCCGGCAGAGAGTACGGGCTTTTTGAAGCATACCGTCTGGAGGACGCCGACCGGGCAGTTGTGATGATCGGCTCTGCGGCGGGAACCACGAAGGATGCCATTGATAAGCTCCGGGAAAAAGGAGAGAAGGTCGGTTTATTGAAAATCCGTCTTTTCCGTCCATTTCCGGCAGATGCCATTGCAGAGGCTTTGAAACATGTGAAGGCGGTTGCTATTATGGACCGTGCGGAGAGCTATACCAACCACGGCGGACCGCTTGGGGCAGATGTGATGTCGGCGCTGTTCCGGGCAAGAAGCACTGCACTGGCAGCGAATATCGTATATGGACTTGGCGGACGCGACGTGCGCGTGGAGGATATGGAACAGGTATTTGCAGACCTTAAGACGATGATCGAACAAGACGATGCAGGCGATACCTATCGCTATATGGGCGTCAGAGAGTAAGGAGGGACGTAAAATGGCTTATAATTTCAAGGAAACAATGAATAAACCGGAACGTCTTGCTCCGGGACACAGAATGTGCGCAGGCTGCGGCGGAACCATTGCAGTTAGAAATGTGCTCCGGGGACTGCACGAGGGAGATAAGGCAGTCATCGGCAATGCCACCGGATGTCTGGAGGTATCAACCTTTACCTATCCGTATACCTCCTGGGAGGACAGCTACATACACAATGCATTTGAAAATGCAGGCGCGACCATGAGCGGCGTGGAGGGTGCTTACAAGGCGCTGAAGCGCAAAGGAAGGCTTGATGGGACTTATAAATTCATCACCTTCGGCGGCGACGGCGGAACCTACGACATCGGTTTCCAATCCCTGTCAGGAGCGATGGAGCGGAATCATGATATGGTTTATGTATGCTATGATAACGGCGCCTATATGAATACCGGAATCCAACGGTCATCCGCAACACCGATGTATGCGGATACCACGACCACGCCGGTGGGTTCGGAGAGTAACGGAAAGCCTCAGAACAGGAAGGATCTGGCGGCAATCATTGCGGCTCATGACGTTCCTTATGTGGCGCAGACTACATTTGTGCAGAACTTTAAGGATTTACATATAAAGTCTGAGAAGGCAATCTATACGCCGGGCGCAGCCTTCTTAAATATTATGGCTCCCTGCCCGCGCGGGTGGAGATACAACACCCCGGATATCATAGAAATCTGTAAGCTGGCTGTGGAGACCTGCTACTGGCCGTTATTTGAGGTAGTAGAAGGGAAATGGATCCTGAACTATGAACCAAAGAATAAGAAGCCGGTCGAGGATTTCTTAAAACCGCAGGGAAGATTCAAGCATCTGTTTAAAAAAGAAAACGAGTATTTGTTAGAAGAATTCCAGAAGGAAGTAGACAGAAGATGGGAAGAGCTTCTGTTCCGATGCTCCCGATAAAGAAATAAAATTGAGTTTGTAATTGGAATAAATGCCTGTGAGAGACGCTTTGGAAAAGTCAGTACCTCTTACAGGCATTTTTTGTAGAAAACGAACCAAAACCCCTAAAATAAGGGAAGGACCGCCCTCCGTTTGTCGTATATGTTTCGGGATCAGTTATGCTCTGTGATTGTAAGACATACAAAGAATACATTGCAAGAATTGAGCGGTTTCTTATTGAGGATCTGCTCAGAGAGTATCCGGATGCAAAGATAGACGGGAATCCTTCCGACCGCCAAATATTCCAGCGGCTCTGGCGAATAATAACCTTGGAAATTATTGGATTAGTTCTGGTTCCTATGATGAGATTTTTTACTATATTAATAAAAATGTGGATGCAGTCAGGGATGCACTTGCTCTTATGGTATCCGGGGAAGCTGTGCCTGTGAAGGGTTTCCTGACCAGTGAGAAGGGCAGGATATTTATCCCAAATAAAGAGCTGATGGAC
Organism: uncultured Dorea sp.; assembly: GCA_910584265.1. GTDB lineage: Bacteria > Bacillota > Clostridia > Lachnospirales > Lachnospiraceae > Claveliimonas. The sequence goes on along the minus strand of CAJTZE010000004.1, from coordinate 49,903 downwards.
AAATTTAAAGACATGCTGAGAAGGGAACCCTCATTGGGATATGTGTACCGCCTTGCAAAAGAGTCGGAGCGGATGCTTGAGGCGGCGATTGCAGGGGATACGGAAACAATGGCAGATATCTTTGAGTATGCCTATAATACAAAAGTACCGCTGCTTCATTATAATAACGAGACAGGCCGATTGTATTATTCTGGAGCTTAAGATAGGACATTCTCCTGAAGCGGCGATTCAACAGATCAAAGATCGGGAATATGTGCTTAGGTTCCAAGGGAAATTAGGGGAAGAATCGGTGTATGCAGGCCGCATTCCTGCAGTTGGGATTTCATACGATAAGGTAAGCAAAAAGCACAGCTGTAAGATGGAAATTTTATAGTTTACAGATAAAAAGTGCCTAGTACTCCGTACTGAAAACCCTTGTGCAAATATTTCGGTCTATTTTTCCGATGGCACAAGTCTAGAATACTCTGCGTAGCCCGCTGCGCATCCGTTTCTGAACTTACACACTTGAAAAAATCTCCTCGAATATTTGCACAGGAACTTCAAGTACGGAGTACTAGTATGCGTGGGAAAGGGGGCTTCTATGAATAAGGACTCCCCTGCATACAAAATGGCAGCTCCAGCCCATGCTTTTCCAGCAGATCTTTGTCCGACAGAATCTCTCTGACTTTCCCATCACGGATAATCTGTCCTTTTGACATGAGGATCACCCGGTTGCAGGTATCCAGGATCATGTCCAGGTCGTGGGAAGCGATAATCTTCAAATGGTCAAATTCATTTAAAATATGGATAAGACGGCGCCGGTTTCCGGGATCCAGTGCGATGGAGGGCTCGTCCATCAATATAATATCAGGAGTCATGGACAGGATGGTAGCAATAGATACCATTTTTTTTTCACCGCCGGAGAGTTTATAAATCTGGCGGTTCTTTAAATGCTCGATATGAATGCTCTCAAGGGCATGGTTTACCCGTTTGCTTACTTCATCCTCCGAGAGTCCGTAATTGCGCGGGGCGAAGGCTACGTCATCCTTTACCGTAGACAGGAACAGCTGACTGTCGGAATCCTGAAACACATAACCGATTTTCTCACGGATTACCGGAAGGGTATTTTTTTCTACCGGAATATCTTCCACGCGGATGCTTCCTTCATAATTCAGGTTTAATCCCACAAGAAGCTTTAATAATGTAGATTTTCCTACGCCGTTTGCACCGATCAGGCCGACGGCTTCATGCTCGTGTGCGGTAAAGGTAATATCCTTCAAAACCGGATGCGAAGCGTCATAGCTGTAATTTACATGTTCCAGATTGATGTGTATGTGGCTCATAATTACGTCTCCATTTAAATCATTTTTAACAGTATAAATAATAGAATCCAGACAATTAGATATGCGGTGTCCTTTGTGCAGAGGGCTGTTTTCCCGCCATAGTAAAATTCTCCCCGATATCCTCGAAGCGTCATGCTTTCGTATACATTGTCCGCCCGGTCCATACTGCGCAGCAGGAGCTGTCCTGCAAGGGAGCCCCAGACCTTAAAGTGTACGCCTTTCTGCTTGGGAGCCCGCAGAGAATAAGCTTCTGTGATGCGTCCTGCCTCCTCCAGAAGTACGGAGATATACCGGTAGGTAAGTAATACCTGTGTTACCAGAATGGCAGGGATGTGCAGCATACGCATGGCAGAGCAGATTTTCTCAATGGATGTGGATGCGATCAGCAGATATGCCGCCAGCACACTGTAGATACCTTTCAGCATGAGCGTGGCCATGGAAATCATTCCGGCCGTTACCACAAAGGCTCCGATTTCCAGAGCCGGCTTCCGGTCGAAAAATGGATTGAACAGTCCGACAAAGCATACCAGAGGGAGCACGATCCGAAGCCGTTTTAAGGCATCGGTAAAGGAGATGTCTCCCAATATAAACAGCACGATCGGATAGATGCCCATTCGGAGCAGCCCGGTAAAATTATATTTGTGAAAGGATACGGTAACTGCGATGTAGGCTGCGCTTATAATCAGCTTGACCAGTGGGTGAATCCTATTCAGCCACTGGTCTCTGTCTGCAAGCATATCCATATGGTGGATCTCATATAGTGCATGGTCTAGTCTGCTCATTTTGCTTCCCTTTGTTTTGGGTGTTTGAAAAACTTAAATACATAGCAGGCGCCTACGCATACGATCAAAACGGCCAGAGAGCCTATGATTCCTGAAAAGGAGGTTCCCAAAGAGGAATTCGATCCTTTAAATGCATAATCCGGAAGCAGTGAAGATGCCTCCTGCAGGGCTTCTGCGGTTTCGTAGGGCGCCGACGCATCGGAATCCAGTTCGGCGGAACCGGTGATACGCTCAATCGACCATTCCAGACCGTCCGGATGGGAGGACGCAAATAAGGATAAACCGCCTCCGATCAGCAGAGCGGCGATGCAGAGGGTAACCAGAGTTTTCTTATAGGTGGATTTTCCTAAGCTTCCCTCTGGGGTTACGTCCATGAGCAATTCCGGCCTGGATTCGTAGACAAATATCAATACGGCGGCAGTAATCAATCCCTCCACAAATCCAATCGCCAGATGGATTGGCTGCATGGCGCCTGCAAAGATGGAAAACGGCAGGTCGGTAATGCCGGATGCAAGGGTTTCCAGGGTTACGGAAAATGCGCCAAGCTGCAGCGTGATCATTGAGCCTAAAATGGAAGCGCAGATAACCTTTCCTCTGCCGGCTCCTTTTTTCATGAAGGGACGCCAGACAAGGAAGTATCCAAGGAAGCATCCGTAAAATGCCATGTTCCAGATATTAGCGCCAAGCGCCAGAAGGCCTCCGTCCGCAAAAAGCAGGCATTGAATAAGTAGTACGCCTATCATGGTCAGGAACGAGGCGTAAGGGCCGAGCAGTGCGGTGAGCAGCATGCCGCCGCATAGATGGCCGCTGGAGCCGGTTCCCGGAATTGTAAAGTTGATCATCTGCGCGGCAAAGACAAAAGCGCCCATCACACCCATGACAGGAACTTTTTTGGGATCGGTTTCTAACCGTACCTTCCTTACTGCGTATGCGCAGGCCGCACCTGAGCAGGCATACATGGTTCCGGCGGCTGCCGGTGAGATTAAAGCATCAGCCATATGCATAAATGTTTCCCCCAATCTATTCTAATCTTGTTAATAGAATAGCAGAAAAAGAAGAAGAAGCACAAGCCGCCCGGGGGGTTGTAAAATCTTCCTCTGCCTGCTTTACGTTATTGTATGAACGGTAACCGCTTTACACCTTCTATTTAATCTGATATGATTGTCTTGTAACAATCAGCACAGATTATAAAAGAAAGCAGGTGGCTGTATGACTGAAAAAGAAATGTTAAAAATATCAGTGGAAGAATTTTCCAGGCTTCAGCGGTATATGATGCTGGTTATCGATAAAGAATCGGACGTATACAAAGCAATGAAAGAACGTTATATTGACTTAAAGGTTATTCTGACAGCCTCTGGTATTAACCTTACAGAGATTGACAGGATTAAAGAGTAATGAAAATGAAAGGAGCTGCCTGAGAACTGGCGGCTCCTATACATTTTTTCTATATTCTCTGGGAGAGCAGTTCATATATCTCTTAAATATTTTTCCATAATAGCAGGGATTGGAGAATCCCGCCATTCCGGCAATGTCCGTAATGCTTTCATCGCCTTTTAGCAGAGGAAGGCTCTGCTGGATCCGGTAAAACAGCAGATAATCAAAGAGCGTCATATGCATATGCTTCTTAAAGAAGCGGCAGCATTCGCTCTTGCAGATATTGACGCTGTCGGCGATGTCTTCCAGAGTCAGCGGTTCATTGTAATGAGTCTGTATAAAGGTAAGTATCCGCTTCAGCCGGTCTAAATGCTGGGCCGCAGGCTCAGCTGTGTCAGGAAGGGACACAAAGTACCGGTACAATAGCTGCCAGATCCGGGCAAGCGCCAGATGGACGGAGAGCTCATAATCTACAGGCGGATGTTTCGACCAGCCGTAAATCTGCTTCATAGTGTCTAATATCTCAGCCTGCCAGGAAATCTCCGGGCGTAGTGCCAGGGAACTGAGCCTGGGGCTGGAGGTGATAAAATCCACATACCGGGTCTGCAGAACACTGGTTTCATACCCATAGATAAATCTTGGATGGAAGGTAATGGACAGGTATTCGCAGTTCATGTTGTCTGTCATGTAACCGGAGTGGAGGGCGTTGCTATTGCAGAACAGTCCTTCCTCCTGCTTCAAAATATACTGCTGTTCATTTACCCGGTAATCAATCCGGCCAGACTGGATCCAGGTCAATTCAATCTCCGGGTGCCAGTGCCACATGAAGGCTCCGCCCTCGTAAATGCCGATGGATTCTTCGCTGATATGTACGGGAAAATGATAGTCCCCGTGAGCCTTCATTTCCCGCTGGCTGTCTGTTGTATGTATCTGTATCATGGTAATCCTCATATACCTCAATATCGTTATAGTTTTGTGTATGATATTTATTGTCATACTTTGAATTGCTCATTATAATTATATTATAAATCAATACGGAGTGCAATGGGAACGGGCACTCCGGGTGAAGAAAAGGAGAGATGCCAAATGGTGCAGAAGCTGATTGAAAAATTCAAAGAGTTGTATGGTGCGGAAGGCGAGATCCGCAAGTATTTTGCTCCGGGACGTGTAAATCTGATCGGAGAGCATACCGATTATAACGGAGGGCATGTATTTCCCTGTGCGCTGACAATCGGAACCTATGGAATTGTAAGAAGCCGTGAAGACAGAACGATTCGTTTTTATTCTGTAAATTTTGAAAAGCTCGGCGTCATAGAGACCAGTCTGGATGATCTGGTACCATCCAAGGAAGCAGGATGGACCAATTATCCAAAGGGAGTGATGTGGGCTTTTGAAAAGAGAGGCATGAAAATTCCCTATGGACTGGACGTGCTGATCTTCGGTGATATCCCTAACGGCTCCGGCTTGTCCTCGTCCGCATCCCTTGAGGTGCTTACGGGTCTGTTCCTGAAGGAAACCTATGGATTCGACGTATCTATGGTAGATATTGCTCTGATTGGACAGGATTCCGAGAACAATTTCAACGGATGCAACTGCGGTATCATGGATCAGTTTGCAAGCGCTATGGGCAAAAAGGACAATGCAATCTTTTTGGATACTAATACGTTAAAATATGAGTATGCGCCGGTTGTGCTTGAGGATGCAAAGATTGTGATCACCAACAGCAAGGTGAAGCACAGTCTGGTAGATTCTGCTTATAATGACAGGAGGAACGAATGCGAACAGGCGTTAAAAGAGCTTCAGAAGGTTGTAGACATTAAGACGCTGGGAGATTTGACCGAAGAGGAATTTGAGGCGCACAAGGATGCCATCCAGAGTGAAGTGTGCCGGAAACGCGCAAAGCATGCGGTATATGAGAACCAGCGTGCAATCCGTGCAGTGCAGGCGCTTAAGGCTGGGGAGATCAAGACCTTCGGCGAGCTGATGAACGCCTCCCATGTATCCTTAAGGGACGATTATGAGGTGTCTTGTGAGGAAATTGATATTCTGGTGGATCTTGCATGGAAGATTCCGGGCGTGATCGGCTCCCGCATTACCGGAGGCGGATTCGGCGGCTGCACGGTAAGCATTGTAAAAAATGATGCGGTAGATACATTTATCAGCTCCATCGGTAAGGCATATCAGGAAAAGGTTGGACATGATGCGGAATTTTATGTAGTAGAGATTGGAGACGGCGGACATGTTATCTAAGAATATTAAGAAATTAGTACAATACGGAATCGATACCGGCCTGACGCCGGAGTGCGAGCGCACCTACACCACGAATCTCCTGCTGGAGGTACTTCATGAGGATGATTATGAGGACGTGGATATTGCAGGAGAGGAAATCAATCTGGAAGATATTTTAAAAGCCCTTCTGGATGAAGCCTGTAAAAGAGGGATCATTGAAGACAGCGTGGTTTACAGGGATTTATTTGACACAAAGCTGATGAACTGCCTGATGCCGAGACCTGCGCAGGTGCAGAAGGAATTTGCCAAGCGCTATGAAAAAACACCAAAGGAAGCAACAGAATATTTCTATAAGCTGAGCCAGGACAGCGACTATATCCGCCGTTATCGCGTAAAGAAGGATATGAAATGGAAGGTGGAGACTCCTTACGGGGAGATTGATATTACCATCAACCTATCCAAGCCGGAGAAAGACCCCAAGGCTATTGCGGCGGCAAGAAACGCCAAGGCAAGCAGCTATCCAAAATGCCTGCTCTGCATGGAAAATGAGGGCTATGCGGGACGTGTAAACCACCCCGCAAGGGAAAACCACCGGATTATCCCGGTTATCATCAACGACAGTAAATGGGGCTTCCAGTATTCGCCGTATGTGTACTATAACGAGCATTGTATCGTATTCAACGGACAGCATATACCGATGAAGATCGACCGGGCGGCATTTATCAAGTTGTTTGACTTTGTAAAGCTGTTTCCCCATTATTTCCTTGGGTCTAATGCAGACCTTCCGATCGTAGGCGGTTCAATCTTAAGCCACGACCACTTTCAGGGAGGACACTATACCTTCGCAATGGCAAAGGCTCCGATTGAGAAGCCGGTTACCATACCGGGATATGAGGATGTGGAAGCCGGCATCGTAAAATGGCCGTTATCTGTACTCCGGATCCGTCATAAGGATGAAAAGAAGCTGATCGATCTGGCAGATCATGTACTGAAAGCATGGAGAGGATACACTGACGAGGATGCCTTCATTTTTGCAGAGACCGACGGAGAGCTTCACAATACCATCACGCCGATTGCGAGGAAAGTTGGAGACTTATTTGAACTCGATCTAACCCTCCGCAATAATATAACCACAGAAGAGCATCCGCTGGGCGTTTACCATCCTCACGCACAGTATCATAACATCAAGAAAGAAAATATCGGATTGATTGAGGTTATGGGTCTTGCCGTGCTTCCCGCAAGACTAAAGGAAGAGATGGAGATTCTCGCAGAGTATCTTGTGGAAGGAAAGGATATCCGATGCAATGAGAAAATCGAGAAACACGCAGAATGGGCAGAACGTTTCCTTCCTAACTACGGGAAGATAACAGCAGACAACGTAACCGAAATTCTGCACAAGGAAATCGGCCATACCTTTGTAGGAGTCCTGGAAGACGCCGGCGTATACAAATGCACCGAAGAAGGCAGGAAATCCTTTATGAAATTCATAGAAACACTATAAAAGATAATGTGGCTCGAGACTTAGCCATAATAAAATCCAAGGGGAATGCCTTGGATTTTATTATGGCTTAGACGAAGTTAGCAGTTAGTTCGCTGGAATGTTGTCCCGCTTGTGCAGGTACTATGCGGTTCATATCTGCGTCCTCCGAATAACAATACAAGCTAATCTCAAAAGCCCTTGTACCGGCAGATTTCCTCCATTTCTTTATAGATGTCAGCACAATCCCGTTCATCGGTCAGGGTAACCAGTAGGTCGCTGGCAAGAAGCCTTGTGTTTCCCTTCGGAATAAATTCCTCCCCGCTTCTTTGAACGGCAACCAGCAGGCAGCGCTTCGGCCAGTCCACCTCGCTGATAAGCTTCCCGTCCGCATCGGAGCCGTGGGCTACGGCAAATTCCCGCAGTACCTTCTTTCCCGGGCTCTCTGGCAATTCAATTCCGCGTTTTTCAAGCAGGCGTTCCAGAAGACTTTCATAAATCGGCTTGGATTTGAGCAGTGCCGCCACGATATAAGCGGCAATAGATACAACTGACAGGGAAAGAAGCTGCTGGACCGAGCCAGTCATTTCAAAGATTAGAATAATTCCGGTCAGCGGAGCGCGTACGATTGCCGTAAAATATCCTGCCATGGCAAGAAGTACAAAATTGTTTACATATATGGCATCCAGTCCCAGATAGTTTACACCAAACATGGCAAATGCTCCTCCGATAAATGCCCCCAGCACCAGCAGCGGGAAGAAGATGCCGCCCGGAGCTCCGGAGCCGAAGCAGACAGCGGAAAAGACAAATTTACAGACCAGCGTAAGCAGAATCATGTGGAGCATCAGCTCTCCGCTTGTGAGATGGTCAATCAGATTGTGTCCGCTGCCCAGATAATCGGGCATGGTAAAGCCTAAAATTCCTGCAAGGAGAAATGGAATCATTAATTTTGTCGTAGTATTTAAATGCTTCGCATGGTTATACATGGACTGTACTTTCAATGTAAACCAGTTGTAAAATGCTCCCAGTATTCCAAGAATGACGCCAAGTACCAGAATCATCCAATAATAACTCTGGGGCAGAGTCTGTAAAATATCGAATTGAAATACGGACTTCATACCGAAAACTGTCGAGGATAAATAATCGGCGGACAGGGAGGCGGCCATGACGGATAAAAGTACAGATACGGAAAAATTCTTATGGACCTCTTCTAAGGAGAACATAACTCCGGCAAGAGGGGCATGGAATGCGGCGGATAATCCGGCGCTGGCGCCGCAGGTTAAGAGAAAACGCTCTTCAGTTTTTCCCCGGTTTAAAAGGCTGGAAATCCCTTTTCCCGCCATAGCTCCAAGCTGGATGGACGGACCTTCCCGGCCAAGGGACATACCGCCAAGGAGGCATAAAAAACCACCGATGAATTTGGCAGGAAGCACCTTCTGCCAGACCTGATCGAGCTGGCCGGTCATCTCGCCTTCAAGCTGCGGAATGCCGCTTCCGGAGATCAACGGCTCAAAGGTTACCAGCTTTCCCACAATCACAGCCAGAAGCATGAGGATGACAAACCATCCTGCTATACGTAAGGGTGAGTCCTTGGCAAATTCCAGCGCCGCATGAAGCCAGATCCCTGCATATTCCAGCAGGATCCGGTACAGCAGGACCACAAGGCCGCCAGCTGTTCCTACTAGTATTCCTTCTCCAATTAAAATAATCTGTAATTTTTCTGCACGTCTAAGAGTGTTTTCCGTATTATTCTTCACAGCAAATACCTTCTTATATATAATATTGTAATAATGCTTGAACCTGCCTCTCCGGCAGGAAGGCGCGGCAGTTACAAAATAATTATACATGAAGTAATTTTATAAGTCGAATAGTTTCTTGTAAATAATGTATATTGTTGCAAAAAAGATGATTTTTTTTTCTATTGTACTTGTTTTTTCGACATTTTTCGAGTATCGTATAAATATACCCATCCGGGCATGAATACGAAGAGTGCAGGAGAGAAAGAGCATGGAGGATCATTCTGGAAAAAAGCCGAAAAAAGATGGAATTAAAGCCCATAAAGCGGCGCAGGAACGAAAGGGAGACTGGCGGAGCAGGACGCCGGTAAACAGGGAAAGGAAACCGCAGAGAGAACATTCTGTCCAATTAAGAGAAGATTTTGGGGAAAGGCGGACAGCCAGAGAGCCTAGAGATATCGGAGGGGAGCGGCCGGACAGGGAGACAAGAAGAAGGCAGGAAACTGCAAGGCTGAAAAGGCGGAAGCGGAGGCAGATCCAGCAGCTGATCGTGATTGGAGGAATAATAGCAGTCCTGATATTTGCTATTCTGCTTGTTAAAATTACCGCGAAAGGAATTTCTAAAAAAACGAAGGAGGCAAAAGCGAAGGCGGAGGCTCTGGAGCTGGAGAAGAAGGAGGCAGAGATTAAGGAGGCATCTGCTGTGATCACAACGGCAGGCGATATCATTATGCATAAGCCGTTTTTGGAATCATCAACCTATTATAATGGGGAGAGTTATGATTATAATGCCATCTTCACTTATATGAAGGAAATATATGAGGCGGCAGATTTTGCCGCTGTGACAACAGAGTATGCCCTGACAGATGGGGATTACAGCGGTTATCCAAATTTCTGTGCGCCGGATGCGATCGCAGAAGCGCTGGCGGCTAATGGGGTGGATATGTGTATGCTTGCAAACAACCATATTTATGATAATGGAGACGAAGGGCTGCAGCGCACGATGGATGTGCTGACTGAGAAGAATCTTTTATATACAGGAGTAAGGAAGAGCGAGTCGGATAAAAATTATATTGTTCAGGATATCAACGGTATTAAAATAGGGTTCCTTAATTATGTATATGAGACGGAAGTTATAGACGGCATGAAGTCAGTCAATGGAATCGCAGTCAGCGAAGAAAGCGGGAACCTGATCAATTCCTTCCAGGAGGCAGACCCCCAGTCTCTGTATGATGATGTGGAGAAGATTCTTGCCGGGATGAAGGAAGAGGGTGTGGAATATACAATCGCCTATATGCATTGGGGTGTGGAATATCAGACGCAGGAGAATTCCTATCAGGATGCGATTGCGCAGAAGCTGTGTGATATGGGGATTGACGCGTTGATCGCCAGCCACCCTCATGTAATCCAGCCGGTGGATCTGCAGGAGAGCAGTGATGGCAAACATAAGATGGTGTGCGCCTATGCAATCGGCAACCATCTTTCCAATCAGCGCACGGAGTATATGGACGGGCTTACCGATGGATATTCGGAGGACGGCATGGTGGTAACCCTTACGATCCACCGGGATACCAAGGGTAAGATTACCCTGGAGAAGGCGGATTTTACACCGACATGGGTATATCATGACCAGGATCCGGATGATGAGTATTTCATCCTGCCGCTGGGACATCCGGAAGAAATTAAGGAAGCGTCAGGGCTTGGCAATATTGCGGAGGATGTAGAACAGTCGCTTGCAAGGACGAATGGCATCGTCGGGAACGGCGTTGAGAAAGTGCAGGAAGCACTTCCTCTGGAACAATAGCGGCATTCCAATTATCCATTGGACAGGATTTTGTGTGCCAGCTTTTTTACAAATTCAGCGGTGCTGTTATTGACATCATATTCCGAATTAAATTCTACAATATCATAAGACACAATAGGAAGCCGTTCCATAAGTTCATTCATAATCTGGAAGGCTTCCTTTTCTTTAAATCCTTCTGGTACTGGAACAGATACACCGGGAAAGAATTCCGGATCCATAACATCAACATCAAAGCTTATATGAATGTGTTTGAGGCCGGATAAATGCCGCACCGTATCGTTTAGACAATGTTCGATTCCAAGCTTCATCATGGTATCGTATGTGTAATACTTGATGTGAAGCTCTTTTAGAAATTCTGCCTCAGGCGGATCAATATCCCGGAGGCCCAGCATGACGATGTTGGAGGCTTTTACCTTTGGATTGCGGCTGAATATCTGTGCCAGCCGTTTTTCGCCCATGCCCAGCAGGGAGGCAACCGGCATTCCGTGAATGTTTCCGGTTACAGTGGTGGTATCTGTGTTAATGTCCGGGTGGGCATCAATCCAGATAAGCCCCAGATCATTATAGTAAGTGCCGGATGCAGAGATGCTTCCGATAACAGAACTGTGGTCTCCTGCGATAAACAGGGGAGTTTCTCCATGGGTAAGCGCTTCATATCCGGCTCCGGCAATCTGTGAGCAGGTTGCCAGAATGCTGTTTAGATTCTTAAGATTCTTCAAATTATCTTCCGGCATGATTATTTCAGGAAATATTGTACAGTTTAAATCTCTGCAGTAATTTTTCAGATAGTCAAGACTGTGAATCAGCCCCTTGTCTCCTACGCCCAAATGCATGGGACAGCCATATATGTAAAACATAAGAATCTCCTTTAAATCTAATAGAATTACACGACAATTTTAGCACAAGAATATGGAATCTGGCAATGAAATCTTTCGGGCCGTGTGGACGGTAATTTGTCAGACGCCGGTATTGAATAGAATATCATATACAGCAGTAAAATATTCACAAACGGGTATATAATTGGACGCTTAAAACATTTTACAATAATAGCAGTAAATATTGGAGAGTGTTATGGGACGGGATTATTCAGAGGTAGTGGAACGGCTGCAATTGTATAGAAGGGCACAGCGCAAAACACAGAAGGAAATGAGCGCTGACATGGGTATTACGCAGAGCCACTATGCTAAGCTGGAATCCGGTGCAAACGTTATTTCCTATGATTGTTTAAAAGCGTTTGAGGGTAACGGCGGAGATATAAATTTCCTGATCACCGGACAGTATTCTGAGTCTGGAGTTCTAGATGATTATATGAAACAGTGCATAACCAGAGAGGGAAAGCTTCGGATGCACAGGCTGATCGTGTGGGCAGTGAATATGGGATTTGCTCTGGAATCTGGAAAGAAGGCGGAACTGCCGGAAGCTGTCTATAGGAATTTGAGGCTGGCACAAATGGAATTCGAAATGCCCTGGAGCGTATGGAAAAGTATCCGAAAGCTGGATGAGATTACGCAGTATCAGATGGCTGAAATTCTGGGAATTAATATAAAACGATATATCAGGCTGGAAAAAGAAATTATTGGCCCGGACGCAGAGATCCTATATCGGTTATATACTGGATTATACTATTCCCCGTATCTTGCAATGCCTTCATCTAATTATTATCTGAGGGAATGCGGCGATGCATGGAGGTCTTTTTCAGGGGAAGTACGCGGTAGACTGGATTTGATGCTTGTTCAGGGCTTAGATTTGATCCGGGATGGTGAGGATAAAGGCTTACGCGGTTGAAATACGAAAGAGGACAGGGGGATATGGCTGTGGCGGTATCGGAAAAGGAACAGCTTGGGCGGAACATTAAGAGCTTCAGGATAGCGCGGAATATGTCGCAGAGCCAGCTGGCAGAAAGGCTGTGGATAGACAGAAGCTCTCTTTCCAGCTATGAAATCGGAAAAAGAACTCCGGATATTTATATGCTGTGCAGGATAGCGGACGAACTTGACCTGCCGTTAGATGTTCTTGTGGGACGGAAAAAACTGAAGGATTATGCAGAAGCTGAATAGATTTAATAATTATAAGGATAAGGGACTGGGGCACATTTGTGCAGGCAGTCCCTTTGATTTCTGATGCATTTTAGTTTTAAACGATTTCAGAAATAATTTGAGATTTTACGATTTTTCGTGCAGGGATGATTACTGCCGCGGCCGCAATCAGGATATTCAATACCATGACTGAACCTGTGATTTCTCTAGGAACTGTCTTGCCAATGTGTAGAAACTGAACTATATGAATCATGTAATAATCCATAACCCTCCGCAGGAAGAGATTGTACAGCAGGAATATCAATAAATCTGCCAGCAGGCCGTACAGAAGCCCCATCTGCAGCACCATGTTATAAAATCCGGCATCTGTGATACCCATCGCCCGGATGATGCCGTATTCCCGCTGATGAGACAGAATGGAATAATTCATACTGTTCATGATGTGGAACAGGCTGATGACAAGCAGGATCACAGCAATTCCGGAAAAGAATAACTGCTGTTGGCGGAGATGGCCTTTTTGGGTTTCAATTGCAGTGGTGTAATCCTGAAGGACTGCCTTTGGGACATCTTGTATTTTCTGTAGCAGCCTGTCTGCTGCTATACCAGTATCTGTCTCATCTGCGGCGGATGCGTTGATAAAGCTGTAATCGTAGATACCGTACTGCTCATACATCTGCCGGTTTGGCAGGATCAGACTCTGCATATTACTCCAGGAATCTGCGTTCAGAAAGCTGGTTTCGCGGGCTAATGGCCGGCTTACGATAGCGGCGATTTCAAATTCCTGTGTAATGTAATTCTCTTCCGGACTCTGGAATTTCAGTATTTCCGGGAGACAGTTCTGAATGCTGGGAACCTTAAGCGTAATGGTGTCTCCGGGATGCTTTCCATAGAAATTATAGTTGCCCTGTCCGTCTTTATTTGCGACGGCTATGATCTTGCCTCCCTGTTCTAATTCTTCAAGGTTAATGCTGCCCTCGAGAATAAATTCCTGTAACTGCTCAAGCAGGCCCGTATCATATCCATAGATATTGTACTTGATCCCGTAGCTGCCGTCCTCTTTCTGGACGCAGATGCCGCCGAAGCGCTGTATAAAATAACTGCTTTTATTCATCTGATCAAAATACTTATCCCATTCCAATTCCCGTTTTTGAATGGTAAGCTCGCCAAGGGTATACCGGGTGGCATACACTTCTGATAATTCAGCTGTTTTTTTAATTTCCGTAACTGTCTGTGCCGGAATAGTATCGGACAGGATATCCGATTTTATAGATACTCTGTAGTCTGACCCAAGGCCGTCGTCTGATTTTAGGGACATGTCTGCATGAACCTTCAGATTTTCTACCATATAGGCAGAGCAGAGGAACATACATCCGCCCAGCGACAGGGACAGAAGAATCCCGATTACCCTTCTTCTGCTGGGAAACATAAATTTTCTTACTATCACATGTGCAAGATTAGGATTCCGGAAGCTATAAATGTGTCTTCTTTTTATAAAAGAGGTATCGCCGTTTATCACCTGACGGAGGGACTGCCTGTGCATGGAGCGGACGGTGGAGAATCCGGCAATGGCAAGGGCGGTGAGCAGGAATACAAAACCAGCAGCAATGGCGTTCCATGCCGTGTGAAATACCGCGTTTCCCGAATCGGCTCCCGCAAATATCCGGTCCGTTTCGGATAGTGCAGTTCTGATATCGGCGTTTCCCGTTCCTTTGACGGTAAAGACGCGGTTCAGCTGTTGGTAAAATAGCCTCAAAATTCCATTTCCTAACAGGCACCCGGAGGGATAACCGAATAAAAATAACAGCCATAATTCCAGAATCAGTGTGCCGCCGATCCGCATTCCGCTGATGCCCAATGTTTCCATGATTCCGTACTCGGAAGTCCGTTTGGAAACGGAAATCCTGAATATGCTGTGTATAATAAATATACTGAAGATACAGAGCAGCAGGAGCATTCCGTAGGAAGCCAGATTATATTCGCTCTGCAATTTCAGGATAATGTAAGTGAAATTGCCTTCCTCGTTCGTCAGCCCGAACTTTATAATATCATAGATGCCCTCCGGCGGCTCGCCGCTTAGAAATTTTGTTACTTCATCATTTGACTGGACAGCATCGCCGGAGATTTTATATTTGTTCAAAAATGCATTGAGCTGCCGGTATAGCTTTTCATCCTCACTAAACTGTAGATAAAGAAGGGTGCGTGTCCCCGGTCCTGTGAAGCTGTTTGCTACAAAGAGTTCCATTTCATCAGTATCGGCGGCCCAGGAGCTCTCGACGATTCCGGTAAGGATAAAGTCCTGCCCGTCGATGCTTAAAACCTCTCCGAGAGTTCCAGAGGAACTTAGGTTTGCCAGCGTGTACCGGTCGGCGGCAATCTCATTAGCATCCTCAGGATACTGGCCGTCGATAATCTGCCGGTGTGCCATCTGCCGGTAAGCTTCATCTGTCTGGACGAAATACATCGGGTAGGGCGCTGCTGTCATATCTTTTATGCTCTTTTTTCCATAGCATTCCATTTGATAATTAGAGTCCTGCGCTTCTATCTGGATGGTATTGCAGGTATCCGCATCCAGATCGATAGAATAGTGCCAGTCTCCATAAATCTGCTTGTTGTTTTCCAGACTGTTCAGCCGGCTGCTGTACATCAGGGAGCTGATGCCAGAGAGCAGGGCGGCAGTCAGAATGATGCTTGCCAGAATTGCAAAGGTCTGGCTCTTGTAATACCTTATATAGCTGTACGCCAGTTTTAGCATCTGTCATCACCGCCTTTGTGAGAAAGCTTTCGGATTCCCGGTGATATCATGCCGTCCTCGATATGGATGATCCGGTCGCAGATCTGTGCGATAGCTTCATTGTGGGTAACCATTAGTATAGTCTGGCTGTATTTACGGCAGCTTGCTTTTAGCAGGCCGATCACCTCGACGGTGGTCTTGGAATCCAGATTCCCGGTGGGTTCGTCAGCCAGCAGGATTGCGGGGCGGTTTGCCAGCGCTCTTGCAATTGCCGTTCTCTGCTGCTGTCCTCCGGACAGCTCATTTGGATATTTTTTACGTTTATCCCAGATTCCCAATTCTCTCAGCAGTTCTTCAATGTAACCCCGGCTAATATGGTTTCCCCTGTCAAATGTGATGGGAAGGGCGGTGTTGTCATACACATTCAGCACAGGCATCAGGCTGTAGTTCTGGAATACAAAGCCGATATTCCTGCGCCGGAAAATGGTCAGTTCCTTTCTTGTCAGGGAACTGATGTCTTTCCCTTTGATAAAGATGTTTCCCTCTGTGGGGATATCCAGTCCCCCAATAAGATTCAAAAGTGTAGATTTGCCGGAGCCGGAGGTTCCGACGATGGCAATAAATTCGCCTTCCTTTACACTGAGGCTGATGTCCTTTAGGGCAGTAACCTGATGTTCTTTTTCGCCATAGATTTTACTTTTTCTTTTTCGAGGATCAGATTGGACAGATATAATCCTATGCCGGAGCCTTCGGTTTGTTCGGTTTCCGGACTTCTGTAAAACCGTTGGAATATGCGGGGGATTTCCTCCCCGCGGATGCCGCACCCGTTGTCTGTGAACATGATTTCTGTATATATTTCATATGGATGGATGCTGATCTGAACAGCGCCGCCGGGGGCCGTATACTTGACGGCATTTTCCAGCAGATTTGCAAATACCTCAGCCGTCCACTTCCTGTTATGGTACAGTAATATGTCGTCATAAGGCTCGGAGGTGAGAGAAATATGCTTTTTTTCGGCTTTTTCATATACCGTATCTATCGCATCCAGAATGGTTCCCCGTATGGGAAGCGGTTCTATGTCAAATGTAATAGCATTTTGCTCCAGCTTTACCATTTTAGCTAGGGAGCCGATGATCCAGTCCAGTTTATCGACCTGTCTTTTTAGCTTTTGAGCAGCATCCGCCTTCTTTTCTTCTGTCAGCTGGGGGATGCTTAGAATTTCCGTATATAGGGAAAGATTAGCCAAGGGTGTCTTTAGCTGGTGGGACATATTTGAGACAAGGCTTTTCACCTGTTCTTTTTCATCCTCTGCCTGCATAATCTGTTTTCCCAAAACCTGCTGGATCCGGTTGATCTTGCTTACCAGGGCGGATAATTCACCTTCTTTTGTATCGGATAATGCAATCGGTTCCTGGCTGAGCACACAGTCCAGAAGGCGGTTTATCGATTGGAATGTTTTCCGCTTTCGATAAATGCTGTAACCGATAACGATGAATAATAGAATAAGAAGTATTATATGAAGTGCCATGGCCTATTCCTTCCAGATGTATCCAATGCCGTGAATGGTTTTAATATAGGCCGGATTGGATGCATCGTCTTCTAATTTGGTCCGTAATCTGCTGATATTGACGGAGACGGTATTACTATCCACATATCTGCCGCCGCTGTCCCAGATCTGGTTTAAAATCTGTTCCTTTGACAGGACGTGGTTCTTGTTTTCGATTAGATAGAGGAGCAGCCGGTATTCCTGTCTGCTCAGCGGAATTTCCGTTTCATCTTTATAGACTTTGCAGGTGTTCTTGTCTATGGATATAGTGCCGGACTTTATAATAGCAGAGTTAGACTGTTCGTTTAGGATCCGCTTCATTCTCGCCTTGAGAACGCCCAAAGAGAAAGGCTTCGACAGATAATCATTTACTCCCAGTTCTAAAGCCTTGATTTCATCCATTTCAGTATCGCGGGCGGTCAGCATGATGATGGGAAGCGGGCTGAACTGCCGGACCTCCCGGCACAGCTCAAATCCGGTTCCGTCCGGGAGATTGCAGTCTAGCAGTATAAGGTCGAAGACAGCTTTTTTGATTTTCTGAAGACCCTCTTTTTTGTTCCTGCATCTGTAACAGCATATCCATCGCTTTCAAATGAGAAATGCAGTCCCTCTCTTAAATCCGTATCGTCTTCAATTATCAGTATTTTTTTCATGCAGTTCATCTCATCTCCTCTGGCAGAATTTATAATTAATATTATAGCTTATTTTTACTTTCTCCACAATCTGAAAGCATAGGCTGCTGTTATATGGCAATTTAGCCTATTATGATAGATAAAGAAGGGTTATCGGATTAGAACATAAATATATAGAAAGAAAGAGTCAATATTATTGATTAAATATAATAATATCGAAATTTTAAAAATGAATCTTGCAAAATGGGAAGCACTGTGCTAATATAAAAATCAGTTTTAGAGAATGCTGAGAACAAGACTCTAATCCTTGGAACTTGACAGGAATAAGATGTCACCGACTGAGAGCATCTTTTGAGGAATGGGAGATATGGGAACACTTGGGAGCAGACTGGCTGAAGCATCTGGCATGCTTGCAAAGTGCAGGATTGCAGGAATACCGTGGAATGATAGTAGGCTGGTACGTTTAGTACGCGTTAAGTATTTAGAGAGGAATTGAAAGGGAAGGCGGGGTATCCGCCGGACCGGAGATTCAATGCGGGTGGTACCGCGGATTATGACAACATCCGTCCCGGAGCACATGTATTTGTGCCCCGGGATGTTTTTTGTTATCCAGGAAAGTCCTCCGGATTTCTCTGGATAACAAAAACTAAGATGCGCAACAGCGCGCGCGGAACAAAAGCAGCGCCGCCAGGAATATAATAACGCGGAAGTGTGCGAAGCGTACTTTTGTTCTTAAGAGAAGAGGAGGGACATCATGGAGTATTTAACAGGAATTGTAAAGAAGGATACATTAGAAATCAGTGAGCTTCTTACCTGCTGCAAGGCAGGACAGCGAGTGAAGGTAAACGGGGCTGTCCATGCAATCCGGGATATGGGAAACATTGCGTTTATCATTTTGAGAAAGAGGGAAGGGCTGCTTCAGGGAGTGTACGAGGAAGGGACGGCCGG
The DNA here is from genome assembly GCA_910584265.1 of uncultured Dorea sp. Lineage (GTDB taxonomy): Bacteria > Bacillota > Clostridia > Lachnospirales > Lachnospiraceae > Claveliimonas. The sequence continues at coordinate 31,286 of CAJTZE010000004.1, read as the reverse complement.
ATTTGCCCTGAAGAATGTGAAGGAAGCGGATACGGTTGAGATAGAAGGCATACTGGAGAAGAATGAGAAAGCGCCGGGCGGCATCGAAATCCGTATGGAAGCGCTGAGGGTATTAAGTGAGCCGGAGGATGAGATGATGCCGCTTGCTATTTCCAAATGGAAACTGAATACCTCTCTGGATGCGAAACTGAATTACCGCTCCATTTCCCTGCGCAATATCAGTGAACGTGCCAAATTTAAGATTCAGGAGGGGATTACCAGAGCATTCCGGGATTTCTTATATGAGCAGGGCTTTACGGAGATCCATACACCGAAGATCGGGGCGAAGAGTGCGGAGGGAGGCGCGAACCTGTTCCGGCTGGAATATTTTCACAGGCCGGCGGTTCTGCAGCAGAGTCCCCAGTTATATAAACAGATGATGACAGGAGTCTATGACAGAGTATTTGAGACGGCACCGGTATTCCGGGCGGAGAAGCACAACACCAAGCGTCATCTGAATGAGTATACCAGTCTGGATTTTGAGATGGGCTATATCGACGGCTTTGAGGAGCTTATGGCAATGGAGACGGGGCTTTTGCAGTATATGATGGAGCTTCTTGGCAGGAGGTATGCAAAAGAGCTGGATATTTTAAATATTACACTGCCGGATGTGAGCCGGATTCCAACTGTCCGGTTTGATGAGGCGAAGCAGAGGGCGGCAGAAAAATACGGCCGTAAGATGAAGAACCCCTTTGATCTGGAGCCGGAGGAGGAAGTGCTGATAGGGCAGTATGCGAAGGAAGAATGGGGCAGTGATTTTGTGTTCGTTACACATTATCCGTCTAAGAAGCGTCCGTTTTATGCAATGGATGACCCGGAGGATACCAGATATACATTGAGCTTTGACCTGCTGTATAAGGGAATGGAGATTACCACCGGCGGACAGCGTATCCACAGCTATAAGGCCCTGAAAGAAAAAATGGCGGCAAGAGGCATGGAGGAAGAGGGACTTACCTGTTATCTGGATGCCTTTAAGCATGGAATGCCGCCTCACGGCGGACTGGGAATCGGTCTGGAACGGCTGACTATGAAACTTACGGGCGAAGATAATGTGAGGGAGACAACACTGTTCCCGAGGGATTTGAGCAGGCTGGAACCATAGCGGATGATCCGTGAGATGCCGCGGAAGCAGGAAAGCGTGTAAGAAGCAGAGAAAATATAGAAAGGAAGCAGTTATGGCAGATAGAATTTCAGATGAAACAATAGAATATGTAGGAATCCTGGCAAAGCTGGAGCTGTCAGAGTCGGAGAAGGAAGCGGCCAAGCTGGATATGGAGCGGATGCTGGATTATATCGATACCCTGAATGAATTGGATACGGAAGGAACCGAGCCGATGTCCCATGTATTTGCGGTAAATAATGTATTTCGCGAGGATGTGGTGACGAATGGGGATGGGAGCAGAGAGACGCTGGCAAATGCACCGGTCAGGTCAGAGCAGAGCTTTAAGGTGCCGAAGACGATTGGATAGACAGCGGGATTTTTGGAGGATAGAATATGGATATTACATGTCTGACAGCGGTAGAGCTGGGTAAAAAAATACGTGCAGGGGAAATTTCCGTCCGGGAAGCTGTAGAGGCATCTCTTGCACAGATTGATAAGGTAGAAAAGGATGTACACGCCTTTGTAACGATAAATAGAGAGGAGGCGCTGAAACGCGCAGATGAGGTACAGAAGCTGATTGATGCCGGAGAGCTTACCGGCCCCCTTGCCGGGGTTCCCATGGCGGTGAAGGATAACATGTGCACAGAAGGTGTGCTCACTACCTCCGGTTCAAAGATTTTGGGAAATTTTGTTCCATCCTATACTGCGGAGGCTATGAAAAGGCTGGAAGCGGCAGGAGCGGTTATGTTAGGGAAAACCAATATGGATGAGTTTGCTATGGGGAGTACCACGGAAACTTCTTATTATGGTGTGACAAGAAATCCATGGAATCTGGAGCATGTGCCGGGCGGTTCTTCGGGCGGCTCCTGCGCGGCTGTGGCGGCACAGGAGTGCTTTTATGCCCTGGGGTCTGATACCGGCGGCTCTATCCGGCAGCCCAGTGCATTCTGCGGTGTGGCTGGGCTAAAGCCTACCTATGGAACAGTGTCCCGATATGGGCTGATTGCTTACGGTTCTTCGCTGGATCAGATAGGACCGGCAGCCAGAGATGTAACAGACTGTGCTTCGATTCTGGAAGTGATTGCCGGTCATGATCCCAAGGACAGTACCTCTGTGGGAAGAGAGTCCTATGCATTTACCAGCGCTCTGACAGAGGATGTACAGGGAATGAGGATCGGAATTCCAAGGGACTATTTTGGGGAAGGACTGGATAAGGAAATAAAGGATACGATTTTACAGACAGTAAAAGAGTTGGAGAAAAAGGGAGCCATTGTAGAAGAATTTGATCTGAATTTGGTGAAATATGCGATTCCGGCGTACTATGTGATCGCTTCCGCGGAGGCAGGCTCTAACCTGTCCAGATTTGACGGAGTAAAGTACGGCTATCGCACGGAAGAATATGAGGGGCTTCATAATATGTATAAGAAGTCCCGGTCGGAGGGCTTTGGTGCGGAGGTGAAGCGGAGGATCATGTTGGGCTCCTTTGTCTTAAGCTCAGGGTACTATGATGCCTATTATCTGAAAGCGCTCCGGACAAAGGCGCTGATCAAGCAGGAATTTGACAGGGCATTTGCAAAATACGATGTCATCGTTGCACCGGCGGCGCCCACAACCGCGCCAAAGCTTGGAAGCAGTTTAAGCGACCCGCTGAAAATGTACCTGAGTGATGTATATACCGTTTCTGTAAATCTTGCAGGGCTTCCGGGAATCAGCGTTCCGGCGGGGATAGATTCTAAGGGGCTGCCCATTGGAATGCAGCTGATCGGTGACTGCTATCAGGAGAATAAGATCATCCGGGCGGCATATACGGTGGAAAGAATAAGGGGGTATGCCCGCCCGCAGCTTGCGGCGGCAGATGAGAAGGGAGGGAGGCAGTAATGGCAAAACAGTATGAGACCGTGATCGGCCTGGAGGTTCATGTGGAGCTTGCGGCAAAGACGAAGATTTTCTGTGGCTGCAGTACAAAGTTCGGGGGTGCGCCTAATACTCATACCTGTCCGGTCTGCACAGGCATGCCCGGTTCCCTTCCGGTGCTGAACAGGCAGGTGGTGGAGTATGCGGCGGCAATCGGCTTAGCGGCCAACTGTGAGATCGCAAGGGTATGCAAATTTGACCGGAAGAACTATTTCTATCCGGATAATCCGCAGAATTACCAGATTTCACAGCTTTATCTTCCGATCGCAAGAAACGGCTATATTGAGATAGAATGCGGAAACACCCGCAAAAAAGTCCGGATCCATGAGATGCATATGGAGGAGGATGCAGGTAAGCTTGTGCATGACGAGTGGGACGATACGTCTCTGGTTGACTATAACCGCAGCGGCGTACCGCTGGTAGAAATCGTTTCAGAGCCGGATATGCGGTCCGCAGATGAGGTGATTGCTTATCTGGAAAAGCTCCGGCTGATCATCCAGTATCTGGGAGCCTCTGATTGTAAGCTGCAGGAGGGTTCCATGAGGGCGGATGTCAATCTGTCTGTCCGTGAAACGGGGAGTACAGAGCTCGGCACCAGAACGGAGATGAAGAACCTGAATTCGTTCAAAGCGATTTCCAGAGCGATAGAGGGGGAGCGCAGGCGGCAGATTGAGCTTCTGGAGGAAGGAAAGAAGGTAGTTCAGGAGACCAGAAGATGGGACGATAACAAGGAAGTATCCCATGCCATGCGCTCCAAAGAGGACGCGAAGGATTACCGGTACTTCCCAGAGCCGGATTTAGTACCGATTGTAATCAGTGATGAATGGCTGGCTAAGATTAAGGCAAGGCAGCCGGAGCTGCGCACAGAGAAGCTGGAGCGGTATAAGAAGGAATTTGATATCCCCCGGTACGATGCCGAAATCATTACCGGCTCCAAGCATATGGCAGACATTTTTGAGGCTGTGGCGGCGGTCTGCGGCAAGCCGAAGAAGGCGGCAAACTGGCTGATCGTAGAGACGCTCAGGCTTTTGAAGGAGCGGGGACAAGAGCCGGAGGACATTTGTTTTGACCCGGAAAATCTGGCAAAGCTGATTGCCATGACGGAAGCGGGAGTGATCAACAGCTCTGTGGCAAAGGAGGTATTTGAAAAGATTTTTGATGAGAATGTAGATCCGGAAAAATATGTGGAGGAGCAGGGACTGAAAATAGAAAATGATGAGGGAGCTTTAGAGGAGGTTCTTGCGAAGGTAATCGCAGAAAATCCACAGGCTGTATCGGATTACAAGGGCGGCAAGAAGAAAGCGCTGGGCGCTCTGGTGGGGCAGACGATGAAGGCAGTGAAAGGAAAGGCAGACCCTGGAACGGTAAACAGGAAACTGAAAGAAATGTTGTCCTAAGGCAGAAGGAGTGCTATAATAGGCACGAAATGTTTTAAATAGATGTTCAAATATCAGTGAAAAGTAAAGGATAGAAGGAGAAGATTTATGGGTGGTTTTTTCGGAGTAGCATCGAAGGAAGATTGCGTGTTGGAGCTTTTTTACGGAGTAGATTACCATTCACATCTGGGAACCAGAAGGGGCGGCATGGCCGTTCATGGTAAAGGCGGATTTGACCGGGCGATCCACAATATTGAAAATTCGCCGTTCCGTACGAAGTTTGACCGTGATGTGGGAACGATGAAGGGGAATCTTGGAATCGGGTGTATCTCGGATTTTGAACCTCAGCCGCTGCTGTTTGGTTCCAAGATTGGGAGCTTTGCCCTTACCTTTGTGGGAAAGGTGAATAACAGTGATGAACTGCTGGAGAATCTATATCAGAAGTCGAATGCACATTTTCAGGAAATGACTACCGGAAATGTCAACGTAACAGAATTGATTGCTGCGCTGATCTGTGAGAAGGACAGTTTTGTAGAGGGAATCCGTCATGTGCAGGAGATTGTAGACGGTTCCCTGACACTGATGCTGATGACAGAAGAGGGGATCTATGCGGCAAGGGACCGTATGGGACGGACGCCGCTTGTGATCGGACATAAGGAGGATGCCTACTGTCTGTCCTTTGAGAGCCATGCCTACATCAATCTGGGCTTTCGGGATTATAAGGAGCTGGGTCCGGGTGAGATCGTGTATGTAACGCCGGAGAGTGTACAGACGCTTGTGGAGCCGGGGGATAAGATGAAGATCTGCTCTTTCCTGTGGGTATACTATGGTTATCCGACTTCCGGATATGAAGGGGTAAATGTAGAGGAGATGCGTTACCGCTGCGGAAGCATGCTGGCAAAGCGGGACGGTGATTCCGTGCATCCGGATATTGTTGCGGGCGTGCCGGATTCCGGTGTTGCCCATGCTATCGGGTATGCCAACGAATCGGGGATTCCATATGCCAGACCGTTTATCAAGTACACGCCTACCTGGCCGCGTTCCTTTATGCCTACGAACCAGAGCCAGAGGAGCCTGATTGCCCGCATGAAGCTGATTCCGGTACAGGCATTGATTGAGAATAAGAAGCTCCTCCTGATTGACGATTCCATTGTAAGAGGGACACAGCTTCGGGAAACGACAGAGTTCTTATATAACAGCGGTGCGAAGGAAGTGCATGTGCGGCCTGCCTGCCCGCCGCTCCTGTATGGTTGTAAATATCTGAATTTCTCCCGCTCGAAGTCGGATATGGAGCTGATTACCCGCCGGGTGATCGAGGAACGGGAAGGAGCAGACTGTCCGAAGGAAGTGCTGGAGGAATATGCAGACCCATGCAGCTGCAGATATGCGCAGATGATAGAGGATATCCGGAAACAGCAGAATTTCACGACCCTGAGATACCACAGGCTGGATGATCTGCTGGAATCGATTGGAATAGAGCCGTGTAAGGTCTGCACATACTGTTTTAATGGAAAAGAATAGAGAGAAAGAGAGTATAAAAGGGTATAGTTTTTTGAGGCTATACTCTTTTGCTGTTTGCTGTAAAATGCTATAATGACTGTACTTGACAAAGATTAAATGCTGGAGGAGTATATGAATAGTTTCGTAAGATTAGAGGATGTTACCAAGATATACCAGATGGGCGAAGTGAAGATTGCGGCGGCGGCAGGAATTAATTTTGAGATTGAAAAAGGCGAATTTGCTGTAGTCGTGGGCCCGAGCGGGGCGGGAAAGACAACGGTTCTGAATATTCTTGGAGGTATGGATACGGCAACGGACGGGATTGTAGAGGTAGACGGAAAGGATATTGCGGATTATTCTGAGAAGCGGCTTACGGCGTACCGGAGAGATGACATAGGATTTGTATTTCAGTTCTATAACCTGATCCCCAATCTGACTGCCCTCGAAAATGTGGAGCTTGCCCTGCAGATCTGTAAGCACCCGCTGGATGCAAAGACGGTGCTTAGGGAGGTGGGCCTGGGCGGCCGCCTGGCGAATTTCCCGGCACAGCTCTCCGGGGGAGAACAGCAGCGGGTGTCCATCGCAAGAGCCCTTGCTAAGAACCCGAAGCTTCTTCTGTGTGATGAGCCAACGGGAGCGCTGGATTATAGTACCGGAAAGGCGATCCTAAAACTTCTGCAGGATACCTGCAGGAATAAAGGGATGACGGTGATACTGATCACCCACAATCTGGCGATCGCGCCGATGGCAGACCGGGTGATCCAGATCAAGAATGGAAAAGTATCGAAGATGACAGTGAATAAAAGACCGGTACCGGTAGAAACGATAGAGTGGTAGGAGAGTCGGGACATATGAAAGCAGCGCACAAAGACTTTTTCAGAGAAATTAAAAAAAGTTCCGGAAGATTTTTTTCCATCCTCTTTATCGTAGCACTGGGCGTGGCGTTTTTTTCTGGAATCCGTGCATCGGAGCCGGATATGAGGATTACCGGTGATTCCTATTATGACGGAGCAGCCTTGATGGATGTGAAGGCGGTCAGCACGCTGGGAATCACAGAGGATGATGTGAAAGCATTTGAAGAGCTGGAGCTCATCAGCAGGGCAGAGGGTGCATACAGTGCGGATTTTCTGACAGATACAGAGGAGGATCAGCGGGCGCTCCATGTGATGTCCCTGACTGATGCAATGAATAAAGCGGAGGTGACGGAGGGCCGGCTTCCCGAAAAAATCGGGGAGTGTCTTGCAGATGATGAGACCGAGTATCAGGTGGGGGATAAGATACTGCTGAAATCCGGCAGTGACATGCCGGTGTCTGATACCTTGAAGGTGAAGGAGCTTACGGTGGTTGGAACCGGAAGTACGCCCTGTTACATTTCCTTCAGCAGGGGAAGTACGACCATCGGCACCGGAAGCCTGGATGGCTTTCTGCTCGTACCGGAGGAGACCTTTAAGCTTGAGGTGTATACGGAATGCTATATGCTGGCGGCTGGAGCAGAGGGGCTGACTGCATATACAGAAGAATATGAGGATTTGGTCGATGAAGCGATGGAACAGGTGAAGGAGCTGTCCGGAGAGAGGGGGATCCTGCGCAGGCGTGAATTGGTAGATGAAGCCACAGAGGAGCTTGACAAGGCCAGGATGAATCTGGAAGAAGGACGGGAGAAGGCCAGAAAAGAGCTTGCGGATGCGGCGGCAGAAATTGAAGCTGCCAAAGCACAGCTTGCCGATGCCGGACAGCAGATTTATGACGGCTGGAACCAGATTGTCAGTGCGAAGAATACTCTTGCATCAAAGCAGTCGGAGCTTGCGGATGCAAAGGCTCAGTATGAGGCCGGAATTGCGAAGCTGAATACGGGCCGGGCAGAGTATGAAGCAGGAAAGGCTGCTTTTGAAGCTGAAAAGCCCGGGGCAGAGCAGAAGATTAAGGAAGGCGAAGCAGGACTTGCGCAGCTTGCGGAAGGACTTTCCCAGGCGCAAGAAGGGTACGGGCAGGTGGAGGCTGTTTTTGCCGGACTTGCAGATTGTAAAAAACGGATGCAGGAGATAGAAAATACATATCCCGAGTCAGAATATAAGGATGCGTCAACAACGATCGGCGGGCAGTATGCTGCTCTTGAGATGCAGATCCGGCAGATCCAGATACAGATAACGGATCAGAAGCTGGATGAGGAGCGGATTCGTCTGGAAGGGACGATTGCAGCCTTAAAGGCTCAATATGATGAAATTGCTGTTTCGGTGAATGCGGCAAAAGAACAGCTTGCAGGAGCAGAGCAGGAGCTTGCGGATGCCAAGGCGGAGCTGGAGACAGGCGAAGCGCAGCTTGCAGGGGTGCCGGGACAGCTTGCTGACGGTCAGAGACAGATCCGGGCCGGCTGGGCGGAGCTTTCTGTTCAGGAGGAGAAGCTAAGGAGCGCAGAGTCTGAAATAGCGGAAAATGAAGCAAAGCTGACGGAAGCGGAGGAAGAGCTTGCGGAAGGCAGGACCAAGGCGGCCGAGGAGCTTGCAGAGGGGGAAGAGAAGCTTGCGGATGCCGAGGCAGAGATTGCGGACATTCCGGAGGCATCCTGGTATATCTATGACAGAAGCACACTGCCGGAATATAACGGCTACGGGGAAAATGCAGACCGGATGCGTGCCATCGGCCAGGTATTTCCGGTGCTGTTCTTTCTGGTTGCGGCGCTGATCAGCCTGACCAGCATGACGCGTATGGTGGAGGAGCAGCGGGTGCAGATCGGGACGATGAAAGCGCTGGGATACAGTAAGGGGGCAATCGCCTCCAAATACCTTGGCTATGCCCTGCTTGCAACCATTGCGGGCAGTATCCTGGGAGTACTGATCGGTGAGAAGATCCTGCCCTATATTATTATTTATGCTTATGGAATCATGTATCATCATATGCCGGAAATTCTGGTTCCTTATGTGCCGGAGTATGGTATTGCCGCCTCCGTGGCTGCAGTGGCCTGTACGATGGCGGCTACATTATTTTCCTGTTACCGGGAACTGGGAGATCAGGCGGCAGTGCTGATGAGGCCGCCGGCGCCGAAGGCAGGAAAGCGGGTGCTTCTGGAGCGGATTCCCTTTATCTGGAGACGGTTGAATTTTTCATGGAAATCCTCAGTGCGGAATCTGATGCGGTACAAGAAACGGTTTTTCATGACCATATTTGGAATCAGCGGATGCATGGCGCTGATGATCGTGGGATACGGCATTAAGGATTCTGTATACGAAATTGCAGATACTCAGTATGATGAGATTCAGTTTTATGATGGACAGATTCTGCTGCAAGAGGATCTGACGGAAGCGGACAGGGCTGGTCTTGACAGGTTTCTTACAAAAAATAAGGATATAGAACGCCATATGGATGCCTACATGAAAAACATCCTGCTGGCGAAAGGAAAAAAGGAACGGCAGACCTATATCGTAGTGCTTGAGGATTTAGATGATGCAGGGGCGTACGTGGATTTTCATGACCGGAAAACTGGAGAAGCTTATGAGCTGGATGATGAGGGAGTGATCATCAGCGAGAAGACAGCGAAGCTTCTGGATGTTCAGGCAGGGGATAAGATTTCAGTTAAAAATGAAGATGATGCAGATAGAGAAGTACGGATTTCTCATATATGCGAGAATTATATGGGACATTACATCTATATGACGCCGGAATATTATAGCAGAGTCTTTGGGACAGAGCCGGAGTATAATTGTATTCTGTTTATTACAGATGAGGAGTATTCCCTGTCTCAGATTGAAACGGCCGGGGAGAAGATCGTTGACCGGGATGAGGTGCTGAGCATCAGCTATACCCATGATATTATGGAACAGCTTGACAATATGCTGTCCAGTTTGAATCTGGTGATCATTGTACTGATCATATCAGCGGGAATGCTTGCCTTTGTGGTGCTGTATAACCTGAATACCATTAACATTACCGAACGGCAGAGGGAGCTTGCTACCTTGAAAGTGCTTGGCTTCTATGACCCGGAGGTTGCGGTGTATGTATTCAGGGAGAATATCCTGCTTACGTTCATCGGGGCGGCAGGCGGGATTGTGCTGGGAAAGGTTCTCCATCTGTTTACTATACAGACAGTAGAGGTGGATGCGGCGATGTTTGGACGGAGCATTTATCTGCCGAGTTTTCTCTACAGTCTGCTGTTTACGGTGGGATTCTCGCTGCTGATCAATGGGATCATGTATTTTAAATTGAAGAAGATCAACATGGTGGAATCACTGAAAAGCGTGGAATAATTTATGGAAATTTCATAATTTTAAGAAATTTGTTAGCACTCTTATTCAAAGAGTGCTAATTTTCTATTGACTTTTAAATTTCGGAGTATTATCATAGTTATACGGCAGGCGGAGCCCTTTGGGATATAGACGAGGCAGTTTGATGACAGGGTCCGCGCAAAATATGAGAAATAGGAGTGATATATATGGCAGCAAAAAAGGGTTCTTTATCAATCAGCAGCGAGAACATATTTCCAATTATTAAGAAGTGGGTGTACTCAGACCATGACATTTTCTTCCGTGAGATGGTCTCAAACGGATGTGACGCGATCACCAAGCTTAAAAAGCTTGACATGATGGGAGAATATCAGATCCCGGATGATTATAAGCCGCAGATCCAGATTCTGGTAAATCCAGAGGAGAAGACGCTGAAGTTTATCGACAATGGTATCGGTATGACGGCGGAGGAAGTGGAAGAGTATATTACTCAGATCGCATTCTCCGGCGCGACAGAATTTTTGGAGAAATATAAGGACAAGACTACCGAGGATGACATGATCGGCCACTTCGGCCTGGGATTCTATTCTGCGTTTATGGTTGCAGATGAGGTGCATATTGATACCATGTCCTATAAAGAGGGCGCAGAGGCAGTACACTGGGTAAGCAGCGGCGGTACAGAGTATGAGATGTCTGAGGGCAGCAAGCAGGGTGTCGGCACAGAGATTACCCTCTGCCTGAATGAGGACAGTCTGGAGTTTGCCAATGAATACCGGGCGAGAGAGGTTATTGAAAAATACTGTTCCTTTATGCCGGTGCCGATTTATCTTGCTAAGGAGAATGCGGAGCAGGAGTATGAGACCGTAGACGAGGAGGATCTGAAGGAGGACGACGTAGTTGTTGAGCGGATCCATGAAGAAGCGAAGATGGAGGAGCAGGAGAACGAGAACGGTGAGAAGGAGATGGTAGAGGTATCTCCGGCTAAGGATAAGGTGAAGATCAACAAGCGTCCGGTTTCCCTAAGCGATACGAAGCCGCTCTGGACGAAGCATCCGAATGAGTGCAGCAAGGAAGATTATCTGGAATTTTACCGTAAGGTATTTATGGATTATAAGGAGCCGTTGTTCTGGATCCATCTGAATATGGATTATCCGTTTAACTTAAAAGGAATCCTGTATTTCCCGAAGATCAATACGGAGTATGATTCCATTGAGGGAACCATTAAGCTGTACAACAATCAGGTGTTTATCGCAGATAACATCAAAGAGGTAATCCCAGAGTTTTTGATGGTGCTTAAAGGTGTGATCGACTGTCCGGATCTGCCGCTGAACGTGTCAAGAAGCGCGTTGCAGAACGACGGTTTTGTGAATAAGATTGCAGATTATATTTCCAAGAAGGTTGCAGACAAGCTGAGCGGCATGTGCAAGACCGACAAAGAAAATTATGAGAAATATTGGGATGATATCAGTCCCTTTATTAAGTTCGGCTGCCTGAAGGATGAGAAGTTCTGTGACAAGATGATGGATTACATCTTATTTAAGAATATTGATAAGAAATATCTGACGCTGAAAGAGTGTGTGGAGGAAAACGGCGGAGAGCTTGTGGATCCGAAAGCTGAGAAGGAAGAGAATGCAGATGCTGCAGAGAAGACAGAGGGCGCAGAGGAAGAGAAGAAGACCACCATCTTCTATGTGACCGATGAACAGCAGCAAAGCCAGTATATTAATATGTTCCGGGCACAGGAGCAGGATGCGGTGATCCTGACGCATAATATTGACTCACCGTTTATCACACAGCTTGAGCAGCGTAACCCGAATATCAAATTCCAGCGCATTGATGCAGATGTAAATGCTTCTGCCAGAGAAGAGGTTGCAGAGGATGAGAAGGAAGCATTCCAGAAGAGAGCAGATGAGCTGACGGAGCTGTTCCGGAAGGAGCTTGGCAATGACAAGCTGGAAGTGAAGGTGGAGAAGATTAAGGATGAGAATGTTGCATCTATGATCATTCTTTCTGAGGAAAGCCGCCGGATGCAGGAGATGATGAAGATGTACGGCATGGGAGGCATGGATCCGTCTATGTTCGGCAATTCAGGCACGCTTGTGCTGAATGCAAATCATCCGCTGGTACAGTATGCGGCAGAGCATAAAGACGGTGAGAATGTAAATATGTTCTGTAAGCAGCTGTATGATCTGGCAATGCTGGCGCATAAGCCGCTGAGCCCGGAGGAGATGACAGCATTTGTCCGCAGAAGCAATGAAATTATGCTGAAGCTGGCAAAATAAACGGCCGCTTTCTGAAAAAATATATAAATATGTAGTAACACAAAAATAATACTTGCTTTGTGTATAATTATGAAATATCAGAGGTAACAGGGTTGATCCAGGCTGAAAGTATGGGGGGATCTTTCTTGTTACCTTTTTTGCAGAGAGAATACTTTACCGCGGTATAACCTAAATGCTATAAAATAAAAAAGTACAGGATATTCCGCTATCCGCAGGCTTTTTGTGCGGGGAAGATGATAAAGGGTTTCTGTTTTTAGTATAGCAGGTAGATCAGGAAGCGCAGGCTGAGCGGATTAGGGGATCTGCTTGATCCGAAGCTTAGAAAAGAGTTTTAAAGTAAATATAAAATATTCATAGTGGACAGATACATAATGTGGTATAATAGGCCGCAGGAAAACTCTGCAAAACAGGGCGGCTCCTGTGGCTTTTTCGTAATACTATATTACAAAACCCTTCGGGAGCAGTCTTTGGATTTTGCATATCATACAATATATTTTGCAGGAAAATACATAGTCTGCAGAATACGAAACGAGGAGGAAATGGCCATGACAAGAATTGACAGGGTTTTGAAGGCGATGGAGGAGAAGGGATTACAACAGATGCTTGCGGTAGATCCGGTATCTGCAGGCTAAGAAAACATTGACAGAGATCAGGAGGTGCAGTAGAGTATGAAGTTATTCCAACAGAAAACAAAGATTCAGAAATTTGACAGCGCTAAGGCATTTGTGGAGGAGTACCGGATTGGAAATGGAGATTTTATTCTTGCCAGCAGAAGTGCTTATGAGGCTTATTTTGCACCCGTCGGAATAGAAGCGCATGTGGAGTATAAGGGGAAGTACGGGACGGGAGAGCCCACGGATCTTATGATCAATGCACTGCTTTCTGATTTCAGGAAGACAGGTTGTGAACGGATTATTGCGATCGGAGGCGGGGCGGTCATAGATATGGCGAAAATCCTGGTGCTGGAGGGGGAATATTCGACAGAGCAGATATTTAAACGTGAAGTACCTCTTAAAAAAGCGCGTACATTGGTTGCGGTGCCTGCAACCTGCGGCGCCGGTTCAGAGGTATCCAATGTGTCGATCACGGAGCTTACCAGTATCCACAGCAAGCTGGGATTGGCGGATGACAGTATTTATGCGGATGATGCGGTGCTGATACCGGAGCTTTTAAAGAGTCTGCCTTACTCCTTTTTTGCGGCCAGTGCGATTGATGCCTTTATCCATGCGATAGAGTCTTATGTATCACCGAGAGCGAATCTGTATACCCGGATGTTCAGCCGGCAGGCCATGGAGATGATCCTGACGGGATTCCGGCAGATTTTAGAGCATGGGCAGGAATACCGGACGGAGCTTCTGGATGATTTCCTGACGGCAAGTAATCTGGCAGGGATCGCATTTGGCAATGCAGGAACCGGTGCGGTGCATGCCATGTCTTATCCGCTGAGCGGCGTGTATCATGTGACCCACGGAGAAGCCAATTATCAATTCCTGACGGCAGTATTCGGCGCTTATCAAAGGCTGAAACCTGACGGAATCTTGAGAGAGGTAAATGTGCTTCTGGCAGGGTTGCTTCACTGTGAGGAAGAACAGGTATATACGGAGTTGGAGCATCTGCTGGATCAGGTCATGTCTAGAAGGAAGCTTCGGGAGTATGGAATGACCGAGACAGAGATCCGGGGCTTTGCCGAGAGTGTGGAGGCAAGCCAGCAGAGGCTTCTGAACCAGAGCTATGTGAAGCTTACTGTAGAACAGATGGAAGAACTGTACCGGGAATTGTATTAGACAGAAGAAGCGCAGTCCTGCGCAGGGGAGATACCGGGCGCAGGACAGCGGCGCTATTGCAGATTCCAGTCTATCCCATGTACTGAGAAAAATTCACCGGTCCATTTGTCAAAAGCATGTTCTAAGGACTTGTCCAGTGTAAAGGTATTCAGTGATGTTCCGGTAGTGCAGGTGAGCACAGAGCCGTCATATTTAAAATTTAGATAGAGGCCCTGCACGGCTCCGGGCTGGAAATCTAACTGCTTTTCCGTGATCAAACGGGCGGTTTCGTCCCCTGGCAGGGAAAAAATAAGCCGGAAATTCAGAGGTGTCCGTTTCCCCTTTATAATGGAAAAACAGAAATCACGAAGCCTGCTCCATGTACTGTGGGTTCCTTCCGGGTTTCCTTCGGGTTCTCCGGTTTCGTAAAACTCTTTGTGTATATATCCGTCAATGGAGAACTTATTGTAAGTAGTGATATCTCCTTCCATAAAGAGAAAGTCATCAAATGTATCCCGCAGCAGAAGCTCCGTCATGCAGTGTTTTGTATCTAATGTAAGACTGATCATAAAACGCTCCCTTATTTTTTATTATAGCCAGTATAGCATATGTCACCTAAAAAGAAAAGCGGCAAATTGACATGAATTGGGAAACCGGTACAATAGTTTGGATTACCGTGTGTACTTTACAGAATCATAAGTAATAGATTGGAGTAAAAAATGAAAAACAGGATTAAGGAAGAATATAACAGCCCGGAACAGGGTCCGGTGCGTTTGAATAAATATCTCAGCGATGCGGGAATCTGCTCCCGCAGGGAGGCAGACCGTCTTGTCGAGGCGGGAAAGGTGTGTGTGGACGGTGTGCAGGCCTCCTGCGGCATGAAGGTCCGGCCGGGGCAGAAAGTAACGGTAGGAAAGAGGGCTGTAGGCAGTAAGCATGAATTAGTGGTGCTTGCAGTGAATAAGCCGGCGGGCGTGGTCTGTACGGAGGATATGCGGACAAAGAATAATATCATCCGCTTTTTAAAGTACCCTGTCAGAGTTACCTATGCAGGACGGCTGGATAAGGATTCGGAGGGCCTGCTTATTATGACCAATAACGGGGATCTGATCAATCAGATGATGCGCGCCCGCAATTACCATGAAAAGGAATACAAGGTAACGGTAAACAAGCCGGTAACAGAGGAATTCTTAAAAGGAATGGCATCAGGTGTACGGATCATGGATAAAGAAAAGGGGCTGGATGAGGTGACCAGGCCGTGCAGGGTGGAGCGGACCGGCAAATACAAGTTCCGTATTGTATTGACACAGGGGTTAAACCGTCAGATCCGGCGGATGAGCGAAGCATTTGGATATCAGGTGACGGAACTTAAACGGGTGCGGATCATGAACATTGAGCTGGGGAATTTGAAAACAGGGGCATACAGGGAACTAACAGACGAGGAATTAAACGGGCTGCACCGGGAACTGGAAAGAAGCGGAAGCCCGGTCCGGCCAAAAAGATAGAAAAATAATATTCTGTAATAACTCTGCAATAACAGTGGCTTATGATAAAACCGTAAAACGAAGTAAGGCCGCAGTGCAAAGAGCCATACTGCGGCCGGTAGAAGAAAGGAGAAGAGAATATGAACACAGCATGGAAAAAGTACAGGGTATTATTGACTGCGGCCGGAATGGCAGTATGTATGACGGCAGGCCTGCTGCTGGGAATCGGCTGGTCAAGGAGCCATACGGAGAGTATGGAGGTTCAGGCGGCGGATCAGGAGATGACAGGTGAGGAGGTCCGCAGAGATGGGGCGGATGCTTTTGAGGACATGAGGAATGATCTTTATGGAGATAAGCTGTATAAGGAAGCGGTTCCTGACGAAGAAATCGTAAAAAAGGTGTGTGATAAGTATGGCCTTGACTATGATACGGCTCTCGCAAAAGATGTGACAAAGGAAATGTACAATTATGAAGAAGCCTTATGGCTTGCAAAGGATATGGGGAACTGTCCGCTGCTTACAGAGGATATAGGCAAAGATGCGGAAGAAACGGATCTGGCATTCTCTTCACTGGAAGCCTATATCTGTGACATCTATGCATTTGGTGACGGAAAAGCTGTGATAGAGGGCATATGCGGAGAATATGGAATTGATCCCCATAAGACAGTAATCTCAGATTTGACGGCAGAGCAGCTGGTACAGATCGGAGAGAAAGCGTTTGAAACCTCAGACCATTAGGAGGAGTAACTGGTTGTGGCAGATATATTGATCGTAGAGGATGACAGGAGAATTAATGAGCTCATCCGAAGAACATTATCTATGACAGGACATGCGGGGATTACGGCTTTTACAGGCCGGGAAGCCCTGTCAGTGCTTGGAAAAAGCAGGATCGACCTGATTCTTCTTGACATCGGACTGCCGGATATAGATGGTTTTTTGCTGATGAGACGGCTGTCAGAGGAATATGGAGATATCCCTGTAATCTGTGTGACGGCAAGGGATGAGGTTCCAGATCGAATCAAGGGATTGAAGGGCGGAGCGGAGGATTATATCGTAAAACCATTTGCCATGGAGGAGCTGCTTGCAAGAATCCAGGTAGTCCTGCGCCGTTTTCACAGAGAGCAGACCGTATATCATATCCGGGATGTGGAGGTGGATCTGGCAGGCGCCGCCGTGAAGAAAGCAGGGGTTCCTGTTGAGCTTACAAACCGGGAATATGAGCTCCTTAGGATTTTCCTTGTCAATAAAAATATCGCGCTTTCCAGAGAACGCCTGCTTGACCTTGCATGGGGCAGGGATTTTTACGGTGACGACCGGACGGTGGATGTACATATCCGGAGAATCAGGCAGAAGCTTGGGCTGGAGAAGGATATCAAGACAATTTTCAAATACGGATACCGATTGGAGATGTAAGATGCAGATATGGAAGAAGAATTTTCTGTCGACCTACGCGCTGTTTCTTGTGGTCATCTATGGAGGACTTCTGTTTCTGGAGAGCTATATTTCACAAAATGAGATGAAGCAGTGGATCAGGCATGCAAGAAATAACGAGGAAAGTATTTTTTATCTTGCGGCCGGACTAAAGGATGAGGAGCTTAGCCGAATGTCTATGAATCTACAGAGTGCGGCAAAGAAGTATCTGGACATGGGTATTCAGGTCAGAGTACGGATAGAAACCTATATTGCGGCAGACTATCTACAGGCGGAATTTACAGAAGGGAAGGCTGTAGAGATCAGCACATGGAAGGGAGAACGTTATTTAATTATACAGGAAGAACAAGATGTGGGCGGCGGCATCGTGGAGGTCATTTATGCGGAAAATCTGAAAGAGCTGTCGCAGGCACAGCAGAAACGGACGCTGTTTTTCTGTATAGCCGGATTGATATTTTCCGGGCTGATCGGCATCTTCCTGTATTATACAATGCGGCGGATCAACCGCCCGGTCAATCAGATTGCGCACGAGCTTCGGACGCCGCTTACCGGAATCCGGGGATATGCGGAGTATATTATGATGGGAAAGCTTGCCGAGGAGGATTTGTTTTTCGCTGCAAAGCAGATTGTGGATAGTGCAAAAAGTCTGGAGGATGTTACAGGGAAGCTTCTGATCATGGGAAATGTAAGAGAAGGGGCTATCAAGATCAGACGGATAAATGTAAAGAAGCTTTTCCGGGAGCTTGAAGCGAAATACCCGGATGTTAGGATTGACTGTTGTATCGATTTCTTGAACGGCGACGAGACGCTGGTATCCTGTCTTTTGGAGAATCTGACTGGGAATGCAATGCGTGTGGGAAATCAGGTTAAGGTGACGGCGGATGAAACAGGGTTCTACGTCTGGAATGATGGGGAAACGCTGGATAAGAGGCTCTTAAGGGCGATTAACAGAGGACAGGATTCTCTGGATATCCACGGGGGAAAACATGGATATGGAATCCAGATCTGCCGGGAGATTGCGTTGGCGCATGGGTGGAAGCTTTTTTATCAATCTACTGAAAAGGAAGGGACTACGGCGATCTGCAGATTTAAATGATCAAGAGTTGCCAGATGAGTAGGATTACTGAAAGAACAAGTTGAAAAGCTCCAGTGACCTGTTTACATAGATGTAAAGGGGCAGATTGAAAAATGGATAAGGAGGAGCCTATGAGAGAAAAAAGAGCGTTGTCATTGTTAATAATCATAACAAATATAATTGGAGTTATCTGCTTGATTTATTTTGCTATTCCATATCTTACTCACGACAATACAATACCATATCCTAATGCAATGTTGCCTGCTGAAGCATGGGACAGAGCAGGTATGATATTGTCATTTGGGCTTATACCGCTTTTGGCGGGGAATGTATTAAGCTTTTTGACTGTGAGGACAAAGCAAAGGCTTGTAAGGTTTCTATTTTTCATTCCGAGCGCGGTGTGCTTTATTATAGTGATAAGCTACTGGATAACAGCTTTGACATAGGAGAAGAAAACATGGAAATAAAGGTTGTTACAGATAAAGATAAAGCATTTGTCATGAGCATTGACCGGCATGTTGATGATACAGGGTATGCCAATCGCGTATATGAATCTTATATTGATTAAAGAGGAGTATCGCGGCAAGGGATATGCGAAGCAGGCAATCATCAGATGGGAGAGTGAAATGAAAGATCAAGGCTATAAAATGACTTTGATCTCGACGCAGGTTGATGAGGGAGCGCAGCATTTATACCGAAAACTGGGGTATATAGATTGCGGAGGATTAGTATTTGACCATACGCCGTTGGATCAGCCTATGGAATTGTTTTTTAGAAAAGTCTTGTAAAATGTATTTCATTCTGCTTATCTTTGGATCTGCTTCGGATGGATTGCATTTTCCGCAATGGTATATGGCAATGGAGGATAACAGAATTATCGGAGGCTTGGGAGTGATAGAAAATGACTTTCATGATAGAAAAGACCTTGCCCCCAATGTTTGTGCAGTATATGTGGAAGAGGATAAGCGCTGCAATGGGATAGCAGGCGCTTTGTTAAATTATGTATGTGCCGATATGAAAGAGAAAGGAATTAGCACATTATATCTTATTACAGGCCATACCTGTTTTTATGAGCGTTATGGCTGGGAATTTCTCTGCATGGTTCAGGGAGACGGAGAACCTGATTTGACGAGAATGTACATCCATAGAGGGTGAAAATACGGCGGCGTTTCCAGAGCGGCCGGCTGAAAAATCTGAAATTACAGGAGGAATTAAAGTGTCTATTACAGTGAATATTTATTATAGAGGTGTAGGTGGAAATGCAAAAAAATTTGCTAAGGAAATGATTTCGAGCGGTGTTGTTGATGAGATTCGTGCAGAAGATGGAAATCTTAGATATGACTACTTTTTTCCAATGAATGATGAGGAAACAGTGCTTTTAATTGATAGCTGGAAAGATCAACATTCAATCGATGCGCACCACGCTTCACCAATGATGGGAAAAATTATTGAGCTCCGGGAGAAATATGATTTACATATGCAGGTGGAGCGGTATGTGTCTGACAAATCTGGAGTTCCTGAAACAGATATGGAATTTATAAGGGAATAAAGCCTTAATTATTATTAAGGCCGAAGTATATACGTAAATGCTAAGCGGCAAAATGGCCCGGCAGACGTCTTGCGAAACTGTTTTGAAAGGAATACAAACAAGCAGGAGGGATAGATGATAAATACATATTATATTGGTGGTTCCCCCTGTGCGGGAAAAAGCACGATAGCAGAAATACTTTCACAAAAATATCATTTATATTACTTCAAAGTAGATGATTTCCTAGATAGTTATACTAAATTAGGAGCATTAAAAGGATATCCAATATGTAAAAAAACAAATGAGATGAGTGCAGAGCAGACTTGAAACAAATTAGTTGTGAAAATGGCGTTATTACAGAAGGCGCAGCATATGTGCCTAAATTGATAAAGCAATTAGGTCTTCCGCATAACAGATATATATCGATTACTCCTACAGAAGAATTTCAAATTTCTCATTTTAAACGAAGAGAATTTGTCTCATATGTATTAGACGGATGCTCTGATATGGAAAGGGATATTTTGTTTGCACAAGAAGTACAAAAACAATGTTATGAAGAAAGATATGCTTCTATTATAAATGATGGAAGTATAGAAATTGACGAATTAGTCAGTAGAGTTGCGAAGCATTTTGCATTAAGTAATTAAGGTCACAGAAAGAAAAGGGACAAACAGTGTCGTTATAGAAAGATTATGTTTGGTCTATTATGGTAAGAAAAAAATAACAACATATCTGATTTGATAAAAAGTGGTTACGCAATAAGAATACAATAGAATTTCTTGACATATGGGAAGAAATATATAATGCAGACTTCAATGCAATCGACATGGGTGTATACGTCAATGCTGTTATGGTGGATATTGTATGTTGCGTAAATCATATTCATTTTTTATCTGTCCTCTTTTCATTGATTTTTTGAAAGCATTTCAATCAGTTCACAATTCCCGTATGTTTTGTGTTATAATGTTTTATGTGAGTTTGTTTCCCTCATTTTTCCCTTATCAGGGTTCGTAATGCCCTATGGGAAAATATAATATGAGGGAGACTATAAGGGTAAGTTCACTTGCGAAAACCTTAGTGTTTTCAAGGGATAGCGGAGAATTTAATAACAAAATATAACAGCTGATAGTTCCCTTAAAAATCATTAAATTACAATCGAAATTTAAGAGTATAAATCGGAGGAGAGATTAAAATGAACAGGTGATCGCAAATGTTATGTATATGAAATCATAGCAGGATGATGACCGGGGAATTGTTACAGAACCCCTTACTTTTGGCCCTATAGGCGTTATGCCGGGATTTCAGCGCAAAGGAATCGGAAAGGCATTGTTGGAACAGACTTTTGCCAAAGCTATAGAACTGGGATATAAAGCAATTATTATTTTTGGAACTCCCGGTAATTATGTGGGAAGGGGATTCAAAAGCTGTAAAAGATATAATGTTTGTCTGGAAGGCGATGTTTTTCCAACGGCGCTGCTCGTGAAAGAACTGGAAACAGGATTTTTCGATGACAGAAAATATTATGTTTATGAATCTCCCGTTTTTGAAATTGAAGAGAGATTAGCTGATGAATTTGATAAATGCTTTGAGCCCATGGAAAAATCATATCAGCTAAGCCAGGAAGAATTTTATATCCTCAGTCAATCGGTTATGCGCTGATATTTTCGGCTTGTCCAGATAGGGAAGAGGGAATTATAGAAAGGGGCAGACTAATGAATACTGGTTTTACTATGTGCGGCGGAGCGTGTTTGTTATTTTTACTGTTGGCTTTCATATTTACGATTTTCAAGGGAAAGGCAGCAATTCTAATAAGCGGTTTTAATACGATGCCAAAAGAAAAAAGAGAATTATATGATAAAGAAAAAATGAGTAAAGATCACAGAAACTCTTTCTTGGTTTGGGCGGTCATTCAGGGAATAGGGGCTGTTTTGTCATATTGCGTTTCAAAGCATATAGCAATTGCCGCGTTTGCAATATGGCTGCTTGTATTTATAAAAGACGTACATTTAGACGAGGACAAAGCTTTCAGTAAGTATAAAAAGGTATAGAATTAGAAGCCTAAGTCCAATAAAGGATGTGAGAATATGCGTAATATTAGAAAAGCCAGAATAGATGATCTGTCAAGAGCGGCAGAAATATTTGTGTTCAATAACAGGATAAATTATTTCCCTATATTTAAAGATGAGGGATTTTCTTTTGGCGAATTACAAGTCGTTTCGCTGGTAGACAATTACTTCAAAAAAGACGACATAATAAACAATATGTATATATTTGACGATGGATTAGTAAAAGGCTTTCTTCAAATGAATGAAACAGAGATCTGTAAATTATATGTAGATACATTTTTCCAGAATGAAGGAATTGGCGGGGAATTAGTTGAATATGCAGTTCAAGAGCTTCATGCAGATCATTTATGGGCATTAGAAAAAAATGCTAGAGCAATTACATTTTATCAGAGACATGGTTTTTATGTAACTGATCAGAAAAAGTTTGAAGAAGATACCACTGAATACTTGGTTAAATTGGTGAGAATGAAATCATGAAAAGAGGGTAGGGTCCGATAGATTCCTGGACTCAGAAGATCACTTCTGCTCAGATGGAAAATATAAAGAAGAATTTTGCTTCGGCAAAGCCGATGAATGAAAAGCCTCTGGCAATTCCGACCGGGGGTTCTGCAGATGCGCCTGACGGCGCTTCCGCGGCCAATACTTCAAGAAACATAGCGGTCACAGCTATTAATGTGATTCCGTATTATACCGGATACTCCAGGATAGATAATGCTATTATGGATGCCCTGAAGGGAAAAAGCCAGGAATTAAAGGATAATGTATATGATATCATCTGGTCGGATCTTCTCAGAGCCGACGTTTATGGCATTGGCGAATCTGAATCTGGTAGCGGCGAACAGGTCTGATTATCAAAAACAGCAGGACGAGAAATATGAGCAGCTTCAGAAAGTGAAGCTGGATCAGACATTTTCCGGATCAGATACTTCCGGTAAAGAAATATTCCTCGCATCGATTACTCAAAAATTAGCCTTACAAAATCTGAATGCCAATTTCTTTCTGGAGCAGATTGTAAAAATGTCACAGACATCTGGAGGCTATCTGCTGGGACGAGTGCTGCGTCTGTCTGCAAGAGCATAAAAGATTGCTTGGGCAGTATATACGTAAGAGGCTAAGCGCCAAAATGGCTGGGCAGGCGTCTTACGAAACTGGTTTTGAAAGGAATATAAACAAGTACGGGGAAGCATAATATATTAGAAATTACTTCGGAGAGCTGTCGGAAAGGCAGCTTTTTGTGTTATAATACTATAGCATGCAGATACATTTGTCTGCATTGAATATTTGCCCGGAGGCGGGCTGCGGCAGGGGAAGGAAAGGTTATGAATCAGGATAATAAGACGAATCGGATGCAGGAGCTCGTGGAGCTTCTGAACAGGGCGGGGAAGGCCTATTATCAGGATGCGGAAGAGATGATGAGCGATTACCAGTATGATACGCTCTATGATGAACTAAAGGAATTGGAGCAGGAGCTTGGGGTGACGCTTGCCGGAAGTCCTACGGTGAATGTGGGTTATGAGGTATTAAGCGAGCTGCCGAAGGAGCGGCATGAAAGCGCCATGCTTTCGCTGGACAAGACGAAGGAAATAGAGGGTTTAATAGAATTTGCCGGAAATCAAAGGGTGGTAGTATCCTGGAAGCTGGACGGGCTGACTATTGTGCTGACCTATCGGGAAGGTACGCTTGCAAAGGCGGTAACCAGAGGAAACGGCGAGGTAGGCGAGGTAATTACCAACAATGCCAGAGTATTTCAGAATATTCCGCTGCAGATTCCCTATAAGGGAGAGCTGATCCTCCGGGGAGAGGCAGTGATCGGTTACAAGGATTTTGAGAGGATCAATGCGGAGATTGCGGAGGTGGACGCGAAATATAAGAACCCGCGGAATCTCTGCAGCGGTTCCGTAAGGCAGCTGAATAATGAGGTGA
Organism: uncultured Dorea sp.; assembly: GCA_910584265.1. Taxonomy (GTDB): domain Bacteria; phylum Bacillota; class Clostridia; order Lachnospirales; family Lachnospiraceae; genus Claveliimonas. The sequence goes on along the minus strand of CAJTZE010000004.1, from coordinate 7,587 downwards.
CCTCGAAGCGGAATGTCCGTTTCTATGCATTTTCCCTTGTCAGGGCAGAGGATGCAGACTTTCATAATTCCAGAGCTTACCAGCTTGAATGGCTTGAACGTCAGGGCTTTGAAGTGGTAGAATATCATATGGCTGATAAGGAATCCATCGGGCGGGAAGTTATTAAATTTTCAGAAAAAATAGCGTCAAATGATTTCCCATCCGACGGACTTGTGATAGTATATGATGATATAGAGTATGGTTTGTCACTGGGGCGCACATCCAAGTTTCCAAGGGATTCCATCGCTTTTAAATGGGCGGATGAGACCAGCAGGACTATACTGAAGGAAATTGAATGGAGCCCGTCCAGAACCGGACTGATCAATCCGGTAGCTATTTTTGAACCGGTGGAGCTTGAAGGGACGACCGTAAGCCGTGCAAGCGTCCATAACATCAGTATTATGGAGGAATTGGAGCTTGGGATCGGGGATGAGATCGAGGTCTACAAGGCGAACATGATCATTCCGCAGATTGCCCGCAATCTGACGAAAAGCGGCGTGAAGGACATTCCGGAGCGCTGTCCGGTATGCGGTGGAGCTACGGAGATCCGCAAGGTCAGCAATGCCAGGGCGCTGTACTGCATGAATCCCGCCTGTCAGGCGAAGCAGTTGAAGTCCTACGCGTTGTTTGTCAGCAGGGACGCGCTGAATATAGACGGGCTGTCGGAAGCAACGCTGGAGAAGCTGATTGCCAGAGGGTTTATCCATGATTATACGGATCTGTTCCATCTGGACCGGTATCAGGAGGAGATCCAGGCTATGGAGGGCTTTGGAGAGAAGTCTTACCAGAAACTGATCGGCAGCGTGGAGAAGTCGAGAGAGACTACGCTCCCAAGACTTCTTTACGGTCTTGGAATTGCAAATATCGGCCTTGCCAATGCGAAGCTGATCTGTAAAGAGATAGAATATGATACAGAGAGGCTTACCCGGCTGACTGCGGAGGAGCTTGGCGCCATAGACGGCGTGGGAGATGTGATTGCCGGCAGCTATGTGGATTATTTTACAGATGAAAGACACCGGGCGGTATATGAGGCGCTTCTTAGGGAACTGCATATTCCGGAGGAGAAAAGCACCGGGGAGGCGCAGATTTTTGAAGGGAAGAGCTTTGTGATCACCGGAAATGTCCGGCATTTTGCCAATCGGAATGAAGTCAAGGCATTGATCGAGGCAAAGGGCGGCAAGGTGACGGGCAGTGTTTCCTCGAAGACGGACTATCTGATCAACAACAATGCAGAATCATCTTCCTCGAAGAACAAGAAGGCAAAGGAACTTGGGATTCCGATCATTTCTGAGGAGGAATTTCTGGATATGATAGAAGGGCATTCTTAGAAGCCGGCAGAGTTTTATCATTTGGGCCGGTTTTTTGAGAAGATTCCGGCAGTATATAGAGAGTATTTTGAAATTAACAGGAAGAGGGAAGAGACATGTCAGAAAAAGATCATGTAAATGAAACAGAGATTGAAAAAGCCTCAGACGGCGAGGTTGTCGTAGAGGACAAAGATCAGGAAGACGAATATGAAAAGGTATGCTTTATGTGCCGGAGACCGGAGAGCATAGCAGGAAAGATGATGGATCTTCCCAATAATATCTGCGTGTGCCAGGACTGTATGCAGAAGAGCTTTGATATTATGTCCAACGGACAGTTTGATTACAGCCAGCTTTTGAACATTCCGGGAATGCAGATATTCAGTGTCAGCGATGCGGAAAAGACGGTTCCAAAGAAGCAGAAGCTAAAGAAGAAAAAGGAAAAAGAAGTCCAGAAGCCGGTGCTGGATATCAAGGATATTCCGGCGCCCCACAAGATCAAGGCGAAGCTGGATGATTTTGTGGTAGGGCAGGAGCATGCCAAGAAGGCGATGGCGGTGGCTGTATACAATCATTATAAACGAGTCGCGACGGATACGATGGATGATATTGAGATCGAAAAGTCTAATATGCTGATGATCGGTCCTACCGGGTGCGGAAAGACTTATCTGGTGAAGACTCTTGCAAAGCTTTTGGATGTGCCGCTTGCCATTACGGATGCGACCTCCCTGACGGAGGCCGGCTATATCGGGGATGATATCGAAAGCGTAGTATCGAAGCTTCTTGCGGCGGCTGAAAACGATGTGGAGAAGGCGGAGCGCGGTATCATTTTCATTGACGAGATCGATAAGATCGCTAAGAAGAAGAACACCAACCAGCGGGATGTAAGCGGCGAATCCGTACAGCAGGGAATGTTAAAGCTTTTGGAGGGCAGCGAGGTTGAGGTTCCGGTAGGGGCTAACAGTAAGAATGCCATGGTGCCCCTGACAACGGTGAACACCAGGAATATCCTGTTTATCTGTGGCGGCGCATTTCCGGATCTGGACAAAATTATCAAGGAGCGTCTGACGAAGCAGGCAACGATCGGCTTCAATGCGGAGCTGAAGGATAAGTATGATAAGGATAAGAAGATTCTGGAGAAGGTGGCTATTGAAGACCTTCGGAATTTTGGAATGATTCCGGAGTTTTTGGGCAGGCTTCCGATTGTTTTTACTCTTCAGGGGCTGGATGAGGATATGCTGGTGAAGATATTGAAGGAGCCGAAGAATGCGATCCTCAAGCAGTATCAGAAGCTTTTGGCGCTGGATGAGGTGAAGCTGGAATTTAACGATGATTCACTCCGGGCCATTGCGGAGAAGGCGATTAAAAAGAACACGGGCGCCCGTGCCCTGCGTGCCATTATTGAAGAATTTATGCTGGATATTATGTATGAGATCCCAAAGGATGACAGCATCGGCCAGGTAATTATTACAAGAGAATATATAGAGGGAACCGGCGGTCCGCTGATCATGCTGCGGGGACAGGAACCGCTGCAGATTAGTATGCATTAAGGAAAAAACGCCTCATATACTAAAAAGAAGGTATATGAGGTGTTTTTTATGGATCCGGAAACATGCAGAAAGCAAGTGTTATCAGAGGAGTATTGGGACTTTATTATATCAGAAAGCGGAGGCAGGGCAAGGCTGCCGCTGCCTCCGGAGGAGCCGTGCTACCAGAAGGCGGGAGATGGATTTGAGATCGTTTATCTGGAGAAGTCTCTGGTGAATCCGATCAGCTATCAGAAATACGTATATAATTCCATTCCCAAATGCTATGCACTGGAGGACATGGATGCAATGAACCAGGCAGGTATCAGTCAGGTTCAGTATTATCCGTCTTTAAAGCTTATGGGGGAAGGAGTTATGATCGGGTTCGTAGATACCGGGATTGATTATACCCTTGACGTATTCCGCAATCTGGACGGAACCACTAGAATTGCAGGGATATGGGACCAGACCATACAGACCGGGGAACTGCCGGAAGGTCTGGGTTATGGAAGCGCATATACAGAGGAGCAGATCAACGAGGCGCTGCGCTCAGAGAACCCGCTAGAGATTGTGCCAACGCAGGATATAGAGGGACATGGAACCTATCTTGCCAGTGTGGCCTGCGGCAGCGGAAATGTGGAAAACCGTTTTCTGGGGGCGGCGCCGGAGACGACCATTGCGATGGTGAAGATGAAGCCTGCCAAAGAGTACATCCGGGATTTTTATGGAATATCCCATGATACAAAATGCTATCAGGAAAATGATATTATGCTGGGAATCCGGTATTTGAAAAATGTGGCTGACAGCTATGGTATGCCTTTGGTGCTCTGTGTGGCTCTGGGAACGAATTTTGGCGGACACACCGGCTCCAGTGCGCTGGCGATCATGCTGCAGGTTACGGCCAATTCCTGTAACAAGATCGTGGTAACGGGGACAGGAAATGAGGCGAATCAGCGCCACCATTATCAGGGGCAGCTGAACGGGACAGACGAGCGGAATGAGGTAGAGGTGCAGATTGGGGAAGGAGTAAATGCGTTTTCCATGGAAATGTGGACTGAAATTCCTAATCTGATGGCTGTATCGGTTATTTCGCCCTCCGGGGAGGTGCTGCCACAGATTTCAGTCCGTCAGGGAAGTACCTTTTCCTTCCGCTTTGTTTTTGAGCGCACGGAGGTTTATATAGACAATCAGATTGTGACAAGGTTCAGCACGTCCCAGCTTATTTTTATCCGCTTCAGGGATCCGGTGCCGGGAATCTGGAAAATTGTGGTGGAGCCGCTGCGCTTGGGAGACGGGAGATTTCATGTTTGGCTTCCGATCAAAGAATTTATGACGGGAGAGGTGATATTTCTGGCGTCGAGTCCGGAAACGACGCTTACAGAGCCGTCTTCGTCCGATTCTCTGATCACAGTGTCCCATTATAACGGAGCGGAAAATAGTATTGATATTAATTCCGGGAGGGGATATACTAGAACTGGAGATGTGAAACCGGATTTTGCGGCGCCGGGAGTGGATGTTACCGGCGTCCTTCCGGGCGGAAGATATATCCGGAGAACCGGCTCCAGCGCGGCAGCGGCGATAACCTCCGGTGCCGGCGCGCTTTTGATTGAGTGGCTGCTTATGCAGAATTCACGTTTCACTGGATTTAATACGATGCAGTTAAAGGGACTGTTTATTTTGGGAGCAGTACAGAGGCCGGATATAGACTATCCGAACAGAGAGTGGGGCTATGGGACATTGAATTTATACGGAACCCTGCAGGCAATAAGAGAGCTGTAAGAGAAAAGGAGAAGAAGCATGTCAGATTTTTTTGAGGATTTAGGAAAGAAGCTGTCGGATGCAGCGGCTGAGATTGGGAAAAGAACCGAGGATACACTTGAGATCCAGAAGCTTAAAAGCGATATCCGTTCCCTGAAAAGGGCGAATGAGAGAGATTATATCGATATCGGCAAGATCGTTTATGAGAAGTATCAAAACGGCGAGGTGGTTGACGGTGATATATCCGTACTCTGTGAAGCTGTTGATAAGCGGGATGTGCAGATGGGCGACCTCAAGGCAGAGATTGCAAAGATTAAGGAAGAAGCATAGATGGCTCTTTTGATTTTTGCAGGGATGGCCGCACTGGTATTCGGCTTGGATGTGATCTTAAAGCAAGGAATAGAGGAAACCCTTTTCCCCGGCGAGGAAAGAACATTGGCCGGGGGGAGAGTGCTGCTCCGCAAGGTATATAATAAAGGAGCGATGCTGAACCTTCTGGAGAGCAGGCCGGATATCCTGAAATGGATATCGGCGCTGCTTGGCGCGGCAACGCTCCTGTATGATGCGCTATTACTTAGGAAGCCCCGCCGTTTTGTAAAAAAGACAGGGATGATGCTGTTTACCGGCGGCGCCTTCAGCAATATATTTGACCGTTTCCTGCGGGGAAGGGTCATTGATTATATCGGCTTTCAGACCAGATGGCAGAAGCTTACCGAGATTACCTATAATCTTGGGGATTTTGCTATTTTTGCCGGAACAGCGCTGGTGTCCCTGTCACGGTTTGTAAGCTTTGTAAGCCGCAAGGCCTCTTCTATACGGCCGTCCGGCATTCATAAATCTAAGGAAGCGCTTTGATCCGTGTTTTCCTAAAGTGAAAAGAACTCCTTTACCTGACCAAGAACGATAGCCATCAGTCTTGTCCGGGCCTCTACGCTTGCCCATGCGATGTGTGGAGTGATCAGGAGTTTTTTGCTGTCTTTGATTCTGCGCAGAGGGCAGGTATCCCCCATTGGCTCGTCACACAGTACGTCCAGGCCTGCGGCTGCGATGATGCCTTCCTCCAGCGCATCGGCCAGATCGGATTCCACAACGATAGGCCCCCGGCCCAAATTCAGGAAAATACAGCTTCGTTTCATCTTCTTCAGAACGCTCATATCAATCAGGTTTTCAGTATGTTCATTTAACGGTGCATGGACGGAGATAATGTCGGATTCATGAAGCAGCGTCTCAAGCTCTACCTGATGATACCCCTTCTGGGGCGCGCTGTGGGAGGGCGAGACATAGATGACTCTTGCGCCGAAAGCGCCTGCGATTCCGGCAACCTGCCGCCCGATACTGCCCAGTCCGATGATTCCCCAGGTCTTACCCTTCAATTCATAGAAATGCTCTGCAAAATGTGTAAAAATCGTGTCATTCGTATAACGGTCTTCCTTTACATAGTCATCATAGTACCGTAGTTTTTCCAGAAGATAGAACAGCATGGCGAAGGTATGCTGTGCCACGGATTCCGTGGAATAGCCCGCCACATTGCGCCATGCAATGCCGCGTCTGTCCAGGTAATCCTTGTCCAGATTATTGGTTCCGGTGGCGGTTACGCATACCAGCTTTAGGTTCTCAGCCTGTCCGATGGTCTGCTCGTTTATCTGTATTTTATTTACGATCAGGACATCGGCATTAGCCGCCCGTTCCGGTACCTCTGCCGAGGTGGAAAAGGGGTATTTGACCACTTCTCCTAAGGCGTCAAAGCCGGATAAGTCTATGTCATCCCCAATGGTTTTTACATCTAAAAATACAATCCTCATAAAGTCCTCCCTGTAGTTATTATTTAGTTCCGAAAATACGGTCTCCGGCATCTCCGAGGCCGGGGCAGATATAGGCCGCATCGTTTAATTCACGGTCGATATGGCCGACATACAGCTGTACATCCGGATGCGCGTCATGGAGCCTTTTTACGCCCTCCGGTGCGGCGATAATGGACATGAATTTGATGCGTTTTCCACCGTGCTGTTTGATAAAATCTACGGCGGCAACTGCAGAACCTCCGGTGGCGAGCATTGGGTCGGTAACGATGATCAGCCGTTTGTCAGCGGGATCCGGAAGCTTACAGTAGTATTCATGGGGCTCATGGGTTTCCTCATCCCGGTAAAGGCCGATATGCCCTACTTTAGCTGAAGGCACCAGGGCCAGCATACCGTTTACCATGCCGAGACCCGCCCGGAGGATGGGGACAACCGCGAGGGTTTTGCCCTCGATCACAGGCGTCTGGCAGGTCTCGATCGGCGTTTCTACTTCAATATCATGCAGGGGAAGGTCCTTTAATGCCTCATAGCCCATAAGCATTGCAATTTCTTCCACCAGCTTGCGGAATTCATTGGTTCCAGTGTTCTTGTCTCTAAGCTTGGATATCTTGTGCTGGATCAGCGGGTGGGATAGTTCAATAACATTTTCCATGGTAATCCTCCTTATTGGGTGTACAAACAGTTTTCTTTATTATATTCGGAAAAAGGAGTCTGGTCAATGGGGTGAAATATTGCCGGAGGGGCTTGGTGTTTTGCAGAATACAGGCTATAATGTACAGAAAGGCTTTGAAAAGAGAGGAGAAAGAGCATGTATTATACAGCGCCATGTGAGTCGCCGCTGGGGAATCTGACGTTTGCCGGTGACGGGGAGAGCTTGATTGGTTTGTGGATTGACGGGCAGAAGTATGACCGGGATATTTTGAAGGGAAAGGACATAGTGCAGGAGGAGCTTCCTGTGTTTGCCGGGGTAAGAAGCTGGCTGGAGCGGTATTTTGCCGGAGAGAAACCGGAGATTTCTGAGCTGCCGCTTAGGGTGACGGGCAGCAGTTTTCGGAAGGAGGTCTGGAAAATCCTCTGTCAGATTCCATATGGACAGGTAATTACTTATCCTGAATTATTCACAGCTGTGCCGTGAAAGTGGCTGAAAGCCACATAGTTACT
>CAJTZE010000003.1 GCA_910584265.1 uncultured Dorea sp. | reverse complement strand
ATCTGGCTATTCAGGAGAAGGATTTCACCGGACAGCTTCGCAGGATTAAAGAACGGTATCAGGAGATCATTAACGGTTTGAAGCTGGAACTGAGTCTGGAGGATGAGTTCAAGAACATCCGGGAGAATTTCAGTAAGAAAATCGGCAGGGATTATGCCGCATCCAGAGGAGAATATTTAAACGGTATTATCATGGCGGCTTATCTCGGCTATGAATTTATTGATGCGGCTGAGGTTATTTTCTTTGATGAAAACGGAAGCTTTGACGGTGCTAAAACCCAGAGCGTTTTAGCAGAGCGTCTTGCCCGCACCGAAAGAGCCGTAATTCCCGGCTTTTACGGTATGGCGGCTGATGGGCGCGTGAAGACCTTTTCCAGAGGAGGTTCAGATGTGACCGGCTCTATTGTTGCAAAGGCTGTCCACGCAGATATGTATGAGAACTGGACGGACGTATCCGGGTTCTTGATCGCAGATCCAGGGGTCGTGAAGAATCCAAAGGCAATCGATGTGATCACCTACCGGGAACTGCGTGAGTTATCCTACATGGGTGCATCAGTACTTCATGAGGATGCGATTTTCCCGGTCAGAAAAGAGGGCATTCCGATCAACATCCGCAATACCAATGCGCCGGAGGATAAAGGAACCCTGATCGTGGAAGCTACCTGCAGAAAGCCGCGCTTTACCATTACCGGTATTGCAGGTAAGAAGGATTTTGCTTCTATTACCATAGAGAAGGCAATGATGAATGCCGAGGTAGGCTTTTGTATGAAGGTTCTGGATGTATTCGCCCAGAATGATATCTCTATTGAGCATATGCCTTCCGGCATTGATACCATGACGATTCTGGTGCATCAGGATGAATTTGAGGAGAAGGAACAGAAGGTGCTTGCGGGCATTCATCGGGCAGTGGAGCCGGATCTGGTGGAAATGGAATCCGACCTTGCACTGATTGCCGTTGTGGGACGGGGCATGAAGTCCACAAGAGGAACCTCTGGAAGAATCTTCTCCGCGCTGGCACATGCTAATGTAAATGTACGCATGATCGATCAGGGCTCCAGCGAGTTAAACATTATCATTGGCGTGCGCAATCACGATTTTGACAATGCCATCAAAGCAATTTATGATATTTTTGTGACAATACAGGTATAAACAATGATAGACTTTCATACACATATATTTCCTGACAGGATTGCAGAGAGTACGCTGAATATCCTAAAGGTAAAATGCGAAACAGAGCCAGAGACGGACGCCACCGCGGCAGGCCTTAGAGAATCCTCCAGAAAGGCTGGCGTTGACTGCTCGGTCATTCTTCCTGTTGCAACAAGGCCGGGACAGTTTACTTCCATTAACCGGTTTGCAGAGCAGTTTAAGGGGGATGACAGACTCTTATCCTTTGGCGGGATCCACCCGGGAACCTCCGATTATAAGGGGGAATTAAATTATTTAAAAGAGCATGGATTTAAAGGGATCAAGCTCCATCCTGATTATCAGCAGGAATTTATCAACGATATCAAATATAAGCGTATTATTTCCTATGCCAGCGAGCTGGGGCTGATCATCAGCACTCATGCAGGCTTTGATCCGGGCTATAAGGAGGTCACCCACTGTACGCCGGAGCGTATCATTGACATGGTGGAGGATGTACGGCCGGATAAGCTGATCCTGGCTCATATGGGCGGTTTTCTCATGTGGGACGAGGTGGAACGGGAGCTTCTGGGCATTCCTGCATGGTTTGATACCGGGGTAGTATTTGATTATATGGAGGATGAGCAGTTCTTGAGAATTGTGAGGAAACAGGGTATCCACAGGATTCTCTTTGCAACGGATTCACCGTGGGGGGATCAGAAGGAATTTGTGGAGCATTTGAGAGGGCTTCCTCTGACAGACAATGAGAAACAGATGATATTTCATACCAATGCAGAGAAGCTTTTGGGTATGGAAATTCCCGTTCACAATGCAGTATAAGGAAGGAGACAAAAACTATGGTAGAAATCATGACACCGGAGGGGTATGTATCACCCCTTACAATTCGGGAAACAGAGGTTGCAATTAAGGAGGTTAAAGACCATTTCCAGAGCGCCCTTGCAAAATCCCTGCATCTGACGCGGGTTTCAGCTCCGCTTTTTGTAAAGCCGGAAAGCGGATTGAATGACAACCTAAACGGCGTGGAACGGCCGGTGGCCTTCGGGATCAAGGAGCAGGATGATGATACGGCGGAGATTGTGCATTCCCTGGCGAAGTGGAAGCGCTATGCATTAAAGAAATACGGTTTCCATTCGGGAGAAGGCCTGTATACGGATATGAGCGCTATCCGCAGGGACGAGGATACGGACAATATCCATTCTATCTATGTGGACCAGTGGGACTGGGAGAAGGTGATTTCCAGGGAAGAGCGCAATATGGAGACGCTGCAGTATACGGTAAGAAAGGTGTATGCGGCTCTGAAGGATACAGAGGACTATATGGCAAGAAGATATAATTATATCGAGGCAATGCTTCCGGAGGATATTGCCTTTATCACCTCGCAGGAGCTTCTGGAGCTGTATCCGGATCTGACCGCTAAGGAACGGGAACATGAGTATGCCAAGGCAAAGGGCGCCATCTTTGTGTCGCAGATCGGCAAGGTGCTTTCTTCCGGGGAAAAGCATGACGGCAGGGCGCCGGACTACGATGACTGGGAGCTGAACGGCGATATCATCGTGTATTATCCCGTGCTTGATATCGCACTGGAGCTGTCCTCTATGGGAGTCCGTGTGGATGAGGCGTCCCTTGCCAAGCAGCTTAAGGCTGCAGGCTGTGAAGAGAGAAGAGAGCTTGCCTTCCAAAAATCCCTGTTGAACGGAGAACTGCCCTACACCATCGGCGGCGGGATCGGTCAGTCCCGCATCTGTATGTATTACTTAAGAAAGGCTCACATCGGGGAGGTTCAGTCCTCTATCTGGCCGGAGGAAATGTTGCAGACTGCGGAGTCTCACGGAATACAATTATTATAAAAAAATCTTGATTTTATGGGAATCATATGCTATGATTAACCAGTATGCCGCACAATGAGGCTTTAAAGAGCTGTACCGGTTTGATACAGCCGCCGTAATTGGCGAGTAATGATAATAGGAGGTGCTATATGTACGCAATTATAGCAACAGGTGGTAAACAGTACAAAGTATCTGAAGGCGATATCATTAAAGTGGAAAAGCTTGGTGTAGAGGCTGGCGGGACTTATACATTTGACCAGGTGCTTGCAGTAAGCGATTCCGAGCTTAAGGTTGGTGCTCCTACCGTTGAGGGCGCAACTGTTGATGCAACCGTTGTTGAAAACGGCAAGGCTAAGAAAGTAATCGTTTACAAGTACAAGAGAAAGACCGGATATCATAAGAAAAACGGCCACAGACAGCAGTACACCGCTGTGAAGATTGATAAGATCAACGCTTAATCCGGAGATTTTTCATGACACATGTGACGATTTATCGTAACAGGGAAAAGGAATGCATCGGTTTTACTGCGATCGGACATGCAGATTATGCGGAATCAGGGGAGGATCTCGTTTGTGCCGCAATATCTGTCCTGGCGATCAATACATGCAATGCTGTCGAGCAATTGACAGGCACAGCGGTTTCACTGGTTACAAACGAAGAGGAAGGGCTGATCGACTGCAGGCTAAAAGATTCTCCGTCCGAGCAGACTGGGCTGCTATTCTCCGCTATGATTCTTGGAATCAGAAGCATGGCAGAGAATGAAGACTATAAAGAATATATTCAGTTATCATTTGAGGAGGTGTAACGACCATGATGAAATTAAACCTTCAGTATTTCGCTCATAAAAAGGGAGTAGGTTCTACCAAGAACGGACGTGACTCCGAGTCTAAGAGATTAGGCGCCAAGAGAGCAGACGGACAGTTTGTAAAAGCTGGCAACATCCTTTACAGACAGCGTGGAACAAAGATCCATCCGGGTAATAATGTAGGCCGCGGAGGCGACGATACATTATTCGCACTGGTTGACGGTGTTGTGCGTTTCGAGAGAAAAGGAAGAGATAAGAAACAGGTTTCTATCTATCCAGTTGCAGAATAGTTTGAATGAGATAGCTTAAGGGTGCTGCGAAGTGACTGAATTCAGTTATGGAACAGCACTTTCATTTTATATGGAAAATGACTCTGTGGATGCCCTGATTTCCAATGCTGAAGCTTTCAGCAAGGCCGGACAGGGCAGGCGCGGATCAAAACCATTTTAAAGGAAAGGAAAACCGGTATGTTTGCAGACAGGGCAAAAATATTTATCAAATCAGGCAAAGGCGGAGACGGACATGTGAGCTTCCGCCGGGAGCTGTATGTACCCAACGGAGGACCTGACGGCGGTGACGGCGGCAGGGGCGGAGATGTAATCTTTGAGGTAGATGAGGGCTTGAATACTCTTCAGGATTTCCGCCATAAACGTAAATTTGCCGCAAAAGACGGACAGCAGGGCGGAAAGCGGCGTTGTCACGGGAAAGATGCAGAGGATATTGTACTGAGAGTGCCAGAAGGGACGGTTATCAAGGAAGCGGAATCCGGCAAGGTGATTGCGGACATGTCCGGGGAGAACCGGAGACAGGTTATACTAAAGGGCGGCAGAGGCGGACTCGGAAACCAGCATTTTGCAACGGCAGTCATGCAGATTCCCAAGTATGCCCAGCCCGGACAGCCTTCTCAGGAGCTGTGGGTGAATCTGGAATTAAAGGTTATCGCAGATGTGGGGCTTGTGGGATTTCCCAATGTAGGCAAGTCTACTCTGCTGTCCAGAGTTACCAATGCCCAGCCGAAGATTGCCAACTACCATTTTACGACCCTGACCCCGAACCTTGGCGTAGTGGATCTGCCGGACGGCCGCGGCTTTGTGATCGCGGACATCCCAGGGCTTATTGATGGCGCTTCCGAGGGCGTGGGACTGGGACATGAGTTCCTTCGCCATATTGAGCGCACGAAGCTGATCATCCATGTGGTGGATGCGGCAGGTACAGAGGGCCGCGATCCTGTAGAGGACATCCGCAAGATCAACGCTGAGCTGTACGCCTATAACCCGGAGATTGCCGGGCGGCCACAGGTAATTGCCGCCAACAAGATTGATGCTATATACAGTCAGGACGGCAGTGACCCGGTCAGGAGACTGAAGGATACCTTTGAGCCGGAGGGCTGTATGGTATTTCCTATATCCGGCGTTACCGGAGAAGGACTGAATGCACTGCTTTATTATGTGTCCGGCCGGCTCAAAGAATTGGACAGCACACCGATTATTTTCAAGCAGGAGTATTTTCCGGAGGAGGAGCTTATTTACGAGGATCTGCCGTTTACAGTTGAAAAAGAGAATGAGATGTATGTGGTAGAGGGCCCTAAGATTGAAAAAATGCTGGGCTATACGAATCTGGATACAGAGAAGGGCTTTGCCTTTTTCCAGAAGTTCCTGAAGGATACGGGAATCTTAGACCAGCTGGAAGCCGCTGGAATCGAAGAGGGAGATACGGTCCGTATGTACGGCCTGCAATTTGACTATTACAAATAAACCGGGACAAAAAGTATGCCGCCCCGGAAGTCTGAGATTAAGAAAGGAATCACCATGACATCAAAACAGAGAGCTTACCTAAAAAGTCTGGCAATGACGATGGAACCGATTTTTCAGATCGGCAAGAACAGTATGACGCCGGAGGTTACCAGCGCTGTTGCAGAAGCATTAGCGGCAAGAGAGCTTATCAAAATAAGTGTTCTTCAGAATTGTGCAGATGACCCGAAGGAATTAGCATCTATTCTTGCAGAGAGAACCCGTTCACAGGTCGTACAGGTAATCGGCAGGAAAATTGTATTGTACAAAGAAGGTAAAGATGACAAAAAGAGAATTGAGTTACCATAATTAATTTATGTAAAGAGAGGCTGCTATGAAGATTGGAATTATGGGCGGCACATTTGACCCCATCCACAATGCCCATTTGATGCTTGCGGAATATGCATACCGGAAATACCGGCTTGATGAAGTCTGGTTCATGCCGAACGGCAATCCGCCGCATAAACAGAACCAGAAGTGCCGGACAGATGCCGGATCCCGGGCTGAGATGGTCCGTCTTGCAATTGCAGGAAGAGAAGGATTCCGGCTGGAGGAGTATGAAATACGCCGGAAGGAGATTTCGTATTCCTATGAAACTTTGGAGCATTTCAGGGCAGTTTTTCCCGGGCATCATTTTTATTTTATCATCGGAGCGGATTCTTTGTTTTCCATTGAAAGCTGGGTGCATCCAGAGCGGCTGTTAAAGACATGCACGATACTTGCGGCATGCAGGGCCGAGGTGAACCGCCATGATATTATGGAAGAAAAAATCCGGGAACTGAATCGGAAGTATAAGGCAGATATCCGTCTGCTGATCACGCCTGTTTCCGGGACTGCTTCGCAGATTATACGGCAGAAGTGCAGGAATGGCAGTTCTATTGCAGAAGAGGTTCCAGAGGCGGTAGAAGCTTATATTATCAGCCATCATTTGTATCAAAATTAGTGTTATATGACTTGGAGAAATGGGAACATGATGAACGAACGACTTGCTAAAATGCAGAAAAAAGTGAAAAAATATTTGGATGATGACAGATATCAGCACACCCTTGGAGTCATGTATACAGCAGGGGCACTTGCCATGTGCCATGGTGTTGACTTGGAGAAAGCATTAACTGCAGGGCTTCTGCATGACTGTGCCAAATGCATTCCGCCGGAGAAGAAGCTCAAGCTCTGTAGAAAAAATCATATTCTGATTTCGGAAGCGGAGTATGCCAATCCGGGACTGCTCCACGCCAAGCTTGGAGCATATTTTGCAGAAAAGAAATATCATATAGATGAAGCAGAGGTTCTATGCGCAATCCGATGCCATACGACCGGAAGACCGGCCATGAGTGCACTGGACAAGATTATCTACATCGCGGATTACATAGAACCCGGAAGACCGGCGCTTCCAAATATGAGTATTGTCCGGAAACTAGCGTTTCAGGATCTGGATGCATGTGTCTGCCGGATTCTGGAGGATTCTCTGGTATATCTGAAATCCAGAAATATTCCATTGGATCCAACTACAGAAAGAACCTATCAATATTACAAAGATTTAGACGATTAAGCAGAGCAGGAGGAGAGCTATGAATCAGGCAAAGGAAATGGCACGCACAGCCTACAACGCATTAGAGGAAAAGAAGGGAATCGATATCAAGATCATCGACATATCACAGGTTTCCCCGATTGCCGACTACTTTATTATTGCAACCGGAAACAGCATTAATCAAGTCAGCGCGCTGGTAGAAAATGTAGAAGAGCAGATGCATAAAAGCAACTTTTCGATGAAGCAGAGAGAGGGCGGCGGGCACAGTCCGTGGGTACTTTTGGACTATGCAGATATTATCGTCCATGTATTTGAAAAGGAGAGCAGGAGCTTCTATAACCTGGAGCATCTCTGGCATGATGGGACAGAGATAGATCGATCTGAATTATAGAGCTTTTAGGTCAGGCATTTTTACCATATTGAATTAAACAGCAAAAAAGAGCGCAGACTGGAGGAGTCATCCTTGATTTTCTGTGCTCTTTTTTTGTAACAAAAATATTTTATATGAAGGAGAGCTTATCAATGATTCAATATAGACAGCTTAATAAAGATGAAATAAGCAGGGAATTATTCAAGAATTTTATCCGCCGTCAGAATGTAACCTTATGCAGAAGAAGAGAGCAGGGGGCCTGGGTATTAAAATCAGATCCTTTTATTGACGACTGGTCTGAAGAAGATTACGTATTTTTAGTAAAATGCCTGAAAAACACCATATCATCAGGCGGGGTTGTATATGCCGCGTTTCTTAACGGATATTTGAAGGGGTTTGTTTCAGTAGAATCAAAGCTTTTCGGGAAAAAAGAAAACTATCTGGATCTGTCAAGTATTCATGTATCGGAGGATATGCGGGGACAGGGGATTGGCCGGATCCTGTTTCTGTCTGCAAAAGAATGGGCGAAGAAAAAAAACGCTGAAAAACTATATATTTCTGCACATTCTGCCGTGGAAACCCAGGCATTTTACAAAGCCATGGGGTGTGTAGAAGCAGAAGAGTATGATCAAAAACACGTGGAAGCAGAGCCTTATGACTGCCAGCTAGAATGTAGATTATAAAAATTGCCTACAAAAACACAAAAAGGAGAGTACGCTCTGTTTCATACATTTTATTTACAGAGTATGCTCTTTAATAAACAGAGCATACTCTGTATCCAATATTATAACTTTGATTGGATAAGACAGAAATAGACAACATAATTATATTATGACAATCAATAAAAAGAAAAATAAAATTCATGCACCCAAAATACTATCTTTTTCGTCTAATAAGTGTAAAAGCTGCAGAGAGGAGGAAAAGTGTTGGATACGTTACTTGTAAAACGGGCACAAAAGCAGGATAAAGACGCATTTGTACGCCTGATAGAAAAGCATAAGACCAGTCTATATAAGGCCGCAAAAAGCTATCTCGGGAATGAAGAGGATGCTGCTGATGCAATACAGGATACCGTACTTTCAGCCTACGAGCATATCCATGAATTGAAAAATGCGTCCTATTTTAAAACCTGGCTCACCAGAATTCTGATCAACCACTGTAATGATGTGCTGAGACAGAAAAAGAGATGCCTTGTTTCAGACCAGGCTGCACAGGCAGAAAGTCCCATGCCGGAGAATGACCGGGAATTCTATGAATTAATTGGGGAGCTTCCGGAAGACTACCGTATGATATTTCTTCTTTATTATGGAGAGGAATTTCATACAAGCGAGATTGCGCAGATTCTGGATATCAATGAAAACACAGTAAAAAGCAGGCTTAGAAGGGGCAGGGATAAGCTGAGACATATTTTATGTTATTAGACGGATAAGGAGGTTCTATATGGGAATATCAGAAAAAAATGTGAAGGATATTCTGGGAAGTGAAATTCAAATTTCAGAAATTGTAGATCAAAGACTTCAGGAAACGTATCTTCTCTTAGAAAATACGGAAAACAAACCGGCCGGCTTAAAAAGGCGCAAAAACCGCAGGAAAAATTTTTATGCGGCGGCCGCCGTAGTAATCGTCTGCATTGGAATACCCAGTGTAGTATATGCTTCTGTGAAATCAGGATTTTTTGAAGGTATGTTTGGAAATGACACGAAGAAATCAACCGATGTGATCCATGCGGAAATAGATAACGGCAAGGGCGGAACTACAGCGGTTGATATTCCGTCTAAGGAATATGTGCCGGTAGACCCGGAAAAGGCAGAGAATATGATCGGACAGTGGGTAATGGACGAGCCGGTTGTAACTAAGATTGGCGGACATACATTGACCGTTCAGAGCTTTGCCTGTGACAAACATGCTGCGTTTATGTATTTTACCTTGGAACGAGAGGGCGGTGTAACGGCTCTTGCCGGTAATATGGATACAAATCTGACAAAAGGAGCATATTTTACAGAGGACGCAGACTTTTATTTTCGTGTGGAAGCCTCAGGAGAAATTACCGGAGCTGATAATATCTATGTAGATATGGAGAAGAGCACCGGGGACAAACTATACTGTTCTTCCTATATTCTCTGGCCAGAAGGGCTGAAGGAGGGCGATTCCATAGAGCTTGTAATAGATAAATATCCGGGTGCCGCGCGGGAGCTGTACGCAATGACCGATGAAGAAAAAGCGCAGGAATGGCAGGAACAGATAAAAACGGAACGGATTCCTCTTACCAGCAAAGGGCAGATTCCGGTTCAATGTATTGACCTTGGAAATGACGGATTTATCGAATATTCCCCTGTTTCCATCTGCGTCGATATGTCAAAGGGGCTGGGACTCTCAGAAGAAGAGGCCGGAGATCCCTATTATATGAAACATCTGGAAATCAAGTACAAAGACGGAAGCAGTTATGTGATACATGATGATATCGAGAATATTAATAACAGCGGATATGTGCTTGGCACAGATGAAGGGTATAAGACCGCGTTCAACCGGCTGGTAGACACAAACCAGATTGCGGAGATTATTGTAAATGATGTAAGTTTTCCGGCACAGCAATAATCAAGCAGTAATAAACAGAAAGATGCAGGATTCCGGCGTCTATGCCTCTGATCCTGCACCTTTCTGTTTGAGGTACATCGGCGGAACTGTCTATGAATATAAAATATAAGAAAAAATCAATTGCCTTTATCCGCTTCCGAAAATGTTAGAAGAAACGGAATACACCGATTACTTTGCCGATGATCACAACATCATCTACAATGATCGGATCCATAAAATCGTTCTCCGGCTGAAGCCGGATATAGCCGTCTTCCTTATAAAATGTCTTAACAGTTGCCTCATCTTCGACCAGTGCAACGATCATCTCACCGTCAGATGCTGTCTGCCGTTCTTCCACAAGTATCATGTCACCGTCCAGAATACCAGCGTTTATCATGCTTTCTCCACGGACTTCCAGCAGAAAGGTCTGATTATTCGGAAGCATCTCCATGGGGATCGGAAAATAGTTCTGTATGTTCTGTTCCGCCAGAATTGGCTCGCCTGCAGCAACCCGGCCGATAATTGGAACATTCGTCACCTCGCGACGCAGAAGATGAAAGGTATCATCCAGAATCTCTATTGCGCGGGGCTTCGTCGGATCCCTGCGTATGTATCCATTCTTCTCCAAAGTCTCCAGATGGGAGTGGACAGAAGAGGTGGACTTCAAATGAACCGCTTCACATATATCACGAACCGCAGGCGGAAATCCCCGCTCTAAAATCTGTGCTTTGATATATTCTAAAATCTCTTTCTGCTTTGCTGAAATCTTACCCTTTGACATATAATATCTCCTTTCTTAATCTGCATGCGTCCATATTAAGATGTTCATGCTTTCTCAACGATTATAAAATGATATTAGTTGAATACTCTATCGTTTTTATCTTGAATATATAATAACACAGATTGAAACAAAAAGCAAACAAATGTTTTGGAAAATATGTTCGCATTTTTTTAAATATATATTGACAAACTTTTCTTGACTTTCCATCGTAGCGGCAATATAATAGACTAGGAATCAATCTATACGTAAAATACCGATTTTTCCAAAAGATATATATGTTTTTAAGGTGTTAAGGGGGGTTTTATACTTATGAGTCATGAAAAGACCTATCATGAACAGACAACTATTGATTACACACTGCGTCTAAGAGAGATTTTAAAGACGCTTCCGGAATTTGCAAGGGATTATTTCCGGGCCATTGAACCCACATCTTCAATCAGGACCAGAATGAACTATGCCTACGACATCCGGGTATTTTATCATTATCTGATGGAGAACAATCCGATTTACCGGAATTGCACTATAGATCAATTTACGCCTGCTGATTTAGAGCGTTTGGAGCCGGTAGACATTGAAGAATATATGGAATATCTCAAGGTCTATAAACGCGAGGACGAGGAGTTAATGACAAACGGGGAAAAAGGCCTTGCAAGAAAGATGTCGGCGCTCAGAAGCTACTATGGTTATTATTATAAGCATCAGATTATTACAAAAAATCCAACACTGCTTGTGGATATGCCCAAGCAGCATGATAAAGCGATCATCCGGCTGGATACCGATGAAGTAGCCATGCTTCTTGATTTTGTGGAAACCGCCGGAAGTAAATTAACCGGTCAGGCGCTTACTTATTATAATAAGACGAAACAGCGTGACCTTGCTATTTTGACGCTGCTTTTAGGAACCGGAATCCGTGTATCTGAATGTGTAGGCCTGGACATCCGGGACGTTGATTTTAAGAATAATGGAATTACCGTTACCCGCAAGGGCGGTAATCAGATGGTTGTTTATTTTGGGGATGAGGTTGCGGATGCTTTGGTGAATTATATAGATGGTGACCGCAAGGCGGTTACTCCCCTCTCCGGCCATGAAAATGCCCTGTTTTTGTCTACACAGCGCAGGCGTATGGGTGTGCAGGCTGTAGAAAATATGGTCAAAAAGTATGCCCGTCAGGTAACGCCTAACAAAAAGATCACGCCTCATAAGCTCCGCAGCACCTATGGTACCTCTTTGTACAAGGAAACCGGCGATATCTATCTGGTTGCCGATGTCTTAGGGCACAAGGATGTGAATACTACAAAGAAGCATTATGCGGCAATCGATGAAGACCGGCGCCGTTTTGCCGCTTCTGCCGTCAAATTAAGAGAAAGCTAGGTTAGAATAGATATGAAATTACAACAATTATTTAGCTATACAAGGAAGGCTGTTGACGAATATCAGATGATCCAGGAAGGCGACCATATTGCCGTCGGGATTTCCGGCGGCAAGGACAGTCTCACTCTTCTTTATGCCCTGAA
Organism: uncultured Dorea sp.; assembly: GCA_910584265.1. Taxonomy (GTDB): domain Bacteria; phylum Bacillota; class Clostridia; order Lachnospirales; family Lachnospiraceae; genus Claveliimonas. The sequence continues at coordinate 106,513 of CAJTZE010000003.1, read as the reverse complement.
GGGGCTGCAGCGCTTCTATCCAAAACATTTTGAATTGAGTGCTATAACCATTGATCTGGGGTACAGTGAATGTGATTTCACACCGGTGGAGAATTTGTGCAGGGAACTGGATGTCCCCTATCAGATCATCAGGACAGACATTGCGCACATTTTATTTGAAGAGAGAAAAGAGCCAAATCCCTGCTCTCTCTGTGCCAAGATGCGCAAAGGTGCATTGAATCAGGCTGTAAAAGAGATGGGATGTAATAAAGTAGCTTATGCACATCACAAAGATGATATTATAGAGACTATGATACTGTCTCTATTTTTCGAGGGACGGTTCTACTCCTTTTCTCCGCGGACCTATTTAGACCGCATGGACTTGACTGTGATACGTCCGATTATGTTTGTAGAGGAATCGGATGTGATTGGTTTTCGGAATAAGTATCACCTTCCTGTCGTGACCAGCCGGTGTCCTATTGACGGCTATACCAAGCGGCAGTATGCGAAGGAGCTTTTATCAGACCTGAACCGGGAGCATCCCGGAGTAAAGCAGCGCATGTTTACGGCTATACTAAACGGCAATATCAAAGGATGGCCGGAACGCACAGAGCATACCATCTGCACAAAATAAAAACTCTGCCTGTCTTACACAGGTTTTTCTCTGTTATATCAGCAAATAACAGAGAAAAACCTGTGCAGACAGGCAGAACTGTATTATAGTTTCTTATCCCGGTCACATTCCTTTAATTCAACCAGCTTTATGATTGCCTCTGCCGTTCCTTCCAGTCCCAGCATAGAACTGTTCAGGCAGGCATCGTAACTTTCTGCGTCTCCCCAGCGTTTATTTGTATAGTAATTATAATAGCTTGCCCGTCTCTTGTTTGTCTTCTGGATCAAATCCTTAGCCTTAGCGTCTGTCAGGTCATATCTCCTTGCAATCCGGCGTATCTTGGCATCCATATTGGCATGAATAAACAGCCGGAGCACATTAGAATATTCTTCGAGCGCATAATCAGCGCACCGCCCTACCAGAATGCAAGGTCCTTCGTCTGCAATCTTCTTGATGGAATTAAACTGAGCGAGAAATACCTTGTGGTTAATCGGCATATCTGTATAGCCTCCGACAGAATATCCCAGTGAATAGGTATCCATCACCAGAGAATACAGAAAGCTGTTGGTGGGTTTTTCATCATGGGTCTCAAACAGTTCCTGACAGAGCCCGCTGTCCTTTGCCGCACGGTCCAGCATCTCTTTGTCATAGAGCTTAATCCCCAGCTTCTCAGCAACGATATATCCAATCTCGCGTCCGGCGCTTCCATATTGTCTTCCTATTGTTATAATTGTATTTGTTTTAGCCATATAATTCACGCTCCTTTAATTGTGTTGATACATTCTTTTTCTATTATAAACGATTTTTGAATAAATGTATAGAATTTTTATACAATTTCAATTAAAAAAGCTTGATTTACATGACAACTTTTGTAATAAATCAACAAAATAGTCAGGCAGAGGTGCCTGTACTTCCAGATATTCTTCCGTCCGCGGATGCATGAACCCCAGTGTCCCGGCATGAAGGGTCTGCCCCTGAAGACCTTTTACGGGACATCGAGCAGGACCGTATACCGCATCGCCCAAAAGGGGATGTCCGATAGACGCCATGTGTACGCGGATCTGGTGGGTTCTTCCGGTTTCTAACCGGCACTGGATATAGGTAAATTCACCAAATCGTTCCAGCACCTGAAAATGTGTAATGGCGCTGCGCCCCTGCTTTGCATGGATGCTCATTTTCCTGCGGTCTGTAGGATGCCTTCCGATCGGAGCATTTACCGTACCCTCATCCTCCTTGATATTGCCGTGTACGACTGCCTTATAAATCCTTGTGATAGAATGCTCCTTTAGCTGCTCTGCCAGCTTCTGATGCGCCATATCATTCTTACAGACCAGAAGGGAGCCTGTGGTATCCATATCGATCCGGTGTACGATTCCGGGCCGCATAACCCCGTTGATTCCGGATAGTTCCTTCCCGCAGTGATACATCAGGGCATTCACAAGGGTTCCGGACGGATGCCCCGGAGCCGGATGGACGACCATCTGCTTCGGCTTATTTACAATGATAACATCACTGTCCTCATAAAGAATATCCAGAGGAAGGTTCTCCGGCAGGATTTCCGGCTCCTCCGGCTCCTGGATCACTACCTCTATCTGGTCATAAAGTGAAAGCCTGTAATTGGCTTTTACAGGCTTCTTATTGACTATGACAAGATCATCCCTTATTAATTTCTGGACATGGGAACGGGAAAGATCCGGCAGATTAAGAGCCAGATATTTATCAATACGAATTCCCTCTTCAGTTTCTACGGTGAAATATTCGTTCAAAATCTTCCTCCTTATAATACCATAATATCAGAACCGCCAATGCAGCTACAGCACAAGTAACATAGATGTCCGCTACATTGAAGATCGGAAAATCGATCAGGTTAAAATAGAAAAAATCCACCACATAGCCAAGACGGATCCGGTCAATCATATTGCCGGCCGCCCCTGCACAGATAAATATCCCGCAGATGCGCAGCGGTAAAAAGCGTCTCTCCCCAAGGAGTCTTCCATAGAAATAGAGTATAACGGTCAGGATAATGACTGTATTGACCAGGAAAACAACTCTTTGATTCTGAAACAAACCGAAGGCCGCACCGCGGTTTTCCAGATAACAGAGTTGGAATACCTGGTCAATGAGGATTACCGGCCTTTGTCCCTTCAAATGCAGGACAGCCAGATGCTTTGTCCACTGGTCCAGCAGTACGCTGAGCATTACCAGGATACCGGCCGTAATATAAGATGATGTTTTTGTCTTTAACTGATGCTCATGTGTCATATTTGTTGTCCTTACTTATATTTGTTAATATTTATAGATACGGACAAAATAACGTCCTTTTCTGGTTTCTGAAAGAATTCCTCCATAGATGATCCTGCCCATTCCTCTTACCGATATGATATCATTTTCCTTCAGATGATATCCATTGCTGGTAATCAGCCTTCCATTTACATAGACCTTACCGCCTTCGATATATCCGGTCAATTTACTGCGGGACATGGGAAAACCGATGGCAAGAACCGAATCCAGCCGGATGGAGGCCGCAGTACCGCTCAGCTCCTGTAGTTCGGGCTTATAGGAAAAATCCTCCAGCTCCAGCTTCTCTGCCATAACCACCGTATGCCGGACTCTGGTAAGCTGCTCTGCCATAAAATCTGCAATTTTATCTCCGCAGAATACAAGACAGCTTCCATCCTGAATAGCAAGGTCTCCAACTCTGCTCCTCTCAATTCCCAGATTTAATATAGCACCCAGATAGTCCCGATGTGTAAGCTCCTCCGCATATTTTGCATGGACAGGGGAAATACGCAGCACCTGAATCGGATAAGTTACGGCATAATAAAGAGCACCAGGTAGAAAAGCAGCTATCTGACGCTCTGCATATTCATATCCTCCGAAGGTCTCATACTGAGATGATAACAAATTCTTTGGAATTGAATGTAGAATATGTAATTCATTTAAATTCAAAAAATCCGAAAAGGTCACTATATCACGGTGATATGCTGTCTTTGACAGTTCAATCAGCCGCTTTTCAAGCATTGTCTCTTCCTTCGTCATTAATATCCGCCGCCTATCGGTGAAGCATCAATAGATGTTCCGAGAAGATTCTGCAGATCCCCTGAAATATCCACATTGGTCGGTGTCACAAGGAATATGTAATTGGAAATCTTCTGCAGATTGCCGTCAATTGCAAAGGTTGAACCAGATGTAAAGTCAATAATACGCTGTGCAATCTCAAGATCCAGTCCCTCCAGATTCAGGATAACTGTACGTCCGCTGAGGAGAGTTTCAGAAATCTCCCTTGCATCCTCCACAGAAGCCGGCTTGATAACGCATACTTCCATACTTACGCCTGCTGATCTTCTTGCCGGCTGGCGCATAGGGGTAATCTTACTGCTGCTGGCGGCCGGCGTCTGCCTTCTTGCAGGCTTGCTGTCCCTTACATCGTAATCGTCATCATCGTAGCTGTCCTTCTTAGAACGACTTCCGAACAGACTCTTCTTTGCAGGTCTATCATCGTAATCATCATCATATTCATCATCGAAAAAATCGTCATCATCATAGTAATCGTCATCATCGCTCAACTTCATGATATCAAGAAACCTATCTAATACTCCCATTTTCAATTCTCCTATCCTGCTTTTTTGGCTTATATGTAACTGCGGGCACCAAACAATCCGGTCCCTACCCGGATCATAGTAGCCCCCTCCTCTATTGCAATCTCATAGTCATTTGTCATACCCATAGAAAGTACACTCATAGTAACATTATCTGACTTATTCTCCCCAATGTCAACAGCTAAGTTACGTAAGCGCTGAAAATATATGCGGTTTTCTTCTGGATTTGTTACAAATGGTGCAATTGTCATCAACCCCTTGATTCTAATATGAGGCATGACGCTGATTTGTGAAACCAGTCTGGCCGCATCCTCCGGCATAACACCGTATTTTGTATCCTCTTTTGCCACATTTACTTCTATTAAGATATCGGCCGTTACCCCTTTTTTAGCCGCCTCTTTTTCAATTGTCTCTGCAAGGCGCAGAGAATCCACCGAGTGGATCAGGGTTACTTTGTCGATAATATATTTTACTTTGTTCCGCTGCAGATGTCCGATCATATGCCAGGAAATATCCGCCGGAAGCGCGTCGTATTTATCTACGATTTCTTGTACTTTATTTTCTCCGAAAATCCGGTTTCCAAGGTCATATGCTTCCTGCAGCATCTGTACAGGCTTTGTCTTACTTACGGCAATCAGAGTAACCTCCTCGCGTTTTCTCCCTGCTCGTTCACAGGCAGCCTGTATTCTTGCTTCTACCTCTTTAAAATTATCCTTAAGCATTCTATCACTCCTTAAAATACAATTCCATTATCCCGTATAGTATCACAGTCAAGAGCAATGCGGTCATAATTAGACAGCCCATAATCATTTCCATTGGAAATGATATAATATTCTTCGCTTTCGCATAGAATGTTTACCTGACGGAATACAGCATATCCTTTATTTACATTGTAAACCCCGGACAGAGATGCCGTTTCCTTCAAGATACAGGTATCGTTGGAGTCTGGTTTTACAAGCACAGTGCCCTCTTTAAAGCTATTTATATCAATATAGACCATATCTGTTTCTATATCACGGTAATATACGGTCACAGGCTCAAATTCTACGGTATTTTTTCTCTTCTGTACCAAAAGTCCAGTTTCATTGCTGTTGCCTCCTCTGGTCAGATAGTCCTGGGGAACCGTATAAAAATCTTTCTCTGTTACTGCCGATTTCGGTATTTTAAGGCCGGTCTCATCCTCAAGGATCAGTTCAAGATCCAGAAATCGTTCTGTTGCATAACGAATCATGGAATGGTCAAACGTAAAAAATCCCAAGTTAGAATCCTTCGTATTATACAGGGCAAAAGACGCCCAGGTAGTCTCATTATCCTTGGAAAAACGAACCTTGATATATTCTCTGTCTGCCACCTCTTTTGCCATTGCGTCATCCAGCTCTACCGCAACAATCCATTCGTCGCTGGTAATAAGCTTATATACCGGATCTCCCGGATAAACCTTCATGTCATTAGACAAATCCATGCTTTCATAATCTGTCTTTGCAATCACGTCCTCGGTCACCTGATCAAGCGTCAGATTCTCATAGCCGTCAATCGAATAGACGATAATCCCGTCCCGCAAAGCCGGATATACAGTCAGTCCCTCAGTGCCGTTCTGAAGAAGCATGTTCAGCTTCGCCTGACGGCTTTGTGCAGAATTGGTCTGCACCACATCTGTCACAGAATTTTTAAATGCATATACGTCCGTATACTGCTCCGGCCGGAAGCTGTCAGAAAAAGACTGTGCCTTTTGAAGTATAAATGACTGCTCTTCTGCTGTCAACTCCATATCTGTTTCTTCGGGAATTCCCTCTGCTTCTGCTCCCATATCATCAAGATTCAGCTTGCCGGGCGACAAACTGTATATATTGGTTTTACTGCCTGCCTTACTGCCCTCCGCCGCAAAATAATTGACATAGCCTTCTGCATCAGAGGTAACGACCTCTTCCTGTCTGATTACAATTCCGGTGTATGCCGTATCCTTTAATATAGAACCCTCACGAACCTCATAGATAGACACATGCCTGCCTGTCAGGTAGGCAAGAACTGTTATAACCAGATAGATAAAAATTACTCCGAAAAGTATTACCCCGACATTTATATTGCGCTTTTTCTGATAAATCTGTATATTTGTCAGTTCATTTCCTGCCAATATGCTTTTTCCTCCCCTATTACAATCCTTTCAACGCAGAACCGTTTAGATAATGGAACTGCTTTCCCTGAAAACTCTCCCTCTCTGTCATTTTTCTTTCAAATTCATCCCTAAGCCTCCACCAGCTTACTCCCCAGTTGCTGAAGGCAGAGTCTTTCTCCGGAATCCGGGAAAACAGCCGTTCAACGGCAGTATCCGGAGACAGATATTCTATAAAATGAACCAAACGGTCCAGATATTCTTCTTTAGAACATACAGCTATTTTACCACCTTTATACCAATCGCACAATAAGCTGTTTTTTGGAATGTACAAAGAATGGATTTTTACGACCGGAATATTTAAGGCTGACAGAAGCTTTGCAGTCTCAATACTATCTGTCAGAGTATCTCCCGGAAGGTTCAAAATCACATGGACACAGATCTCAAATCCAAACCTCTGGATCCGCATGATGGCGTCAATAAACTCTGCCAGCCCATGCCCTCTCCCCATACGGGCAAGCGTATGGTAATTGGCCGTCTGAAGTCCCAGTTCCACGGTAATCCTTACAGAAAATCCTTCGGATACATCCTTTAGGATCTCCAGATAATCATCCCGGATACAGTCAGGCCTGGTCGATACCGCGATTTCTACAATATCCTCTTCACCGGCGGCTTCGCTGATATATGCTTTAAAATCCGCTGGAGGCAGATAGGTATTCGTATAATTCTGAAAATATGCAATAAATTTATGTGCATGATATTTTGCTTCAATTTGCTTTCGTGCCGCTTTTAGCTGCTCTGTCACCGAAGCTCCTATATTTGCCGCCTCAAATCCAGTTCCCTGACCTGCACAGAATGCACACCCGCGGCCGCCGTCTTTCCGATTGGGACAGGTTACCGGCAGAGATATAGGAAGCTTATAGACCTTCTCATGATATTTTTTTTTCAAATAATCCGAATAAGCGTAATATAAATCTGACATTACAATTTACCTTTTTCTATGAATAAGAGTGTTGTAATCCGTATATACTATCCTCACAGCAAAGGAGGAATTATACATGAAATGGTTTGATAATACAGCATTAACCCTGGTTATTATCGGTGCAGTTAACTGGCTTTTGGTGGGAATCTTCCGTTTCGACCTGGTAGCCTTCGTATTTGGGAACTTAAGCTGGATATCCCGGATTGTCTATGCTATTGTCGGATTATGCGGACTTTATCTCATCAGCCTGTACGGACGCATCCGTACCAGCGAACAATAATAAGGAGGGGCCTGGCCCCTCTTTCTTATTGAACATTAGGTATCTGATTGATCATTGCACTCATATCCTCATAGAGAAGCGGTTTTGAATCCGCACCCATGACAATCGATATATAGGAATTGCCTGCCTCATCCCTGTCAAGAAGCACCAGACAATTGCCTGCTTCCCCGGTATACCCGGTCTTTCCGCCTATCACCGATGCACCATAAGGAAGCTCAGCCTCTCCTCTTGCGTAAAAGCTGGTCGGCTCCCAGGTTTCCTGCCGTATGTTCCCGTCTGCACCAGTAATATCTGCAGTATAAGAAGAAGCACTGATAATATTTACAAATTCCTCATGCTTAATGCATTCATTAAAAATCAGGTATAAATCATATGCCGTAGTATAATGATTATCATCATGAAGCCCATTGGGTGTTACAAAATTCGTATTAACCGCATGAAGCTCCTGCGCCTGAGCATTCATCATTGCCATAAAGTTCTCCGTGCTTCCGCCCACATATTCAGCAATGGCAACAGCACTGTCATTGCCGGAACAAAGCAGCAGTCCATTTAATAAAGCTTCCATGGTAAGCTGGTCCCCCTCTCTCAGGCCGCTGACGGATGCATCCGCCGCGAAACTAGAGGCGGCTCCGTTGCTGCTTACGGTTACAACCTCGTCTATGCCGCAGGAATTCAGCGCTGTCAGCGCTGTCAGAACCTTGGTAGTGCTCGCCGGATAAACCCTTGCATGCATATTGTAGGCATAATCCACCTTTTGATGATCCAAATCAAAAAGAGCCGCCGCATGCAGGGAAGAGTCGCCTGCAAAGCCTTCTATCTGCACATCCTGACTGCTGACGCATAAATCCTCAGCATACAGATGCGCCTCATACAGGCTGCGATTATAATGTTTATTCTCATATTCGGCCACAATCGGTTCCGGAGCCTTACAGCCGGTAAGCACAGATGCTGCTGATATAAGAATGCAGCAATAAATCGGTATTTTATCTATACATTTCACGCCAGTCCAAATCTCCTCTGTCCAGTGCTAATACAATCAGTTCTGCTGTGGCAAGATTACTTGCCATTGGAATATTATGCATATCACAAAGCTTAATTACGTCGTTCACATCCGGTTCGTGAGGCTTTGCGTCCGTCGGATCCCGGAGAAAAATAAGCGCGTCGATATCATTCTGTGCAATCTGTGCCCCAAGCTGCTGCTTGCCCCCCAATGGACCGGCAAGATATTTGTGAACGGACAGGTTGGTCACTTCTTCAATCAAACGTCCCGTTGTTCCCGTTGCATACAGACTATGCCTGCTTAAGATCCCGCGGTATGCAATGCAGAAATTCTGCATCAGGGTTTTCTTTGAATCATGTGCGATTAAACCGATGTTCATCGTTCCTACTCTCCTTATTTATATTTTTTGGGCTGAAGACTGATATTTAATACCAGTCCGATACCAAAGTAAAGACTTACTAGAGAAGTCAGCCCATAACTAACAAATGGTAAAGGAATTCCCGTATTGGGAAATATCTGTGTTGCCACTGCAATATTAATAAATGACTGGATTCCAATCAGCGAGCCCACCCCGCAGCAGATGATCCTGCCGGAGATGTCCTGCGCCCTTATGCCGATCAAAATACACTGTATCACTATTAATAATAGCAGAGCAATTACCAGACAGCAACCCACAAATCCCAATTCTTCTCCGATAATCGCAAAAATAAAGTCTGTCTGAGGCTCCAATATAAAATTTCCGTTCTTTACGGAGGTAGTTGTATTATTGTTCAATCCCTTGCCTCTCAGCTGGCCGGATCCTATGGCCATAACAGAGTTGTTCTGCTGATAGGCCTCATCACTTGCATATTCTTCTGGTTCCAGCCATGCAAGAATACGCTTCTGCTGATATTCATCCAGAAGCTTTTGATCCGGCTGTATTACAATACTTAAGAAAATAACTGCCACAGGAACAGTAATTACAAACACCATGCCGATAAACCGATAACTTAAACCGCCTATATACATCAGAAAACAGAACAAGAGTGCTGTACAGATTGTGGTAGACAGATTAGGCTCTTTATAAATCAGAACCAGAGGAATGATGATCAGCACTACAGCCTTCGCAATAGTCTGCCGCTCACTCAGATCCTGTTCATGCTTCATGATAAATTTAGCAAAGAAAATAATCAGTAGTATTTTTACAAGCTCTGAAGGCTGAAAATTAGTAAATCCCACGTTAATCCAGCGCCTTGCGCCGTTAACATATACGCCGATTCCCGGAACCAGTACGATTGCAAGCATAAAAACGGATGCCAGATATAAGATCCAGTAAAAACCGGCAATCCAGACATAATCAATCAGCGACACAACAATCATAACGCCTACCCCGAGCAGCACACCGAAAATCTGCCGGCTCTGATAGATCTCATTGGCACTGCCCACTACAAGTACGCCGATAAAAGATATGGCAAGCACAAGTATGACCAGACTGAATTTATAATCTTTTAATTTATAAGGCTTCCGAAGTTTAATTAGTTTCAATGTTCTTCTCCTGTTAACTGTATATGTATGGCAGATCTGGTAATAGATACCTGAAAATGTTCTTCTGTTATTTCCACATACTTAGAAAGTGTTTTATAAAGCTCATGGCAGATCAGATCATATTCCTTCGGCTTACAGTGCACCCGGTCAGATGCCACAAGTGCCTCCAGCCGTTCCTTTGCAATCCGTACCGAAGATCTCTTAATCATCCGGCTGACCTCCTAATTTTTCCTGAACAGATTGCTAAGTCTGCTTAGGAAACTCTGGCCGCGGCTCAAATCAAGAAATGGTATCTCCTCTCCCAGAATTCTCCGGCAGATATTGGAATAGGCATCTCCTGCAAAAGAATCCATGCCGATTGCCGGCATTCCCTGATTTGTCCCCACCACAATCTGCTCGTCATCCGGAATAATCCCAAGAAGCGGGATTGATAAAATCTCTGTCACATCATCCACCGACATCATGTCTCCTCTTTTTACCATATCGATCCGTATCCGGTTTACGATCAGCTCCATTTTTTTCAGATTATTGGATTCTAACAGGCCGATGATCCGGTCTGCATCCCGGATTGCCGAAACCTCTGGTGTAGTTACTACAAATGCCCGGTCTGCTCCTGCGATCGCGTTCTGAAAACCCTGCTCGATCCCTGCCGGACAGTCAAGCAGCACATAATCATATTCCTCTCTAAGCTCGCCTGTCAGCTTCTTCATCTGTCCTGGAGACACGGCGGTTTTATCCTTGGTCTGGGCAGAGGGAAGCAGATACAGGTTTTCATACCGCCTGTCCCTGATCAATGCCTGCTTCAGCCTGCATTTTCCCTCTACTACATCTACCAGATTATAAACAATAAGATTCTCAAGCCCCATAACCACATCCAGATTCCTAAGACCCAGATCGGTATCGATGATCACAACTTTTTTATCTAACTGTGAAAGACCTGCCCCGATATTTGCAGTGGTAGTCGTCTTGCCGACCCCGCCTTTTCCTGAAGTAATAACAATAACCTCGCCCATAACAATCCTCCTGCTCTTCCCGTTATCGAATCTGATTAATCGCTGTGCGTTGACACAGTAATCTTGTTTGCAGTTCCGGTGATCAATTCTGCCGGATCTGTAATTCCATAATAGTATTCCATAACATCATTTCCGACTTCTGCGGCAAATGTAGAGCTGTACCCGTTTGCAATACGGACTGCCATTGCCAGTTCAGGATTATTGCTCGGTGCGAATCCCACAAATAATCCATGGTCAGGATGTGATGTACTCTGCTGTGCGGTTCCTGTCTTTCCGGATAACTGGATCTCGCTGTTGTTCAGCTTTCCAAATACGGTATAGTTGTTTTCCACAACTCCCCGCATTCCCGCATGGACCAGATCCCATGTATTTTGTGAAATTCCCTCTACGGTGTTCTTTATCTTTGGTTCCTGTTTCATGGTTACAGTACCGTCAACCGTCTCAATACGGTCTATGAGCGTCAGATCATATACGGTTCCTTTATTAGCAACCGCGGAAATATATCTGGCAAGCTGACTGGTCGTATAATTATTGGTTCCCTGCCCCATGGAAGAACGGACAGAGTCCTCATCCGATATCTGCGGATCTGTCTCCGGGATCTCAATTCCTGAAACAGAATCAAGACCGAATCTTACCGCATAATCCGCAAGTTTATCCAATCCCTGGCTGCTGGAATAATTTCTGGGTACCGGATTGCCATTCTCGTCAAATCTTTCTTCTTCCGATGGATTATCCAGCCCCAGCCTCAGGCCGAGTTCGCAGAAAAAGACATTGCAGGAATGGGTAAGAGCGCCCACAATATTCTGCGTTTCATGCGCACCAGGATATACCCAGCATCGGACATTCGGCTCCACACTGTCATAAACACCGTCGCAGTTAATGTATGTGCCTTCGGATATCACGCCCTCGGTAAGGCCTGCAATGGCCGCCAAAGGCTTATAGGTAGAACCGGGAGCAGTCTTTTCCTGTGTAGCATTGTTGTAAAACGGACGGGAAGAAGCTGTTACAAGGTGATTATAATACACACTGTCCATGGAGTTTGCAAGCCGGTTATTATCATATCCCGGATAGGACACACAGGCCAGAAGGCTTCCGTTATTCGGGTCTGTAATGACTACGGAGCCGGTACAGGGCTCTAGTCCAAGCTGGCCGGGAGTGATATCCAGTGTCTCAATCTTACCCCGGATAAAATCATAAGCTCCCAGGCTTCCTGCATCCAACGCATTGTACTGCCCCTCATCAAAGGGGAGCATTTCCTGCTCATAAAGTATCATAGCAATTTCCCTGCCAGTGACTCTTCCTGCCTTAATCATATAACGGTAGATCAGCTTCGCAAAGGCATTATCACTTTGAAGCTTGTCCTGTACATAAGAAACCATCGCCGCATATACTTCAGATGCGTCCGAATAGATGCCGTCTCCCTGAATATAATCCTGAAGTCTGGATGCATTGATCCAGTTCTGGGAGATAGCATAATTCAAATATGAGTAGATATTAATCGTTTCATCTTCCCTCCACTGCTTATAGACAGCATCAGAGGTATCAATGGCATCCTGCATCAGAACTCCGTTTCCAGTTAAAATATCATTTACAATATAGGACTGATATGCCTGCTGTTCCCGTTCTAAATCGGTGTAAAGCGGAGCATTCGGATCCGTCATTACATTTCTCAGCTGTTCCAATACCGCCTGTTTGTATTCTGCAAAGGAGGCGGCTACGCTCTGTTCTGCCCTGCCTGCTCCTTCCGCCGAAAAATGATCCATATCGATCAGATCATTTCCAATAAACTGATAATACATATCTCCGCTTGCCACGACCACATCCGCCGCATCCTTACACTGAGAACGGTCATAATCTAAGACATCCGACATCTTTGCCAGCAGGATGCCTGCAAGCTCCTGCTCCAGCATATCATAAGCCGCCTTCTGCAGTCCGGCATCTATCGTAAGATACAGATCCTTCCCGGCACTGGATTTTTTCACAGAGGAAGATTCAATGACCCTGCCTACGCTGTTTACATACAGGCGTACCTCTCCCTTCTCCCCCTGCAGCTCACTGTCCATCACCTGCTCTAAGCCGGATTTTCCGACCGTGTCTGTCAAGGCATACCGTTTCTGGTCTGCCGCGCTCAGTGAATCATACTCGTCCTGAGAAATCTGTCCAGTATATCCGATAATATTGGCAAAATATTTGCTGTCTGTATACCGCCGCAAAGAATCCTCGGCAATTTCAACGCCCGGAAGCTCGTCTAAAGTTTCCATGACTGCGGCGACCGTCTCATCGCTCACATCCTCCGCAACGGTTACCGGGATAAACTTCTGGAAACGGTTCAACCCGATTGCATAGCGGATGGTAACCAGCTTTAAAACTTCTGCTTTTTCAAAGGCGCTCTCATCAATTCCGTAGCCGTACTGCTCGTCGCTGCAGAGATAGTGGATAATATCTGCGGCAGACTGCTCCCGCTGCTCATCCGTCAGCTTATCAATGGAAGCCTGTCCATAGACATCGGCAACAAATCTAAGCCTCTGGGTTTCATTTTCCATGGTAAATTTGTACTCGCCATTATCAAGCATAATACTGAAATCATGAATAACAGAATCTCCGTTTTCTTCTACTATTTGGATGATTTTCTGTATCTCTTTATTTAATTCGACATTCTTATCTTCTGTCTCATTGTAGTTATCCTCGATCGTTACGGAATAGGCAAGTTCATTATAAGCAAGAAGGTTTCCGTTCCTGTCATAAATATTGCCTCTGGTTCCCTGGATCGTACGCGTCTTCTGAATCTGCAGCTTATAATCATCCAGATACTGCTGTCCGCTTACAATCTGGAGATGAAAAAGCCGCGCCACTAAAACAGCGGACAAAATACAGAATATCGTCATTACCACATAGACCCTTGTTCTGAAATATTCAGCGGCGGCATTGCGCAGCCGTTCCCATAAACTATACAAATCTACTTGCACTCCTTTGTTCTTCCGCCTCTAATCTACGGTTCACATGAAGAATTACCTGATACAAAACCAGCGTGGCCAGAATCGTATATACCAGTTCGGGGAGCATGACGTGCCCCAAAAAATAGGAAAAAATAAATTTTCCCTGAAGCATGAACAGGCACAGATACCCGACAGAGCTATAGACCAGATCGCTGATGCCGATCAATACCAGAGGAAATTTGATGTCATCATCGAAAAACATCCTGTGGAATGTACCGTTCAGGTAACCGATCACAGTATAGATCAGTGTGTAAAACCCAAGCAGCCCTCCCCAGAACAGATCCATAAAAAGACCGCTTATAAACCCTACAGCCATACCGCCGTTTTCTCCCCGCATGAATCCAAAGGAAGCCGTAACCACAATCATCAGATTCGGCCGGACATCCGCAAAGGTAAGCCTTCCAAATACGGTTGACTGCAGAAGAAAGGCGGCCGCTATAAAAATAATCGTGACAATCCTGCGCTTCATGCTATTCTTCCTTTCCTTCCTCACTGCTGTTAAGCAGATCCTGTTTTGTAGAGGTGATAACCAATACCTCCTGAAGGTTATTGAAATCCACGGCCGGCGTAATATAACCTGAGCGGGTCAGATTATTGGAATCCACTTCGATCTCACTGATATATCCGATAAAAATTCCCTGTAGGAATTTAGAACTGATATGGGAGGTTACTACCTGTTCACCCACCTCAATCTTATTATCATTGTTGGGAAGCTTCTCAAACCGGATCCGGCCGTCACTCATAAGCTTTAAATCGCCTCTCACCATACACAGATCCGAAGTGGATAATACCATAGCGCTGATGCTGCTTTCATCATCGATCACCGCCCGTACCTGTGCATAATTCGGACCCACCTCTGTCACGATTCCCACCAGGCCGCTTCCGGCAAGAACGTTCATATCAGCCTTAATGCCGTCCGCGCTTCCCTTATCTATCGTAAAGGAGTTAAACCAGTTTGTGCCGTTATTGGCAATCACATGGGCTCCAACCTTTTCATAATCCGCATAATTCTGATCCAGCTTGTAAAGCTCCTGCAGGCGTTCCAGCTCATACTGCTCCTGCCGGAGCCTGGTATTGTCAATCGTCATATCGTCCAGTTTGGACTGCAGGGCTTCATTTTCCTTCTTCAATTCATCCAGCGTCTTAAAATTATCCGTCAGATCTCCCATCCATCTTCCTATGGAGCTGATTCCGTTCTGCATGGGTATGACTGTATAGCTGGCAGCCAGACGCAGGGGACCCCTGCCGCCTGTAAACTGTTCAGCTCCCAGAAGTACTCCGCAGACAATAATCAGAATCAATAATATATATTTACTTGGAATCCTATTTTGATTCTTGATCTTCATGTTATCTCATCCACCTATAATTTTCCTCAAGCATTGAATAAGCAAGTTTTTTCAGCTCTTTTGACTCAATGATCATCTTCAGACCTGTTACTGCACAGATATCCGGATCTATGGCGGTACGGACACGGAACCCGGTCATCTCCTCCAGATACAGCTCAAGGCCCGGAAGGTTGGCAACGCCTCCTGTCAGAAAAATCCCATTCCTCCGGACAGCCTTACGGATTTCTGACGGGGTACGGTCCATGAGAGACTGGATTGCCTCTACACACTGCTCCAAAGGCTCCTTGATCGCCGCCCGGACCAGATTAATAGAAATTTCCCTGCGCTGGGGAACGCCGGTGATCAGATCCCTTCCGGAGACCGTCAGGACCGCATTATTATCTTCACTGAACACGCCGAAACGCTTGCGCAGGATCTCGGAAGTCAGACGCCCGATCAGGAAGTCATGGTTGTACCGGACAAGCTGAGCAACATGCTGGTCAAAGGTTACCCCGCCAAGTTTCAAAAGGCGGTTTAAAACCAGGCCTCCCCCGGCGATAATGGATAATTCTGTGGTTTCTCCGCCAAAGTTCACAATAAAAAGTCCCTTTGTATTCTGAGCATCCAGATTCATGCCGATGGCATCTGCGATACCCCGCTCAACAATATTCACCTCTTTAGCTCTGGCCGTAGAGTGGATCACAAGGTCAAAAAAAGCCTTTTTCTCCACCTCTGTCACATCCGTAGGAACCGCAATTACATATTCGGAGCCTCTTGCAAAGTGACGTTCCTTTTTCAGCAGATTCTGCAGAAGGAACTGCATATCATTAAATCTGGAGATAACGCCCTCTTTCATCGGAAACATTACCTGAATATTCGGCGGGGTCTTTTCATACATCTCGTAGGCCTGATCCCCCACTGCAAAAATCTCATGGTTATCCGAAATTGCAATTGCAGTTTTTTCTTTCCAAATGGTATCTAATTTTTTATCATATACTTTAATCTCATAAGAGCCCAAATCCAGGCCGTATATATTTCTTGCCATCGTCACTGTCCTTTCATGCAAGCAGTCCCTGCTCCGAAAAACTGATATAACAATTATTGCCAATCACGATATGATCTAACAGCTCAATTCCGATCAAATCTCCCGCCTGCCGGATCCGTTCAGTAATCAGCCTGTCTTCCCTGCTGGGAGACGGATCGCCGCTGGGATGGTTGTGCAGGATAATGATCGAGACAGCATTTTTCTGTAATGCTTCTATAAATAATTCTCTCGGTGTGATCAAAGAGGCATTTACCGTGCCCTTTGATATATCTGATTCACCGATCAGCCGGGACTTGGAATTCAGCATCAGCAGCTTCATAACCTCCTGCCGTTCATGCCGCATATCTTCCATATAATATTTCGCTATGGAGGCCGGACATGTAAACTGCAGCATCTCACATGCCCTCGCCTTAGCCAGGCGTTTGGTGAGCTCGGAGATGCAGACCATCTGGACTGCCTTGACCCGTCCGATCCCCTTCATCCTCTTCAGCCTCTCAATGGTGAAATGATGGATTCCAAGAATCCCGTCCTCCCCGGCATAGTAGAGGATCCTTCTGGAAAGGTCGAGGACATTCTCTCCCCGGCTCCCGGTACGAAGAAGCACTGCAAGGAGCTCTGCATCCGACAGGCTCCCTGCACCCAGACGCTCGCATTTCTCGTAGGGGCGCTCCAATTCTGGTAATGTTTTCATGGTGTTCGTTTGACTCATATCTTTTGTAGATTTTTATGATGCTCCCCCAAAGACAAGAAATTATATGAAGCGGTAAATAATAATTGCAAGGACAATACCGATTATGCTTGATATTGTAATCTTAATCGTAAGCGCAAACGTAATTGCCACTATTCCCAGATTCAATACAATCGGCTCCTCCAGGCCGAATGTCTGTCCATAATTCAGCCAGTTCAATACGGATATGCCGTCGGTAAGTGTTCCGATAAATCCGCCAAGAACCAAGCCTGCCAGAATAAGCAGAAATAAAGCCCAGGAGTTTTTTCCTTTTGTTCCCTTCATATGTACCCCTCCTCATATCTCGGTTTGTTCCTAAAAACTCTGTATATTTTAACACATTTGGTAAAATGTGTATAGACTTATACAATTAAAAATTTCTTAATACGTCTCAGTCCTTGTCGAATGGACGGTATCTTTTGACGACTGCCTCCGCAATTTTCAGGCCGTCCATGGCGGCGGAGGTAATTCCTCCGGCATAACCGGCTCCCTCCCCGCAAGGATAGATTCCCGGTATACTGCCCTGCATGGCCTCATCCCTTCGAATCCTGACCGGAGATGAGCTGCGGCTTTCCGCTCCGGACACTACCGCGTCCTTTCTGGCAAAGCCCGGGAGCTTCTTATCAAAAGCAAGGATCCCCTGCTCAAGGCAGCGGGAAAGCTCCTCCGGGAAAATCTCCCTTACATTAGAAAACGTAAATCCGCCCTTCATGGCCGGCTGGATTTCTCCCAGTCTGCCTGATGTTCTGTTTTTACAAAAATCTCCAAACAGCTGTACCGGAATCTTTCCTTTTCCTGCCTGGTAAGCCTTCTGCTCTAACATCCGCTGAAATGCAATCCCGGCAAGGGGGCCATCCCCCGGATAGTCCTCCGGCCGCACGGTTACGATTACGGCACTGTTGGCATTTCCGCCCATCCGGCTGCGATAGCTCATACCGTTCACTGCCAGATGCCCCTCCTCCGAGGAGGCATTGACCACATAGCCGCCGGGACACATACAGAAGGTATAGACACTTCTGCCGTCCGCCAGATTCTCCGTCAGCTTATACGAAGCCGCAGGTAAACCGCCCTCTCTTTTCCGTCCATACTGCACCAGATCGATCATTTCCTGCGGATGCTCTATGCGGATCCCCGCGGCAAAGGCCTTTGCTTCCATATAGAGCCCCCGTTCATGAAGCATCCGGAAGGTGTCTCTGGCACTATGTCCGATGGCAGCTACTGCCGTCCGCGTCTTTAAAAGCTGCTCCGCTCCTGTTTCGGTATTTCTTACCCTCAGGCCGCTAAGCCCCTCTTCATCTATTTCCAAATCCGTCACCTGGCTGTGGAACCGGATTTCACCGCCCAGCCTGATGATCTTAAGGCGCATGCTTTTTACCACGTCCGTCAGGATGTCTGTGCCGATATGAGGTTTACTCACATATAGAATATCCTCCGGCGCCCCATGCTCTACAAAGACCTCCAGTACCTTATAGTTTCTCCCTGCCGTATCCTTTACCAGTGTATTTAATTTTCCATCGGAAAAGGTTCCCGCGCCGCCCTCTCCGAATTGCACGTTAGAATCCGGCTTCAAAATTCCGGTATCCCAAAAATCCTGCACATCCTTCAGCCGCTCTTCTACTGCGCTTCCCCGTTCCAGAAGAACCGGCCGGAAACCGAGCTCGGCCAGCGCCAGCCCGCAGAACATACCGGCAGGCCCGCATCCGATTACAACAGGCCTCTCCCCCATAGGTTCTTCCCCGCAGGCAGGATATGCATATGGCTGATGATCAGACTTCTGCACATCCTTATTCTTATTTCTCCGCAGAAGTTTCTTTTCCCCGGAAACACATGCATCTATCGTATAAATATAATACAGCTCCGGTTTTTTCCTTGCATCCAGCGACTGCCTGCGTATCTTATAGGAATGCAGTTCATCCTCCCGGATGCGCAGGCTGCGGCAGATCTTATTCCGAAGCTCATCTTCTGTATGTTCTATTCTTAATTTCAGCTGTCTGATCCGAATCATATTGTCTCCTTATTCCATACAGGACCGCTTATCATGCCGTCCATTCTGCAATGCCGCCTATTATGCCCGGATAGATCCTGCCGCATGCGTCCCGGCCTTACTGCCGGAGCCCCATGCAAAGTGCAGATTATATCCGCCGCAGATTCCGTCTACATCCAGAAGCTCTCCGGTTATATAAAGCCCCTTGACCAGCTTCGACTCCATAGTCTCCGGACAGATCTGCGAAGTCCGTACTCCTCCTGCACATATCTGCGCCTTGGAAAAAGGCTTCGTCTCAGACACAGGCACCTCAAAACATTTGCAGATCTTAACAAGCTTTTTCAGTTTTTCTTTTGAGAGCTTTCCGGCTCGCAGCTGTCTGTCGATCCCGGCCTCAGTCAAAAGAACAGGGATCAGCTTAGAGGGAAATAACGTATTCAAAAGCTGTGCCGCTGCATATTCTCCACAGCGGTCCTGTCTCGCCCTCAGCTCTTGCTCCAGCTCCTTAAAGCTCAACTGCGGAATAAAATCAATCTCCGTCAGAACAGTCTGCTTTCTATGCAGCGCCTTCGCCGCATACCGGCTCACCTGAAAAACAGGGATTCCTGAAATGCCGTAATCCGTAAGCTGCAATTCCCCTGTGTCTTCCGATGTTATTTTTCCATTTACGTATAAAACTATTCCGGCTGTAAGACGGACACCGGCAAGCTTTTTAAAGCATTTTTTAGGCGAAACAAGCTGTACAAGCGCCGGAACAACCGGGGACAGGGAATGTCCCATACTCTCTGCCAGCGCATATCCGCTGCCACCGCTTCCTGAAATTTGGGAAGCTCTGCTTCCTGCCGCAAGAATCACTCTAGAAGCCCTGTATGGAACTTCTTCATCTCTGCAGGAAATCAAAAAACCGTCCTTATCCTGATGGATTCTGTCTGCATGGCAGCCTGTCCTGACCTTAACTCCAAGCATTTCCAGCTCCGTCACCAAAGCCTCCCGCACCGCCGAGGCCTGATCACATAAGGGGTACACATAGTCCCCGCGGCATTTCGTATAAATCCCGGCAGAAGAAAAAAATTCAAGCGCCGCAGGAGCATCAAAGCCCTTGAGAAATTCTCCGATAAATGCCGGGTCATCCCCTCGGTAATCTTCACATTTCAAGTTCAGATTCGTCAAGTTGCAGCGTCCATTTCCCGTAGAGAGAATTTTCTTTCCCAGAATCTCATTATGCTCCAGCACCGTTACCAAAGCCCCTGTCCGGGCGGCCGCAATGGCGGCCGCCATGCCTGAAGCTCCGCCGCCGATTATCACAATTTCCCGCATATTTCTTCTCCCATGCCAGCTCTTACCCTTAAACTCCCTCGAATCATTCAAGCGTTACAATTCCCTCTCTTACAAGATATTCCAAAGACATCAGAATTCCCAGCTTCGCATGCGGCCAGGTGAGTCCTCCCTGAAAATAAACCGCATAAGGCGGTTTCATCGGCCCGTCTGCGCTAAGCTCAATAGAGGAGCCTTGCACAAACGCGCCTGCGGCCATGATCACGTCGCTGTCATAGCCGGGCATTGCCCAAGGCTCCGGCGTCACATAGGAATCCACCGGCGCCGCTGCCTGGATTCCCCGGCAGAAGGCGGCCACAGCCTCCGGCTTTCCAAATTCCACCGCCTGAATGATATCATGGCGGTTTTCCGAGCCGTCCGGTATCACCGGGTATCCAAAGGCTTCATAGATATTTGCGGCAAAGACAGCGCCTTTGAGCGCACTTGCTGTTACTACAGGTGCAAGGAACAGCCCCTGATAGAAGGACTGCATCACCCCGAGGGAAGCTCCCACCTCTCTGCCGAGTCCCGGCGAGGTAAGCCGGTAACCGCAGTTTTCAATCAGCTCCTCTTTTCCGGCAATATAGCCGCCGATCGGGGCTAGTCCGCCGCCGGGATTCTTGATCAATGAACCGACCACTAAATCCGCACCCACATCGCTGGGCTCTATGGTTTCCACAAATTCCCCGTAGCAGTTATCCACCATACAGATCACATCCGGCTTGAGGCGCTTTACGAATGCAACAGCTTCCCCAATCTGGGATACGGAAAAGCTGGGTCTTGTCTGATAGCCCTTAGAGCGCTGGATCGCAACCAGTTTTGTTTTATCCGTAACCGCGCGGGCAATCCCTTCATAATCAAAGCTTCCGTCCTCCAGAAGCTCCACCTGGGAATAGGTAATGCCGTATTCTGCAAGGGAGCCCTTGGAAGGCCGTATTCCGATTACCTCCTCCAGCGTATCATACGGCTTTCCCGCCGCAGATACAAGCTCATCCCCGGGCCTTAGGTTCGCGGACAATGCAAGGGCGAGGGCGTGGGTTCCGCAGGTAATCTGGGGGCGTACCAGAGCCGCCTCCGTGTGAAATACATCCGCATACACCTTTTCCAGTGTGTCTCTTCCCAAATCGTCGTAGCCATAACCGCTTGCATAGTGGAAGCATGCCTCGCTGACCCGGTTTTTCTGCATGGCGGCAATGACCTTCATCTGGTTATACTCTGCCCTTTCATCTATTTCCCGGAACCGTTCTGACAGCTTTTCTTCCATTTGTTTTCCAAGCTTCCAGACCGAAGAACGGATTCCCATCTGTTCATACATTTCTGTAATTGACGACATCTTATCTATATTCTCCTTCGTTCATTGCAGTTCTGATTTTCGTTTTTAATTCCGCAGTTTTAGAATCCATCTCCGGATTCAGGGGAGGTATTTCCCTGACCACGTCAGCGGCCTCCTTAAGCTTCCCCATATCATAGAGCAGGGCCGCCCGGTTTAATTCAAAAAGCGCCCGTTCCCCCTTCGTCTTTGCGAGAGGCTTTAGCGCCAAAAGCTCCAAATACGTCTTCTCTGTATCCCTGCTGTAAGAATACAGCTCCAGCAGCGGGTTCAGCTTCTTTAAAAATCTGGACCCTCCAAACAATCTTCTCAACATATGCTTCTCCCCTTATCTAATAAAATATGAATCCTGCCTGCCAAGATTTCCTTATGCGAAAGGAATCTGAGCCTTCATTGCATCCAGAACAGCTGCTTCATCATAGCCATAAGTACTTTTATCTATCCAAATGACATCCTTTTCTCTTTTGAACCATGTCAGCTGCCGCTTGGCAAAATGCCTGGTATTCCGCTTGATCTGATACACTGCTTCCTCAAGTGTAATCTCCCCCTCCAGATAAGCCAGCAGCTCCTTGTAGCCAAGTCCCTGCATAGATACCAGATCTCTGGTATACCCTCGCTTTTTCAGCGCTTCTACTTCCTGCAGAAGCCCATCCGCCATCATCTCATCCACCCGGTCATCGATCCGTTCATAGAGCCGGCTTCTCTCGTCATTTAACACAAAATACCGAAATTCATAGGGTGATTCCTTCGCCCTCTGCGCCTCATTATGAGCGGAAATGCACTCTCCGGTCAGATGATGGTATTCCAGCGCGCGGATCACACGCTTTATATTTTTGGCGTGGATTTCCTCTGCCGCCCTCGCATCTACGTTCCGGAGCCTTTCATGGAGCAGCTCTGCTCCGTGCTTATTAGCATATTCTTCTAGTTCCCTCCGGTACTCCGGCTCTCCCTTATTCTCTGTAAAGTCAATATCATAAAGCACTGCCTGAATATAGAAGCCGGTTCCCCCTGTAAGTATGGGAATATGCCCGTCTGCATAAATCTGCTTCATAGCTTCCTTTGCCATCTGTTGAAATCGGACCACATGGAATTCCTCGTCCGGCTTCAGGGCGTCCACCAGATAATGAGGAACCCCATCCATTTCCTCCGGGCGGATTTTGGCAGAACCAATATCCATATACTGATACACCTGCATGGAATCCGCCGAAATAATCTCTCCGCCGATTTCTTTTGCAAGACCAATGGAGGCTTTGGTCTTTCCCACGGCTGTGGGGCCGGTTAATACAATCAGTGGCTGTTTCATATCGAAAGCTCCTTTACACAATCCGCTTAAATTTCTTTTCCAGTTCCCGTTTTGTCATGGATATAATTGTCGGTCTGCCGTGAGGACAGTGGTAGGGATTCTCTAACCTAAGAAGCTCCGTGATCAAAGCATCCGCCTCCGCGGCAGAAAGCCGCATATTTCCCTTTACTGCCGCCTTGCAGGACATCGAAGCAATCTTCTCATCAATGACATCCGGCGTCAGTCCAGTATAAATCTCATCAGACAAACTGTCAATCATCTCTATAAGAAGTTCTTTTTTTGCAACTCCGAACAAATTGTCCGGAACCGCACACACCGCATAGGAATCCGGCCCGAAATTCTCAATCTCAAATCCAATCCGCTGAAACCGGTCCATATGGGTATTCAGAAGCTCCGCTTCCTTCATAGACAATTCCAGTATGATGGGCGGACTGATATTCTGCGAGGTATAATCCCGATTCCTCATTCCCTTAAGGGTTTTCTCATAGAGAATCCGTTCATGAGCCGCATGCTGGTCGATAATATAAAGATTCTCTCGGAATTCCACCAGCCAATAGGTCTCAAACAGCTGGCCGATGACCTTGTGCTCCTTTACTGATTTTTTATCCAGCAGACGCTCCTCAAAAAGATTCAGCTGCTCTGTCCGATACGGAACAGGCTCTTCCTTTACCCGAGCCGCAGAATGTACCTCATCTGGCCTGGACTGCTGAAAAGCTGCTTTCCTCTGGCTGTGATAGGCGGTCACCCGCTCCCGCATCTTCTCCATATAGTAATCCAGATCCTTTTTACCGACCGCACTCTGTTTTTTGTCGAAAAACGCCTGTTTTTCAAGGTTTTCTGGATTTTTTGTATTTTTGATTGAATCATTTACAACACAGAGTGCGCTCTGTTTATTTTGGATCGTATCCTGCTGTCGGTTTTTGCTGATTTGGAGTGCGCTCTGTTTTTTTGCCTCTACGGGACTTTCCTTACCGGCAAGTAAGGCGGCTTCTGCCATTTTTGGCAGTTCCGGCACCTCCACATGGGGAATCAGTTCCTCCTTGTGCAGGCTTCTCTTCAATGCCTCGTATATAAAATTATAAATCTCCTGCTGATTTCCAAACCGCACTTCCATTTTTGCGGGATGTACATTCACATCCAAAAGCTCCCCCTGTACGGTCAGATAAAGTACCGTAAAGGGATACTTATGCTGCATGGTAAAATCCTTATAGGCATCCTCAATTGCTTTCGCGGCAATATTGCTTTTAACATATCTCCCATTGATAAAATAGGTTTCAAAATTGCGGTTTCCTCTGGATACAACCGGCTCTCCGATATAGCCGCTTAAGCTGAGATGTTCTCCGGAAGCCTCTACCGGAAGCAGGTGCGAGGCAATATCCCGCCCATAGATATGATAGATCATATCCTTCAGATTTCCATTTCCAGAGGTATGTATTTTCGATTGACCATTGGCCGTAAACTGAAAGGAAATCTCCGGATGGGAAAGAGCAAGCCGGGTCACTAAGTCTGCCACATGGCCGGCCTCTGTCATAGCTGTTTTTAAGAATTTCTTTCTTGCCGGCGTGTTGTAAAAAAGCTGGCGGATCAGAAACGTCGTCCCGTCCGGCGCGCCGGTCTCATCCATAGACACTTCTCTTCCGCCCTCGATCCGGTAGGTAATTCCATAAGGAGCTTCCCTTGGCTTTGTGATAAGTTCTACCTGAGATACCGCAGCAATGCTCGACAGAGCTTCCCCCCTAAATCCCAGCGACCGGATCCCCGTAAGATCATCCACGGAGTGGATTTTGCTGGTCGAGTGCCGGAGAAAGGCATTTCTCACATCGTCCCTCTCAATACCGCAGCCATTATCTGTAATTCGGATAAAAGAGATACCGCCGTCTTTTATTTCTACCGTTATAGCTCCCGCCCCTGCGTCAATGGCATTTTCCGCCAGCTCCTTTACAATAGAAGCAGGCCGCTCAATAACCTCCCCGGCGGCAATCTTATCAATCGTAATCTGGTCAAGTACCTGTATTTTTCCCATAGTTCATTTACCACCTGTTTTTCAGCTTGTTCTGAAGCTGGTAAAGCGTATTCAATGCGTCAATTGGTGTCAGATTGCTGATATCCAGGCTTTTTAATTCCTCCAAGACATCGTCATCCTTTACTGTATCAAACAGTGAAATCTGCGCCAGATCCACTTCATCCAGCTTCTTTGTCTTAATCTTCGGTTCATGGTTTCCCTTTACTGCAATATCCTTAATTCTGGATGTAATATCTGCATGCAGAAGCTCCTCCACAATCTCCTTTGCCCGCTGGATTACGGATTCCGGTACTCCTGCGAGCTTTGCCACCTGGATACCATAGCTCTTGTCTGCGCCGCCCTTAACAATCTTCCTTAGAAAAACAATGTCATCGCCCTTTTCCTTTACTGCAATACAGTAGTTATTCACGTTATCGATCTTGCCCTCCAGCTCCGTCAGTTCATGATAATGGGTTGCAAATAGTGTCTTTGCTCCCAGAAGCTTCGTATTGCTTATGTGTTCCACTACCGCCCAGGCAATGGAAAGTCCGTCAAAGGTGCTGGTTCCCCGGCCGATCTCATCCAAGATCAGGAGGCTCTTTCTGGTTGCATTACGCAGAATATTTGCAACCTCGGTCATCTCCACCATAAAGGTACTCTGTCCGGAAGCCAGATCGTCGGAAGCCCCCACCCGGGTAAAAATCCGGTCAACAATGCCGATATCTGCACGGGAAGCGGAAACAAAGGAGCCGATCTGCGCCATCAGCACGATCAGGGCGGTCTGCCGCATATAGGTAGATTTTCCAGCCATATTCGGCCCGGTTATGATGGATACACGGTTCTTTTTATCATCCAGATAGGTGTCGTTGGAAATAAACATATCGTTGGGGATCATCTTCTCCACTACCGGATGCCGGCCATCCCGGATATTGATCAATCCTTTTTCATTTATCTTCGGGCGGACATAATTCCCCCGCTCTGCCACAAACGCCAGGGAAGCCAGTACATCTGCTTGGGCAACTACATGGGCGGTCTGCTGGATCCTTTCAATCTGGCTGCCGATCCGGTCTCTTACATCACAATACAGATCATATTCCAGCGCATACAGCTTATCCTCCGCTCCAAGGATGGTATCCTCCAGTTCCTTAAGTCTTGGCGTAATATAACGCTCTGCATTGGCCAGAGTCTGCTTCCTCGTATAGTAATCAGGCACCAGTTCCTTGAAGGAATTGGTGACCTCCAGATAATAACCAAATACTTTATTGTAGCGGATCCTTAAATTCTTGATTCCTGTTTTCTCCCGCTCTTCAGCCTCAAGCTCTGCGAGCCAGTTCTTTCCTTCGGTCTTCGCGGCTCTTAGCTTATCCACATCCTCATTATAGCCCTCCCGGATGATTCCGCCTTCCTTCATGGCAAGAGGCGGTTCGTCGCAGACAGCCTTCCCGATCAGGCCGCACAGATCCTCCAGCGTATCCAGCTCTCCGCAGATTTTCTGGATCAGCTGGCTTTTCCTGTTCTGCAGCAGATATTTGACCGGCGGCAGCATCTCCATGGAATTTTTCAGGGAAATCAAATCCCTGGGATTGGCAGACTGATAAGAAATCCTTCCCACCAGCCGTTCCAGATCATAAATCGGCGCCAGATACTCCCTGAGTTCTTCTCTGGTAATCGCATGATCCTTAAGCTCTTCAACCGCTTCCAGACGCTCTTCGATCATCGCTTTATCAATCAGCGGCTGTTCTATGTATTTGCGGAGCAGCCTTGCTCCCATGGCAGTCCTTGTCTTATCCAGAACCCATAGAAGGGAGCCTCTTTTCTGCTTCTCCCTCAGGGTCTCGCACAACTCCAGATTCCGTCTGGCCGCACTGTCTAAGACCATATATTTTCCTGCCGCATATCTGGTGAGCTTCGCCATGTGGCTTAATGAAATCTTCTGAGTCTCCTTCAGGTACTGCAGCAACGCTCCTGCGCCTATCATCCCGCACTCATAATCCTTCAGCCCCAGCGCCTCTAAGGAGCCGGTATGAAAATGCTCCTTCAAAGCCCGCTCACAAAGCGCATCGTCAAAATACCACGCATCCAGCGCATAGACAGCAATGCCAAGTCCCTCCCTCAAATGCGAAAGATCCATCCCGCTCATATATAAGGCTTCGTTGCATATGATCTCCGAGGGCATGAATTTATAAAGCTCATCAAATAATTTGTCACTGTCCGATATCTCTGAAACCAGATATTCTCCGGTAGTGACATCCGCCACAGACAGGCCGTAACGGTCAGCAATATAGGCAATACACATAATATAATTATTCTTAGACTCATCCAGGCTCTGGGTATTCAGATTCGTTCCCGGTGTGACAATCCGGACAACCTCCCGCTTTACAAGTCCTTTTGCTGTAGCAGGATTCTCCACCTGCTCACAGATCGCCACCTTATATCCCTTAGAAACCAGACGGTTCAGATAGGTATCAACCGCATGGTAGGGAACTCCGCACATGGGAGCCCGCTCTTTTAGGCCGCAGCTCTTTTTCGTCAGGGTAATCTCAAGCGCCTTGGAAGCAGTGACGGCATCCTCAAAAAACATCTCATAAAAATCTCCCAGCCGGTAAAACAAAATGCAGTCCTTATATTCTTGCTTGGTCTCCATATATTTCTGCATCATTGGTGTTAATTCTGCCACGTTTTTTCTCCTCTTTCATTTATCTTTTGACATACATAGTTAGTATAACACTTTTTATCATTTCCTTAAAGCAGAAAAACTAAAGAACGTGATACTCCGGCTTCGCCTCTCCAAACAGGTAATACCCCATATAACCGCTCAGGCAGATTCCTAATACGCTTAGTCCGGAAAAAATGACCATAAAGGGAACACAAATCTGCCCGAATAGCTGCAACGGCATCCCGCTATAGTCCCACACCGCATAATGCAGCCATTTGTTTACGATGATCCCCGTAATAAATTCCATAGAGGTTACAAATACCATGCAGCGCAGAACCTGCCTCCACAGGGGGTCCTGCCAGTTCAGGCTCTTTCCCTGCACAAAGAAAAACACAAAGCAGATTCCGCCCAGCACAAACATGGACCAGTGTGAAAATCCCCTGAACAAAACCTCAAAGCTATAATAAAGGGCACCTCCTGCCGCCCAGAAAAATAAATACTCGCCAATTTTTTTCATCATAAAAACGCCCCCGCTATGTTTCTTCGTACTACATAGTTTGGACGTTCTTACTTAAAAATATGGGTGGAAATATTTATAATTTTGTGCGGACGGATTCCTGCTTTCCCAGATAGTAAAAACCTCTGCATTCCTCGAGCTTTACATCTACGATGGTTCCAATCATCTCTTCCTTTCCCGGGAAGTGTACCAGCAGATTGTTACTGAGCCTGCCGGTTAAGAGGGACGGGTCATGGTCGTTTACCGACTCTGCCAGCACCGGCATTACCTTTCCTGTATGTACCGCACATACCTGTGCCGATATGGTCTGAACCTCTGTGAGCAGCCTGTCAAACCGCTGTTTTACCACACCCCTTGGAATCTGGGCTTCCATCGCAGCCGCGGGCGTGCCTGTCCGTTTGGAGTAAATAAAAGTAAAAGCACTGTCATAGCGCACCTTTCGCACCACATCCAGAGTTTCCTCAAAATCTGCCTCTGTTTCTCCGGGAAATCCCACAATAATATCTGTTGTAAGGGAAATATCCGGCACTGCCTCTCGGAGCTTTCTTACCAGCTCCAGATACTGCTCCTTGGTATATCTCCGGTTCATCTTCTTCAAAATCTCCGTACTTCCGGATTGTACGGGGAGGTGAAGATGCCGGCAGATCTTCCGGGAATTTCTCATTACCTCAATCAGCTCATCAGACAGATCCTTCGGATGGGAGGTCATAAACCGGATCCGGCGGATCCCGTCAATTTCCTCTATCATCTGAAGAAGTTCTGCAAAGGTACAGGGCTTATCCAGAGTCTTCCCATAGGAATTCACATTCTGTCCAAGCAGCATGATCTCTACCACGCCGTCTGCAGCCAGCCGTCTGATTTCCCTTAATATTGCTTCCGGTTCCCGGCTCCGCTCCCGTCCCCTCACATAGGGCACGATGCAATAGCTGCAGAAATTGTTACATCCAAACATCACATTGACGCCGGATTTGAATGGGAATTTCCGTTCACTGGGAAGGTCCTCAACTATCTTATCCGTATCCTTCCAGACATCAATGATCATCCGGTCTGATTCCAGACAGGCCGCCAGAAGCTCTGCAAACTTATAAATATTGTGGGTTCCAAATATCAAATTCACAAACCGGTAGCTCTTCTTTAACTTCTCTACAACCTCCGGCTCCTGCATCATACAGCCGCACAGGGCAATCTTCATATGCGGCCTCTTCTTCTTGACAGGGCTCAGCTGTCCCAGATGTCCGTATACCCGCATGTTTGCATTCTCTCTTACAGTACAGGTGTTAAAAATCACAAAATCAGCCTGTTCTTCCTTCTCTTCCTCCTCAAAGCCGGCCTGCGCCAGTATCCCCGCAAGCTTCTCAGAATCTCTGGCGTTCATCTGACAGCCCATGTTCACAACACAGGCCTTCGGCAGGCGGTGGTTCAGCTTCTCAAAATTTTCAACCCACTTTCTGCATACCGCCATATAAAAATACTGTCTTTTCGTTTCTTCCACAGGTAAATCCAACTCTAAACCTGTATGATCTAATTCCATTTCCTTATACATCTGCTTAACTTTCTTCCTTATGTAATATATTAAACAAACTGATTCCCGGGTTCATCGTACTCGTAATCAATACCCTTCAGTTTATCCACTAACATATCCTTATCCACGTCCATCTCCATACAGAGCACATCCAGAGAAGGATAAAAATCCCGAAGCTTCGTGTTCACAACACTCAAAAGAAGCATAGGATCTTTTGGTAATTCCTGCACCCTAATTCCCCCTTTTTTCCTGATGTTTTTTTCTCAGCTCGGTAATACTTCCATCCATTTCCTGAATGGAAATACTATCCAGCTGTGCCGTAAGATTCCGTTTCACAGAATCAATATATTCCCTTCTTAGTATCTGCTGTTCCTTCTTCTCCGTATCATTTAATCCTTCAGCCTTTGATTTGCGGTACAGCTCGTTAATCCTTGCAATCTTCTTCTCATCCATAGCGGCACTGGTCCCTTTCCTCATCCGTCATCTTCTCATCTTACACTAAATAGGACAGACAAGCAACCAAAATCAAGGATTTTAGCTGCTGTAGTTTTCCAGAAATCCGTATAGTTCCTCAATATCTTCAATATATTTTCCATTTTTTACCTCGTTCTGGACCGTGACCGGAAGTGTCTCCACATCAATGCTTGTATACTCATAAATCGTTTCCCTGTCGCTCAAATAGACAACCACATATCCATTTTTTTCTAGAAGATAGTAGCAGTAATTCTTCATTGCCCCGCCTTCTGTCTCAATACTTTCCTCCGGTTCCCGGATTTCGGCATCCTGCACCTTTTCTTCCTCTGCCCGTTCCTCCACAGCGTGAAAGTTGAGCTGATAAGCTCCGGACACAAGCAGGAGGATGGACAATCCTATAATAACAAAACCGATACTATACTTTTTATCATTCATAAAGGTATCTCCTTTTTTAGTATAGTATCGGTCTGATAATCATAATTTATTCAATGAAAATCCTATAATCTACCTTCTGGCAGAAAGCAGATGGAGCTTCTTCAGCATTCGGACAATGCTCCCGCCCTTCGGCACCATCAAAAGCTCCCGTTCTGTCACTCCGCCTAATAAAATCAGGCAGAGAAAATATACGATCACTGCCGTAAAGAGCGCCGCAACTGCAGCAATGCGCGGTCCGGCAAATAATTCAAACAATAAGCGCACCAGAAGTGCAGATAAACTCATGATCACAGAAGCTATGATCGGGATCACGAAGGTTTTTCTTGTTTCCTGCACATAGCCGCAGACAGACTCCAGATCCCTTGCATTCAGGATACAGATTGCTCCCGCAAATATAATCTTGCTGGCCACAATGGAATAAATGCTCCATTTGAATGCAACCAGCATAATATACAGTGCAATCAGATGGATCACCAGCGAAATCGCAGCATTCTTTACCGGCTTCGACATGTGGTCCAGCCCCTGCAGCGCCGCATTGGTCACAGTAGACAAGCAGAAAAACACCACAGACACTCCGCCGATCTGCAGAAGCAGCGCCGGAATCGTATTATCCTGCGTAAAGTACAAAAGATCCAGAATCGGACGGGCAAGTGTAATAAAGCCTGCCGCACACGGAATCGCAATGATCATATTAAAGCGGCTTACCAGATTGATCTTGCCGTGTATCTCCTTACGGGTTCCTGTCTGGATCGCGGCGACAAGACTCGGCATAAAGGAGGCCGCCAGCGCACTGGCTACACTTAATGGAATATTCGTCATCGTATCATACTGCCCGCTGAACATTCCCAGAAGTTCCGTATATTCCTTTTCCGGAACTCCCTGAATCGCCATAACATTCGTAAAGACTGCCTGATCCAGCAGATTGCTGATATTGTATACGGTTGCGCTGAGAATAACCGGCGCAATAGTAAATAAAAGGAGCTTGTAGATATAACCCCAGCTCTCTCTTTTATGTCCTCTGTCTCTTCTCATCTGGCGTTTCAATACCCGTTTGTATGTACCAAATACGAACAGCAGAAACAGCAGGGCAGCCAAAGCCCCTGCAACGGTTCCAAGAGTTGCCCCCGCGGCCGCATAGGCGGCGCCGTAGGTCTTTTTATCTGCGCCGGATGCCATGCTCTGTCCGAATTTCAACAACACAAGAGCCCCAACAATACTGACGGCCGCATTGACGATCTGTTCAAGAGTCTGGGAAAATGCGGTAGGCATCATCGTGCCGAAGCCCTGAAAAAATCCCCGGAACACACCGAGAAATGCCACAATCAGGATACAAGGCGCAAGCACCCGCAGTGCATATACGGACATCTCTACCTTCATAATATCTGCCGCAATAAATCTGGCGCCGAAAAATACAACCGCCGTCACAAATCCTCCGGTAAGTACCGCAAATGTCATGGCGCCCTTGTACACCCGGTATGCATTTCTATACTGTCCTGTGGAAATCCTGGCTGACACCAGCTTGGAAACCGCCATGGGAAGGCTGTAGGAGGTAAGCATCAGGGCAAGGTTATACACCTGAAATACAATGCCGTAATACCCGTTTCCCTCCGAACCCATAATATTGGTAACCGGAATACGGTAAGCCAGTCCAATAATCTTTGTTATCAATGCAGTCGCCGCAAGGATCGCTCCCTGCATCAAAAAACCGCCATCCTTCTTCTTCGCCATATCCTACTCCACAATCGAATCCTGAAAAAACAAAAGCATGCCCTGCACACTCCTGTCGTTCAAATCCCTCACCTGAAAATCCCAAGTCTGTCCATCAGCTGCCTCTGCTTCTCTTCCATTACAATCCGTTCATCCTCTTTTATATGGTCGTAACCTATTAAGTGTAACATAGAATGGACAATTAGGAAAGCAAATTCTCTTTTCTTGGAATGTCCATATTCCTCTGCCTGAGAAATTACCCTGTCTCTTGAAATAACAATGTCTCCCAGAACAAGCTCTCCTGTTTCCGGGTCAAAGCAGTCCTTCCTTGTCTCCAGAAAATCAAAATCTGCCGGAATACCATACTCAACCATAGGAAAGGACAGCACATCCGTTGGACGGTCAATCTCCCGGAACCTCCGGTTCATCTCATGAATCTCAGAGTCTCCCGTAACCAGAAGATTTACCTGTGCTTCATAAGGACAGCCGGCATCCGCAAGCACCGCCTTAGCAGCCTCTGCCGCCAGTTCCTCGCAGGGGAGAGACAGTCTTTCCTCCCCTTCTTCTTCAAAATACAGCGTCATCCTTCGTGTCTCCTTTATATCATCTTCTCTTCCGCTCGCCCCGGCGGGATTTCTTCGATTCATATTCTTCGTATGCCTTTACAATCTTCTGTACCAGCGGATGCCTTACCACATCCCTGCTGGTCAGGCGGCAGATGGATATGTCCTCAATACTTTTCACTACGGAAACGGCTGTATCAAGACCGGATATCTGGCCGGAAGGCAGATCCTTCTGGGTAGAGTCCCCGGTGATCACCACCTTAGAGCCGAAACCGATCCTGGTAAGAAACATCTTCATCTGAGCCGGTGTGGTATTCTGCGCCTCATCCAGAATGATAAACGCATTGTCTAACGTCCGGCCTCTCATATAAGCAAGTGGCGCAACCTCAATTAGTCCGCGCTCGGAATTCTTTAAGAAACTCTCTGCGCCCATAATCTGGTAAAGAGCATCATAAAGCGGCCTGAGATACGGATCTATCTTACTCTGTAAGTCGCCAGGGAGAAATCCCAGCTTTTCCCCGGCTTCGATTGCCGGGCGGGTAAGGATGATACGCCCCACCTCATTATTTTTAAATGCAGTGATCGCCATAGCCATGGCAAGATAAGTCTTTCCGGTTCCCGCAGGCCCTAAACCGAATACAATCATCTGCTTTCGGATGGCATCCACATATTTCTTCTGTCCTAAGGTCTTCGGCTTGATCGGCTTCCCCTGCAGGGTATGGCAGATCACATCGCCGTCAATCTCTAACACCCTTCCCTCACTGTCCTCCATGGACAGCGCAAGGGTATAATCCACATTCTGCTCCTGGATCTGGTTTCCCCGCTTTGAGAGCTCCACAAGCTGGGTAAGAACACTCTTTGCCTTCATGGCCGAGATTTCCTCCCCCAGTATCTTCACCGTATCGTCCCGCGCGATCAGCGTTACCCGGAGCGTCCGCTCTATCTTCTTTGCATAGGCATCAAACTGTCCAAATACATTTGCCTGATGGACAGCCGGAATATCTATCGTAGTCTCAATCATCCCCATCTGTAACATCCTCCACAAAACTGGTTGGACGCTCTGTACCGATATCCGTAATCACCGTCAGAGTTCCCTTTGCTTCTGCTTTCGCAGACCCTGTGTATATTTTAACATCATTCTCAATAATTTCTACCCCTTTTTTCGCAAGATTATCCGTAAAACGACGGTATTCGTCCGTTAATTTAGTCTGAAGCAGGTTCTCATCGTATTTTTCCTGTGTGGAACGGTAGGGAGATATGATCCTCCTTCCCCAGGAAACAGGCAGATAGAAATATCTGCCAAGCTTCAAACGGCTCTGTATGGTCAATTCTTCCGCGTCCGGAAATGGATTTTTATTGTTTCCCAGCCAGAATATCCGGTTTCCGGCCTGCAGATAAAATACCTCCTTTTCCTGATGAAGATACTCCTTGGATTCATAGCTTAGATCACAGCTGTCCTGGTAATCCATGGATACCCGAGCCCGGATATCCGCGTCAGACTGCTGGTACTGATAGCCGGTCGTCTCCCCTGCATCATCCACCACCGGAACTGCGCCGGTAACCAGAACATCACCCTTTTTTACCTCCTGGCCCTCTGCTGCGCAGGGAATTCCCTGCCGGACGATCATGGTTGTGATCACGCCGTCAAAGTCCGCCACAATATCTGAGCCCTGTCCTGTATCTGCTCCATCCTTCGTCTCTCCGGCCGCAGCCGCCACATCCTTCGAATCCTCGTTCTCCTTAATCTGCACAATCAGCCTGCATCCTTCAATCGAAGCAGACACCCATATGATCTCATCATAGGATTTCCGGATGTCTTTTACAATCCGGTCACAATCCACCTGTGAAAGCCGCATTCCATGCTCCACGCCCTGCTCCTCCAGAAATGCGATCAGAGCCTCATCCGTATACTTCCGGTTTCCTCTCACATCAATGCTCCATACAAAAAGAGACAAAGAATAGATCAGCGCAATACTGAGTACGGCCCCGGCAAAAAAAACCTTCCTTTTCCGATACCGGAAAAAATAAAACGGAAGTCCGATCCGTTCTGTGATCACTACTTTTGCCCCGGTTTTCCGGATAACAGGCTTCAGTTTGTGAAATCCTGAAACGGTAATATACATATCATAGGAGCCGCGCACCGGAGTAATGCCCCAGATATAGATTCCGCGGTGGCTGCAGGCATTTAGGAACCGTTCCGGCGAATAGCCGATGACTCTTATTTTCAAATATCCTTTTATATAGCGAAATATGGATAAAAGCAACCTGCCTTTCACTCCTTTAATTTACATACTTAATCTCCGTGACCTTTCCTGTAATCTTCATCTCATCATTGGTATAATACTCGATCATAAGGTTCCTGCCAGAAATCCGGATCTGACCGATTCTGGTCTGAATACGGATGATACATTCCGTATATTCCAGAATCCCTCTATAATTCTCTACTAATAATTCTGTCTGACCCATAACTGTCAGAATCGGCGCACCCATAATCACATCCTTTGGCATTCCGGACATATCCGACACATGGCCGAGAAATTTCTTTTCGCAGGATGTGCTGTTCTTTTCTCTCATAAAAAAGCCACACATAGTTTTATGACTATTCTATGTGCGGCTTCCTTCACTTATGCGTTGTCCAGCTACAGTTCTCTTGCAAGAGCTTCAATCTGCATAACGGTATCCTCTTTCACTCCCGATTTGATTGTTACGACAGGTTCTACCCAGGTAAGTTTTTTACCGCCCTCCAGCATCGCCTTCATGGTCTTGGCGGCGTTCGGCGCCCAGGAGCCGTTCTCCATCAGTCCTATGGTCCTGTTCTGGAAGCCCCGCTCCTTTAATCCCTCGATAAATGTATGCATATGCGGGAAAATACCGCCGTTGTAGGTAACAGACGCCAATACCAGCTTACCATGGCGGAATGCATCCTCAATACACTCAGCCATATCCTCCCTGGCAAGATCGGCAGTTACCACCCGCGGGCATCCCAATTCCTTCAGCTTCTCTTCCAGAAGCTGCACAGCTTTTTTCGTATTGCCATATACAGAGCTGTAAGCAATCATAACGCCCTCTGTCTCTACTCCGTAAGAAGACCAGATATCATAGAGGTTCAGATAATATCCCAGATCCTCCGTAAGAACCGGGCCATGCAGCGGACAGATCGTCTGTATATCAAGCGCCGCCGCCTTTTTCAGCAGAGCCTGTACCTGTGCTCCGTATTTTCCTACAATACCAAAATAATACCGTCTTGCCTCACAGGCCCATGCTTCATCCACATCCAATGCGCCGAATTTGCCGAAGCCGTCTGCCGAGAACAGCACCTTATCCTTACTGTCATAGGTAACCATAACCTCCGGCCAGTGTACCATCGGCGCAAAGACAAAGGTAAGCTCATGTACTCCAAGGGACAGGGTTC
Organism: uncultured Dorea sp.; assembly: GCA_910584265.1. GTDB lineage: Bacteria > Bacillota > Clostridia > Lachnospirales > Lachnospiraceae > Claveliimonas. The sequence goes on along the minus strand of CAJTZE010000003.1, from coordinate 70,101 downwards.
CATTGTTCGCCACAGTTACCTTCTTCCCCTCCAGCTCCAGATCATAAAAATTAGAAATCATCTGGAATGTCTTGGCATTTCCCACAATCTCTGCTTCCGGATAAGCTTCCAGAAACTTCACAATATTCGCTGAATGGTCCGGCTCCATATGCTGTACCACCAGATAGTCCGGCTTTCTCTCTCCTAACACTTCCTGAATATTCTGAAGCCATTCCTCACCAAAATGTATATCTACCGTATCCATAACCGCAGTCTTTTCATCCATGATCACATAGGAGTTATACGCCATGCCGTTTGGCACATCAAACTGTCCTTCAAATAAATCAATCTCATGGTCATTAACGCCTGCATAATAAATATCGTTTGTAATATGCTTCATCTTGAATTTCCTCCTCATTACTGGCTGTATGTACCATTATTTACAATACCATTAATTCTATTTCAGTCAATATATTTTGTCAATATAAATATGGAACTATTCCAATATGCTAAAACAGTTTCAACAATTCAGAATATGCCTAGTGTACTGGCATCCATAGCCGTTATGTGGTAAAATATATAGCAAGAAATCGGCTTATTACAAAGGAGGTTATTATGAGATTCTGGTTATTTATGTTTATCATGGATTTGATTTGTCCCTTATCAATGATTGGTTTCGGAAAATTATTTATGAACAGCGTGCCAAAAAATATTAATTCTGTTTTCGGATATCGGACCCGTATGTCGTCCATTAACCATGATACCTGGGAGTTTGCCCATAAATACAGCGGAAAAATATTGTATATTTCCGGTCTCGTTTCTTTGGTTCCGTCCATCATCGTCATGATATTTCTATTCGGCAAAAGCAGGGATGTGATTGGAAATACAGGAGCGGCTGTAGAAGCCGTTCAGATCGTTCTGATTGTATCTGTAATTTTTCCCACGGAAATCGCACTAAGAAAAAAATTTGATAGAGATGGAAATCGAAAGGAGCTGCCCTGATCGTGTTCCTGCCGTTTATTTCATTGGGATTCCTTATAATTCTGGTCTATTTCCGGCATTGTATCATACTGGAAACAGATCATATGACTATCTCAGAAACCTTCAGGAAAAAGAGAGGCGTCTATTATCTTGAGATCGGCACTATTCTGATACATACTGTCAATCAGGAGATGGAGGTTATACTGCTCAGCCATAAAAAGGAACGCCTGATGAAGTTTTCACTGAATATGACCAATGCCGATAAGGCGGTCGATATCTTAGAAGACCGGGAGCTTCCAAAAAAGCGGGACAATTAGAAAAATAAATACAGCCTGCGGCGTTTCTTCAAGCGCTGCAGGCTATATTTCACAAGCTTCTATTTTTTAAGAGCAGGTTACTCAGCCGTGTCCGGCTCCTCCGCCTTATTCTGATTTCCCTCATCTCTCATATCATTGGCCATCTTTGTTCCTAAGAAACCAGAAAGAACAGCCGGGACATCCACGCCTGTGGATTCCTTCAAGCCGTCCGATACCTGTGTAAAGGTGCCGATAATATCTTTTACCAGCTTAGAGGTATTTCCATCGCCGTACATGGTGATCTTATCCACCTTGGCAAGCGGCTCTGCAATATTTCTTGCTATCTCCGGCATTGCCTTAAAGTACATCTCCAGAATTGCCGCTTCACCCATCTGCTTCATAGCCTCGGCCTTCGCCTCGATACCCTCTGCCTCAGCCAGCGCCTTTGCCTTGATGGCTTGCGCCTCCGCAAGACCCTTGCTCCGGATACCCTCTGCCTCCTGCTCCATAGCGTACCTCTGCGCTTCCGCAGTAGCCTTCAACGCTTCCGCTTCCTTCTCACGCTCGAACTTTTCCGCCTCAGCATTCTTCTGACGCTCAAACAGCTGTGCCTCTGAGCCTCTCTGCACCTCATAAAGCCTTGCATCAGATTGCTGCTGCTTCGCATACTTATCTGCATCCGCCTGCTTCTTGATCTTTGCTTCCAAGGTACGCTCTGTCAGTTCTACTTCCTTTTCCTGCAGCGCAATTGCCTTCTCCTGACGGGCAAGATTCGCATCGGCTGTAGTAATCTCGACAGTTTTCCTCTCCGTTTCCTTCTGGATCTGATAAGCGGCATCTGCAATCGCTTTCTTTGTATCTGCATCCTTCTGAAGCTCTGCCTTACGGATCTCCAGTTCATTTGCCTTCTGTGCGATAAGAGTCTCTGCGTTGATCTCCGCTTCCTTGGATTCTCTGGTAGCTTCTGCCTGCACAACAGCCTTTTCCTTCTGTGCCCTTGCTCTTGCATTGGCAATCTCAAGTTCAGAGCTTACCTGTGCATCGTTGGCCTCTTTTTTAGCAATGGCCTGCGCCCTCGCGATTTCCTTCTCGCTCTCCGCTCTTGAAATCGCCGCATTCTTCTGGATCTTTACAATATTATCCACACCCAGATTCTCGATAACTCCATTGCCGTCCACAAAATTCTGAACATTAAAGCTTACAATATCCAGACCCATGGCTGCAAGATCCGGCTCTGCATTCTCCTTCACAAGATTGGCAAACTTCTGACGGTCGGATACCATCTCCTCCAGATTCATCTTTCCCACGATCTCACGCATATTTCCTTCCAGAACCTCTCTGGATACCTGTGCAATGTATTCCACAGGCTTATTCAGGAAGTTCTGTGCGGCAAGTGCAAGACGCGCTTCATTGTCACTAATCTTCACATTGACGGCCGCATCCACGCGGATATTGATGTAGTCTGCCGTCGGCACTGCACTGGACGTCTTCACATCGATCGGAATCAGCTGCAGATTCAGTTCATCCTTCTTCTCCAAAAACGGAATCTTGATTCCTGCCTTACCAATCAGCACCTTCGGCTGTTTGCGGAGACCTGAAATTATGTAGGCCGTATCCGGCGAAGCCTTCACGTACCCGGTTGCCAGAATCACAATGATAATCAAAATTACCACAAAAACCGGAACCGCAATCCCTGCCATTTTCAAAAGACTATCTACCATCTGTATATTCCCCCTTTATCCTTTGAATATTTTTCTTTGACAAAATTATATCAATATTTATCCCAAAACCTCTTCCAATGTCTCAAGCAGCCGGTCCATATCAATCGGCTTTGTCAAATGGCCGTTCATTCCTGCTTCCAGCGCTTTCGCCTTGTCTTCTTCAAAGGCCTTGGCAGTCATTGCAAAAATCGGCACTTTCTTCGCCCAGTCCGACGCCATTGCACGAATGGCTCTCGCCGTCTCATATCCATCCATAAAAGGCATCTGAATATCCATCAGTACCATATCATAGGCTCCGTCCTCACCAGCTGCCGCTTTCGTCATGGCAGCCAGTCCATTCTCAGCTGTATCAACGATCAGGCCTTTAGCTGTCAGGATATCCACAACAATCTGCCTGTTTAGTTCATTGTCCTCTACTAGAAGAATCTTCCTGCCGAACAAATTGCCGCTCTGTCTGCATACAATCCCGGACTCCTCAATCTTATGCTCCTGCAGGCAGAGCTTCCTGCTTTCGATCCGGTTTCTGTCAAATTCTTCATCCATAATAGACAGAAGATTCCTGCTGGAAGCGGTAATCTTCTCAATACAGTCCCTGACCCGGTTCCTGTCATCCATATGTACCGCGGCAATAGCGGCCAGTCCTACAATGGTATTCATCTGTGTCCGGATATCATAGGACATATGACTCAAAAATGCAGCTTCTTCGGCCTCCCTAAGCTTCATCTCCGAAATATTCTGTACAATGCCATATACCTGTTCCGGCTTTCCCTGTTCATCAGCAGAAATGACAGTAAGAGTAACCGTGCACCAGCGCTTCCGGTCAATACTGGAAAAAGAAGCCTGTGCCGTCTTTTCCCCCGCATCGATTCTGCGGTGCATCTCCAAAAAAGCGTCCTGCGTGGACGGATGGATAAAATCATCCGCAAAGCTTTGCGGCATATCCGTATATTCTTTCCTGCAGTTATACATTTCTGCAGTCCTGTCATTCATCCGCAGCAGCTTCTTTTTCGGATAATACCAGAACATGCAGATGTCCGTATTCTCAATTGCCTTCAGGAGCCCTTCCTGCTCCTGGATCATAACCGTATCAAGTGTTTCCATTAATCCTGTGCCCCCTATGTAACTTAAGCAGACCATTTAGATATTGATTTGAATATAGTATTCCTTTTCTGAATATAAAGTATAGCTGATATTATAGTAAAAATACAGCATAATTTTCTGCGTCTATTTGTGATAAGGTTCCCCCTGGATAATGCGGAAGCTTCTGTAAATCTGCTCAAGAAGGATTACACGCATCAGCTGATGGGGAAAAGTCAATTTAGAAAAGCTCAGCGCATAATCCGAACGCGCACGCACCTCTTCAGACAGCCCGATTGAACCTCCGATAATAAAAATGATATGACTGACTCCACGGATGCCCAGCTTCTCTATCTTATCTGCCAGTTCTATAGAATCCGGCATCCTGCCTTCAATCTCCAGCGTAATTACGTATGCATCCTCCCTGATCAGCTTCAGGATCCGTTTTCCTTCCTTCTCCCGGATAGACTTTTCTTCTGCTCTGCCGGCATCCTCCGGGGTTTTCTCATCTGCCGTCTCCAATATCTCCAATCTGCAGTATCTGGATAAACGCTTGCTGTATTCAGCAACGGCATCCCTTATGTACTTCTCCTTGATCTTGCCGACAGCGACCAGTGTAATTTTCATAACTTCCCATATCCTCCCAATCAGGCAGAGCCGCGCTTATACAGCAGAAAAAAGACCCATAAAACAGCAAAAAGCTGATGTACTAATCACTTAGTACTCAGCCTTTTTTACGCAAGTATATCAATATTATCTCCAAGTCCCGGTACAGACGCTGATGCAGCCATCTCAGTAAGTACTTCACCGGTAGCCTCAGCTGTATCAAGAATCTTGCTCATTACAGCAAGGCTGATACTTGAACTTACATTATACTCAGCCATTGCCATTGACAGTGTTGGAATATCCATATTTATCACCTCTTCCAATACCTATGATAGCAAAAAAATAAAATTATTGCAAGAATTTCTCTATATTTTATAATATTCCTTATACCACTGTGTAAATTTTCTAAGTCCTTCTCTTAACTTGGTCTGCGGCCTGAACCCAAAATCTGACTCCAGTTCTGTTATATCAGCATAGGTCGTTTCCACATCTCCCGGCTGCATCCCCACAAGTTCCCTGTGAGCGTCAAAATCATAATATTCCGGCAGTACTCCCGCTCTTTTCAATTCCTGCTGTAATATTTCTACAAAGTCCAGCAGATTTTCCGGCCGGTGGTTTCCGATATTATAAATCTTATACCGGACTCCCTCCTTATTTGGAACCGGACTGCGGTGCAGAACCTCTGTAATACCCTTTACAATATCATCAATGTATGTAAAATCCCGTTTGCAATTTCCATAATTAAATATCTGTATGGTTCCGCCTCTTATTAATTTATTTGTAAAATTAAAATACGCCATATCTGGTCTCCCGGCAGGTCCGTACACCGTGAAAAAGCGAAGTCCGGTGGACGGAATGCCGTACAGCTTGGCATATGCATGTGCAAACAGCTCATTGGACTTCTTAGTAGCCGCATACAGAGAAACGGGATTATCCACTTGATCCTCTACAGCATAGGGAATCTTCTGACTGCTTCCGTATACAGAGGAAGAGCTTGCATAAATCAAATGCTTTACTCCAGCTTTTCCATGGTCAAAGCTATGACGGCAGGCCTCCAATATGTTGTAAAATCCAATTACATTTGCTTCTATATAGGCATCCGGGTTTGTAATACTGTACCGCACTCCAGCCTGTGCCGCAAGATTCACAACCACATCCGGCGCATACTCGTCAAATACCGATGAGATCAGTTTCCTGTCAGCAATATTTCCTCTTATAAAAATAAACTGCCCGGACTCTTCTTTCTGTACATCCTCAATCTGCCTCAAGCGGAATTCTTTCAGTGACACCTCATAGTAATCATTCAGGCTGTCTACTCCGATAATCCGGATATCCTCTGTCTTTTTCAAAAGCGCCGTACACAGATTCGCACCGATAAATCCTGCCGCGCCCGTCACCAGAACGGTCTTCCCTGTTAAATTTATATTTTTATCCAGCATATTCTTTACCTTCCAATACTGTAATATTCCACGCCTGCCCTATACATTTCCCAAGGCTTATAGAGATTCCGCCCGTCAAATACTAACGGCACCCGCATCAGTTTCTTATATACTTCCGGCGTTACCGCCCTTATCTCTTCCCACTCGGTAAATATAAAGCAGATCTCGGCTCCCTCCAATGCCTCCTCCGGACTCTCCGTATAGAAGATAAATCCATTCCGGTTTACCCCTTCCGGGAATCGTCTGCGGAAATTCTCGATGCCCACCGGGTCATAGGCATAAACATATGCTCCCTGTTCCAATAACAGCGGTACGTTCGTAAGAGAAGGCGCCTCTCTCAGATCGTCCGTTCCCGGCTTAAAGGTCAGTCCCAGCACTGCAGCCTTCAGCCCGGAAAATGTGATCATCCGGTCACTTGCTTTCTGAAACAGCCTCAATTTCTGTTCCTGATTCACCTCCACTGCCGCATCCACAGTCCTAAGCTTATAGCCGTATTTATCCGCCAGAAACCGCAGCGCCTTGGTATCCTTCGGAAAACAGCTGCCGCCGTAACCGATTCCTGCATTTAAAAAACGATCCCCTATCCGGCGATCGTATTTCATTCCTTCTGCCACATCCTCAATGTCAGCCCCCACAAGCTCACACAAGTTTGCAATATCATTCATATATGAAATTTTCAACGCCAGAAAATCATTGCTGGCATATTTGATCATCTCCGCAGACCGGCGGCTGACCGATACAATCGGCAGCTGGAACGGTTCATAAATCTTCTTCAAAATTTCCTCTGCCTTCTTACTCTCCGTTCCGATGATAATCCTCGCCGCCTCCAAGGTGTCGTGCACCGCCGTCCCCTGAGCAAGAAATTCCGGATTGGAGGCAACCTCCACCTTCACATCCCGCACCAGAAAATCCCGGATAAACTGCTCCACCTTGTCATTCGTCCCGATCGGAACCGTGGATTTCACCACCACAAGGCAGTCCCGTTCCACGCTTTCCGCTATCTGCCTTGCAGCGGCAGCTATGTAAGAAAGGTCTGCACTGCCGTCCGGCATCTCCGGCGTCCCGACACCGATAAAAACAGCGTCCGCATGGGCATATGCAGACACATAATCTGTGGTGTAATGAAGCCGTCCTGCAGCGTTGTTCTTTTTCATCAACTCCTCCAGTCCGGCTTCATAAATGGGCGATATGCCCGATTCCATTAATTTCACTTTCTTCTCATCAATATCGACGCAGGTTACGTCGTGTCCTTTTTCGGCAAAGCATACGCCGGCCACTAAGCCGACGTAGCCGGTGCCGGCTACTGTTAGGTTCATCATAAACTCCTCCATCTTTACATAACAATATATTTTTCAATCTAATTTAAATTCTCGTCTGATTCTTAATGATAACCTCTCAAATGTATTATTAACTCAAACTTCGCACTTGAATAAGTGCCTATGTGCGAAGTTTGAGTAAATTATATTTATAATATAATAAAAATAGTACACCACATATAGAATATGATATTGTTGTGGCCCATGCCGCACCTACTGCATTATATCTACGAATAAAAGATAAATTTACTAATATATTGATTACTGCAGACACTCCCAAATATATAGCTGCAATTGACTGTTTCCCTAAAGAAATATAAATTGGCTGTAAAACTTTAAAAAATACTAACGGAACCGTACCCAGCCATAAAATTAATGTCAAATTATATGAAGAACCATATTCTGCTCCATAAAATAAGCTTATAAACCATTTGCCAAAAAGCAAAAAACCAATAATCATTATGCCTGATATTACAATTGATGCGGTTATAGAAGCATAAGCATCTTGCTTATGTTCTCCATTTGATGCCTTTTCAAACAGCACCTCTTTAAATGCGTCTGGAATAACTAAAAATATATTAGAAAGTGTCACTGCTACGCTATATATTCCTACTTCTGAACTTGAAGATAAATGCCTAATCATAACTATGTCTACTCGATAATTAATTGTTATTAATAACATAACTATCATTGTAATTAAACAATACTTATAAATACGTATTAATTCTGTAAATTTGATTTTTATATATGACGGCTTAATAGAGTAGGCAAAAAGAATGATTATAATATTTACTATTTTTGTAACCGCATAATATATCAGCACTAGCTCTAATGTAAATATTTTCAAATAAAAAAGAGCGGATAATATTAAAAGACCGGCCAGATCAATCACAGTAGTAATCATATTTCTTTTTATACTATTGTCAATAACAGCTACCATTGTTATATTAGCCCAGATTACTGCTATAGTTGTTAAAACTGCTATGGTAAATAAATTAAATCCGCATAAGATTCCAATTAAATTACAAATTAAAAATGCTAAAAATCCATGTATAAATATCAATTCAATAAATATAGTCCTAATTTTTTCCCCATATAAATATTTATATGTAGCATAAGTTTGTCCTAATGCCATACCGAAAATAACATATAATATTTCAATTAATTCTGTAATATAAGCATATTCTCCCTTTAAATCAACACCCAATCCCCGACTAATAAGTACAGAACTTATAAACGAAACAAGCACTGCAATTACTTTACAAACAACTGCAATGTAATATTTTTTATTTAAATTAAGCATTTTATGCCGCCTCATATCTAACCCTTATTTTTCCTAAAATATACATTATACCACCGCCTAAAACTGCATACTTTAGCATGGGGGAAATTAAATTCCCAAAATCTGCACGAATTGTATAAATAAATAAAGGTATCATATATAAATAAACGATCATATAAAATGGATTTTTAACAGAATATAGATATAATATTCTTACTAATAATCCTATTATCAAAAATAAGAAAAACACACCCTTAAGTCCACCCATAACATATCCTTCTCCAACAAGAGTGAACCCATACCCTATTGAACTATGTGCAAAAAAGGTATTATTAAACCAAAGTTGTATTGAAAAATTGGTTGAAAAAAAAGTAGATACAAAATCATTAGTTAAAGCTTTTATTCCAATCAGTCCTTCACAATTATTGGAAATAAGTATTTGTAAATTTCTTCCGGCTGATACAAATTCTCCATCTAAAAACGTAAAAATCAAATTATTAATCTTAAATACATTTTTCACACCTGATAAAAAATAGTATTTGTATACGTGACTTAATGGAAACAATACAATTCCAACCGGAATAAGCATAAGAATAAGTTTCTTAGATAATTTCCCATAAATCGATAGACAAGCTATAAACAATAATATAATTTGAAACATATAGTTTCTTTCTCCGGTAAGCATACTAAACGCAATAACCACAGAAAATGTTTTAAGAACCCATACAATAGAGATTTTTTCATTTTTGCATAATCGAATGTATAAACTATACGTAAAGGCAATAATTACCAAATATTGTATTTTAAAAATAAAATTTAGAAAAAATCCAGAATTATCATATATGTCTGCTTTATTTAAAAAACCTCGATTTACCATATTATACATAGCTAAAACACTCAACAATAGAGAAATATTTAATACTAATTCAATTAAAAATAGATTATCACGCTCCAGTTTTAACGGAGTATAGCTAATTCTGTTACTGGGAAACACTAAAATAGTTGTCCCAAGAGCTATCCATGAATAAACCAAAGATTTTTTTGAATAGCCATATTGAGCAGTAATGTTTAAGGCATATAAAATTGCGTATCCGCAAGAATACAAGAAAAAAAAGGGCGGATACCAGCACATAGGATGATAAAAATCAAATTTTACAACTACGCATGAGGTAACTGCTAAAATAAAAATAGCTAAAATGTGGAGGCTTACTTGTTTTTCATCACTTAAAAGTATAATAAATCCAGACACAATTATTGATATTAAAATATAAAACTTGGGATTATGATTCATTCCTAAACCTCACTAATTATATTTAGCAATTCTTGATTTTGAATAACTCTATTTCTTATCTGCTTGTAAAATTCATTACGTCTCTTATTCAAGGTATCATTTAAAAAGAGTTTACTATGTTCAAAATTCCTTTTTGCATATCCGTCTAAACCATTTTTTAAAATAACCATTGCAGTCTTAGCTATTGACTCTGCAGATGCTCTTTCAAATACACACTCATCATCCATAAGTTCTGGAATACCTGCTGTTCTTGCTCCCATTACAGGGCATGCTCTACTTAAAGCCTCAATTACCGCTCGCGGCAAACCTTCTTGTAAACTGGGTTGGATATATATATCAATTTCATCTAGTTTTTCAAATATTCTCTCAATTGCCAAACGCCCCATGAATATTATCTGCTCTTCAACGCCGGCTTTTTGTGCAAATTGCCTCAAATACTTTTGGCTTCCCTCGCCTGCCAAATAATATGTAACATTTATCCCCTTTTTTTTCAATAAACCTATTGCTTTTATTACATACTCTTGTCCTTTAGAATGTTGTGCGACACATGCAGATGTCATCATACTAATGTTATTTATATCCATCCGTTTAATTTTTTCTAATCTTCCCGCAAGAATTTTCTGATTAATATCTTTAATTACAACATTTGATGCATTAATAGTTGGATTTTTACATGGGTATTTACTTTGTAGAAATTCTTCAGTAACATAAATAGCAAAGTCTGCATCCCATGTACATTGTCTCATCTTCATTGTCATATAGGGAGCAATCAGTTTTCCTTTTAAACTATGATTCCAATAAGAATCTAATCCATCACACATTAATTCTGCTACGAATACTTTTCCTAGTTTTTTTGCATAGTCACGTGCCCGAAAAGCAATTATGGACGGAAATCTGCCTACAACCAAATCACTATCCTTTATTGCTTGCATCATTTTATTTTTGTATCCTCCAAGTAAAGTTTTTCCCAAACTTTCACAATCAACGATACCCTTTACAAAATTGGCTCTCACACAATCAAATGGTAATTCGTCTACTCTTTCAAAGCGTGAACATAATATAATATCTCCAAAAGCTTCTGCATATCTGACAAAAATAACATACGCTCTAGTTGCAAGATAATATTCTTCCTTATATACTGTACATCTAAATTCAGTTGCCAAAAATACTTTCATTGATCTCTCTCCGGTTTTTGTCTCATACTCCACACAAAACATGTATCATTACTAGCGTGTCAAAAGATACTTTCGTCATATTCCCTAACGCGGAGATGATGAATTGGCGTCCCGCCAACTACTTCATTCTTTATAACATCTTTATTTACTAACGAATGTGCTCCTATAACCGCTCCATCATTTATCGTTACTCCTTGCAAAATGGTTGCTTTTGCACCTATCCATACATTACTGCCTATTACTATTTTATCAAAAGTTTCCCCTTGTTGATTCATGGGTATATCCAATGCATCAAATTTATGGGAATTAGATAAAATTGATACTCCATGTCCAATCATTACATCAGATCCAATTTCTACTCCTCCACTGCACTCTATATATGAATTATCATTTATTGTAATTCTTTCCCCCATAGACAATCTGTCAGGATTATAAATGCATACATTAGGCTGAATGATTCTATAGCCATTCCCAATAAATCTAACGCCTAATCTCTTAAGCAAGGCATATCTCCAAGCCATATTATACCATCCTGCTTTAAAACGTTTCTTTTCAAGATTCTTTTTTGCTATATTTATAGGTAATATCCTCGTTAATAATGACATGATATTTATGAATGGAATAGCTCTTTTCCACACATTTTCTCTGTATTCTACAACATTGTATTTTTTATGCGTAATTAATCTTTTCTGCTCTGACTCTTCTTTTTTTTCATAATAATTCGGTTTATACAATTAACTATCCCCCTCATAATGTTTTTACATTATCTGAAACATATTTTGTAATCCTTTTAATTTCTTCTAAATATATATTGGTTACAATTTCTCTGCTAAATTCTTTTTCCATCTTTTTCCTAGCTAAACATCCCATCTCTCTTTTTTTTAAATTTGGCAAATCAAGGAAACGCTGAACAGCTGAAACCATATCGTCAACATTTCTCAGTTTAAAAAGAAACCCTGTTTTGCCATTATCAATCCCTTCCTTTATACCAGGAATATCAGATCCGATACATGGCCTGCCCACTGCGCTATGTTCTAATATAACATTTGTCATTCCTTCATAATAACTTGGATGAATTACTGCATGAGCTGCTTTGATATACGGTTTCATATTCAGTTGAATGCCGCCGTATTTCAAAATACCTTGTTCAGCCAATTCTTCTATTTCTTTTCGATATTTTTCATCATCATAATCTCCATACAAAACAAATTGGACATTATCATATTTCTCTTTAATCTGCTTAGCACATTCAATCAATTCCTCAATACCCTTTATCTTTCCAATACGTGCAACATAATTAAAAATAATAACATCATCACAGACAGGATATTCCTTAAATGAAAATTCTTTTAAGTTTACACCGGAGCCAGGAATATCTCTATAATGGACTTTATTTTTCAAAAGTCGATTAACTACTTCATGTTCTCTTCTATTTTGATACATAATGCATGATGCTTTTGACCATCCAATAATATAAAGTAATTTCATAAATAGATTAAAAAAGCCCTTTGTCTCCATTAACCCTGCATTATTTACTATATAAGGAATTTTGAGGCGGCCGCATAAATATCCAGCATAAATTGATGGCTTTGAAGTATATGTGAGTACAACATCCGGTTTTTCTAATTTTAATATCTCATTATATGTACTAAGTAATTTTAAATCTTTAAAAACATTCTTTCCCCTTCGATCCATTTCTATATTAAAAAAACGACACCCTTTATCTGTAAAATAGTCAATTTTTTTACCATAGGGACATACGAGTACCACCTCATAACTTAAATTTAGCAATTCTATAATTAATTCACTTCTAAAGTTATAGAAATTGTAATCCTTTGGCGATATCAGCATTACTTTATTCATGTATTTTCCTGCTTTCATTTTCTTTGAAATTTTTTACACTTAATCATCCTGCCTTTTTTGTATAAGGTAAAACAGGTAATTGTATTGGTTGTCTTCTACATTTCTGTTCTTCGAATTGTTTCTTCAAAATCCACAACGCAATACTTAAAGTCATAATAATCAGAAATTTCTAAAGAATAATAATCATCACCAAAAGCTCGTCTTATTTTTCTACAAAAAATATTCCCTAGTATAATTGACCAATTAAAAAAATTTGTAAAAAAAATTTTATGTCTGTGATTTTTAGCTATTTCTTTTACCAATACAGATGTTGAAACAAGTTCCTTATTCTGTGGTGTAAATACTCCTCCACGCACGTCATCAATAATCAGACGTACAAACTCACATAGGTTATCAATATATATCATGCTTTTCTTATTACTAAACCTTGGGAATACTGGTATCTTTTTTGCAATTTGACTTATTATTCTATAATTTCCACTACACCCTTTTCCATATACAAATGGCGGTCTGATACTTGCAACTATAAAATTATTATCCGCTAATTTGTGTAAACCAATATCTCCTTGCAGTTTACTATCGCCATAAAAACTCATGGGATTTGCTGCATTTCTATCTGTAATATTTTCACAATAATCTCCATATACATTCATTGAACTAAAAAAAATAAAGTGTTTAACTCCATTACGCTTTGAATACTCTCCTAACTCAATACTTAAATCACGATTAATAGAATAAAATAAAGGCTTCATATCATTTGAAATCTTTTTAATATGAGCTGCACCTGCAAAATCTACTACTACATCATAATAACTAAAATCTTCTTTTTTCCATTCATAATTCCTTGTCGAAACAATATTAACTTCATAATTCAAAGGATATTTCTTCATCCACACAAAAAAAGATTGTCCTAAATAACTAGATTTTCCCAATATTAAAATTTTTTTCATTTTCTTTCCTAATCTAACTTTTAACTTTGATTAAATCTGAAATTACAAAACCACAGTTATCCAATTTGTATTTAACTTTATTTCCTGATTCTTCTCATCCTAACTCTTTCCAGTGACATATAGCTTGTTTAAATGGTTTCGGATCTTCTTTACTACAATAAAATCCACAATTAGCTTCTTTAAAATCAATTAACCAATCAGCTAAGTCAGTCTTTCCGGTCTCCACTCGTTTTGAATAGTCAATTGGTTCAACCATCGCTGTAAATCCCTCTGGTATCTTTTTATAATTTTCTTCATTTATTACCCCAGTAAGCATTGACTCAGCCCATAATATTGGTAGCGGCATTCCTGCTTTTGTTGCCGCATAGCTCCACGTCGAATTTCTAAAATTAATTTCCAGAAAATAGTAATTATCCTCTTTGTCAATCAAAAATTCAATTTCATAAATCCCCTCAAATCCGATTTCAGTCATCATACTTTCAATGGATTTTTTGATTTCTTCATTCTCCAATGAGGATACTGTCATATATGGGCTATAATATCCGGGAATCAAATAATTATATTCCGACACAATTGCATGAAACATCCTCCTGCCTCTATTCACACAATATCCGTCCAGACAATATTCATTTTTCTTTTCTATGTATTTTTGAATTAATACAGTTGGTGCTTCAATTTCATCATATGCAGCTTTAAGCTCTTCTGCTGACTGACAAATATGAACATCTGATTTCCAGCCGCCTATGATTGGTGAAATGGATTTTGTAATAACTGGATAACTCAAATCATCTGGTATCTCACCATGGCTGACAACACGAGTTTCCAATACCTTTAATCCATGGCGCTTAGCCAATTCCAGTATACTGCTTTTATTCATATACTCTTTGATGCGGCCTTTTTTACCCGCATTAAAAAATATAAATCTATTTTTTAGTTCGTCATATTTTTCATCTAAAAATGCAGTAGTTCTATCATCACATGTTATTAAGAACGGTAAATTGTCTTTTCTTTCATTGCCAAAATTTTTTATTAGTATATTGTATCCATCTTCGACAGTAGCCGCCTTAAAACATTGCGAAAGGTATTTGCTTTTTGTTCCTAATTCTACCCGATGCTTTACCGCAATATATATTGGAGAAATACCATGTTCTCCAAGGCTTCTGATTACGCCTAATGGATTATAATGATCTAATGCAAATACAATAAAATCATGTCTTTCAATCATTTTGCACCTCTTCTATGTATACATTTTCGCCACTGATAACAGTTTTTATTATTTTGAAAAAATATTTAATATCATTCCAAAAAGTCATATTTTCAATATATTCTGCATCCATATCAAACTGTAAATCTCTCGATGCAGATGCCCTGTATTCAATATCCACTGTGCAAAATAGGCCGGGGCGTACTTCATATCTTTTACAATATCTTTTGTTATCTTTATATTCTTCAAATTCAATCGGCAAAATAGGTCTTGGTCCTATAACTGCCATATCTCCTTTTATGATATTAATCAACTGAGGAAGCTCATCAAAACTGGTTCTTCTTAAAAAAGCCCCTGCTTTTGTAATTCTGTCATCATCTGATCTGGTCGCTATTCCACCCATTTCATAAGCATGATTACACATAGTCCGAAACTTGTAAACTGTAAATATTTTTTGCCCTTTGCCAAGCCTTTTCTGTTTAAAAATAACTGGTCCTTTACTATCAAGCTTAATCACAATTGCTATAATACACATCGGTACTACGCATACAATGATTCCGCATATAGATAAACAAACATCTATAACACGCTTCATAACATTTCTATACATCGTTTTCTCATTCCTCTTCCAACAAATATTTATATGCATTACATCCTTCTATATACACATTCAAATGCTTCTGCATAATTACATCCTGACTGACTTCCCCTATATGCGGCAAGCCCTCTGATTCCTTCTTCACTTCTTGGGTGCGGATATTCTCTCATAACCCCTTTATAAGCATGTAGAGCCTCTAATTTTTTTTTAACCCCGGCCTCTCCTATTTCTACAAATGTATTAGCTTTAAACTGATTCGATGATGCATCCAAAGACCATTCTGTAGAAGACGGAACTTCCATATACATCAGATTTTTAAGTACCGGAAGCCCTTGTTTACGTTGAAACAATCTCGATGCTGCTTGTACCGCCCCGCTTGTTACTGCATGATCAATATTTAGATCTGCCGGATGATGTGTAATAATAATTTCAGCCTGAAAAGCTTCTATACACTTTTCAATAAATTGTACTAAATCCAAATGCGGCACCGTATTCATCTTAATATTGGGGAAATCTGCTGTATATAATTTCTTTATTCCAAGAATTTTCATCGCATTTGCTTGATCCTGACTTAATGTATCTGAAATATTTCTTCTGGCCGCGGCATGATTTACCATTGTAACAACTGCAACATTATGCAATTTAGAAGTTAAATTTGAAATTGTAGCACCTGCTCCCAATACTTCATCATCTGGATGTGCCGCTACTACTAAATAATTCATTTTCTTTCTCCTTTTTTCCATATCGATATATGCACTAATAAGAGCCCTGTTTCTAAGACTCTTATTTTCCAAACCTCATTTATTCTATAATTATAATAATTCCTCTTTCTACAGAATAGAAATTCCCCGATATGCATCCTCTAAATCATCAGATATTCCATCATGAATACAATTGATGTACTGTTCATAGTTATTACAAGCCATAGGTTCGGCACTAAAATTAATAGTTCTTTGCTACAATCTCAATCCCTGCCTGTATCAGCTGTTTTCTCCCAAACATATCCACCTCAAGCCAGGCTCTCCTCTTATGCCGGTCAATCCTGCGGATACAGCCTTCCATTCCCGCGAGAGGTCCTGATATGACCTTCACCTGAGACTGCTCAATGATGCCCTCCGACATCACTGCCACATGCTCATCTCCGCCAAGTCTCTGGAGTAATAAGATCTCTTCTTCTGTGAGGGCGGCAACCTCTTTTCCTGTCCCGATCAGCTTCGTAAAACCGATAACAGATTTTAAATCCCTGTATAACTGCTCCAATTCCTCTGTAACTACAAAAAGATATCCGGGAAACTGAACCTTTTTCAAGGTAATCCATTCTCCCCGGACATGCCTCTGTTCTTCATAGTACGGAATAAAGCACTGCTCAAGTATTCCATTCGGAATGTTCTTCTCACATTGCCGCTTTATATTTTCCTCCGTACCCGAACGGACCTGTAACACATACCACATACAAATCCTCCCGTTTCTTCCCTGTTGAGTAAACGCTGTAATAAAAATCAAATCCCTCAAAAAAAGGCAGGCTCCGCCATTCTGCCTTTATTCAGCCAGACTCCTGTATCAGCTATAATGCCTTAATCCTGCAGACGCGGCGAAGCGACGATCTACAGTCCTAAGACTTTGTCTCAGGTTTATAAGTATAACCAGGCACAATCCGCGCCACAATTTTTTTGATCTCTGCGGAATCTTGACGGCTTGCCGTATCCAGCTCTCTAAGCCTCTCTGCAAACCACTCGTCATCCATTTCAATGGGGCGTCCGATATGTATCATCTCATTTTCTGTACTCTTAAGCCCCTCTTCATCCATCAAGAGCTCTTCGTAGAGCTTCTCGCCGGGACGTAAGCCCGTATAAACAATCGGAATATCCACATCCGGCGTATAACCGGAGAGACGTATCAAATTCCTTGCCATATCATCTATCTTTACCGGCTCTCCCATATCCAGAACAAAGATTTCCCCTCCTTCTGCATAATAGGATGCCTGTAATACCAGAGATACAGCCTCCGGAATAGTCATAAAATACCGGATAATATTCTTATCAGTAACCGTTACGGGACCGCCCTCTGCTATCTGCTTCTTAAATAAGGGAATCACGCTTCCATTGCTTCCCAGTACATTGCCGAACCGGACTAAGGCAAAATCTGTATCCGTTTTCCGGTTCATCATCTGCACCACCATTTCACACAGCCGTTTGGAAGCTCCCATGATATTGGCGGGATTCACTGCCTTATCGGAAGATATCAGGACAAATTTCTTTACTCCTGCAGACGCTGCCGCTACAGCTGTTTTATAGGTGCCCAGCACATTATTCTTAATTGCCTCATTCGGGCTGTCCTCCATTAGAGGCACATGCTTATGCGCCGCCGCATGATATACGACCTCCGGCCGGTACTGATCCATTACCTGACGGATCCGGCCGGTATTCCGTACAGAGCCGATAAGCACCACCAGATTCAAATCCTTATATTTCCTAAGAAGCTCCTGTTGGATTTCATAAGCGTTATTCTCATAGATATCAAAAATGATCAGCTGACTGGGCTGAGCACCCGCTATCTGCCGGCACAGTTCACTTCCGATAGAGCCTCCTCCGCCAGTTACCATAACCCTGCGTCCTCTTAACGCCGCAAGGATTTCATCGTTATTAACCTTTACCTGTGCCCTGCCTAATAAGTCCGTGATATCAACATCTCTCAGCCTGCTGACGCTTACTTCCCCATTTACCAGCTGGTATACTCCCGGCACAGTCTGCAGCCTGCATCCGGATTCTTTACAGATATTTAAAATATCCTTCTGATTCTTTCCTGTAGTTGCCGGTATCGCATAAATAATATGGTTTATTTTATACTTTTTTACCATGGGAAGGATATCATGCCGATTCCCCACAATCGGAATACCCTCCAAAAGCCTCCCTAACTTATTGGGATTATCATCAATTACACAGCATACCTTCGTATGAAAACGACGGCTGTTTACCAGCTCCTGGATCAGTGTCTGTCCCGCGGCGCCTCCGCCGATTACCATGATCCGGTCCTGTCCTTCCTCATAGCCCTCCCGGCTGCCTGCATAATAACGGAGCATGCGGTAAGAAAAACGGAGTCCTGTCGTCATACAAAAGCAGATCATATATCCAATAAAATAATAGGATTTCGGCATCCGCAGATTCATAAACAGGATGCCCAGCCCGTATACCGGAATCAGGATTATATATGCAGTAATACTCATCTGTACCTCCGGCATGCTGGCCAGCCGCCAGATACTATGGTAAAGCCTCAAGCCATAGAACACCACCACTGTTGCTGATATCCAAAAAGGCATGGACCACAGATAACCGTCCAGATACTCTCTGGGTATATTGGAGAATACAAAGTCAAACCGAAGGAGCAATGCCAGCAGATAGGATGCCAGAACAAACAGGATGTCCAAAAATGCAATTACGGCAGCTTTCTGCATCCATGATGCGCTGACCTTCCTAACCACTTAGATTACCTCCCCAAGATAAGAACCCGTTTAAAATTGTCTTTCTGTTCCTGACAAAGAAAATAGCAACCCCGATCAGGATCATAAGACCGGCGGCAATAACCGCCCGTTCCGGATCTATTGCCTGCATCATCATTTGTTTTCCCCCTCAATCTGTTTCATCCTTCTTGATATGTCTCCCACAATTGCCTCATCCGGCCACATCACATAGAGAAGTTGTGAACCGGATGAAAAGCAAGGCTGATTGTCGCCGCTTCCGGTGGCGGCTGTAGATTCAATGCTCCACGAAGCCGGATCAGACAGCTGCATATTGATAAACTTCGCCATTTCTTCCTGCGTCATATTCGTCTGGACACAATCGCTGACACTGGCGAGTATCTGATTTGCACTAGTCAGTATCGCCGGAGACATTGCTTTCTGCAAAATCGCAGTAAGTACTGCCTCCTGATTCTTTCCTCTCTGGTTATCACCTGATTCAAAACTATGACGCTCTCTTGCAAATGCAAGCGCTTGAGCGCCGTCCAGATGATTCTCCCCCTGCACGAAGCTGTAACCGCCCGCATCAAAGTCATACTCGGAATTTACATCCACACCTCCTAATGCATCCACAATCGTAATCAATGATGTGAAATTTACCCTTGCATAATAGCTGATGTCAATATCATAGATGCTTTCCAGTGTTGCCATGGACACATCCACCCCATAGATTCCTGCATGCGTCAGCTTGTCCCTTGCTTCCCCGGAAATTCCCGGCAGCGGCACATAGTAATCCCTCGGCGTTGTTGTAAGAAGAATCTGCTTTGTATTCGGATTGACCGTCATAATAATATTTACATCGCTCCGGCTGTTGGTGCTGATCGGCCCTGCCACATCAATACCGCTGATATAGACATGAAAAGCTTCTTCAACGTTAGTCTCTTCCTGCTCCAGTTCAGTCTCAATCCCATACTGGTACAAGATCCTCACCTGCTCCGAATAATTTTCAACCGCATCCTCGATGATCCCCATAAAGGCTTCATTGTAGATTGCAGCATCGATCCGGCCATCCAGAAGCGCCTCCGCCTCCTCCGCTGCTGTTTCAAATTCAATCAGCTTCAATTCTCTGCCGGTCACTGCCGCCACATCCTCTAACATCAGCTGGTTATTCTCCTGATCCATAGAAGTCTGGTATCCAAACCGGTAATCTCTTGCATCCAGAATATTTTTTGCCGCATCATCCTTTTTTACCGCTACGATCATATTATCTGTCTTATAAACGGCTCCGCCCACATCCTCCATGGCCTGATCAGCCTTCATGAAATACAGGAGCCCCACAGCCAGAACCATACTGATAATAAGGCTGATCACAACGCCGATAATTCCTGTCAGCTTCTTCTGAATAAACTGCACGCCAAAGGTGATACCGAAAAGTATCAGCATAAAAATGCCTAATGGAAGTATGAATTTTAACGGTACCATACCGCTGTTCCATATCATGACAATTAATGCTGTAGAAACAGCTAACTGGAAAACAGCTATAAGCTTTCCTATCATATGCCTCTTTTTTTCTTTGTGATGATGATGTTTCTTTTGTTCCATAAATCTGATTCTCTCCTCTTACTGTACTGTCAAAATCAGAGTTTTCGGCTCCGACACATTTCCCTCGCTGTCCGTCACGTAGTAATACAGCTCATAGGCTCCCGGGGTATTCACATCATACCACCCGTCTACACTGATCCTCTGGTACAGGCTGTCCCTGCCGTCAATATCATCCGCCACATCCTGCACCACACTCAGCACATCAAATTCTGTTCCTATAGGTATGGCAGCCTGATCCGTATTAAGCGCAATGGCCGGAATATTCCCGTTCGGCTGCAGTCCCTCCGGCTCTGGCGGCACTTCCTCTGACGGCTGTTCTTCCACCGGAACATCCTCCGGCTGTTCTGCTTCTTCCTCTTTCACAGCAGGATGATAAGTAATCTTCCGCTTTGCAGTTCCCACATTATTGCGTTTGTCCATAACTCCGTAATAAACGACTGCCGAGTTTTCACCGACCGGAACGATCCTGTCAACAAATACCTGATCACTCAAGTCTCCGTCTACATTATCCTTTGCAGAAACTCCCTTCAGCAAAATCTCATAATCTTCCCCTTCCGTATAGGTAATCTCTTCCTTTTTTAATGTAATCCCCGGCGGCGTACGGTCCTGTCCTATCCGGACGAAGAACGCTATAACCCCAAGTGCAATACAGCCTGCCGCCAGTACAAGCACTAATAACCGCTGTCTCATCCTCTTATCCTCTTCCCTTTTACGCTTCTCTTATTTTTGTATCTTTGGTTTTTTTTCTCCGTAGTATTCTCCGTAATACTTACCATAATATTTTCCGTAGTATTTATTCTGCTTCATATTTACCTTGTTTAAAACCACACCCAGAATCGGGCAGTCCGATTTCTCTAACTGCTCCTTCGTTACCCGCGCAAATTTATAACTGATAGTGTTAGCCGAGATCACCATGACGGCTCCATCACAGTTTTTTGCAATTACGGCACTGTCAATCACACTTCCTAACGGCGGTGCATCGATAATCACATAGTCATATACCTTCTTCGCACTCTCAAGAAATGACTGGAACCGCTGGCCTCCCAGAAGCTCCGCAGGATTTGGCGGAACCACGCCTGCTAACGCGGCAAAAAGACCCTGCTTCTGCGTCTTTACGATCACATCCTTCACCTCCGCCTGCCCGGACAGAAAGTGACTTAACCCCTTAATCTCCCCGGTAATCTTATGCCGCCCGACCATAACAGATTTCCGAAGATCCGCATCCACAAATAATACGTTTTTCCCGCCCTCTGCCAAAGATAATGCCAAAGACAGAGACACTGTACTTTTCCCTTCATTAGGGGTACAGGACGTGAAAACAATTGTTTTCTTATCTGAGCCTGAGAATTCAATGTTGGTCCGAAGTGTTTTATATGCCTCATTACTCCGGTAATCCTTCTCCAAATTTCTTAATACGATTTCCTGCATGGCTGCTTCCTCATTTCCTCAAATTTTGCATCACCTTCATTGCCGATACGCCCCTGACTTTCTTGGATTTCTTCACACCCTCCTGTATTGGAATGGATGTGAGTACATTCAGACCCAGATAATGCTCCACGTCATCCGGTGTTTTAATGGTATCATCCAGAACAAAAACCAAAACGATAATGCCTGCCGCGATCAGCAGCCCCAGCAGTCCGCCCGCCGCCATATTTTTCATGGTATTCGGAGAAGACGGGGAAGAAGGAAGATTCCCCTCCTCTACTGTATTCACTGCATCTGCATCCATAATTTCTGTAATCTGTATTCCCACCGATTCACGGACCGCATCTGCAATCTCCTTGGCTTCCCTGGGATTTTCGCTTTCTACCCGGACACTTAGGATACGGGTATCTGTAGCGGTTGCTACACTGATCATGCCAGACAATTCTTCCGGTTTCATGTCCAGATTCAGGATTGCGATCACCTGCTCCATGACCGGGCGGCTCTTAACCAGCTCCATATAGTCTTTTGTAAGCTGGGTACCGGTCTGCAGATCCGTATAAGTAACACCCGCGCTGCTGTCCTGTTTGGATAACACATACATCTTGGTAACAGACGTATATAGCGGAGTAATGAAAAGCTTCGTCCCCACAAACGCTAATAATGCCGTCAGGATTCCCGACAACAATATAATATGTACTTTCGACCACAGAACCATCAATAGCTCTGTCAAGTCAATTGTAATTTCTTCATTTTCTAATTCGTTTCCTATTACCGTTCTTTCCTGATTCATATTTCCGCTGCTTTCTCAGCATAAGCATGGCATTGCTGAAAAAAATCCTCCTCATATATTCTTCCCCATACCGGTTTTCCACATAAGCGGCCGCCTTACGCATCCGCGGTGCCCGCCGGCGGGCACTATGGGCGTCTGTTCCCACACAGAAAACCATGTTTTCCTCCATCAGACCCCTTACAAATTTTTTTATGCGCCGGCCGTTCTCCCCTGTAATGCTGTCTGCGTTGATCTGAAGATGGATCCCCATCCTGATCAGCTGCAGGGCAAGCTCCGGCTCTTCAATAATACAGCTGTATCTCTCCACATGGGCAAGTATTACCTCGTACCCGTTCATCGTAAGCTGCAGCAGGCTCTGCTGCAGATAAGCAAAAGATTCTGAGGGAGAAAATTCTACCAGAATATATTTTCTTCGATTCATGGTAAGCACCTGCTTATTCTTGAGCTTTTCAACGATATCCTGTCCAAAATAAATTTCCGTACCCAGATAGATGCGGAAATGTTCATCAATGGCATGGGCCGCATCCCGAAGGAGCAGCGCCCGTTTTCGCAGAACCTCCGGGGGCCTGTGCCCTCTTGCCGGATGGTGGTGCGGCGTAGCAATAATACAGCGTATTCCTTCATCA
Organism: uncultured Dorea sp.; assembly: GCA_910584265.1. Taxonomy (GTDB): domain Bacteria; phylum Bacillota; class Clostridia; order Lachnospirales; family Lachnospiraceae; genus Claveliimonas. The sequence continues at coordinate 46,426 of CAJTZE010000003.1, read as the reverse complement.
TATGCAATCCTGAGCATTGCCTTCATCTCTTCCACATTTTCTGCGCCGTCGTCTACCCCCGGCAGGATGTGGCAGTGCATATCTATATATCCTTCCATATAATAATGTGCCTCCGCTGTTACTGATTTAATACTATTTTATTCTTTCACTGCTTTTTATTTTATATTGTATATATCCTGTCTTATAGTAAGATACTATAAGATAGAAAAGCTTAAAACAATTTATTTTTAGCCGAATTTCTGCTTATATATACAGATTTTCTCCAGCCGGTTCATCTCTTTCCTCTTTAATTCCATGGAGGGATGTACATAGCGCTGCATTGTCGTATTCACATCTGCATGCCCCAGTATTTCACTGAGAGATTTTACATCAAATCCGTTTTCTACGCACCGGGTAGCAAAGGTGTGTCTTAAGGTATGAAAGGTAAAATCCCCTAATCCAGCCTTTTCCAGAACTTGCTTATAGCGGTTCAGACATGCGCGGGGCTCCATATATTTTTCAGCTCCGGTCAGAAGATAGATATTTTCTTCTCGGCTGAACTGATTCAGATATTCAACAATAAAATCAGGAAGCGGAATCGTCCGCTTAGAACACTCTGTTTTCGGCATATCTACAATTACCTTTGTTTTTGAGTGAGCATCAGGTGAAAGGTCACGGATCCGGATAATAATCCGGTTAATAGAAATAATCCCGCTGTTTAAATGAATGTCTCCCCATTTCAGAGCGCATAATTCTCCGATTCTAAGCCCGCTGTATAAGGTAACTAAAATACTTATATGAAATGGGCTTGCTTCCTTAAAAAGATACTCCTCCAGACATTTTTGTTCTGACAGAGTTAATATTTTTATTTGGGGCTTCTTTCCTTTTGGACAGAAAAGCCGTGTATCTGCCGCACTGCATGGATAACCACGTTTTTTTGCAAATTCTAATGTGAGGATGAGGATGGAACGAAGCTCGTATACCGTTTTTGGCGACAGCCCTCCTTTTCCGTCAAGACGGCCGGAGCATAATTTTCTCTTTAGGTAATTATCCAGCATTTCTGTCGATATCAAAGAAAGCGCGGTAGATCCAATATCAGGAATCAGATGTCTATCCGTTAGATTCCTGTAATTTGCATAGGTTGACTCTTTGACCAGTCCCTTTCTGGAATCCTGCCATTCCCGAAGCACCTGGCTTAATTGCTTTTCTTGATTGTTTTCTCCATTTTTCTTCATATTTTTCTTCCTTTCTGATACTCATTTGGATGTCATTTCTATGTGCGTTGGCAGCTTTTGCTCTTTTTTGGCACTTGACATACTTCTGGTTACGGTATATATTATATAAAAGTAAGGAGATTTTCCGATTTTTCTTATAGTATCTTACTATAAGAATTGATATTTCAAGAAGAATCTGATAATAAAAAAATAGATGAACAGCTTATCATCCGCTGTTCATCTATTTTTTTGTACATGCAGCACATGGACTGCTTTTTATGATTGTTTAAATTTATCTGCCGGACAAATATTCATGAATACCCTTCGCACCAGCTTTCCCTGCACCCATGGCAAGAATTACCGTAGCCGCACCTGTAACAGCATCGCCGCCTGCATAAACCGCCGCCTTAGATGTCCGGCCGTTTTCTTCCTCAGCTACGATACATTTCCTCCGGTTTGTCTCCAGCCCGTCCGTTGTAGATGCGATCAGCGGATTCGGCGAGGTCCCCAGTGACATGATCACCGTATCCAGCTCCATCTCGAATTCAGAACCTGGAACCGCAACCGGACGTCTTCTGCCGGATGCATCCGGCTCGCCAAACTCCATGCGGATTACCCTCATACCTTTTACCCAGCCGTTCTCATCCACAAGAATCTCGGTAGGATTGGTGAGCAGATTAAAAATCACGCCCTCTTCCTTGGCATGATGTACCTCTTCCACTCTCGCCGGAAGCTCCGTCTCGCTTCTTCTATAGACAATATGTACCTCCGCTCCCAGACGGAGTGCAGTCCTTGCGGCATCCATCGCCACATTACCGCCTCCGATAACAGCAACCTTTTTCCCGGCGGCAATCGGAGTGTCGTAATTCTCATCAAAGGCCTTCATCAGATTGCTTCTGGTCAGGTATTCATTAGCTGAAAACACGCCGTTTGCAGTCTCGCCCGGGATTCCCATAAACATCGGAAGTCCTGCGCCGGAGCCGATAAATACTGCCTCAAAATTCTCTTCTTCCATCAGCTGATCAATGGTTGTGGATTTTCCGATTACCACGTTGGTCTCGAATTTAACTCCCAGCTCTTTGACCTTCTCAATCTCTTTCTTAACAACCTTCTCCTTCGGCAGACGGAATTCCGGAATACCGTATACCAGAACGCCTCCAAGCTCATGCAGCGCTTCAAATACCGTCACCTCATAGCCGAGCTTCGCAAGATCGCCTGCGCAGGTCAGGCCGGATGGGCCGGAACCGATAACAGCTACCTTATGTCCGTTTTTCTTCTCTGCCTTTTCCGGCTTGATATCATGCTCCAGGGCATAATCTGCCACAAACCGCTCCAGCTTACCGATGGATACCGGATCTCCCTTGATTCCCCGGATACACTTACACTCACACTGAGACTCCTGCGGGCAGACACGTCCGCAGATTGCCGGAAGTGCAGAAGATCCGCCGATTACCTTATATGCCCCCTCTATATCCCCGTCTTTTACCTTGGAAATAAATCCAGGAATATTAATTGCAACAGGGCAGCCCTGAACACATTTTGCATTCTTGCAGTTCAGGCAACGGGAAGCCTCTTCCATTGCCTCTTCCTTATTATATCCGTAACAGACCTCTTCAAAATTGCCTGCACGGACCTTCGCATCCTGTTCCCTTACCGGTACTCTCTTTAATACATCAGCCATTAGTTGTCACCTCCGCAATTCCCGCATCCGCCGTGATGAGTATCGCCTTCCTGCAGTTTCAGCACTGCCCGGCCCTCTTCACTCTTGTACATCTGCTGTCTCTTCATCGCATTATCAAAATCTACCAGATGTCCGTCAAACTCCGGACCGTCTACACAGGCAAATTTCACCTCTCCGCCGACCAGCAGACGGCAGGCGCCGCACATTCCGGTTCCGTCAACCATGATTGGATTCATGCTGACAATCGTAGGAATCTCTAGCTTCTTTGTCAGGAGACATACGAACTTCATCATGATCATCGGACCGATTGCAATGCAGACATCATACTGATTCCCCTCTTCAACTAACTCTTCAATCATCGTAGTAACCATTCCTGCATGTCCGTAAGAACCGTCGTCTGTACATGGATAATATCTTCCTGCCACAGCTTCCATCTCTTTTTCCAGGATCAGAAGCTCCTTATTCTTAGAGCCAATGATAACATCGGCATCGACTCCATGCTCCTTCAGCCATTTTACCTGCGGATATACCGGAGCCGCACCAACGCCGCCGCCCACAAAGAGAATCTTCTTCTGCTTCAGCGTTTCTATATCCTCTGACACAAATTCAGACGGGCATCCAAGGGGACCCGTAAAATCACGGAACACATCCCCCGTTTTCAATTCTGCAAATTTTCTCGTAGATGCGCCAACAGGCTGGAATACAATCGTAATCGTACCTGCCTCTCTGTCATAATCGCAGATGGTCAGCGGAATACGCTCTCCAATTTCGTCTATCTTAACGATCACAAATTGTCCCGGCTCACAATGCCTTGCAACGCGGGGTGCTTCGACAACCATAAGATAAATGTTCGCATTCAGCTGTCTGGATTCTAATATCTTATACATCTTATCTCCTCCTAGTATCTTTCTTTCACCACACTACAATAATAAAGTATCCTACAAAAAATAGCAAGTAATCTCCACATAAAATTCCACCTGCCAGAAAACTGCACAGGTGGAATCGCCGCAATTATTTAGAAATCAACCTCTGTTCCATAGTAAGTACATACAAACAGCTTCTCCATAGCTGCAGAATCGATCGCTCTTGGATTAGAGCCTGTACAGGCATCGCCTACCGCACGCTCTGCGATTCCTGCAATCTTCTCTTTAAATTCTGTCTCATCTATGCCAAACTCTTTCAGAGTCTTTGGAATGTTCAGCCTTACATTAAAGTCATCAATCTTTGCGCAGAGACTGTTGATCAGTGCCTTTTCTGATGTTCCCTCAAGTCCCATCCTTCTTGCGATCTCTGCATAGCGTTTAGCCGCAATCGGATCTTTTGCATTATATTTGATTACATATGGCAGATAAATCGCATTGGCACAGCCGTGCGGAATATGTCCGGTAGAAAAAGCGGCCCCTGTCTTGTGTGCCATAGAATGAACGATGCCAAGCAGCGCATTGGAAAACGCCATACCTGCAAGACACTGTGCATAGTGCATCTGTTCTCTTGCTGCCATATCGCAGTTGTAGGATGCAGGGAGATAGTCCAAGACCATTTCGATAGCCTGCAGTGCAAGGGGATCTGTAAACGGGCAGTTCAATGTTGAAACATAAGCCTCAATCGCATGGGTCAGGGCATCCATGCCGGTATAGGCAACCTGCTTTACCGGAAGGCCCATAACAAGCTCCGGGTCTACAATTGCAACGTCCGGAGTAATATTAAAGTCGGCAAGGGGATATTTTACGCCGGTCTCATAATTTGTAATGACAGAAAATGCCGTTACCTCTGTAGCTGTTCCTGATGTGGATGGAATGGCACAGAATTTAGCCTTCTGGCGGAGTTCCGGAAAATTAAACGGGATACACAGATCCTCAAAGGTTGTATCCGGATACTCATAGAATGCCCACATGGCTTTAGCCGCATCAATCGGGGAACCGCCGCCCATGGATACGATCCAATCCGGCTCAAACTTTCTCATGGCCTCGGCTCCCTTCATAACTGTTTCCACTGAAGGATCCGGCTCAACCCCCTCGAACAGCTCCACTTCCATGCCGGCCTCTTTCAAATAAGAAACTGCCTTATCAAGAAATCCCTGACGTCTCATAGAGCCGCCGCCCACAACCAGAATTGCCTTTTTGCCCTTCAGGTTCTTTAACTCTTCTAAGCATCCTTTTCCATGATACACATCTCTTGGTAACGTAAATCTGCTCATATTAACATCTCCTTTATAATATATTGTTATGCACTTTGTATAGTAATTATATATCTGTTAAATAATTAACGCAATAATTTCAAAAAAATAGATTGTACTTTTTGCAGTACAATCTATTTTCAACATGTTTAATCCACTGTCCGTTCATAATTTCTGGTTGTAATCCCGCTGGGTTTTCCTTTTCCATTGATTAGAACTGCTTTAAATATGGTGGAACCTTCCGGCATTGATACAGGCCCGGAATAAAGCTCTGAATTCTCTGTAGGATCACTGCTGTCCATGGTATAATATGCCGTATATCCATCCGGAACTACAATCGTGATCTCCTTCGGCTCATCATACTGTCCTGTGGACGGCGATACCGCCGGAGCCGCCTCAATCGGCAGTTCTACCGTATACGTCTTTGTGACGGTAAGGCTTGGAATCTTTTTACTATTTACCGATACTGCCTTAACTACGGTCTCTCCCTCCTGAATCTGGATAGGCTCTTTGTATTCCACACGAGTATTTGAATAAAATGGATCGCTTCCATCTGTAGTATAATAAATGATCTTCTCAGAACTTTCCAGTGAAAGCTGCTGGACATCCTCAAAGGGTTCCTCGTCATCCAAGCTGAACTCCGGCACCTCTGCACTGTATTCAGATAGTTTTCCTGCCACATCTACTCTTGCTTCATCCAAAAGCAGCGGAATCTCTCCTTCTTTCTTTATGGATGTATAGAAGAAAAAGCAGGCTTCATAGACCTGGGCGCTGTCTGAATACCTGTCTACGGCATCCAGAAGCATGGTTTCCGCCTTTTCTGTATTATCCTGGGCAAGATAGACTTCTACCAGTCCTTTATAAGCCTCCGCCCTTTTCGGTTTTTTATTTACCGCTCTCTCGAAATAATCTTCCGCCTCATTATATTCCCTGCTCTGGAAATATTTGTAGCCCTTCCTGACCTGGCCCTTATAGGAAAACTGATACAAAACCACTCCGATTACTGCCGCCAGAATGGCAATAAAGGCGAGGATGATCAGTGCACGTATTCTCTTTTTCCGCTTTCTGGCTCGTTTTCTCTCGGCTTGTTTTCGTCTCTGCTCCGGAGTCATAGGCCGTTTTCCGGTACCGCCGGAAGTACGTCTGGCCGCCGTTCCAGAATTTCTCATATTTGCGGTTCTTTCGACATTTCTCCTAACCGCCGTTCTATCGTTCACATAACCGGTTCTCCCGGCACGGACGCTTCCGCTCTCCTGCCGGCTCCCATCTTCATATTCATAGTCATCCAGAGGAGTCTCTGACCCGTCGATCGCTCCCTTTACCTGCGCGGCAAGTACATCATCCAAAGGATTGTAGTCCGGCACAATCCGGATATCTGCTCCGCATCTTGAACATCTGAGCAGGCCCTCCGGCATAACCGCGCCACAATGTCTGCATTTCATATATGATGGCACCTCCTACTTTGTCGCTGCCCTGACACAATTATACATGAGCATGGCGATTGTCATCGGGCCCACGCCTCCCGGTACTGGAGTGATCGCCGATACCTTATCCTTTACATCTTCAAAATCCACGTCGCCGCAAAGCTTATTCTCCGTATTCCTGTGCATTCCCACATCAATCACAACGGCTCCATCCTTCACATAGTCTCTGGTAATGAACTTTGGTTTCCCCAGAGCTGCTACAAGAATATCCGCCCTCTTTGCCGTCTCCCGGAGATTCCTGGTCCGGGAGTGGGTAACAGTCACCGTGCCGTTCTCGCGCAAAAGCAGGATCGACATCGGTTTTCCCACTATATTGCTCCTGCCGATCACCACACATTCCTTTCCTTCGATTTCAATACCGGAACGTTTCAAAAGCTGAATCACACCTGCCGGGGTACAGGAGACAAACCCTTCCTCTCCGATACACAGACGTCCCACACTCTCCGGGTGAAAGCCGTCCACATCCTTATCCGGAGAAATCGTCCGGATAATCGCATCTGCATTGATATGCCCCGGAAGGGGAAGCTGTACCAGGATCCCGTTCACCTTGCTGTCTGCATTTAATTTCTCAATCAGAGCCACCAGCTCCTTCTGGGTGGTTTCTTCTGGAAGCTCATAAGCCAGGGACTCAATCCCCACATAAGCGCAGGCCTTCTTTTTATTATTCACATAGATCGAAGACGCCGGATCATTTCCCACCTGGATCACTGCAAGACAGACGCTGACGCCGTCTTCCTTCAGCTTCCGGACCTTCTCCTTCAATTCGTCCTTTATTTCGGCAGATATCTTCTTTCCGTCAATTAACTGTGGCATAAACTGATCTCCTTCTAAAACAATCCGGTAATCTTTCCGTCCTCAGACACGTCAATTCCGTTGGCAGCCGGAACCTTCGGAAGTCCAGGCATGGTCATGATCGCTCCGGTCAGCGCAACTACAAAGCCTGCGCCCGCGCTCACGTATACCTCTCGGATGTGGATATCAAAGTTCTCAGGCCTTCCCAGCTTCTTCGCATCATCCGAGAGGGAATACTGGTTCTTCGCCATACAGATCGGAAGCCTTCCAAAGCCAAGGCTCTCGATCTTTGCCAGCTGCTTCTCGGCCGCCGGCTCATAGATTACACCCTTTGCCCCGTAAATTTCACGAGAAATGGTCTCAATCTTCTCCTTCAGGGATGCTTCGTCCTTATAGAGTGTATGGAAATGGCTCTCTTTATTCTCCAGAGTCTCGAGCACCTTCTCTGCAAGGGCAATTCCGCCCTCGCCGCCCTTTTCCCAAACCTCGGAAAGGGCAAATTCACAGCCTCTCTCCTCGCAAAATCGGCGTATATACTCATTCTCCGCTTCCGTATCGGAAACAAAGGAATTTAATGTCACAACAACCGGAACATCATATTTCTGGATATTCTCAATGTGCTTCTCCAGATTCACAATTCCCTTCGCAAGCGCCTCTAAATTCTCCTTGGAAAGCTCAGCCTTCGGTACTCCTCCATTATACTTTAATGCACGGACTGTGGCAACCAGCACTACTGCATCCGGCTTCAAGCCGGCTTTCCGGCACTTAATATCCAAAAACTTCTCTGCACCCAGGTCAGCGCCAAAGCCTGCCTCTGTAATCGTAATATCCGCCAGCTTTAATGCCATCTTCGTTGCACGTACACTGTTGCATCCGTGTGCAATATTAGCAAAAGGCCCGCCGTGTACCAGAGCAGGAGTATGCTCTAAAGTCTGGATCAGGTTAGGCTTAATCGCATCCTTCAACAGCGCAGTCATGGCTCCGGTAGCATGCAGCTGCTCTGCCGTCACCGGCTCGCCCTGGAAGTTATAAGCAACGATAATCCGTCCCAGACGCTCCTTCAGATCATGGATATCGTCCGCCAGACAGAGGATCGCCATAATCTCAGAGGCAACGGTAATAACAAAATGATCTTCCCTTACCATACCGTCCATCTTATTGCCAAGACCCACTACAATATTCCGAAGATTGCGGTCATTCATATCCAGACAGCGTTTCCAGACTACCTGTCTCGGATCAATGCCAAGCTCATTGCCCTGCTGGATATGATTGTCAAGAAGCGCCGCCAGCAGATTATTAGCAGAGGTGATCGCATGGAAGTCTCCGGTAAAATGAAGATTCAGATCCTCCATCGGTACAACCTGCGCATATCCGCCGCCTGCGGCTCCGCCCTTGATCCCGAAACAGGGACCCAGAGAAGGCTCCCTCAGAGCGATGATCGCTTTTTTATTTAACTTTGCCATGGCTTGTCCAAGCCCTACGGTTGTAGTGGTCTTGCCTTCGCCTGCCGGAGTCGGGTTAATTGCCGTTACCAGCACCAGCTTCCCATCCGGGTTATTCTTTGTCTTCTCATAGACGTCATCTGACAGTTTTGCCTTATATTTGCCATAAAATTCCAGATCCTCCTCCAGGATTCCGATGGATGCGGCAACATCCCTGATATGAACCATACTGGCTTCCTGAGCAATTTGAATATCTGATTTCATCTTTTCCCTGTCCTTTCTACGAATTGTTGTTTACTTTACCCATCTAAATCTATGTATTCTCCTCAATGTAGGCTTGGAATTCCTCCATTGACATTAATACCTTCCTCGGCTTCGTTCCTTCCTCCGGCCCTACAACCCCTGCCTCGCAGAGCTGGTCCATAATCCTTGCAGCACGGTTGAATCCGATCCGGAACATACGCTGCAACATTCCAATGGATGCTTTTTCTTTTTCTATAATAAACTTGCCGGCCTCTTCAAAATAAGCGTCCTGACTGCTTTCTCCGGAAGCATCGGCTCCGGCGCCTGCCGTCATATTTGCCGCAGCGCTGGAATTAACCTGCTCCGTCACTTCCTCGCTGTAAGTTACCTCACCGCTTGTTTCCTTCAGGAAATCTACCACTCTCTGTACCTCTTTGTCCGAGACAAATGCACCCTGTACCCGGGCAGGCTTCTGATAGCCGCTTGGGTAAAAGAGCATATCCCCTTTTCCAAGAAGCTTCTCCGCGCCATGCATATCAATAATGGTTCTGGAATCCACTCCCGAGGACACCGAAAAGGCAATCCTCGACGGCATATTTGCCTTGATCAGTCCGGTAATAACATTCACCGAAGGCCTCTGGGTCGCAATCACAAGATGGATTCCTGCGGCACGGGCAAGCTGTGCCAGACGGCAGATTGCATCCTCCACATCTCCCGGCGCCACCATCATAAGGTCTGCAAGCTCATCTACAATAATAACGATCTGAGGAAGCTTTGCAGGCTTATCGCCATTTTCATCCGGAGGCGCATGTTCTATCTTCTCGTTATAACCTTTCATATCCCGAACCTGACGCTCCGCAAACAGCTGATACCGCCGCATCATTTCAGTAACTGCCCAATTTAGGGCTCCCGCAGCCTTCTTCGGATCCGTGACTACCGGGATCATCAGATGAGGAATCCCATTGTATACGCTGAGCTCCACTACCTTCGGATCAATCATAATTAACTTTACTTCATCCGGCGAGGCCTTATAAATAATACTTATGATCAAAGTATTGATACACACTGACTTACCGGATCCGGTAGCTCCTGCCACGAGAAGATGGGGCATCTTTGCAATATCTGCCACCACCGCATTGCCGCCAATATCCTTACCTGCCGCAAAGGATATCTTAGACTTACTCTCCTGAAATTCTTTGGTTTCCAGCAGGTCCCGGAGCATGACGGTGGAATTTTCCTTGTTCGGAACCTCAATCCCCACAGCTGCCTTTCCTGGAATCGGTGCTTCGATACGGATATCCGCAGCTGCCAGATTCAGCTTAAGATCATCCGCAAGGCCGACGATCTTACTGACCTTCACGCCCTGCTCCGGCTGAAGCTCATATCTGGTTACCGAAGGTCCGCAGCTTACATTCGTGATAGCCACCTTCACTCCAAAACTCTGCAGGGTATTCTGCAGCTTCATGGCAGTCTCTCTTAAAACTGCATCGGAATCGCCTCCTGTTTTCTTTCCCCGGTTCAACAGAGACATATGCGGAATCTGATATACCTGCTTCGGTTTTTCCTGCCCTTCCTTAGATGCCCTCTCAATATCGGCCGTTTGTTTTGTCAGTTCATCCAGATCGGCCTTTGCCTTCTGCCTGCGCACTGGTGTTTCCGCCGGTTCCGTTTCTAACATATCCGTCTCCACATCAGAATCCGAAAATACATTCATTTCCTCTTCCGGCTCTGGTATTGCGGCACGGTTGATCACAAATTCCGGCTGCTTTTTTTCTGGCCGCGCCGGTTTCTGTGGCGGCTCCGGTTCCTGCAGCGGTTCTTTCACAAAAATACCTCCCTTTTCCGGGATATCCTGTGCCGCCTTAAGCTCCCGTATCTCCGGAGACTTCTTAGAGAGCGTAGTATCAAAGGAAACACCCTCAACATGCCGGTCCTTCCTTCTAGCACGTCCCTGCTCCTTTGTCTCCTTCGCTGCCATTTCCTTCCTGCGCAGCTCCTGACGCTCTCTTGTTATTTCTCTTCTTCTTGCAGTCTCTTCCCTTGCTTTTACGTATGCCTTATCTCCCTGTTTCTTGACGCCCTTTAAAACAGACTTTCCGGTAATGACTACCGTACAGATGATCATGCAGATTACAAGCACCACATATGTACCGATGACACCCAGCGCCGGTATCATCACTGATGTCAGGGATTCTCCAAGAGAGCCTCCTGATTTTGAAACCATCTCAAACAGGCTGCAGACTAATACAAATAAAATAATCACAGCTGCCGTTTTTACATAGGCAGACACATTCTGTTTATTGGATATGGTAAACGCAGTCAGCCCAAAAAGCAGAAATGGAAACAGATATGCTCCTGCGCCAAACGCCTCCATAAGCAGGGATGTAACGGCATCTCCCACACTGCCGCCAAATCCAAAATTGCTGATCAGCAGTAAAATACTGACTGCAAGCGTTACCCATATAATAATCTCATCTACTACAAAACTATCTCCTGAATTTCTCCCTGTCTTCTTCGTCTTTTTTGAACTGCTTCTCCTCTTAGACTTCGAAGCCATAGTATTCCCCCTTATCCTATCGTTTGTGTCATATACAGTGAAAGCATACTAACACATACTAGTCCTAGTATAGCATTTTTAAAATAGGCTGTCATCATTTATATTCATCTATTTATACATTTTTCATCAATCATTTCATGCAATTTGCACAATGCATCGCTCATTCCGCCCACCTCATCGATCAATCCCTCCTGCACTGCTTCATCCCCTTCCAGAAGGGTTCCCACATCCTTTACCAGCTGGGTTGGATTCAGCATCAGCTCCTCAATCCTTTCCTTTGTCATATTGGAATGCTTTGCCAGAAATCCGGTAATCCGATCCTGTGTTTTTTCCATATTCCGGAAGCTCTGCATCACACCGATAAACATCCCATTCGAGCGCACCGGATGGATGATCATAGTCCCGCTCGGAACAATAAATGAGTAATCTGCCGATACTGCCAGCGGACCTCCGATGGAATGGCTTCCGCCCAGCACCAAAGAAACCGTGGGCTTGCTTAAGGATGCGATCATTTCTGCAATGGAAAGCCCTGCTTCCACATCGCCGCCCAGTGTATTCAGAAGGATCAGCAGGCCGTCGATTTCGTCACTGTCCTCGATCTCTGCCAGCATCGGAAGCAGATGCTCATATTTGGTCGCCTTTGTATTTCCGCTTACCGTCTCATGACCCTCAATTTCCCCGATAATGGTAATCAGCTTGATTCTGTGCTTCGCGGAATTTTCCTCCAAATTTGCCGTTCCCATTTCCTTAATCTGTTCATTCTTTTTCTCGTCTGCTTCCGCCGCCTTCCCGTCCTGTCCCTTTCCGGTGCGGTGACAGTCTTTCTGTTCATCATAATCCTTATACATAAAGAAACACCTCCATACCTTCTAGTATGGAAGTGTTTTCCTAAAATTATACCTGCATCAGAGCCTGCTCTACATCCGCAATGATATCGTCTATATTTTCAAGCCCTACGCTGAAACGGATCAGATCCGGCTGAACTCCTGCTTCCAGAAGCTCCTTATCATTCATCTGACGGTGGGTGTGGCTTGCCGGATGCAGCACACAGCTTCTCGCATCCGCAACATGGGTCACGATCGCCACCATCTTCAGGCTGTCCATCATCCTGACAGACGCATCCCTTCCGCCTTTTAAACCGAAGGTCAGAACGCCGCAGGTTCCGCCCGGCATATACTTCTTACCCAGTTCATAATAAGGATCTCCCTCCAGGCCAGGATAATTGACCCATGCAACCTTATCATGGCTCTTCAAATACTTTGCCATCGCCAGGGCATTCCCGCAATGCCTCGGCATCCGCAGGTGCAAAGTCTCCAGCCCCATATTCAAAAGAAACGCATTCTGCGGCGACTGGATCGAACCAAGGTCCCGCATAAGCTGAGCGGTCGCTTTGGTGATATAGGCTCCTTTTCCGAACTTCTGTGTGTAAACGATTCCGTGATAGGTCTCGTCCGGCGTGGTAAGCCCGGCAAACTTCTCCCCGTATGCTTCCCAGTCAAAGTTTCCGCTGTCCACGATCGCGCCGCCGACGCAGGAAGCATGTCCGTCCATGTACTTGGTGGTAGAATGGAGCACAATGTCCGCTCCCCACTCGAACGGACGGCAGTTGATCGGAGTAGCAAAGGTATTATCTACGACAAACGGCACGCCATGGGTATGGGCGGCCTTCGCAAATTTCTCAAAATCAAGCACGACCAGGGCAGGATTTGCAATGGATTCACCGAACACCGCCTTTGTATTCTCCCGAAACGCCGCATTCAGCTCCTCCTCGCTGCAGTCCGGATCCACAAAGGTCGCCTCAACGCCCATCTTCCTTATGGTATGCGCATACAGATTGTAGGTTCCTCCGTAGATTGCAGAAGCACACACGATATGGTCTCCCGCCTCGCAGATATTCATAATTGAATAGAAGCTTGCCGCCTGTCCGGATGATGTGAGCATGGCAGCCACGCCTCCCTCCAGATCACAGATCTTGGCCGCTACCGCGTCGTTGGTTGGGTTCTGCAGCCTGGTATAAAAATATCCGCTGTCCTCTAAATCAAACAGACGGCCCATCTGTTCACTGGTGCTGTATTTGAACGTGGTGCTCTGATAAATGGGCAGCACTCTCGGCTCCCCGTTTCCCGGCTCATACCCGGACTGGATACATTTTGTTTCAATCTTATAATCGCTCATGGGGCATCCTCCTTCTATTCATCCCAGTTGTGGTATACATCCTGCACATCGTCATCGTCATCCAGAAGATCCAAGGTCTTTTGAATGTTCTGGATATCCTTCGGATCGCTCAGTTCCACATAGGTCTGCGGTATCATAGTTACCACCGCCGACGCCATCTTAATGTCCGCTTCCTCCAAGGCCTCTCTCACAACGCCAAAGTCCTCCGGTGCTGTCAGGATCTCAAAGCTGTCCTCTTCCTCGGAGAAATCCTCTGCCCCCGCATCCAGAGCCTGCATCATCAGATCATCCGCATCTCCCTCAAACTCTTCTTTATCCACGATAATCTGTCCCTTTTTATCGAACATAAAGGAAACGCATCCCGGAGTCCCCACGTTGCCGCTTCCCTTGGTAAATGCGCTCTTTACATTGGACGCAGTACGGTTCTTATTGTCCGTCAGCGTCTCTACGATGATCGCCGTGCCGTTCGGCCCGTAGCCTTCATATGTAATATGCTCATAATCCGCCGAAGAAGAATCTCCCGCCGCCTTCTTAATATTCCGCTCTATCGTATCATTGGGCATATTGTTGGACTTCGCCTTCGCGATCACGTCCCTCAGCCTGCTGTTGTTAGCCGGATCCGCGCTGCCGCCTTCCTTGACCGCAACCGCAAGCTCCTTACCGATCTTGGTAAAAATCTTTCCCTTCGCAGCGTCGTTTTTTTCCTTTTTATGCTTAATATTCGCAAATTTTGAATGTCCTGACATCTCTTCTCTCTCCTTATCTCCTTTATTCGTACACGTCTGCTATTGTATCACGCATCCTAAAGTTTTTCAATCTTTACCGATTGAATTGCATTGTTGTCCACTTCCAACACCGTAAAAAGATATCCCTCATACATGACCGTGCAGTGCTCCTCCTCACCCGGGATCCGGTCTAGCTGATGGATCAAAAAACCGTTCAGAGTCTCATATTCCTCTTTGTCAAACTCAATGTTAAGAAGCTCCTCCAGATCCTCCAGATCCGTAAAACCATGCACATCGTAGGTTCCGTCCGCACGCATCTCGATGTCCTCTTCCTCCTCGTCATACTCATCCATGATATTGCCTACGATCTCCTCCAGAATATCCTCCATGGCAGCCAGGCCCGAGGTCTGCCCGTATTCATCGATTACGATAGCGATGTGGTTCTTTTCCGCCTGCATCTCTTTAAACAGCCGGTCAATACTCTTTGTCTCCGGAATATAAGCCACCGGTCTTATGTAATCACCAAGCTCCTTAACAGGGGCATTCCTGCTCCTTTCGTCAAAAAAGCAGGTCATGGCATCCCTGAGATGAAGCGTTCCCACAATCTCATCAATATCCTCACGGTAGATCGGAAATCTGGAATGGGTCTCCTGAAGCATAAACCGAAGCGCCTTCTCAAGCGGCTCCTCCTCATCGATCGCAACGATATCCCTTCTGTGCGTCATGATATCCTTGGCATCCTTATCCATATACCGGACTATATTGCGGATCAGCTTAGCAGCTTCAATTCCCGCCTGCTCCTCCTCTTTCTCTTCCTCCTGAAATATCTGTCTCATCCGCTGAAACAAACTGCCGTCTTCCATCTTCTCTTAACTCCTTTTTATGTATGAAGCTCCAAACTCACCCGGATTGCCTCATCAACTTTATTCATTAGTTCTCTGTCCAAATGCCCCACCATATCCTTCAGCCTTTGCTTATCAATGGTACGGATCTGCTCTAACAGTATCACCGAATCCTTCACAAGCCGGCATCTTCTGGAATCAAGCTCAATATGGGTTGGAAGCTTTGCCTTATTCATTCTGGATGTAATTGCCGCACAGATGACCGTCGGACTGTGCCGGTTTCCTGTATCATTCTGTATCACCAGAACCGGCCTTACTCCTCCCTGCTCCGAACCCACTACCGGACTCAAATCTGCATAAAATATATCTCCACGTCTAACCTGCACTGTTTATTCACACTCCGATTTTCTAAGATAAAAGTATTATTTCCATCTTTCTCGGATGTATTCCACACAGTTTAAAATAAAATCTCCTAATCTCCAAAAAAGTCAATCTGTGCCACAACTTTTCCGTTTCGTATATATTCCCTCGGTATCCGTATTCCAAAGTCAGTGACAAATTCATAATTAAATCGTCCGGATAATTCGCTCAGCATATCCACAGAAATCTCTTCGTCCTTATCCTTCCCAATCAATACTATTCTATCACCATATTCCACATTGTCAATTTCTGTTACATCCGCCATAAACTGATCCATACAGATCCTTCCAAGAATCGGCGCCTTCTGCCCATGGATCAGCACACAGCCTTTATTCGACATGCTTCTGGGATACCCGTCGCCGTAGCCTACCGGAACAGTCACAATTCTTGTAGGTCTTTCTGTCACATAAGTTCCGCCGTAACCGATGGGAGTTCCCGCCTCCACCCACTTCACATGGGCGGCATGGCTGATCAGCTCCAGCGCCGGGATCAGAGGAACCCGTTTCTTTTCAACCTCATTCGAAGGATACAGACCGTAGGCGGCGATTCCGGCTCTCACTAAGCCCATTCCCGTCTTCGGAAGATCAATGATTCCTGCACTGTTGGCACAATGACAGCAGGAAAAAGAAACTCCCTTCTCCTCAAGCGCACTTTTCATCCAGAGATAAGACTCCAGCTGCTTCTCGGTAGCTTTTTTATCCTGTTCATCCGCTCTGGCAAAATGCGTATACAATCCTTCCAGCTGGATTCCCGGCAGCGCAGAGATTCCTGCAATCTCATCCGCACTCTCTTCACAAACCGGAAAGCCCAGTCTTGACATGCCCGTGTCGATCTTAACATGAAGATAGGCTTTTTTTCCAAGTTTCCCTGCAAGTGCGGAAATTTCCTCCGCCATCTCTACTGTATAACAGGTCATCCGAAGCTCATGTTCAAGCAGGATCTGCCTCTGATCCGGAAAAGCCGCTCCCAGCACCAGAACCGGCTTCGTAACTCCCGCCTTCCTTAAGCTGACGCCCTCCTCTATAGTTGCCGTGGCAAATCCCCATATGTACTCCTTCGCAGACAGCATCTGTGCAATGGGAACCGCACCGTGGCCATACCCGTCCGTCTTGACCACCACCATCATTCTGGTTCCCTCTTCCAGATTCCTGTGCATCTGCTCTATGTTATATTCTATGGCATCCAGATTAATTCTGGCACAAACCCGTGTATATTGTTTTAATCCCATATTCTGCCCTTTCTTTACCGCAATAGTTTCAATGCTTTTCATTTATAATCTGCAAAACCGCAGACCCGATGTGCTCCGCTAAGTCTCTGGCAAGAACGCTGTAATCACCAAGCCTCTCACATGCAAGCTCTCCCGCCAGCCCATGCAGATATACGCCGAGCACAGCCGCCTCATAAGGCTCCTTTCCCTGTGCCATAAGCCCGGCAATCATACCGGAAAGCACATCGCCGGAACCGGCCTTGGCCATAGCGGCACTGCCGGTCTGATTCACATACGTATGCCGCCCGGACTCACCCACAAGAGTACAGGCATCCTTCTGGACCAGCGTTACACCGTACTGCTCCGCAAATAACTCTAACAGCTCTTTCCGGTTTTTCTTTATATCCTCCACCGGCCGTCCTGTCAGCCGCGACAGTTCCTTCATGTGGGGCGTCAATACATATTTCCCCTCCGAAAGCCCTTTCATCAGCCTTGAGTCTGACGTCAGAAGATTCAAACCGTCTGCATCTATCATACAGGGAACTTCTCCCTCTTTCAAGACTGTATTTAATATATGCCTGGAAATCTCCGAAATACCGATTCCCGGTCCAATACATACTGCGTCTGCCCAGGCAAGCTTTGTTTTAAGCTCTTCCCTGTCAAATTCTTCATAAGCAGAAATAACTGCTTCCGGGATCAGCTGCTGCAGAACCGTCCTATTTTCTTCCGCGGTATAAATCTGTACCAGCCCCGCGCCCATCCGGTATGCGCTGTATGCACTAAGAAAAGCCGCTCCTGCCATTCCTCTGCTTCCTGCAATCAGCAGCAGCTTTCCGAAAGTTCCCTTGTGGGAATCCGCAGGGCGGGGCGGAAGCATCTTTTTCGCATCACTCTTATCCACGGTATAGCAGACATCCCTTCCTCTTGTTATCAAAGAGCTGTCAATTCCAATATCTGAAACCAAAACCTCTCCGGCATAGCTGCGTCCCGGAAACAGACATAGTCCAAGCTTCTTCTCCTGAAATGTCACTGTCACATCCGCCCGGAATGCCGCTCCCATCACACAGCCCGTAGCGGCTGAAATACCAGAAGGGATGTCCACCGCAAGCTTCTTTCCTTCCGATTCATTCATTTTCCTGACGATATCCAGATAATCTCCTGTAATATCACGGTTTAGTCCGGCTCCAAACAAGGCATCAGCCACCACGTCATACGCTCCCGGCTCGAAGGTGCCGCAGACCTTTCCTCCAGCCTGCTTGAACCTCTCCATCTGACGGATCGTTTCCTCCGTCCGGCTCTCCATGCGTCCTGCGAAAACCAGCGTCACATCCGCCCCTTTTTCAAGAAGGATTCTTCCAATAGCAAATCCATCCCCGCCGTTATTGCCGGAACCGCATACAATCAAAGCCCTGCCGGGCCTCCACTGCTCCATAGCCTCTACGCAGGATAACGCCGCCCGCTCCATCAGCTCCAGAGACGGAATGCCGAGCTGCCGGATCGTGTAGTGATCTGCCGCCTTCATCTGCACTGCATCCAATAAATACTCCATACTCTCCTCCATACAAGTATCCGTTTTCTAAATATCATAAAGAAAGACGTGTAAAGCAGCCTGCCTGCGCACACCGCCATTACACGTCATCCCGACCTGTCCTGTCTATCATTCATCAACTCCATGTTCCTCGTTATAACGGTTAATATTATAGGATAACCTCATCAGGCTCTCTGATAAATGAACACTTTCAACAATAATATGATCCGGAACATTCAAATCCACATGGGCAAAATTCCAAATCGCCTGTATCCCGGCCTCCACAAGCTCCTTCGCAACATCAACTGCCACGCCCTTTGGGATTGTCAAAACTGCAATTTCTATATCATTCTCTCTGATATAGTCCTTCAACTCATCCATCATACGAACAGGGACGCCCCGGATCGTCATACCCTTCAGGGTAGGATTCACATCAAAAATCCCCTTTAGAACAAAGCTTCTTTTTTCAAAGCTGCCATAGTTAGCCAATGCCTGCCCCAGATTACCGGCACCGATAATAATAAAATTATGATCGTTTTCCAACCCCAGAATCTTACCAATCTCTGTATACAGATATTTCACATTATAACCGTATCCCTGCTGTCCAAAACCGCCAAAATTGTTTAAATCCTGTCTAATCTGCGAAGCCGTCACTTTCATCCGCTTGCTCAAGTCATTTGATGAAATACGTTCAACTCCACTTTCCAATAATTCTCCTAAATAGCGATAATACCTTGGGAGTCTTCGAATCACCGCCTGAGAAATCTCTCTTGATTCCAACTCTTCTCACCTTTCCAAAAAAAATTTCCATTCCCATTATATAGGATTGTTAAGTCAAAGTCAAACTTATGCACAAACTTTAGTTGTTTTTTCTGGAAATTTCGGTATAATGATACACGAAGAATTTTACGGAGGTGTGCCATGATTCTATCATGTCATGATATAAAAAAAGCATTCGGAGAGCATGTGATCGTAGATAACGGCTCTTTTCATATAGAAGAACATGAAAAAGCCGCCCTTGTGGGCGTGAACGGCGCCGGAAAATCTACGCTTTTAAAAATGTTTGTAGGGGAATTACCCTGTGACAGCGGCTCCATCACCCTTGCAAAGGGGAAGACCTTGGGCTATCTTTCCCAGCACCAGGAGCTGTCTTCTGGAAATACCATCTATGAAGAAGTCCGCACGGCCAAGGCTTCATTGATTGACATGGAAACCCGGATCCGTGCTATCGAAATCGAGCTAAAGGATTTATCCGGAGAAGCCCTGGAAGAACGGCTGAATACCTACCATAACCTGATGAATGCCTTTGAACTGTCAGACGGCTATTCCTATGAGAGTGAGATTACAGGCGTTTTAAAAGGGCTTGGATTTACCGAGGATGAATTTGATAAAAAAGTAGATACTCTGTCCGGCGGACAGAAAACCCGAGCCGCTCTCGGCAGGCTCCTGCTCACCAAACCGGATGTACTGCTCTTAGACGAGCCAACCAACCATTTGGACTTGCATTCCATTACCTGGCTGGAGAACTTTCTTTTAAATTATTCCGGCGCTGTACTGATCGTCTCCCATGACCGTTATTTCCTGAACCGGGTTGCAACAAAGATCATTGAAATAGAACTGGGAACGTTATCCGTATTTTCAGGCAATTATACTGACTATGCCCAGAAAAAGCAGATGCTCCGGGAAGCCAGGCTGAAAGAATACCTGAACCAGCAGCAAGAGATCAAGCATCAGGAAGCGGTCATTGAGAAGCTCCGCTCCTTTAACCGGGAAAAGTCCATCAAACGTGCGGAAAGCCGTGAAAAAATGCTGGCCAAGCTTACCCCTGTGGAGAAACCTGCGGAGGTACATACCGATATCCGGCTGAAATTAGAACCCTCCATCGTAAGCGGCAATGATGTGCTGTCAGTGGAGCACTTATCCAAAGCTTTTCCGCCGCATACCTTATTTCATGATGTCAGCTTTGAGATAAAGCGCGGAGAACATGTGGCAGTCATCGGCGATAACGGAACCGGAAAGACCACTCTTTTAAAAATCCTAAATCAAGTACTTCCGGCAGATACAGGCACATTTACCTTGGGGACCAATGTAAAGATCGGCTACTATGATCAGGAGCATCATGTGCTGCATATGGAAAAGACCATATTTGACGAAATTTCCGATGACTATCCGGCTCTCAACAACACGCAGATCCGCAAAACCCTGGCGGCTTTTTTGTTTACCGGAGATGAAGTATTTAAGCAGATCAGCGCCCTGAGCGGCGGCGAGCGGGGACGTGTATCCCTTGCCAAGCTGATGCTGTCCGAGGCCAACTTCCTGATACTGGATGAGCCAACCAACCATCTGGATATTGCTTCCAAAGAGATTCTGGAGCAGGCATTAAACGACTATACCGGAACCGTTCTTTACGTTTCCCACGACCGTTATTTTATCAATCAGACTGCCACAAGGATACTGGAGCTGACCGGCCATACCTTCATTAATTACATCGGAAGCTACGATTATTATCTGGAAAAGAAAGAAGAACTGACCAATATCTACGCATCCGAAGCCCGCTCCGGTTCTGCCGATACTGCCGCTGTAAGCAGATCAAAACAAACCTGGCAGGAACAGAAGGAAGAACAGGCAAAACGGAGAAAACGACAGAATAATCTAAAGAAAACCGAAGAACGTATCACTTTATTAGAGGAACGCGGCGGCGAAATCGACGCCCTGATGACAGAAGAAGAAATCTATACCAATTCCGTCAAATGTCAGGAATTAGCCAGTGAAAAAGCCGATATTGCCAAGGAATTGGAGGAACTGTATCTCTGCTGGGAAGAACTCGCCGAAGACGATAACAGTTCAACTTAATCCTAAGATAAGAGGTATAAAATGACAGAACAGGAATTTAAATCCTCCCTATACAAGAACACTCATCCTTTATAAAAATGTAATAGAGAATAAAATTCGTCCTGCGCGGCCAGACCAGACTGCGCAGGACGAATTTTTTGTACTTATTTCTAGTTCTTTAAAAAGCTCATACTTACTGTACCTCCGGCACCTTATGGCTGCAGGCGATCGCCACAGCCCCAAAACCGATATGGCAGGATACGCTCAAGGACAGCGGATCCATATGAATCTCATATCCCGGAAAGCGTTCCTCTACTTCCTTCTTCCACTGCAGTGCATCCTCCTTAGAACAGGTATATGCCAGATCCAGGTTCATCTCTTTTCCTGCAAACCTCTGGGTCAGATCCTTCTCTATCGCATCCAGCATGGTCTTCTTTGCTGATTTTAAGCCCCTTGTCTTTGAAAATGCGTCCAGCTTCTCTCCCTGGATCTGCAGTACCGGCTTCAGATTCAGCACGGTTCCAATCGCCGCAGCCGCCGGTGTGATGCGGCCGCCCTTCTTCAGATATTTCAAAGTATCCAGCGTAATATAGATGCTGGCCTCCAGCTTCTCCCGCATGAGAATATCCTGAATCTCTATGCCACTCATTCCCTTCTTAGCCAATGCAATGGCATCCAGCACAGAGCGTCTCTGGGTAATGGATATCCTCTGGTTATCCACCACGAACACCTTGCCGTCATAATCGTCTGCAAGCATTGCCGCCGTCTCACAGGAGCTGGACAATCCGCTTGACATAGGAATATGAACGATCTCATCATAAGATTTCAGCAGTTCATCCCACAGGTCGGTCACATCTCCCGGGGACGGCTGGGAGGTAGAAATATCCGCATCCTCAGCAAGCCGTTTATAAAACTCCTCCTGTGTTAAGGTGATATCTTCAAAAAACAATTCCTCATTGATGTAAAATGGCATAGGGAGCACCCGGATTCCCAGCTCTTTTCCCTGCTTCTGTGTTATTCCGCTGTTACTGTCCGTAACAATTGCAACTCTGCTCATAACATTTTCCCCCTTTAATTCTTAAAACTATGGATCGGCGCAGGGATCCTGCCCTGTCTGCCGATAAATGCGCTGCAGTCATATTCATTGACCGGGATGATCGGCGCATAGCCGAGAAGGCCGCCAAACTCTGCCGTCTCTCCCACATCCTTGCCGATCACCGGGATCAGGCGGACTGCTGTGGTTTTCTGATTCACCATGCCAATCGCCATCTCATCGGCAATAATGCCTGAAATCGCCGCGGCGCTGATCTTGCCCGGAACCGCGATCATATCCAGTCCCACGGAGCATACGCAGGTCATTGCCTCCAGCTTCTCAAGGTTCAAGGCGCCAAGCTTCACCGCATTGATCATGCCCTGATCCTCGCTGACCGGAATAAATGCGCCGCTTAAGCCGCCCACATAGGAGGAGGCCATCACGCCGCCCTTTTTCACCTGGTCATTGAGCATGGCAAGAGCCGCCGTAGTACCCGGCGCTCCGACCCGCTCCAGGCCGATCTCTTCTAAGATCTCAGCCACACTGTCTCCCACAGCCGGGGTGGGCGCAAGGGACAGGTCGATAATGCCAAAGGGAATCCCCATACGCTTAGAAGCCTCTCCCGCCACAAGCTGTCCTACTCTCGTAATCTTAAACGCCGTCTTCTTAATGGTCTCGCAGAGCTCCTCGAACCCCTCTCCGCGCACCTGCCGGATCGCATTTTTTACAACACCGGGGCCGCTGACGCCCACATTGATCACCGCATCCCCCTCGGTTACTCCGAGAAATGCTCCCGCCATAAACGGATTATCATCCGGCGCATTGCAGAATACCACCAGCTTGGCGCAGCCGATAGAATCCCTATCCTTCGTTGCCTCGGCGGTTTCCTTCACGATTTCTCCGCACAGGCGGACCGCATCCATATTGATCCCGGTTCTGGTAGATCCCACATTAATAGAACTGCACACCCGTTCCGTACAGGCAAGCGCCTTCGGAACGGAGCGGATCAGCCTCTCGTCCCCGGCAGTCATAGCCTTGGACACCAGCGCGGAATAACCGCCGATAAAATTCACGCCCGCTTCCTTCGCCGCCTTATCAAGCGTCTTTGCAATCTCCACATAATCATCCGGCGTCTTGCATGCCGCGCTTCCGACCAATGCGATCGGCGTAACGGAAATCCGTTTATTCACAATGGGAATCCCGAATTCACGTTCAATTTCCTGCCCGGTTGCCACAAGGTTTCCTGCAAGGGACACAATCTTATGATAAATATTTTCATTCAGCTTCGCAAGGTCTGAATCAATACAGTCCATTAAACTGATTCCCAGAGTAATGGTCCGCACGTCCAGATTCTCATGCTCGATCATTTTATTCGTTTCTTTTACTTCATATACGCTAATCATAGGTCAAACGCTCATCCTTCCTGCTGACGATATCTACAGCCTGTGCATTTTTTCAAAGATCTCTTCCCGCTGGCAGTGGATAACCACTCCGATTTCTTGTCCCAGCGCTTCCAGCTCATCCGAATATGCCTGAAACTCCTTGGAAGCTCCCGTAACATCCACAATCGTTACCATATTAAAATACCCGTCAATAATCGTCTGGGAAATATCCAGAATATTAATTCCGGTCTCTGCCAGATAGGTGCATACTCTTGCAATGATTCCTACGGTATCCTTTCCTACTACAGTAATTACACATTTTTTCATGATCCTATTCTTCCTCCTAACAGAAACTTGTATTACATTTAAACCATAACAATATCCGAAATCCGGTCACGCCTTGCTACCTGAAGCGGGATGTCTTCTCCCTTATAGGGATTATCCCCGAATGTAACCTCAAGCTTCACCGTCTCATAGGCAAGCTCCGCATAGTTATTCTCCTTGCTGAGATGCCCCAGCATCACGCTTTTCAGGCCGTCATGCAGTATATCACAAAGAAGGCGGCCTGACAATTCATTTGACAAATGCCCCTTATCTCCCATAACTCTTCTCTTTAGCGGATAAGGGTAGGGGCCTGCCTCCAGCATATGTATATCATGATTTGCCTCCAGAAGAACTGCATCCAGCCCCTTTAAATTCTCTACTATATAAGAGTCATAGGTTCCAAGATCTGTCGCTACGGCCGCTGAGCGGCCCTGACAATTCATCCGGTATCCGCAGGGTTCCTTCGCGTCATGAGATATTGCAAAGGGATGCACTGTTATATCACCCAGCATAAAATCCTGATCCGTTTTGATCACATGAAGTAGTCCCTCCGGCATTGCCCCAAGGCTTTTATAGCTTCGGATGCCCTCAATCGTTCCTTTTGTTGCATATATGGGAATCTCGTATTTCCTGCTGAATACACCCAACCCCTGAATATGATCCGAGTGCTCATGAGTGATCAAAATACCGTCTAACTCTTCACCCTTAACATCCAAAACCTTTAAGCCTTCTTCAATTTTCTTTTTACTGATCCCAGAGTCCACAAGCAGATGCGTATGCCCGCTTCCTGCGTAAATACAGTTTCCGCTGCTTCCACTGGCAATGCTGCATAATCTCATGTAGTCTATATCTCCTGCCTCTATGATATCATAATCTTCTTTATTATCGAATCCAGTTGTTCACAAGTATCATCAAAATTCCGGCTGTTATCCACGGCCCGGTCGCATTGATTTAAGAATTCGTCCCGGGATTTCTGGGAACGGAAAATGCCGTCAATCCGGTCATCCCCATATCCTCTGGAAAGCTTCAGCCGCTTTCTGCGCACACTGTCCTCCGCATAGATATACCATGTTTCATCGCAGACCTCGTCATAATGGTCCTCCAAAAGAAGCGCCGCCTCCAGAACAAAAAGCTTCGTCCCCTTCTTTTCCTGCTCCTTAATGAGCTTTAAGATCCGCTTCTTGACAGCCGGATGCACGATTGCATTCAATACCCTGCGTTCTTCCTCATCTGAAAATACGATCTTTGCCAGCTTCTCTCTGTCAATCCTGCCGTTTCCCTCCAGAATGCCCCCGCCGAAATGCTCTGCGATCTGACGATAGCATATGGTATTCTTCTTTTCCAGATTCCTCGCCACAATATCCGCCTGGCAGACCACTGCGCCATGCTTCCGCTCCAGATAATTCAGCACTTCGCTTTTTCCTGTTCCGACTCCGCCGGTAATCCCTATGACCTTCATACTGTCCTCCCTATTTTGCCTCATACCAGCTCTTTCCGGTATGCATATCTATCTCCAGCGGTACCTTCAGGCTGGCCGCCTGCTCCATCTCCTCTGTAAGGAGCCTCTTTACCTCCTCGGTCTCCGGCTGGTAAGCCTCAATCAGAAGTTCATCATGTACCTGGAGCACAAGCCTAGATTTCATCTTCTGTTCCTTAAGCCTACGGTTCACGCCGATCATCGCAATCTTCATAATATCCGCCGCGGCCCCCTGGATCGGCGCATTCATAGCGACCCGCTCCCCAAAGGAACGCTGCATAAAATTGCTTGATTTCAGCTCCGGAACCGGCCTCCTCCTGCCGAATATCGTTCTGGCATATCCTTGTTCCCTTGCGGCTTCCACCGCCCCGTCCAGAAATTCCTTGATTCCCGGGTAGGTCTTAAAATACTGCTCAATATATTCCGCCGCTTCTTTTCTTGTAATACTTAAATCCTGACTTAATCCAAAGGAACTGATCCCGTACACGATTCCAAAATTAACCGCCTTCGCATTTCTCCGCTGCAGCTCCGTCACCTCATCAAAAGGAATATGAAATACCTGAGATGCGGTAATGCGGTGGATATCTGTCTCCTCATGGTAGGCTTCAATCAATTTCTCATCCCCGGAGCAGTGGGCAAGCACCCTAAGCTCGATCTGGGAATAGTCTGCGTCTACAAATACATAACCCTCCTCCGGAACAAACACCTTCCGGATCAGCCTTCCTAACTCCATCCGAATCGGAATATTCTGAAGATTCGGCTCCGTGCTGCTGATCCTTCCGGTGGCGGTTATGGTCTGGTTAAACTTACCGTGGATCCGCCCATCCTCACCGATAAATACCGCCAGACCGTCAGCGTAGGTGGATTTTAGCTTGGCAAGCTGCCTGTACTCTAAGATTTTCGATATGATGGCATGATCCGGCGCAAGCTTTTCCAATACATCCGCCGCCGTAGAATATCCTGTCTTTGTCTTTCTCCCTCCAGGAATCCCCATTTTCTCAAACAAAATCACTCCAAGCTGCTTGGGTGAATTGATATTAAACACCTCGCCAGCCGCATCATGTATTTCCTGCTCCAGCTCTGCAATCCTTGTGCCGAGCTGCTCTCCGTACTGTTTCAGCGCCTCTCCTTCTACCTTCACGCCATTCTGCTCCATATCATACAGAGTAAATACTAACGGCATCTCAATCTCGGTAAACAGCCTCCACATATCGGCGGCCTTTAATTTATCCTCCAGAACCGGTGCGGCCTTCCATGCCGTATAAGCCTCATAGCAGACCTTCACCGCATCCTCTGTTTTCTCTTCTATAATAATTCCAAGCTGCTCTCTCGCGGCATCCATATAGGTGTAATCGTTCTTAAGCGGATTCAGCAGATATGTCGCCACCGTTCCGTCAAAGCAGCGCTCCTGACGGATTCCCGGCAGCTCCTCCATTGCCTTCTTCACATCAAAAAAGACTATGCGGTCTGTACGGGCAGATAACAGCTCTATCTGCTCCTTCAGCCAGAAAACGGTTATATCTCCCTCTGCTTCAATACAATACGCCTTATTGCCGTCATAGCAGATACCGATACCCGTCATGCCTGCCTGGGCTGCAAACAGCGGAAGCACTTCCTTCCGGCTCTTGTAAATAGCGGCGCCGATCCGTTTAGCCCCGGCCGCCTCTGTAAAAATCTTCTCTGCCTCCCGCTTCTCTGTAATCCTTATAAATCCATCCTCAGCCTTGTTCGACGGCGCAGATATCTCAAACCGGCTTAAGAGATTTTTAAACTGTAGTCTCTGGAAATATGCATAAGCCTCCTCCGTGTACAGATTGGAAAGCCTTGCATCCTCTATCTCATAGGCAAAATCAGCCTCCGTATTGATCGCCGCAAGCGCTTTGCTGAGTACCGCCAGTTCCCAGTGTTCCTTTAACGCTTTAGAAGCCCTCGGCGGTTTTACCTCATCCACATGCGCATAGGCGTTTTCAATGGAATGATACTCGGTAATAATCTTAGCCGCCGTCTTTTCTCCGATGCTGGGTACGCCCGGAATATTATCAGAGGTATCGCCCATCAGCGCTTTCAGGTCAACAAACTCCTTCGGAGTCACCTGATATCGCTCCTTCACATCTGCGGCATAGTAATCCTCCACCTCTGTGCGCCCCTGCTTCGTCTTGGGGATCCGTATCTTCACATGTTCCGTGGCAAGCTGCAGCAGATCCCGGTCCCCGCTGATCACGGAAACCTCCATTCCCATCTCCTCGCAGCATTTCGACAGCGTTCCAAGCAGGTCATCCGCCTCAAGACCCGCCTGCTCAATGATCTTAATTCCCATTGCCTGCAGCACTTCCTTGATCACCGGAACCTGCTGTCTAAGTTCTTCCGCCATAGGCTTTCTGGTTCCCTTATATTCCGCATACATCTCATGCCGGAAGGTGGGCGCATGTACGTCAAAGGCAACCGTCAGGTACTCCGGATTCTCCTGATCCAGAATCTTAAACATAATATTTAAAAAGCCATAAACCGCATTCGTATGAAGCCCTTCCGCATTTGTAAGATCCGGCACCCCGTAAAACGCACGGTTTAAAATACTGTGGCCGTCTATTAATACTATTTTTTCCGCCATTGCGACACCTCATCTGGTTCAACTGTTATAAATTTGTTTCTGTCTATTTGTATAAAAATTCACACAAAGCTACTATATCATTTTCAGCTGTATAATTCAAGATAACACCGGAATAATCAAAAAAATACCGGGTGTCTTCCATAAAAGCACCCGATACTCTATATACTGCGGATGGCGGGACTTGAACCCGCACGAGGTCACCCCCGCAAGATTTTGAGTCTTGTGCGTCTGCCATTCCGCCACATCCGCATTCGGCTTCTCTTGAAGCCGAAGTTAATTCTATCACATGACCGTCAAAAAAACAATAGTTTTTGCAGATTTTGTATTTTTATTTTATACATGCTTTATTTTTTGGGAAGCCTCTCTGCAATATCAAAACAGTCAAAGGTCGCAAAGTAATCTGCCGGTGTCTCCGCCCGCCGGATCAGCTTCGTGCTTCCGTCTTCTTTCAGAAGAATCTCTGCCGAGCGCAGCCTTCCATTATAATTGTATCCCATGGAGAATCCGTGGGCGCCGCTGTCATGGATCACCAGATAGTCGCCCATATCAATCTTTGGCAGCATCCGGTCAACGGCAAATTTATCACAGTTCTCACAAAGGCTTCCGGTCACGTCATACATATGATCGCAGGGCTCATCTTCCTTGCCTGCGACAGTAATATGATGATAAGCCCCGTAAATTGCCGGACGCATCAGATTTGCCGCGCAGGCGTCCACACCGATATATTCTTTATGCGTATGCTTTTCATGGATTACTTTCGTCACCAGACAGCCGTAAGGACCCAGCATAAAACGTCCCAGCTCTGTGTAAATAGCCACATCGCCCATACCCGCCGGAGTCAATACCTCCTCATAGACCTTCCGCACACCCTCGCCGATCACCGCGATATCATTGGCCTCCTGATCCGGCTTATAAGGAATCCCAATCCCGCCGGACAGATTAATAAACTTAATATGCGCGCCGGTTTCCTTCTGAAGCCTTACTGCAAGCTCAAACAATACCTTTGCGAGCATCGGATAATACTCATTGGTAACCGTATTGCTGGCAAGAAATGCGTGAATGCCGAACTCCTTCGCTCCCTTTCCCTTTAAGATGCGGAACGCCTCAAAGATCTGCTCTGTGGTCATACCGTATTTGGCATCCCCCGGATTATCCATAATATCATTGGTGATCTTGAACAGCCCGCCCGGATTATACCGGCAGCTAATGGTCTCCGGGATATGTCCGATAGTTTCCTCCAGAAAATCAATATGAGTGATATCATCCAGATTGATAATGGCTCCTGCCTTGTCCGCATAGGCATATTCCTCTGCCGGAGTATCATTGGAAGAAAACATAATATCTCCCGGCTCCGCTCCGACTGCCTCTGAAAGCATCAGCTCTGTCAGAGAGGAACAGTCATAGCCGCATCCGTAATCTTTAAGAATATCGATCAGAAATGGGTTGGGGGTCGCCTTCACAGCGAAATATTCCCGGTATCCCTTATTCCAGGAAAATGCATCCTTCAATGCTTTTGCATTCTTCCGTATTCCTGCTTCATCATAAAGATGAAAGGGCGTCGGATATTCCCTTGTCATCTTCTCTATCTGCTCTTTGGTTACAAATGGTTTCTTCTTCATAAGTAATTCCTCTCTGTCTTCCATTTTTTGCTCTGCCCGTGATTTTAAAGATCCCTGTTACTCGATCATGGCAATCCGCATCATATTGCTGGCTCCCGCCTTCGTCTGCTTAAAGTTCGGCGAAGGGATGCCTGCTGTCAGCACAACAATGTCTCCCGGCTCCACCTCTTTCTTTGCAGAAATCAAATCAATCGCACCGTTTAAAATATCCTCCGTAGTTGTAAATGCTAGAGATTTGTAGGAACGCACGCCCCAGTAAATCTGCATCCTGCGCATGCACGCATCGTCCGGGGTCACTCCGATAATATCTGCCCGCGGCTTAAATTTAGACATCACCCTTGCTGTAGCGCCGGATACCGTCGGTGTCACAATACATTTCGCATTCAGATTCATGGAAGCGGCAACAGATGCATAACCGATAGCCGGAGAAACACCTTTCTTCTGGTGCGACTTTCCGCTCTTTAGGATTGCCTCATAATCCAAATGCTGCTCGCTATTCTCCACAATATGCACCATCATGTCCAGTGCCTCAGCCGGATATTTTCCATTTGCAGTCTCGCCGGACAGCATCACTGCGTCCGTACCGTCGTATACTGCATTGGCAACATCTGTAACCTCCGCACGTGTCGGTCTTGGATTCCGGATCATAGAATCCAGCATCTGGGTTGCAATGATAACCGGCTTATAATATTCATTACACTTCTGTATGATCATTTTCTGAAGATAAGGAACCTCCTCTGCAGGAATCTCCACGCCAAGATCGCCTCTGGCAACCATCACGCCGTCTGCGCAGCGGATGATCTCCTCAATATTATCCACGCCCTCGCCGTTCTCAATCTTGGCAATGATCGGCACATAAGGAGCACCGCACTCCTTCAGCCATGACTTGATCTCCAGAATACACTCTGCATTTCTCACAAAGGAAGCCGCAATAAAATCAATCTCCTGCTCCACGCCGAACTTGATGTCTTCCTTATCCTTCTCCGTAATAGCCGGAAGACGTACCGGGACACCGGGAACATTCACGCCCTTTCTCTCGCCCAGCTCGCCGCCGTTGGCCACAACGCAATAGATCTCGGTCTCAGACTTACCGATCACGTTAAGCTCGATCAGTCCGTCGTCAATCAAAATCCTCTTCCCTACATGTACATCATCCACAAGCCCCGGGTAGGTAATCGAAACGCCGGTTTCATCCCCTTCTTTTTCTTCGATACTGAGTGCAAACTTCTGTCCCTCTGTAAGGGTAACCTTCTTGCCGCCCTTTAATACGCCGGTCCGGATCTCCGGTCCCTTCGTATCCAACAGAATCGCAATCGGCTTCTTCTCCTCCTTGCGGATCGTTTTCAGCCGGTCCATCCTTGCCTTCTGCTCCTCGTGGGTTCCGTGGGAAAAATTAAATCTTGCAATATCCATGCCCCCCTGAACAAGCTTCCGCAGAACCTCCAAATCATCAGACCCCGGGCCCAACGTACAGATAATCTTTGTTTTCTTCATTTCGCTTCCTCCTGGAATTCCTTTTATTCTCACGCGGCCAGCCATACCGTCCTGCCGCAGAGTTAACTATTGAATATGGGTATGTGTAAACAAATGATCCTGACAATATTCATAGTCGCCGTTACATCTGGAGCAGAACCGGAACTCCAGATCCGGATCATCCGCTTCCGTCCGTCCGCACACTGCACAGCGGTGCATAGCCCCATTTGCATAATGGTTCACCGGACGCATCTTCTTCTTGAATTCCCGCTTCCGTTTCATTTCCTTCGGCGTATAAGGCATCATATTGCGGGATGCAAAGAAAAAGATAACAAAATTCAGTATGGATACAGCAGCAGCCAGTGCGTTTGCCTTATAAATTATGCCAAGACTGCTTCCTCCGTATGCCGGGAGAAAGGCCTGCAGAATAGCATATACAAAATACACGCCGTCCAGAGCCGCCAGCCATTTCACTTTCACCGGAATCATAAAAAACACCAGAAACTGCATATCCGGATACAATGCGGCAAATGCAAAAAATAATGACAGATTCAGATACCCGGTTCCCAGAGGCAGCGACAGCCCTGTTAATAGATATACAATAAACGCCGCGGCCACATGAAACAGAACACCGCTGAAAAAATACGCGTTAAACCGGAAGGCTCCCCAGGTCTTCTCAAGACTCGAGCCCAGCATATAATAAAAATACAGTGCAATCAGCATAAACAGCGGGCTGCTTGAGGGCGGCTGAATAATAAAGGTCACAATTCTCCATATCTGCCCATGCAGAACCGCCTCAACATTCAGACTCAGATAGCTGTAGTAAAACATTGGGGAAACCATCTGCAGCACAAAGCCGGCCGCATATAAAACAATAATATAGTACATCAGATTGTGAATCGCATAGCGTCCTAATTTACGCTCTAGTTTGTCAAGCCAGTTCATATCCTCTCTCCTTCATTATTTTTTTGCTCCATATGAAATATACATTCTTGTCTATATAAACAATAGCATATACGTTCTAATTCTATGCATACATATAAATATTTTACCTTTTCGAGAAATGTTTGTCAATAATCCTGTAACTTCCAATTGTCTTTTTTGAAAGAATGTCGTATAATGTAAAATGCTGTGAAACAATATTTGCACATTTTAATAGGAAAAGATACATAAGATTCTATATAAAAACAAAGGAGAGATTCCTATCATGAATGGAAATAATGGATATGTACTGGGAATCGATATTGGTTCTACAACAGTGAAGATTGCCTTATTAGATTCCGAGAATGATGTGGTTTTTTCAAGCTACGAAAGACATTTTGCTAATATACAGGAAACTTTATCTGACCTGCTGGGACGGGCAGTCTACAAACTCGGCCCCGTTCATGTATCGCCGGTCATCACAGGCTCCGGCGGACTGTCCCTTGCAAAGCATTTAGAAGTTCCCTTCGTCCAGGAGGTTGTGGCAGTATCCACGGCTCTGCAGGACTATGCTCCTCAGACCGACGTTGCCATCGAGCTGGGCGGCGAAGATGCTAAGATTATATATTTTGAGGGCGGAAGCATTGAGCAGCGCATGAACGGCGTATGTGCAGGAGGTACCGGCTCCTTTATCGACCAGATGGCCTCCCTGCTGCAGACAGACGCCTCCGGCCTTAACGACTATGCCAGGGATTACAAGGCGCTTTACTCCATCGCTGCAAGATGCGGTGTATTTGCCAAATCCGACATCCAGCCATTGATCAACGACGGCGCTTCCAAGGAAGACCTGGCGGCTTCGATTTTCCAGGCGGTAGTCAATCAGACCATCAGCGGACTTGCCTGCGGCAAGCCGATCAGGGGACACGTGGCATTCTTAGGCGGCCCCTTACATTTCCTGCCGGAATTAAAGGAAGCCTTTATCCGCACCCTAAAGCTGGATGAGGAACATATTATCGCGCCAAAGCATTCCCATTTGTTTGCGGCGATCGGCTCTGCCATGAACTCAGAACGGAATCTGGACATTCCGATCCAGGAAATGCAGAACCGCCTTGCCGGGCGGATTCAGATGGAATTTGAAGTGGAGCGTATGCAGCCTTTGTTTGCCGCAGAGGCCGATTATCATGCATTTATTAACCGCCATAACAAGCATCAGGTTCCGGTTAAGGATATGGCTTCCTATAAGGGAAAGGCATTCCTTGGAATCGACGCAGGCTCTACCACCACCAAGGCGGCTCTTGTGGGTGAAGACGGGACTCTGCTCTATTCCTTCTACCACAATAACGAAGGCGACCCTCTTGGCACCACCATAACAGCCATCAAGGATATTTATGAGCAGCTCCCGGAGGAAGTAGAAATCGTACACTCCTGCTCCACCGGATACGGCGAAGCATTGATCAAATCTGCACTAATGCTGGACGAGGGCGAAGTGGAGACCGTTTCCCACTACTACGCCGCTTCCTTCTTCGAGCCGGATGTGGACTGCATCCTGGACATCGGCGGGCAGGATATGAAGTGTATTAAGATAAAGAATCAGACCGTAGACAGCGTGCAGCTTAATGAAGCCTGCTCCTCCGGCTGCGGTTCCTTTATTGAAACCTTCGCAAAATCCCTGAACTATTCCGTAGAAGATTTTGCACATGAAGCATTATTTGCAAAGAATCCCATTGATCTTGGAACCCGCTGTACCGTGTTTATGAACTCTAAGGTAAAGCAGGCTCAGAAGGAAGGCGCCGAGGTTTCCGACATTTCTGCCGGACTTGCCTACTCCGTTATCAAGAATGCATTATTTAAAGTAATCAAGGTATCCAGCGCTTCTGAGCTTGGAAAGCACATCGTAGTACAGGGAGGAACCTTCTATAATAACGCAGTCCTTAGAAGCTTTGAGACCATTGCAGACTGTGAGGCTATCCGGCCGGATATCGCCGGTATCATGGGCGCCTTCGGCGCCGCCCTGATCGCAAGGGAACGCTACACCGATTGCGAAGGGACTACCATGTTGTCCATTGAGGATATCAAGGCGTTAGAATACAAGACCACCATGGCCAAGTGCAAGGGCTGTACCAACAGCTGCCGTCTCACGATCAATCATTTCAGCGGCGGAAGACGTTTTATTTCCGGCAACCGCTGTGAACGCGGCCTCGGAAAAGAAAAATCCGAAAATAAGCTTCCGAATCTCTTTGATTATAAGCTTGAGAGATACTTCGGCTATACGCCTCTGGAAGAGGAAAAAGCTCGCAGAGGACAGATCGGCATTCCGAGAGTCCTGAACATATATGAAAACTATCCTTTCTGGTTCACCTTCTTTACAAGCCTGGGCTTCCGAGTGGTATTGTCCCCTGCTTCCACCAGAAAGATTTATGAGCTTGGCATCGAGTCCATCCCCAGCGAATCGGAATGCTATCCCGCCAAGCTTGCACACGGACATGTGCAATGGCTGATCGAGCAAGGTGTTCCACACATCTTCTATCCCAGCATTCCTTATGAACGCCGGGAATTTGAGGATGCCAACAACAATTATAACTGCCCGATCGTAACCTCCTACCCGGAAAATATTAAGAATAATATGGATATAATTGTAAAAGGGGAAGTGGATTTCATTCATCCCTTCCTGTCCTTTGCCAGTGAGGAAACGCTTGCAAAGGGACTGATCGAAGCACTGGGAAATAAGTTTTCCATTTCTCCTGCAGAGATCAAGGACGCCGTACATAAAGCATGGCTGGAGCTGGAAGCCTGCCGTCAGGATATGATGAAAAAAGGCGAGGAAACCATAGCGTATCTAAACCGCACCGGCAATCGCGGCATTGTTCTTGCCGGACGGCCCTATCATCTGGATCCGGAGGTAAACCACGGACTGCCTGAGCTGATCAATTCCTACAACATTGCCGTACTGACAGAGGACAGCATTTCACATCTGCACCGGGTAGAACGGCCTATTAATGTTCTGGACCAATGGATGTACCACTCCCGTCTCTACGCTGCGGCAAACTATGTGAAAACAACAGAAAACTTAGACTTGATCCAGTTGAATTCCTTCGGCTGCGGACTGGATGCCGTTACCACCGACCAGGTAGCTGATATCCTGACTAACTCCGATAAGATTTATACAACTCTAAAAATAGACGAGGTAAATAACCTGGGTGCCGCCAGGATCCGCGTCCGCTCTCTGCTCGCGGCTCTCCGCGTAAGAGAACAGCGCAGGCAAAAGCGGGAAATTCATCCCGCAAGCATTACAAAAGTACCGTTTACCAAGGAAATGCGCAAGGATTATACCATCCTCTGCCCGCAGATGTCGCCCATCCACTTCTCTCTTCTGGAGCCTGCATTCCGGGCCTCCGGATATCATATTGAAGTGCTGCCCAACGACAATAAGCAGGCCGTTGACACAGGGCTGAAATATGTAAATAACGATGCCTGCTATCCTTCTCTGATGGTGGTAGGCCAGATTATGGATGCAATTCTATCCGGCAGATATGACACCGACAAGCTTGCAGTTATCATCAGCCAGACCGGTGGCGGCTGCCGGGCATCCAACTATATCGGCTTCATCCGCCGGGCACTGAAGAAAGCCGGTTACGAACATATTCCGGTTATATCCGCTAATTTAAGCGGATTAGAGGGCAATCCGGGCTTCAAGCTCAGTATTCCTCTGGTGCTCAGAGGAATATACGGAGTGGTATTTGGAGATATTTTCATGAAATGTACCTACAGACTCCGCCCCTATGAAGCCGTTCCCGGTTCCGTCAATGCCATGCATGAGAAATGGCAGAAGGTATGTATCAGCTTTTTATCCAACGGATACCCTTCCAGACGAAAGTTCAAGAAGCTGTGCCGGGATATCATTGCTGATTTTGATACCAACATTGAGCTGTTGGATGTAAAAAAACCGCGTGTCGGCGTGGTAGGCGAAATTCTGGTAAAGTTCCTCCCTGCCGCCAACAACCATCTGGTAGAACTACTGGAAAGCGAAGGCGCTGAAGCTGTGGTTCCGGATTTATTGGATTTCTTAAACTACTGCTTCTACAATCAGAGTTTCAAGGTAGAAAAGCTTGGTTTCGCAAAGAAAAAGGCAGTGCTTGCCAATCTTGGAATCAGGGTGCTGGAATGGTTCCGCGCTCCCGCATCGGAAGCCTTTGAAAGGAGCAGGCATTTCACCCCGCCGGTACATATCGAGAAGCTTGGAAAGATGGCATCCGGCATTGTCTCTCTTGGCAACCAGACCGGAGAAGGATGGTTTCTTACCGGGGAAATGCTGGAGCTGATCCATAGCGGAGCCTCCAACATTGTGTGTACCCAGCCGTTCGCCTGCCTTCCGAACCATGTCGTGGGCAAGGGCGTGATCAAGGAACTGCGCCGCCTGTATCCGAAGGCCAATATTGTGGCAATCGATTATGACCCGGGCGCAAGTGAGGTAAATCAGCTGAATCGGATTAAGCTGATGCTGTCTACTGCAAATAAGAATCTGTAAATCAAACAGGAGACACCTTACGGTGTCTCCTATTCTTATTCTCCGCTAAATTCTGTCGGCATTGTCAGCTATGAACCGATACTCCGCAACGGAACGGTCAAACCCCTGAATATGGCGTATCAGCCAGTCCACTACATTAACCTCCACCTGCTTTACAAAAGCCTCTGTCGGTCCTTCTTCCTCATTCAGCATATGATAAAGCTCTTTTACGGTATTCCGCAGCTCCTCATGTTTCTTTCTATGCTCTGCAAGTCCCGGATAGCTGATCTCCTCCTGTAATTTCTCTTCCTCACCAAAGTGAAACTCCACATACTCATCCAGATAATCCAGCATCTTAATGGCATCTACACGCCCTGCATGCTCCTTAAGCTTCGCCAGAAACTGATTGGTGCGGTCGATCAGCTCCTTGTGCTGTGTATCAATCATTTCATTTCCTGTAATCAAGCTGTCATCAAATTCAATTCTCATCTCACATATCCCCCGTATTCTGTTCTCTAAAATACCGTCCGGCATCATATCCTGTTCTTTCATTCTAACCACTCATTGAAACAAATAGTGTAAACGAACTAACTTAATTATATAAAGTCGTTATGAAAAAGTCAATGAAATTCCCTGCTCTTCCACTCTTTTATCTCTTTAAGCCGTTTTCTTACCTCCTTCTCTTCCCCCTGTTCTACAGGGTGATTTTTCTTATATTTCCTTGCTTTATCAACAAACGCTTTTGCGAAAATAGTATTTGACGGATAATATAAATGTGGAAATCCCATCCACTGTGTTTTATTCTCTATAATACAGTTATATTCTT
Source organism: uncultured Dorea sp. (assembly GCA_910584265.1). Lineage (GTDB taxonomy): Bacteria > Bacillota > Clostridia > Lachnospirales > Lachnospiraceae > Claveliimonas. The sequence goes on along the minus strand of CAJTZE010000003.1, from coordinate 8,962 downwards.
TTCCAGTCAGCGGCTTAACTGCTATTGCATCCACCCCATTATAGGTGCTGTCATAATAATGAAACTCATGTCCTTTTATCCCCTCACCATTTAGCAGAAAATGCTTTTGCTTTTCCCGAAGTTCTATGTAACCGAAACGAACCAGTTTTCCAGTATAAAAGCAGGTTGCAGGAATAACCCCTGCCATATCATAGCAAAATCCTTCTTTATCTTTTAAAAAAGAATGTAAATACATAAAACCGCCACACTCTGCCACGATCGGCATTTCATTTTCCACCGCATTTTTGACTGTCTCACACATTTTCGCATTTGTGCTAAGCTGCTTTGCATACAGCTCCGGATATCCGCCTCCAATTAACAGGGCATGACATCCTTCTGGTATTTTTTCATCCCATAACGGAGAAAAATACGTTATCTTTGCACCATATTCCTCCAACAAGTGAATATTATCGGCATAATAGAAACAAAAGGCTTCATCTTTTGCCACTGCAATCGTGGGACGGCTCTCCCTTACAGCAATTCCTTCTATTAAGTCACTGACTGTTTTCTCATGATTTATGCTTCCGTAATTGTCAATCAGCATTTCTCCCGTCACTGTTTCATCAAATTCCAGTTCTTCTGCACTTTCCGCTAATTCTTTTATACACTCTACGGAAACGGTTTCTGAAAATAATTCCGAAGCTGCCTGTAATTTTTCTTTAATATGATCCACTTCATCAGGCAGAAAAAGTCCCAAGTGCCTGCTCTCAAAATGCAGTTCTTCCTTCTCCGGCAAAAAACCAATTAATCTGATTTGCAGTTCTTCCTCTATTAAAGGTTTTAATGTTTCATAGTATCCTTTTGACATCCTGTTCAGTATAATACCTTGTATTAGATGTTTTTTATCATAATTAAGAAACCCTGCTATTAATGGTATAATGGAGCGTCCCATCCCCTTCACATCAACAACAAGCACAATCGGTGTTTTTGTCACTTCTGCAAGATGATAAGAAGAACCTTCTTTCTTAACTCCTCCTACCCCGTCATATAGTCCCATAGCACCCTCAAAAACTGCAAAGTCCATTTTCATTGCACTTTTTTGAAAAAGTTTCCTTGTCTTTTCTTCATCTGTAAAAAATGTATCCAGATTTTTTGCCGGAACATCTATTATCTTTTCATGAAACATCGGATCAATATAATCCGGCCCGCATTTATAAGAAGCCACTTTCAAGCCACAATCCTTTAATACCTGAAGTAAGGCGCAGGTGACTACTGTTTTTCCGCTTCCACTTCCCGGCGCAGCAAGCATAACTCTTTTTATTTTCATGCAACTATCACGCCTTTCTTTCAGATTCATCGCCACAAAACTCAAATGTACAAATCCAAACCGGATTCTCGGACTGCATTAAGTGATAACTTCCTGCTTTTTTTGATCTACTTACCTGTAACTGCACAACCTCTTCCTCTTTTATCATATCATCTATTGATAAAATCTCCCTCATTTCACAGATTGTCTCCATACTGACAGCATTTACCACAACCCTCATCTTTGGATTAATCTGCCGAAGTGACACCAGTATTTCCTTTAATCTGCCGCCACTTCCTCCTATGAATGCGTGTGCTGCCATTGGAAGTCCGGCTAATCCCTCTGGTGCCCCCGACTCTACCACTGTTACATTTTGCAGTTCAAACTTCTTTTTATTCCTTTCAATTAAAGAAACTGCCTCCGGATTCTGCTCCACCGCATACACCTGTAGATCGTCAGAAATACCCGCTATTTCTATTGCGACAGAACCGGTGCCGCTGCCAATGTCATAAACTACCGCCTTTTCTCTTAATCGCAGCTTACAGATACTAACCTCTCGAATCTCTTCTTTTGTCATAGGAACCCTGTCCCTGATAAACTGTCCATCTGCAATACCATGTGTCAATCTTCTTTGCATAGCATACGGATTTTTGACAAAACATGTATATAAACCATCCTCCTTCAATTCCATACATTCTAATGGTGTATGTCTTTCTACTCGTTGTTCCTCGTATGATAGCTGATACCCTGTTATAATTTCGCATTTTTGCATCCCCGCATCTATCAACAGTTCTCCCAACTGATTAATATCTTTCACACCTGATGTAATTAGAAATGTTTTTGGACTGCTTTTAATCCGGCGTACAAGGTTGCATATTTTTTTCCCATGTGTACTGTAAACAGCCGCATCCTGATAGCTTTCTCCAATGCAGGAAGCCAAATAAGCTACGGAAGAAATACCCGGAAGACTACATAAAGATGCCTTCAAGCGTCCTTCTGTGATTTCTTTTTCCAACGCTGCATATAGATTCTGACATCCGCTATAAAATCCGCTATCTCCTGAAAAAAGAATCACAACTTTTATATTTTTCATAGATAAACTTTCACTCTGTATATCATGCAGATAAGGAATGATCTGTTCTGCCTGATAAAAAGGATGCTTTTCTGCTTTAGAGCAGACAGTCTTAAGCATTCTCTCTGCCCCTAATAAAATGTCTGCTTCACTGATCACCCTCTCTACTTCTTTCGTTAGACCATTTGCATGTCCCATACCAATTCCCGCCAGAGTAATTTCCATATTTTCTTTTATCTGATTCTTTGCCCTAAATTTTTCTCCTCTCATATCTTCGAGTTTTTGGCATATCTCAGAGAAATAATATCCTTTGCCCTCTTCAGGACAGCCTATTACAAATATCTTCGTTCCAGTTCTTTTTGCAGCATTTATTTTTTCCCGATAACCACCGGGAACACCACTTTCTTTTGTTACCAGATAAGCTATTTCATATTGGCGAATGATAGCCTCATTCATCTCTGTAGTAAATGGTCCCTGCATTGCAATAATCTGTTTCCCATAGATGCCCTGCTCTATACAAAGAGAAAGACTTTCCACACTTGGAAGTACCCTTACATACAATCTATGCTTTATCCCTTCAGAAACACAATACTTGTACAATTCCTTACTTCCAGTAGCCAGAAGAATATTTCCTTCCGTATCTTCCAACGCTTTCACACATTCTTCGTTTGTTTCAAAATAAGTAATACCGTTTTCTCTCTCTGTAATACCGTCTCTTTTCAACCTTAAATAAGGAATTGATATTCCAATCTGCCCCATTTCTTTCAATGCTGCCTGTATATTATAGGTAATCTCTTTGGCAAAAGGATGTGTTGCATCTACCACAACATCAAATTTTCCATTGCTCAGGAATCTTTCTATCTGTTCCTGATTCATTCTTCCCTGATGTACTTTTACAAAGGGATGCTGTCTTAAAACAATTTCGCCATACTCCGTTGCTACACAGATCGTATGATTTATTTCATTCTCTGCAAGATATTCCGATAATTTTCTTCCTTCAGTTGTCCCTGCAAATATCAATATTTTTTTCAATCTTATAGCCTCTCCTTGTGACAAATTTCCCATTTATGTTCTCCGAGCTGGAACTTCCAATAAATACCGTGGTAAACATATTTACTTCCCTCTCCTTTAACTGCTTTAAGGTACAGATTGCTGCCATCGTCCCTTCTCTTCCTATATTCTCAACATAACCACAGATACGTTCCTCTTCTATGCTGCGAAGCAGGATATTACAAACCCGCATCAGATAGTCCTTTCTTTTATGGCTGGATGGGTTATAAATCACAATGACAAAATCACCTTCTGCGGCAGCTTCAAGCCTTTTTTCTATCTTCTCCCACGGTGTCAGCAAATCGCTCAAACTAACCACGCAAAAATCATGATTAAGAGGTGCCCCCAGAGCGGCTGCCCCACTACTTGCAGCCGTAATTCCTGCAATAACAAAAAGTTCTGTTTCCGGATATTCTCTTCCAATCTCATACATCAACGATGCCAGTCCATAAATCCCTGCATCACCGCTGCAAACAAGCGCCACCCTTTTCCCTTTTTCCGCTTCCTGAAAACACAGCCTGCACCGCTCCTCTTCCTGACGCATAGGAGTATCTAACAGTTCCTTCCCCTGAAAACGCTGTCCAAGCAGCTTCAGATAAGTCGTATATCCGACAATGACATCTGCCTGCTCAAGTACATAGATTGCCTCCCCCGTCATCATCTCTTCCCTGCCCGGTCCCATTCCCACAATATAGATTTCATTCTTCATCAAAACACACCTTCCACTCTCTTTTTGCCACTGCAATCGTCATTCCATTTTCCGCGACTTTTGGGAGAATCAGTTTTCCATCTTCTCCACAGGCTTTCACTGCCGCCCTTTCACAAACATTATCAACGCCAACCTGATCCTTAACAAAAGATGATTCTGTGAAATTTCCGTTTACTTCCTGCAATTCTTCTGCTGTATATGTAAAAAATGGAATCCCTTCTTTTCGACACCATTCAATAATCCCCTGTTCATCTCGCTTTTGCGAAATAGAGGACAGCGCGAAAATCTGCATGATAGAAATTCCCATTTCATTTATTAATTTTAAGATAAAATCATCAATTTCATTTGCTTTTTTCCCTTTTTTACAGCCGATTCCTATGACATATTCCCGCGGTTTCAGCAAAAGAGAAGTATCAAACATATCATCTTTTGAAGTTACTACAGCATCAACAACTCCCGTAGGCGGATATGGAACAAACCGTATACCTGGCTCTCCCCCAATGATTTCATGCCCCGCTTCTATGGACATCGTAATTTCTTTTCCGGCCAATACCTTTGATGATACTTTGACAATCCCATCTTTATTTGCAATATATAGGCTATTTCTTTTTGCAAACAAATCCACAGCAAATTTTTTATTAAGATCTGTTGCCGTAGTAATCACTGGTTCTGCCCCTGTTTTCTCTGCTATATAGTTTGCAAGATCATTTGCACCGCCCATATGTCCTGATAAAATCGGAATGACATATTTCCCTTTTTCATCCATTACAAGTACCGGAACATCATGTAGTTTATCTGTAAGAAATGGGGCTGCTGCCCTGACTGCAATTCCGCAGGCACCTATAAACAACAAGGCGTTTTGCTCCTGCATCCGTTCCTTTGCCCAATCTCCAACAGATGTTCTTACAAATAAGATATCTGAATAAATATCATCCTTTATGCCTGCCTCACATTTTGTATATAACTTGATTTCTAATTCCATCTCCAACAGTTTTACAATACTTTCCGAAAGTTGTTTTCCATTTTCCGTAAAGCTGATAATACTTAATCTCATTCTTTTCGTTTTGCCTCCCGGTACTCAGTTGAAAAATCCGGTGCATACAACCTTGATTTACTGTAATGCTGATGAGCAATTGCATCTCCGACCAATATCAGGGCTGTTTTCGTAATCCTATGTTCTACAGATACATCATATAATGTCTCAATTGTACACAGGTATGCCTCCTCCTCAGCCCAAGTTGCCTTATAAACAAGTGCTGCTGGTGTTGTCTCCTTATACCCACCATTAATCAGCCTCCTGCTTAATTCCCGAATCATTCCGGCACTTAAATAAATTGCCATAGATGCCTTATGTGCTGCAAAGCTCTCAATACTTTCCCTATCCGGCACTTTAGTTCTGCCTTCCATTCTTGTAATAATCAGGGATTGTGAAATTTCCGGCAATGTATATTCAAGATTCAGGGATGCCGCTGCGCCAAAACAGGCACTTATCCCCGGACAGCTCTCATAAGAAATGCCCAGCACATCCAACTCATCCATCTGTTCCCTGACCGCCCCATAGATACTTGGCTCTCCTGTATGCAGGCGCACAGTTGTTTTTCCTTCGTTTTCCGCATCAGAAATAATCCGTATCACTTCTTCTAATGTTAGTTTTGCACTGTTATGTATCTCGCAGTCTTTTCTTGCATATGTAAGCAGTTTGGGATTCACCAAAGAACCTGCATAAATAATCACATCTGCCTGTTCTAATAAACGCATTCCCCTGACTGTTATCAAATCTGCTGCGCCTGTTCCTGCCCCAACAAAATAAACCATTCCTCTGCCCCCTTACTTTTTGCCAGTTCCCCATGTTCATTGGAAAACAGAATACAATCTGTTTTCATTTTTTCTCCAGCGCGGTTTTCCATATAATAGCAGATACGCTCTGCAATCTGTTCCATAACCTGCTGCAATTTCCCGCTTTCCTCTATAACAGAAACTGCTTCTTCCGTTGTCACGCATTCCAATATTCTTCTTAGCTGTAAAGGTTCTATCTGCTCCTTTACGGAAAATGCCGCAAGAAGCTCCATTCTGCAATCTGCTTCTTTGGAATGGGTATTCATAATTCCACCTGCAACCTTGATCAGCTTGCCTATATGACCAGTCAGGAGCATTTTCTGAAATCCCATTTCCACTGCCATATCAATGGCTGCACCAATAAAATTGCTGCATTTCACGCTTTTGTCCAAATCATATCCGTATGTTTTCCTCATAAACTCCAAACCATAATTTCCCGGCGTAACGGCAACATAATCAAATCCTAAAACCCTTCTTTGACGCAGCTCTACCCGAATGGTATCAATCAGTGCCTGACTGCTCATAGGCTCTACAATGCCACTCGTCCCTAATATGGAAATGCCGCCAACAATGCCAAGTCTTGGGTTAAAAGTACGTTTGCACAGCTTTTCACCTTCTGGCACTGAAATCTCAATCCGCAAGCTGCCTTTATAATCCACCAGTCTGCAAACTTCTAATACTTCTTTTTTTATCATCTCCCTCGGAACACGATTGATTGCCGCATTGCCTACGGGCTGGTCAAGTCCCGGCTTTGTCACTCTCCCCACGCCGATTCCGCCTTCAATGATGATTTCTTTTTTTACATTCTCTTCTGCATACGAAACTTTCGCATAAATCCATGTACCTGTTGTAATATCAGGATCATCACCGCCATCTTTTTCTACCGCACAACTTACTTCATTTTCGCTACACATGATATCCAGAATATGTGCCTCATATTGAATACCTTTTGGCGTTTCTATTGTAATTTCTGTCTTTTTAAATCCTGTCAGCAGCATATAAGCAGCGGCTTTTGCAGCCGCAGCGGCACAGCTTCCAGTCGTAAAACCATATCGCATTTTGATTTTCCTCCCTACCATGTGAAACTCAGAAGTTCTTGACGAAACGCCCGTTGGCGTGAGTCTTTAGAACTTCTTTTCACATTGGTACAATACGGCATTACAAATTGCCGCAGCGATATTGCTTCCACCTTTTCGTCCTCTGTTAATGATATATGGAATATTTGTTTTCAATATAAGTTCTTTTGCCGCTTCCACATTGACAAATCCCACCGGAACGCCAATAATAAAGGCTGGCTTCCAATCCATTTTTTCCATCATTTCATACAGCTTTATCAGAGCAGTTGGTGCATTGCCGATTGTAAAAATAACTGGTTTTTCAATCGTTGCCGCTTTTTCCATGCTGACCGCTGCCCGTGTCATATTTCTTTGCTTTGCCAAAAGCGCTATATGTTCATTTGCCATAAAGCAATGCGCCTCCCCACCAAACTTTGCAAGCACCTTTTTATTGATTCCTGCCAATGCCATATTGGTATCTGTTACGATATCAGCTCCGTTTTTTATCAACTCTTTCAAGATTTCCACTGCTCCTTGGGAATAACAAAGCGTTTCGGCATAATCAAAGTCCGCGCTGGTATGTATTACCCGCTTTGTAATTAACTCCTCTTCTTTGGGGAGACTGATATTTCTCTTTAAAAGTTCTTCTGTAATGATCTCAAAGCTCCGCTTTTCAATTTCCTCCGGCGGCAGATATTCTATTTTAGAATGTTCCATGTTCCATCTCCCATTTGCTATAAGTTTTCCAGTAAAATCTTATTTTGGTTTCTGTTCTTTACTGCAATACGGTAAAATCCTTTTCCTAATCCCCTAAAATTACTGCAATCCCTGATTAAAATTCCCCTTTTCAGCAACTTCTCATATAAGGGTTTATCACTGTATATCGTGATAAAATTCGACACAGACGGAAATGTCCTCAATCCTATTTGCATAAGTTCTTTTTCCATAAACTGTCGTTCTTCTTCCATATAAATTTTTGTTTTCTCAATAAACTCTGCCTGCTTAGCACAGATACATCCCGCTTCCTGCGCAAAACAGGAAAGATTCCATTCAGGAAGTTGTCCGGCTATTTTTGTATGTACCACATTATTTTTACACACCAGATACCCTAAACGCACTCCCGGAATTGTAAAGATTTTTGTAAAAGTCCTTACAATAATCAGATGATCATATTCCTCTATCTCAGACAATAAAGAAAGCTGATTTCCACAAAATTCAATAAAGCATTCGTCTACTACCACATAAATCCCTTTATTCTCACAATACAAGAGCAACTCTTTCACCAGCTCTCTGTCTAAAAGATTTCCAATCGGATTATTGGGATTGGCAAGGAAAAGAAGATCCACATCTTCTGTCAAGATACGCTTCATCTTCTCTTCCAAACAAAAGTTATTTTCCTGATTCATCTCATAATAAATAATTTCGCCATCCACTGACTTTGCCGCATATTCATATCCATAAAAGGAAGGCACTGGTATCACGACCTTCCCCGGTTTTATGCCATGAACAATCGCCATAAAAAGTTCTGATGCCCCATTTCCGAATAGCAAATACTCCTTTGGCACTCCAAGAAACATGCTGACTGCCTCTCCCAATCTTTCCGCTTCCATATCCGGATATTTTCCGCACATTTCAACTGCGCCGCGCAACGCCTTTTTTACACATTCTGGTGTGCCAAGCGGATTTACATTGATTGAAAAATCAATATCCACATGGTTTCTATAAATATCGCCTCCATGAATGCTCATTCATGTTCCTCCATCTGTCCTTTTATCAGCTCCGCAGTGCGCACTCGGAAAACCTGCGGTTTCCCTCGTTCACAGGCATTCGCCTTATGCATCCGCATTCTGAAAAAATTGTCAGCAAGCTGCCATTTTTTCAAATTACGGATGCGCACTGTTCATTGCTATTGCGTACATTACCAACAGACATAACATCTCACACAGCCATGCAGT
>CAJTZE010000002.1:70796-126353 GCA_910584265.1 uncultured Dorea sp. | reverse complement strand
TAATGCCGATAGATACAGCGTTTTAGCGGATAATCAAATTTTTAGTGTGTTTTTTGATGAAAATTTTACTCTTCCCATTCCAGACGGTGCAGATGCCCTTCCATGTTCATCCCCGTGAACCCATTCTGTCTCAACGCCTCATATAAAATAATCGCCGCAGAATTACCAAGATTCAGCGAACGCGAATCCCCGGCCATCGGAATCCGGATACTGTTTTTCTTATGTTTTACCAGTATCTCCTCTGGTATTCCTCCGCTTTCCTTGCCAAACATAAGATAGCAGTCCGGCTCATACTGTACCTGTGTGTAGACATTTGGCGCTTTTGTAGTGGCCATGTAGATTACTGCGCCCGGATTCTTTTCCATAAAGTCCTGATAATCAATATATGTTGTTACATCTAGTTCATTCCAATAATCCATTCCGGCCCGCCTGAGACTCTTCTCATCCAGCCGGAACCCGAGGGGTTCGATCAGATGGAGCCTGGTATTCGTCGCGGCGCAGGTACGGCCGATATTGCCCGTGTTAGCCGGAATCTCCGGCTCATATAATACGATATTAAGCATATTCATACCTCCGATTACACTTTTGTTTCAATATATCAAATATTATTTATCTCTAAAACATTTTCATCTCTAAAACATTTTCCGGCTCTAAGCGGAGAGCAGCGGTGCGCTTCGCACATTCTGGCGTTATTACGTCCCCAATTCCCGGATTGATTCCGCCACCGGCTCAAGGTCAATCCGAAGGTCTCCGTCCGTAATCGCCACAGAGTATTCCGTATCTCTGTCCGTCGGATACTCATAGGTTTTTTTGTTTCCCTTTCTCCTCGTTCGCCATAATCCCAAAGTTCTTTTCTTCACTCATTTATTTCAACTCCTTTTCATTATGTCGTTTTTATGTATACCTTATCATATTTTCGCATTTTTTGCAATATGATCCTAATATCTTCACATATCATACGAACATTTTACTTTTTGTAATACATGCAAAAACCTCTCAGAGTATATATGGAACGTCAAGTCCAGCACACAAATATATCTAGCCGCTATATTCCATAAAGTACACACTCCAAGAGGTACTAATCAAAGCATTCCGCTAAAGTCTTTCCTGATTCTATTGTTTTTCTTTCCTCAGTTTTTCTATAAAACGCTCAAACCTTCTCAATGCCGTTTTCAAATCCTCCAGCGAATATGCGTAGGATATCCGAAGGAATCCCTCCCCGCATTCTCCGAATGCGGTTCCCGGCACAACGGCTACCTTCTCTTCTTCCAATAATTTTTCTGCAAATTCTTCTGACGGCATACCGAATTCCCGGATGCCTGGGAATATATAGAATGCACCGTAAGGCTCAAAGCACTCCAGCCCCATACGGGCAAATTCGCTGACCAGATATCGCCTTCTCTGGTTATATGCCTCCCGCATCTTCTCCACTTCATCCTCACAATTACGCAGTGCCTCCACCGCCGCATACTGACTGTTGGTAGGAGCACACATAATCGCATACTGATGGATCTTCAGCATCTGTTCTATGATAATCTGCGGTCCGCATACATATCCCAGCCTCCATCCAGTCATCGCAAATCCCTTGGAGAATCCGTTGATCACCAGCGTCCGCTCCCGCATTCCCGGAAGAGACGCGATCGATGTATGTTCCCCTTTATAAGTAAGCTCGGAATAAATCTCATCTGACATTACATACAGGTCGTGCTCTATCACAGCCTCCGCAACCGGCTCCAGCTCCTCCCTTGTCATAATCGCTCCCGTAGGATTGTTCGGAAAGGGGAGTACCAGTATCTTCGTCTTCGGCGTAATTGCCGCCTCCAATTCCTCTCTGGTAAGCTTAAATTCATTCTCATTTTTCAGCGGGATCACAACCGGCACTCCTCCTGCCAGGGCCGCGCAGGGCAGATAAGACACATAGGACGGCTGCGGAATCAGCACTTCATCGCCCGGATCCAGCATAGCGCGGAACCCTATGTCAATCGCCTCGCTTCCGCCTACAGTAACCACTGTCTCATGCTTGGGATCATAGGTTACTCCCAGCTTCCTCTGTAAATATTTGCAGATCTCATCCTTCAGTTCCTGCAGGCCCGCATTGGAGGTGTAGAAGGTCCTCCCTCTCTCCAGAGAATAGATACCCTCCTCCCGGATTCTCCACGGTGTATCGAAATCCGGTTCCCCTACGCCGAGGGAAATAGCATCCTTCATCTCATTCACAATGTCAAAGAACTTGCGGATTCCGGATGGCTGTATTTCTGTAATCTGTCTTGATAATGGATTTCTCATTATGGTATCACCAGCATCCTTTCCTCTTTTTCCTTCTGTGCCAGGATCGTTCCGTGATCCTTGTATTTTTTAAGAATAAAATGCGTAGCGGTACCCACGACCTCATCGATCGGTGACAGCTTCTCGGATACAAAACGCGAAACCTCCATCAAAGATTTTCCCTCGATCGTTACCAGAAAATCATACGCTCCGGAAATCAGCGAAACGGAAGAAACCTCCGGATAATTGTAAATCCGCTCGGCGATTTTCTCAAATCCCCGGCCTCTCTGCGGCGTCACGCGTACCTCGATCAGTGCGTTCACCTTCTCAACCCCGGCCTTGTCCCAGTCAATCATCGTATGATAACCGCAGATGATATTCTCCTGCTCCATTGCCCCAATCTCGCTCTTCACCACCGCTTCATCGATTCCAAGAAGAACTGCCAGTTCTTTCTCGTCAACTTTGCAGTTTCTTTCAATATAATTTAATATCCGTCTCCTCGTATCTTCCATAACTCATCCTCTCCTATTCTTTTTCTCTCTTTTAAAATAAATCCTCTTTTCGGAGTTTCCGCCTGAGCGGTTCAAAATATCTTCATCAATTCATCCGGCGCCGGACGGTCAATATACCGCACATCCTCCCCATTATGGATTACCTTATCATTATTGCCGGTAAGGTGTCCGATTACTGCGGCCGGTATCTCCTTCTGTCTGAGCATCTCCGCCGCCGTATCTCCATTTTCCGCAAGCATCAGAAAGCTTCCTCCCGAAGTAAGCTGATAAGAATTCAGCCGGAAATGCTCGCACACCTCTATCGTCTCCTGCCGGAGGGCTATCTTCTTCATATCCAGGCTCATTCCCAGCCCGCTCTCCTCTGAAAGCCTCCACAGCGCCGCCAGAATGCCTCCCTCCGTAATCTGCCTTATCACAGAAATACCCTGCTCTTGTGCCGCCGCTATTTTCCGAAGTCCGCAGACCTCCCTGTCATAAGCCTTCATCTGGCGGATAAAAGAAGGGGTAAATCTCTCCCTAAGCTCATGCTCTTTTTCTCCAATGATCCGAAGCATCCCTTCCAGGCCGATCCACCCTGCAAGCAGGATATCCTGGCCGGCCCGCGCGGTCAGGCAGGCATTCTGCAGACACTTCGTCCCTTCGGCAGTACCTGCCGCCGTAACTCTCACAGAAGGCACCTTCAGCGCCGTCTGAATCCCTCCCTGTATCCGCAGCTCCTTCACTACAAAGCCTTCCTCCAAAAGGCTTTTTGCCGCACGTTTCATATGATTCCTGACAGAATTGATCCTGGATTTATCCATATCTGCCGGAATGGAGATCTGCACCTCCACCGACGCAGCACAGATCCCCCGGGCCGCCAGTTCATTTGCCTGCACAAGCAGGGCATAGGCGCCGGTGTCCCTCATACTTCCATAATAGGTTCCCGTACAGAAAAAAGCTGTCCTCTCTATACCGCCGGAATCCTTCTTTTTATCTTCATCCATGTCCAGCCGAATCATTGTTCTGTCTCCGTCTCTGTGTTTGAATCAGCTTCCTCCTCCGGACCGCCGCCGCTGTATCCCGCCTGAATTGCACTGTTGATCGCATCCCGGTTCTGGCTTGCAATGGCTGTTTCCAGAGCGCTGACCGCGGCCGCACTGCCCCCGGCAGTTCCCACTTCTACGATCTGGTCTGATTTGGTATATGTACTGGTATTAAAAATATCCCGGCTTATCTCTACGCCGTTCTCATAAACCACCTTCCACAGCCGCGCCTCCCTTCCCGTATGGGGGCTTCCTGTATATTCCATATCACCAAACGTCCGGTTCGGAGCCGCTTTATAGGTTACCGAATAGTTCTCCGTGCTCAGCGTCTCACTCTCAAATTCTATGCTGCGGTTCTCCGGTCTTGTTTCTTTCCCATAAATAACCACCCGGAGCTGATTTGCCGAATCAATTTCTCCGAAAATATAAATAGGCGACGGATAAGGATTCTTAAACCGGAAATCCATAACTCCTCCTGCAATTGCCGCGTCCCTTGACGGTTCTACATAATCGACCGCCATGGAATGAGGATACCGCTCCACAATCTCCAGCTCGGCATAAATTGCCGCATTATAAAGAGTTGTAGATACCTGACAGATTCCGCCGCCGTAAGAAGGAACTACCTGCCCGTTTTCATACGCTGTCCCTTCCACATACCCATGCTCTTCATCGTAAGGCGCTGTCGTATCATAAACTGACAGCTCCTCCCCCGGCTTCAAAATAATACCGTTCAGCTTTCCCACACCGGTTTTCAGATTCGTCCACCGCTGTCCGCCCCCGGCATCCGTTGTGTAGGAGCCCAGCTCATCGGTAACCTGCTCCAGATCTGCCCTGACAATCTCAGGCTTTTCCTTGATGACAGCCAGCTCAAGGCTGAATGCCTCATGCTTCCACTCTTCATTCAGGTAATCGCTGATATTCTGGACCATGCCGTCTTCGTCAATGGTCTCGCCTTCCTTTTCATCCACGATATTCAGCGTCCCGTCTTCATTTCTGGTAATATAGGCATCCTCCGGTCCCTGCAGGAGCGGCACTGCCTTCTCCTCCAGCAGTGCTTTGACCGCCTTTTCATCTACCGTATAGTTTTCTTTCAGCACATATGCTTCATCCTCCAGCTTCTTCATCTGCCGGTAACGCTTCCACACACTGTCCTTCTTCCCATAATCAACAGCCTTTTTTGCCAGCTTTTTCATATCCGGGCTGTCAAATCCTAATTCCTTCAGTGATGCCTCTATATTATGCTCTCTGAGCTTTAACACTGCCATGCGCCCCTCATCTGTTGTGAGCTGCGCCTGCAGCGCTTCTGCCGCCTCCCTCTCTGTCATACCGGACACATCCATTGTCCCGATAAAAACATTATCGCAGATTACATCCTTATCCGTCTTTCCTACATAATGGCTGAGCGCCAGATAGACCCCTCCAAACACGGCAACAAGGCAGGCCGCCGCCAGCATGGCAATTACCTTCAGCTTCTTTTTACGGCGCTTGCCAGTCCGCTTACGGCCGTCTCTGTGTTTTTTTATCGACGCCATTCTCTCCACTCCTTACTCTACATCATCATTGCCGGCAGTACTGCTGTCACAATCATCGACGCCACGATAACAATGATAACAATTGCCATAATTCTTTTCGTCTTTTTATTATGAAAGTTCATACAAATACCTCTTTCCTTTTTCCAAACATCGTACTTTTTTATCATAACCGTTTTATTTTGTTTTTGCAATAATAACCGTGCGGGCCTGCCGGTTCAGAGGATTCCTCCTGATGTAGTCGAAAAGGACGGTTTCTCCGATTTTTTTAAAATATTCCAGATGAGTCATTTTCCGCATCTGGTTTTTGTCATACCGCTCATATCCCGGCAGATATCTGTGCTCTCTGCACTCCTTTTCATAAAATTCCCGAAGCTCCTTCTTATCCATCCGGTATTCTCCGGCGAAAACAGGACGGCTTTTTGCATTTTCCTTGAGATAATAGTCATAAATCAGAAGCTCCCGGATCTCCTCAGCCCTCTCTGGAACTGTTTCTTCTGCAAATGCCAGAAGAATCTCATATCTTGCCGCCCTTGTGTGGCTGATCAAGCGCAGCTTCCGGTTCTCATAATATTCCGCCAGCCGCAGGTACAGAGTAAAAGCATCCGGAAGTCCTTCCTCCAGAACAGGCAGGGTTTTTACAAACTGACCGCTGTTATAATAGATCTCCACCATTTCCTCCACACCCTTTAAAAGCAGGATATCCTCATAGGACAGCCATCTGGTATACAGGACCTCATAAGGGGGCCTGCTCTGGCATACCAGCCCATAGCTTTTTTTATGTTCATCCATAAAGGATCCCTTCAACACCTTTAAGAAACCCAGCTGCAGCTGTTCCGGCCTCAGGTCATACACCGCATTAAAGCTTCTATGAAAGCTGTCAAAATCCTCATAGGGAAGGCCTGCTATCAAATCCAGATGCTGATGCACATTACCCTTCTCCCGGATTCTCCGCACATTTGCCGACACCTTCTCAAACTGCATGGTCCTGTGTATCTCTCTTACTGTCTCCAGATTCACAGACTGCACGCCGATCTCAAGCTGGATCAGTCCCGGACGCATACGGCTGATCAGCCTAAGCTCCTCCTCATTTAACAAGTCCGCGGCAATTTCAAAATGAAAATTTGTAATACCCCTGTCCTGCTCCATAATATACTGCCAGATCTCCATCGCATGCCTGTGGTTACAGTTAAAAGTCCGGTCCACGAATTTCACCAGCGGTACCTCATGATCGATAAAAAACAGAAGATCCTGCTTCACAAGCTCCAGATTCCGAAACCTAAGTTTCTTATCCAGCGAGGAAAGACAGTAGCTGCAGTGAAACGGGCAGCCTCTGCTGCTTTCATAATAAACAATTCTATTTACGAAATCTGTCATATTCTGGTAGATAAACGGAACTTTATCCAGCTCCATCACCCCGCGCCATGGATTCTCACAGATTGCCCCTTCCTTATTCCGATAAGTAATACCCAAAACCCTTTCCACAGCCTCTCCCGCTGCCAGACGGGCGAATGTTTCTTCTCCCTCTCCCCGCATAACGCCGCTGACCTCCGGAAGGCGCTTTAATACTGCCTCCGCATCATAGGATACCTCCGGCCCTCCAAGCCAGACCACCGTCTTCGGCAGCACCTTATGAATCTCCCTTACAATGTTCTCTATGCAGGAAATATTCCAGATATAACAGGAAAAACACAGCATATCCGGCGCCTGCCGGTAAATACCCCTTAGAATATCATCTATCTGCTGGTTAATCGTATACTCCGCGATAAGGATCTTATGCTCCGCCTTTTGAACAGCAGGAAAAGACTGTGCATAAGCCTTCAGACTATACACAGCCGGATTGGAATGTATATATTTTGCATTAACAGCGGTAAGTAAAATCTTCATAATAATAATATTCTACAATAGAATCAGGGGATTGGCAAGGTAACAGAACCCTATTGACTTTTTGCCCGAAACAGGCTACAATATGAAACGTGCAGCCGGGGTGGTAGCGGTGCCTTGAACCTGCAATCCGCTATAGCAGGGGTGATATTGCGCAGAGGGCATTTGCTGGTGAAGCTGCCCTTGATAAGCGGCGTTGATGTCCGGGTCTCACGCGACGGAAATCCGTGAACCGTGTCAGGTCGGGAACGAAGCAGCACTAAGCAGAACCTTCCGGGTGCCGTGAGGGCGCCTGGGCTGAGCTGGCTGTTAAGGTAACGTTCATTGGTTTAGTTCGAAGCGCAATGCACAAAATAGAATTTATGAGCCCTGCCCGCAGCTTAAAAGTTCAAGCTATGGTGCAAGGCTCTTTTTTTCTTCTTTCTTCCGTTCCCTAAGTTCCTTAAAAAACTGCTTCATCAATCCGCCGCATTCCTTCTCAAGCACACCCGTCTCAAGCTCAGCCTGATGGTTAAATTCCGCTACATTTAATAGATTCAGGATGGAACCTGCGCAGCCGGCTTTCGGATTCATGCAGCCAACAACCACCCGGTCTATGCGGGACTGCACGATTGCGCCTGCGCACATCTGGCATGGCTCCAGCGTCACATACATGGTACAGCCCTCCAGCCGCCAGTCGCCGAGCCTCCTGCCTGCCTTCCGGATCGCTGTTAATTCCGCATGCGCCAGCGGATTCTTATCTGTATTCCTGCGGTTATAGCCGCGGCTGATGATTTTCCCTTCATAGACGATGACGCAGCCAATCGGCGTCTCATCCAGCGCATACGCCTTCTCCGCCTGCCTGAGGGCTTCCTTCATATATTTTACATCTTCATTTGTCACGCAGATACCTTCCTTCTTTTTCAATTGAGTACCGGGCACACTCTAAAAACTGTACTTTTTAAAGAGAAAAGTTAGTCATCTTCCTCACTCTCCGGGACCAATACCCAAATTCTTCTCCCGGCTCCTTTTCATCTGGTTCAAGCTCCGCATCCAGCTCTCCCACAGGGATAAATCTTGGAAACCCAAAGGCTTCTGCCGCTTTTGCCTCCCGGCTGTGGTAGATCCCCGGTATTCCCAGCCATAACTCATCGCTCTCCTGTATCAGCATCAAATGATGGTAATTGTAGCATCCGTGAAGCAGAAAACTGTTATTCGCCAGCCTCCATTCACAGCGGGGAAGCATGGCAATATCCTGCCGGCATATTTTTTTGCACTGCCTTTCAGAAGGGATAATATAAGCGTCGATCTCCTCGTCAGGCACAGCCCCCTGCTCCGTCTCTGCCTCCGTCGAGACTCTCTGTTCCTTCTCCGTTCCGCGCTCCTGCTCCGGATGCACCGCAGCAGCCCCGCCTCTGTCTTCCTCTTCTGTTCCTTCTGCCGCTCCGTCTATAACTTCGTCCGGCTCTCCGTCTGCTGCTGATTCTTCCCTTCCGCCCGCAGAATCTGCGGCAGCCTTCTGCCGGACCGCCTCCGTCATCGTAAGCGGAATAATTTCCGGCTCCTCCCATTCACGCATGCGCTCCATATCCACTGGGAAATCGCTCCACACAGCCGCAAATCTGCGCTTTTCCTCAGACTCCATAATAATTCCCTGTATCTTCGGATAATTCCCCGGCGCTCCGGTATCCTCCACACCAAAAGTCAGCCGGTAATTTACCGCAGGGTTGATATTCGTGATCATTCCCTGAAAAATCCCTACCGGCGCGCCCTCCTCCACAAAAAAAATATACAGCTTAAGCTCTGTTTCCCTTCCAAGCTGGAGGCCTTTGCCATGTATGTGTACCGTTGTCTGTTCTTCATCCCGCTCTGATTTTACAAAGCCTACATTCCGGCTGGGTTTCCCCTGCTGATATTCATATAGATATCTGATAAACTGTTCCACACCGCCACTTCCAATTCTGATGTATTCAAAACAGTTTATTCAGCTTAGCTCCCAAACATTCCAAATGTGCGGATAAACCCTGCGCCGGCCGCTAATTATTTGTTATGCTGGCAGTCAGTTCCTGATACAGCCGCCTCGCATAGCTGTCTGTCATGCCGCAGATATAATCCGTCGCAAGCAGAAGGCGCAGATACAGCCTCTCTGCATCGTCCTTCCCTCTCGCATGATAGTGGTACGCGTTCTTATAATTACTGGAAATAAAGGATATCAGCCGTCTGCCGATCGTCCCGGGTTCCTGTTCCCGGTCATCATAGTGTATCACCGCCTCGATAAAGCGGTCCATCAGATAATTGATCATCACACTCTCCGATACCTCCATCCGGTAAATAGCCTCCGACGTAAACACCACCCGGTAAGCCAGGTCTCCGAGAAGATCCATCAGCTTCTCCGCAAATGTCCCATGAAACAGATCGTACCGGTAAGTCCCTTCCATAATCTCCTGATAATTAGAAGTAAACCCAAACGTTGCGCAATTGATCAAAAAACCTTGAACCCGGACAATCCAGTTTTTCACCGCATACTCTTCCGGATTCTCTGCGTGGATATCCTGTCCCCTGTCGTACAGCTCCTGGAGCCGCACAGACGGACTGAACGGATTTCTCACCTGCGCATAGGTATCCTCCAGCTCTTTCAGCTCCTCCATCAGCTTATGGAACGACAGGAAACCCTTTACAAATGCATCCTCTATATCCGCCGTCTTATACGCAATATCATCTGCCGCCTCAAGAATAAATGCCAGGGGATGACGGCATCCTTTTGTCCCGGCGGCAGTTACAACCTCATGGAATATCTCTTCATCCGCATAATAATATCCCAGCTTCTTATCCTTAATATTACCGCTCTTCGGATCTAACTCCAGCGAAGATACGGGATATTTGATAATCGTACTAAGAAGCGCATAGGTCAGGTCCATGCCCCGTTCGTCCACCAGATAGTGAAGCTTTGTCACCAGGCGGAATGCCTGCGCATTTCCTTCAAAATGATACAGATCCTCCCGCATCTGCTCTGTAAGCACCTCATCCACAGGCTGGCCATGAAACATAAGCCTGTGCAGGTTCTCTCCAAACCATTCCCGGATCGCATCCTCTCCAAAATGCCCAAAGGGCGGATTCCCAATGTCATGAATCAGCCCCGCACACTGCAGGATATTGCAGATATCTTCCTTCATCTGCACCGTAAATCCTGCATCTTTTTTGTAGGCCAATATATTTTCCCCTATATTCTGACCCAGAGACTTGGCAAAAGAAGATACCTCCAGAGAATGGGTCAGTCTGGTCCGGATAAAATCGCTCTTATCCAGCGGAAAGACCTGTGTCTTATCCTGTAGACGCCGGAAGGACGCGCTTCCGATAATCCTGTGATAGTCTTTCTCAAACTCGCTCCGCAGATCTCCTGTCTTCCCAGCCTTCTGCCCAGCGGCGCCCGCCCGGTACCTTCTGGTCGATAGTAATTGTTTCCAGTTCAATTCCTTCACGCCCTTCTAATCCAGATAAATCGGCGGGTCATAGTCCTTTCCAAGCAGAGCCTTCTTGCGCTCCTGATATCCGAGAAATGCCCATTCTGTCATATCCGTCCAGCCATGATCCCTACGGTCATACAGCTGTACGTAGCCGATCCGCTTCGGGTGCATCCGTACACTGTTTGTCTCATACTCATGTCCGGTGTATGGATTCAGTTCTCCTCTGGTCAGATCTTCTGCGTCCTCGTCCTCCTCGATCAATTCCTCAAGCAGCTCTTCCGGTGCAGGCTGTTCCCCATCTACTTCCTGAAGCTCTAATTCTTCCTCTGATTCCTCCTCCGGCTCATCATATTCAATATAATCATCATAGTCATCCTCTAATTCTTCCATCGTAGGTTCTCTGGGTATGACCTGCTCTACAATCTTGGCTTCCTCCTGAAGTTCTTCCTGCCGTTCCTTCTTCATTCTCCGCTGGAACACAGCCCTCCATCCGGTAATCTTCTTTTCCTCATGCAGCTGCTCTTCCTGTTCCCTCGCCTCCTTGGCTTCTTTGGCCTCTTTCACCTGCTGTTCAAGCAGCCTTCTTTCTTTCTCCAGCTCTTCCATCTCACGGAGAAGCTCTTCTACGTCCACCTCCGGCTGAACGTATTCCTTCAATTCTTCGTCTATCTCTTCCGCCTCTTCCGGCAGCCGTTCCTCCTGCGCATCTTCTTCCTGCCCGGCCTCTCCGGCTTCCTGAACTTCATCAGCAGAAGCCTTCTCCTCCTCTTTGGCGGCAATATCTTCCATAGTCTCTTCCTTATCCGCATCAGAAACACTGCTCTCAGAAGTCTCTGCCGCCAAAGCTTCATCCTCAGCAGAAACCTTCGGAAGCCTTGCTGTTTCCTGACGTACCAGCTCCTCGTGAATATCAATATAATCCCCAAGGGTCATTTCCTTTTCAACCGGCTCCCTGCGCATCTCAGACGGAACCTGCTCTATCGCATCTGCCAGACGTTCTGCCTCTCTTGCCTTTTTCTCCTTGCGCGCCTTCGCCTTGGCAATCCGTACACTCTCCTTGGTCACCTTTGACGCTGGTTTGGACGGTGTGTTCTCCTTCGCCTCATCCTGCGTTTTTACCTCCTCGGCCGTCTCACTGTCCGCAAGAATGCTGAGACTGAATGGACATTCCAGAATCTCTGCGATCATACGCATGTCCTGCTCCTGAAAATTGTCACGTCCAAGCCTCTGTGTAAGGTTCTGGCGGGACATCTTCTTCCCGGTTCTCTTTTCAATTATCTCTGCGAGTTCTTTGATGGTCATGCCTTTACGGCTTAAGACAAGCTTGACTTGTTCTCCGAATGTTAGATCCAGCATAATAGACTCCTCCTTATTATTAATTGCCGTTGCTTTTGGCAACGCTTCATAGACAGAAGCTCCCTTCTGCCTGAAATTTATACTCTCCCACACAGGTCTATCCCCCTCGCAGCTTTCTATGTAAATAAATAAGTTGCTTGATAAACCCATATTTTTCCCATTTCTTTATTCTAGCAAATGAATCCCCGTTCGTCAAGAAACATACGCATTCTTACGGACTTTGTGTGCAAATCCCTGGTTTGGCTCCTTCTCTGCAACCCCCTCCCGGTTTAGCACAGCGCCCTTCCTCCCGGAAGAGAACCGGCGCCGACAAAGCCGCTGTATTTTAAACAGGGTATCCGAGACGCTTTTAATGGGGGTGAAATCCACTACTTACGAAGACTTGGGTGCGCAGTCTCTGCCGCGCATCCTGGCCGGAGTTAGTAGTTAGTTCACCGGATTGTTGTCTCGCCTGCTTAAAGTACAGCGGCTTTGTCGACGCCGGTTCTCTTCCGGAACACCATATATAATTTATTCTCACGAGGCACTCTTCATGCTCTTGATCACCTTCAGCCGGGTAAATTCCTCCCGTTCTTTCTCCTCCAGTGCGTTATTGATATTCCGCACCAGCTCGGTGTACATCGGAATGGTAATATTCTTCAATGCATTTGCCCGCTTCTGGGTCTTCTTGATGTTGCCGGCCAGCCGGTAGGCGGAATTTTCCACTGCGGAAAGCTTGATCGTAAGATCCTTCACTTCCCGGAATGCCTCTCTGGCCATATCAATTGATTCTCTCGTGCTGCTGAAGGAATAGGTCAGATTATTCTGCTTCTCATCATATTTGACCAGCGGAATTTCCGTTCCCATAATACTTCTGGTCTGAATCCGTATAGACTCCTCAATCGGAACGGTAAATGCCAGCTCCTGCACCTTGCTGATACCATGCTCAATATTCGCCCGCTGCAGGCATGCATACGCTTTGGTAAATGTAGAATCAATCTGCTCCTGTATATCCTTCGCCTCATCAATCAGGGCCATCAGCTCTTTTAAGAGAACATTTCTCTTCTTATCCATCAGGTCATAGCCCTGATTCGCAAGCGCCAGCGAATTCTTCGCCAGCATCAGGTTACCTTTCGTCGGAAATTCCCGTGGATCCATCTGAAGGCTCCTTTCTGTATTTCTCTATAATCTTCGTGTCAATACGGTCAAGCTCTTCTCTCGGCAGAATCTGAAGAAGCTCCCAGCCAAGATCCAGCGTATCCTGAATGGTCCGGTTCTCTGTCATGCCCTGGCCCACATAACGCTTCTCAAATTCCCGTCCGAATTCCAGATATTTCTTATCCAGATCCGACAGCTCATCCTCGCCGATAACCGAAGCCAGATTCCTAGCCTCGCCCACCTTTGCATAGGAAGAGAACAGCTGGTTCGCCAGATCCTGATGATCGTCTCTTGTGTAGCCTTCTCCGATGCCGTCCTTCATCAGACGGGACAGCGACGGCAGCACGCTGATCGGCGGATAGATTCCCTGCCCCTGCAGGTTACGGTCCAATACCACCTGTCCCTCGGTAATATATCCGGTAAGGTCAGGGATCGGATGAGTAATATCATCATTCGGCATAGTCAGGATCGGAAGCTGGGTCACAGACCCCTTTGCTCCCTGCACGATTCCGGCACGCTCATAAATCGTCGCAAGTTCACTGTACAGATAGCCCGGATATCCCTTTCTGGAAGGAATCTCGCCTCGTGAAGAGGATACCTCACGCATGGCCTCTGCAAAGGAGGTCATATCCGTCAAAATAACCAGAATATGCTTATCGCACTCAAACGCCAGATACTCTGCCACTGTAAGCGCAACCTTCGGCGTGATCAGACGCTCTACCACCGGGTCATTTGCCAGATTCAGGAACATACACACATGATCCGAAACGCCGCTCTCCTCAAAGGTCTTCCGGAAGAAGTCAGCCACGTCATGCTTTACGCCCATCGCCGCAAATACAATTGCAAATTCCTCGTCGGAATCGTCACCAAGCGACGCCTGCTTTACAATCTGTGCTGCAAGCTGGTCGTGCGGCAGGCCGTTCCCCGAGAAAATAGGAAGCTTCTGACCGCGGATCAGCGTGGTAAGTCCGTCAATCGCCGAAATTCCGGTACGGATATAGTTACGCGGGTACTCTCTTCGGATCGGATTTAACGGCAGGCCGTTGATATCCCTCTTATCCGTTGAGAACAGAGAGCCAAGTCCGTCAATCGGCTCGCCCACGCCGTTAAAAGTTCTTCCCAGCATATCCGGAGATACCGCCACCTCCATGGGATGGCCGGAAAGCTTTGTATGGGTATTTGTCAGGGACATATTCTCTGTCCCCTCAAATACCTGTATGACCGCCTTGTCGTCATTCAGTTCGACAATACGGCCCATTTTTCTCTGATTTCCATCAATTACAAATTCAACGATCTCATCAAAAAACGCATCCTGCAGTCCTTCCAGGACAACGAGAGGACCGTTAATATTACTTAAGCCAAGATATTCTATTGCCATAGCCTCTCCCTCCTTCTATGCGTTCTTTTCCAATACGCGGTTATAAAAATCATCAATATCCTGTTTATACACATCCAAAAGCTGCAGATTATCATTCGGCACATCGTACTTAATGGCAATCACCTTCTCGAAGATCCCCTCTTCCTTCAATACAGACATGGGATGGCCCATTGCCACCAGCTTCCGGCTCTTCCGGTACAGATACAGGATTACATCCATCATGCGGAACTGCTTCTCCATGGATACACAGGTATCATCCTTATGGAATGCGTTCTGCTGCAGGAATCCCAGACGGATTACCTTGGCAATCTCAAGCACCAGCTTCTGATCGTCCGGAAGCACATCCGCACCAATCAGCTTTACGATCTCCATCAGATTATTCTCCTGGCTCAAAAGCCCCATCAGCCGGTTTCTGTAATCCACAAACTTCGGCGACACATGATCCGTATACCAGGCACTCAGCTCCATCGTATACTCGCTGTAGCTGGTCAGCCAGTGGATAGCCGGAAAATGCCTTGCATAAGCAAGGGATTTATCCAGTCCCCAGAAGCACCGTACAAAACGCTTGGTATTCTGCGTTACCGGCTCGGAGAAATCTCCTCCCTGCGGAGATACCGCACCGATGATCGATACGGAGCCTGTAGCGCCGTTTAGGGTCTGCATCATACCTGCGCGCTCATAGAAGGCCGACAGCCTGGATGCCAGATATGCCGGGAAGCCTTCCTCCGCCGGCATCTCCTCCAAACGGCCGGACAGCTCGCGCAGAGCCTCCGCCCACCGGGATGTGGAGTCCGCCATGATCGCCACATCATAGCCCATATCACGGTAATATTCCGCCAGTGTCAGTCCTGTGTAAATAGACGCCTCACGGGCAGCCACCGGCATGTTGGAGGTATTTGCGATCAGCGTCGTACGGTCCATCAGAGGATTCCCGGATTTCGGGTCGATCAGTTCGCCAAACTCCTCCAATACCTGCGTCATCTCGTTGCCGCGCTCGCCGCAGCCAATATAAATAATAATATCCGCATCCGACCATTTTGCAATCTGATGCTGAGTCATCGTCTTTCCTGTTCCGAATCCTCCCGGGATCGCCGCCGTTCCTCCCTTAGCAATCGGGAACATAGTATCTAAGATACGCTGCCCGGTTACCAGCGGGATGCTTGCCGGATATCTCTGGCTCACCGGCCTTGCCACACGGATCGGCCACTTCTGCGTCATGGTAAGCTCCCGCATGCTTCCGTCCGGTAGCTTAATCTTTACCAGAACATCCCGGATCGTATATTCCCCGTCAGAGACAGTCTCTACCACCTCAGCCGTCTCCACATCCGGCGGAACCATACACTTGTGGACAATTGCCCTGGTCTCAGGAACCTCCGCAATAATCGTGCCGCCATGCACCACATCGCCCTCTGACACCGTCATATGTGTCTCCCACAGCTTCTCCGTATCCAGCGAATCCACGGAAACACCTCTGGTAATAAACGCTCCTCCTGTATCCGCAATCCGCTCAAGAGGACGCTCAATTCCGTCAAAAATATTATTCAGGATTCCCGGTGCCAGCGTCACAGACACCGGAGCGCCCGAGGACTCTACCTTCTCGCCCGGTCTCAGGCCTGAAGTCTCCTCGTATACCTGAATCGTCGTCTGATCCTTATCCAGAGAGATAACCTCGCCTACCAGCTTCTCTTCTCCCACATAGACCATTTCCGACATCTTAAAGCTGCTCTTTCCCTTCAAGTAGATGACGGGCCCGTTAATACCATAAATTGTACCTGTATTTATACTATCCAATGCCCACACCTCCTCTGAACAAGAACTTCTGATACTCATTCTCAAGAGCTCCCTTATACGCGTGATCGATCAGCACATTACGGCCGTGAACCACCGCACGGACTCCTCCCACGAAATCCTCCTTGCTGACCGTAAGCTTCATGCCGGTATGCTCTTCCAGATAATCCTTCTTATCCGCATCTGTCGGATTAATATAAATCGTAAGCTCCTCGCCGTTGGCAAATCTAAGCGCCTTCTCAATATACTGCACCAGCGCCTTCTCATACGCATCGGTTTTCATATACTCCTGAAGCTTACGTTCCACCTCTTCAAACAGCTCCTTCTTAAGCTCCTTCTGACGCTTGCCGTACTCCCGCTTCAGCTCAATCTGTGCTCTGGATGCCGCCATATTCTGCTGCTGCCTGGCATTAATCAGCTCTCCCCGGATGCGCACCTCCGACTGCCGGACAGCCTCATCCCGATGCTGATTAAAAATCCCCGCCAGCATCTTCTCATGCTGCTTCGTAATTGCATCCGCCTTCAGCCTCGCCTCTTCCATGGCCGATTCCTGTATATGCGCAATTCTTTCTTCTATCGTCAAGCTTCTCACCCTCTTCTTTACAGTTTCAATCCAATCGCTTCATTTACATAAGATGTGATAAAGTCCTTCTTACGTCCGGTTCCGTGTCTGTCAGGAATCTCGATCAGCAGAGGCATCGTCCGTTCCAGCTTAATCTCATCCAAAAGCTCCGGAAATTCCCTTCCCAGCCTTTCTGTCAGGAGTATGATTCCCACCGACTTATCCTCCATCGCTGTCTCAATAGCCGTCCTCAGCTCATCCTTTTCGTGGACCACAACTCCGTCCATGCCGGCCAGCCGCATCCCTGTCAGCGTATCGACATTATCACTGATCAAATACATCTTCATCTTAAAGCCTGCCCAGAATCATGAAAGAAATAATCAGTCCGTACAGACACACACCCTCTGCCAGACCTACGAAGATCAATGACTTACCAAGCGCACTGGAATCCTCGCTGATCGCGCCAAGCGCTGCACTTGCCGCACTTGCAACGGCAATACCGCCGCCCACACATGACAAACCGGTAGAAAGTGCTGCGGCCAGATATCCAAATCCGGTTGCACTGGCAGCTGCAGCCTCTGCCGCATCAGCAGCCTGCACCGGAACGCCGGAAAACATTATAATACCTGCAATCACAAAAGAACTGAAAAAGAAAAATACATTGGCTCCGACCGCCCTCTTATATCGCTTCTTAGATTTCTCTCCAAGAAGAAATGTTCCAAATGGAATCACGATGCTAAGCATCAGGGCTGCAATAAGTAATAATTTCACTGTTACTGTCATGATAAAAGTCCTCCTTATCTCTGCTTCCTAATAGTTTATTTTGTACTTGTATTATTAAACGGCTTGAACTGCCGTCCGCTTCCCTTGTAAAATCTGCTGAACAACTCATAATATTCCAGACGCAGCACCTGAATGCCTACGATCAATCCTTCAAATAGCATAACGATCAGATTCCCCAGGATTACTCCGAACAGATTCGCGTGTCCGCTCTCCGCTCCCGAGAGCATCAGCACCACCTCCATGATCGCCGCGTGGCTGACTGCAAAGGCTCCGATACGCACATAGGAAAGAGTATTGGAAAAATAACTCAGCATGGTCTCAAACAATTCAAAGAACCCCTGTACCAGGAACATTCCCTTGCTGACTTCCATTTTCTTATGCCTCTTCTCTACCAGGTTCCCTAGCGGCTCCTTAAACAGGAACAACAGGATCGGAACACCCAGGAAAACTACCAGCAGGATATTGCCTGGTGTTTTGTGCCCGGTCATATACAAAACAACCGTCAGAACAATAAATCCATAGAACACCAAGCCTGCAATACCGTTGTGGGAAAACAGAAGATTTTCCAGATCGTGTACCTTTGCCGCGTTAATGATCTGGAAGATCATCACCAGGATATTCAACGCCATACCAAAAGCAATCGCTATAATAAATACTGTATTTAGCTGGCCCACAAACGGCAGTCTGGTCATCGCTTCCACAGGCCTCAGCCATATCGCCGGAAGTATATCCTCAAATCCAAACACGCTGCCGAACATCAATCCAAAAAACATGGAGAAGAGTCCTGCAACCGAAATTATCCCTGCCAGATTGATCTTCTTTGTTAGATACAGCAGGCCGCCTGCCGCGAACAGCACTGCTCCCTGCCCCAAATCTCCAAACATAGCGCCAAAGATAAAGGTATAGGTCAGCGCCACAAACATGGTCGGATCCATCTCACCTGCCGCCGGAAGACCATACATCTCAATAAACATCTCAAAGGGCTTAAAGAACCGGGGATTCTTTAGCTTCGTCGGCGGATCTCCAAAGAATTTCTCTCTGTTTTCCTCCACCATAACCATCACATTCGGATCGTCTCTGGTTTCCTTCAAAAACTGAGTTACATCATCTTCGCCCATCCAGCCGCAGAGGATATATCGTCCGCCCTTCTCCTCATTGCCGCCAATCTTTGCCGCCTTCTTGCGGATGTCGAAATAATCTGCCAGCTCCCTCAGCTGCTCCTTCGCTCCTAAAAGCTGTGCGGCGTGGGAGTTCATAAGCTCCGCCATCTTCTTATCAAGCTCATCAATCTGCTGTTTCATGTAATCCTGTTTCTTTTTTATTTCCTGATAGGCCTGCTCCGGTGTTCCCGTAAAACTGCCTCCAAGCGAAATCCGTTCAAACCGAAGAGAATTAAATATCGAATCCACCTCTCCGCTATCACGGTTCGCGGCAATATAGCCTCCATACACATAATTTTCATTGCGGGAGCCTTCCACAAATACCGCCTTCAAATCCCGAAACAGATATTTGTCCAGCCTTCGGTACTGCTCCAGCCCCAAACGCCCGAAACGTACCTTCAAAAACCGGTAATCGGATACCTTTCCCAGATCCACATTCATAGATCGGAACGGCTCCAGCGCATTGGCGCCTTCCCTCGTTTCATCGGACTGTTTCTTCAACAGATCTCTCTTCTCCTGCATCTCCACATATTCGTGCTGAATCTCCCAAAGCATGGACATAACTGCTTCCTTATCCATCGTCATATCCGGTTTGGGCTTCTCCCCCTCGAGAAGCCCGCAGAACTGCTCCGCTCTTGCAAGAGAACCCCGGTAAGGATTTACCTCCACAAAGGGCAGCAGATTGTCAGTCGTCTTAAGTTCGGCAATTGCGCTCTCAAGCTGCATCTCGTGCCTGGAAAGATACTGATTGCACATCCGGTCAATATCCGTCTCTGGTCCGCTGATCTGCAGAAATTTCATCTTTACAATCATTGACTCACACCTCCTAAGTACTCCAGCGTTTCCTTTTGTGACAATCCATATCGGATACACTCAAGGGCCGTAATTAATTTATCAATCTCCTCTTCCTTCAAAAACAGGTAAGTGTTTACTGTCGCGATAGAATAAGGATTCCTTCTCCGGTCTGATATATACAGCTTGTGCAGGCAGTCCTTATACACCTGTTCAACAGCGTACTGCTGCCACGACGCATCCAGATATCTCTTATAATATGTATTTGAGACAAGCTGAATAAACTGCTCCAGAGACGGCGCTTCGACCAGAGCCTTAAATTCTTCTTCCTTCAGCCGGTACTGGATGGGTATCATCATCTGATAAATATCCGGCGGAAGCATATGGTAATACTTCTTCGCCCGGTAGATCCACTGCAGATTCAAAAGATCGATCTTCACTCCGCAGTCTCTTGTATACAATTTCCGTTCTTCCTTACTCAGCGCCTTCCGCTGCCTGCGCCATGCGTTTCGGAAATAATACTGATCCAAAGCCATATTGTAATCATATAGGGTCGCTTCTTCGGAATCCCGGAACCGCCACAGCGGCTCATAATATTCCGTCCCTTTCAGATTCTCAACCAGCTCTCCGATATTCTCCGACGTAACCAGTTTATCAATTGAAATCTGCGAATAACGGTCAAAATATTCCTTCTTATAGTCCAGATCAAACGGCATGTCGTAATGATTAAACACGATACGCAGACAGTAATTGATCAGTGCAATCTCATACTGCTTCCAGAACCCTTTGATAAACTGCTTCTGCTTCATACCTGCAAACCGGTATATTCTGGAATAATCCGCATACAGCGACTGGCCGAGGACCTTTTCCACATTTCCTCTGTGATACAGCGTATCGTCCATCCGGTTCAATGCATCTGCATATGCCGGCTTCCCCTTCAGGTATTCCACCACCTCCGGAACACTTCTTAAGCCCGCAATATTTTCAAAATCACGCTCCGTAAGAAGCTTCGCCTGCATGGCGCGAACCTTTGTCACAATACCGCTGTATGACATTACATTTCCCATGTTACCACCTCAAATGTTCTATACAGCTATAATATTCTCCAGAATCTCCTGCGCATACGCCTCGTGATTCTCTTCATATTCCTTCTCCAGATTGTCAATGATCGAGTGCTGCCTCTGCTTCTCGTTCTCAAGAATCTGGTTCAGCTTCCGGTCTGCCTCAGCCTTGACCTTTGCAAGCTTCTCATCTGTCTCAGCTGCCAGCTTCTCGTCAAATTCATTCCTCTGCGCCTGAATACGCTGGCCGATATCATTCTTGCCGGCTTCTGCACGGTCCACGATCTGCTCTGCCGTCAGCTCGACATCTTCCAGCCGCTTAATGATAGCATCCATGTGCTGCATATGCTGCCTCCATTCTATTCCTTCTTATTAAAAGTATACATTCTAAAACACTAAATAGTATACTCCTTTTTTCTATAAATGCAATTGCTAATTTTGACAATTTTTTATCGAAATAAAACTATAATTTTTTACAGCTTTCTTTATGGCCTCCGCCATAACCTCAGCCGCAAGTGTCCCTGCCGCGTTAATATCTGCCGGCACATCCCCTATGGATGCCGCGTAAATCGTATCTCCATCCGCCATTGTCCCCACCGGATTAATACATCTCGCATATCCGCTTCTTGCCATGGATGCAATCTTGTTCATTTCTGCTTTTGAGAATTTTCCGTTGGTAATTATTGCGCCAATCGTAGTATTCCCGGCAAAAAGATCTGTCCGTCTGCTAATCTTATAGATTTCCTGCCGGGTATCCGCAAAACCGCCCCCGTCTTCTGTACGCAGTCCGGCGAGCTTCTCCCCTGTATCCGGGTCAAAGATATCACCCAATGCATTCACTACTACAACTGCCGCCATCCTAAGAATTCCCGCCTTCACTGCATAAATGCCAAGTCCGGTTTTCGATGCCCTCTCCATCCCATAAAGCTTACCTACTGCCGCACCGCAGCCCGCCCCGATGCTGCCGCAATCCGGCTGGTTCCTTTGTGCATCCTCACAGGCGGCATAGCCCATATCCGCATCCGGCCGTACGTCAGCACGTCCGATACCAAGATCATAGATACAGGACTGGCATACTAGCGGCACCTTGGCAAAACCTGTGTCATAGCCAATCCCTCTCTCTTCCAGATACCGCGCCACGCCGTCCGCCGCTGCAAGCCCAAATGCAGAGCCGCCCGACAACACAATCGCATTGATTGGATTATCCGCCGTCAATGGTTCGAGAAGCCGGGTCTCTCTGGATGCCGGCCCCCCGCCGCTCACATCCACCCCTGCCTTCGCACCCTGTTCAAACAGAAGCACCGTCACTCCCGTCTCCGCCTCATCGTCCTGCGCATTTCCAATGCGCAGGCCTTCTATTTCCGTAATATTGATTTCCTGTACAAACTCATTTATCTCCATCGTCTTACCTTCCTTTGATACATTTTTAATTTTTTCTGCCAGTGCGGTTGATTCAGGCCGCACTGGCAGAAACTATACACCTCTATGCTGATTTAAGTGCCGCCGCCAATGCACGCGCAGCAGCCGCAGACACCACCGTACACACGGCCGCCTCGACGGCGCCCTGTACGCCCACAAATGCCGCTACAAAGGTCAGCGGATTCGATACCCCAAGACCCTCTACAAATCCCTGTATATAGTCTGTCTGATAAAAGAACAGCACCAGAGAAGACATATACAGGACCGTATTCAAAACCGGACAGGTCAGCCCTCCGATGAAATAAGCTGGATTTTTCCTTTTCTTCCGCACTCCTTTAAAAACCAGACCGCACAAAAGCCCCTCCAGAACCCGCGGTACAATACAGGTAACTACAGTTCCAAAGGGATTGATTCCAAGAAGCATTACTCCCATCGGACTTATGCCGAAGCACTGCATCAGGCTGGTAATACCGAATGCCAGACCGCACGCCGCCCCTCCTGACGGTCCGAGGATCATCGCTCCCACAGCCACCGGTACGGTAAGGAACGTGATTGAAATTCCCGGTGTCCGCAAGTACCCCAGCGGTGTAAATGCCATGATAAAGATGATCGCAATCATCAAGGCCAGCTCTACCATGTAACGGGTGCCTCCCTTTGTGTTTGTTTTCGCTTCTGCCGCTACTGTCATATTGTTTCTCCTTTTCTGCTGATAAAACGGCGCACCGGCAGATATCGGATGCCGGATGTGTCCCCTGTCTTTCAGCCCTTTTTTATGGGGAAATGTGAACGTGGATTTCTTTAGAAAACACAAGCAGACCGGAAGTATCAGGCTCTCCTCTGGTTGCTGCCGCATGGTCAGCACCTTCTTACGCCCTTTCCCGGATAAAATAATATATTATAGAACAGGATGCATTTTCTAAAAAGAATAACGCTCGGTGACATTATATCACCGAGCGTATGAATTCTCAATATTTTTATACTATTATACTGTCTTCGGATTACTCCTCCACATATCCATACTGGAAATACCAGTATCCGTATGGACTGTGCCATGTACCCTTCAAAGAAGGAGACTGCAGCCAGAAATCGTTGTAGCTGGCAACCGGAATACATGCATAATCTTCCATCATGATCTTCTCAGCCTCATGAAGTGCCGCATAGTGCTCTTCTACATCTGCACATCTGGATGCATCAATTGCCGCATCAAAATCTTTGCTGTTATACTTACCATCATTGTTTCCGTTTGATGAGTAAAGAAGCTCAATCATATTGGAAGCATCGTTGTAATCCATAACCCATCCGTTACGGGCCATCTCATAGTCGCCGGCACGGCGCTGCGGAGTAAAGGAAGCCCACTCAACCTTGTCGATATTCATGGTAATTCCAAGCTCCTTGTAGCAGTTCTGAAGATACTCAGCCACAGCTACATGGTATCCTGAATCATTTGTAGAATAAGTAATAGTCGGGAAGCCTTCTCCATCCGGATAGCCTGCCTCTGCAAGAGCAGCCTTAGCTTCTTCCAGATTTGCTTCGTAATCCTCGCTGATAAATGGCTTTCCGCCATTTGCTTCAATAGATACATCATAGAACATGTTCTCTGGATCTGCATCTATAACACCAGGACCTACAAAGTTGTATGCCGGGCTGTAAGTACCCTGCATGATCACATTAGCAATATAATCACGGTCAATGGCAAGATTCAGCGCTTTACGTACATTTACATTGTTAAACGGCTCCTTCTGTGTCTGCATACTCAGATAATAAGTTCCAAGGATTGGATCCACATAATAATCTCCGCCGTCCTCTGCCGGTGTAAGGCTTGGGATTTCCTCTGTAGGCACATCCTTGATCATAAGCGCCTCTCCGCCTGTATAAGCAGCATAAGATGCGCTGGGATCCTCAAGCAGAAGGAATGTCAGGGTATCTGTAACAATACGGGAAGAATCCCATCCGCCGCTGTAATTTGGATTCTTCTTGCATACGATACGCTCACTTGGAACCCACTCACTGATCATATATGGACCATTACATACATAGGTCTCTGGAGCAACAGACCAAGAATCACCGTTTTCCTCAACAGTTGCCTGCTGAACCGGGCTCATGGTTCCAAATGCTACAATCTTATCAAAGTAAGAGCATGGATAAGCCAGTGTAATGGTAAGTGTCTTTCCATCATCGCTCGCCACAACATTCAGTTTCTCAATATCAGGCTCTGTTGTCATCTCACCGTTCTCATCCGGGTTGCCGACAGCATCCTGATAACCGTCGATCATACCTACAACAGTCTCCGCATATGGTGCGGCAAGATCCGTATCGCAGATACGCTTAAAGGTATACTCGAAATCCTTTGCGGTAAGTTCCGAGCCGTCGCTCCACTTCAGGCCGTCGCGCATGGTAAATGTCCATACAAGTCCGTCATCGCTCACCTCATAGGATTCAGCCTGTCCCGGCTGTACCTCGTTATTCTCATCGATGATAAGAAGCGTCTCAAACAGGGTAATGAGCATGTTTCCGCCGTCAACAGCACTGTTAAGCGCCGGATCCAGTGTCTCAGGGTTCGGTCCAATCTGTACTGTAATCTCTCCGCCTTCACCGGATGCACCGTCAGAAGATCCTGCATCATCAGAGCTGGAACCTTTTCCGCCGCAGGCCGCAAGAGAAAGCGTCATACAGATTGTCAGCAAAACTGCAGCTAATCTTTTTGCTTTCATAATTTTTCCTCCATTTTCTTTTCTATTGCTTTATATCCAAAATATGCTTATCCAGCATATGGGATACCTGTATTAATTTACCTGTTCCAGATTATGACAGGCCGCCCAGTGCCCCGGGCTGATCTCTTTAAATTCCGGACACTCCCCGGCACACTGCTCTGTCGCATACGGACATCTCGTCCGGAAGCGGCATCCGCTCGGCGGATTTAACGGGCTCGGCACATCTCCCTGCAGCGGGATACGTTTGGAAGCCCGGGCAGTCTTCGGATCTGCGATCGGAATTGCCGAAATCAAGCTGCGCGTATACGGGTGGGCGCTTTTTGTGATCAGTTCATAGCTGTCTGCAAGCTCAACCAGCTTTCCAAGATACATAACGCCGATACGGTCAGATATATGCTTCACGATACTCAAATCATGAGCGATAAACAGATAGGTCAGTCCCAGCTCTTTCTGAAGATCCTCAAACATATTGACCACCTGTGCCTGTATCGAAACATCAAGCGCAGAAACCGGCTCGTCACAGACAATAAACTCCGGGTCTACCGCAAGCGCACGGGCAATACCCACACGCTGCCTCTGTCCTCCGGAAAACTCATGGGGATACCGGTTGGCGTGCTCGCTGTTAAGCCCCACACGCTCCAGAAGCGAAAGAATACGGTCGCGCCTTTCCTCTTTACTGTTCGCAAGCTTATGGATATCAATCGGCTCTCCGACAATATCTCCAATCGTCATACGGGGATCCAGACTTGCATATGGATCCTGAAAAACAATCTGCATCCTGCGCCGGTATGGCAGCATATCTACAGCACTCTTGGTACCAAGGATCACATTGCCGTTTCCGTCCCTCTGCGTTGTTCCATCCGGATTCTGCAGCGGATGGTTTCCGCTGTCAAATATAATCTTTCCATCATATATAATACGTCCGTCCGTAGGCTCATACAGCCGGAGCATGGTACGGCCGACTGTTGTTTTTCCGCAGCCAGACTCTCCTACAAGTCCCAGCGTCTCGCCTCTTCGGATTGCAAAAGACACGTCATCGACCGCTTTTACAACCCGCTTGTTCTTTCCGTAGCCTCCTGCCGGAAAGTACTGCTGCAGATGCTGTATTTCCATCAAAATGTCTTGTTTATTCACAGTCCCCTGCCTCCTTCCTCAAATTGATCTTTCTGAAGCAGCCAGCAATGACTGTAATGTGTATCGCTCAATTCTGTCTTTGGCGGCATCTGGTCGAGACAGATCTTCATACAGCTTGCACATCTTGGTGCAAAAGGACATCCTTTCGGCGGGTTCAGAAGATCCACCGGCTGACCCTCAATCGGTACCAGACGTTCATCCTCTTCGGTATCAAGCTTTGGAATGGACCTGATCAATCCTTTCGTATACTCATGCTTCGGAGAATAGAAAATCTCATCCGCTGTTCCATACTCTATAATATGCCCTGCATACATGACCGCAATCTTCTCACACATGCTCGCAACAACACCCAGATCGTGAGTGATCATAATAATACTCATTCCGAGCTTCTCTCTAAGCTCCTGCATCAACTCTAAAATCTGCGCCTGTATCGTAACATCAAGCGCCGTAGTAGGCTCATCCGCAATCAGAAGCTTCGGTTCACAGGCAAGGGCGATCGCGATCATTACACGCTGGCGCATACCGCCGGACAGCTCATGGGGATACTGCTTCAGCCGCTTTTCCGGCTCGTTGATCCCGACAAGCTCCAGAAGCTCCTTTGCGCGCTCCTGCGCTTCTTTCTTGGTCTTATCTGTATGTAACAGGATAACCTCCCTGATCTGATTCCCAATCGTATAGACCGGATTTAAGCTTGTCATCGGATCCTGGAAAATGATAGAGACTTCATTTCCCCGCATTTTCCGAAATTCCTTTTCGGTCATTGTCTCTACCTGATGTCCATTAAAACGGATCGTGCCGCTCACAAGCTTTCCTGGATAAGCAGTAAGGCCCATCAGCGAATAAGCCGTAACCGACTTGCCCGAGCCGGATTCTCCTACAATTCCAAGCACTTCTCCCTCCTCCATTGAGAAAGAGACTCCGTTCAAAGCCTTCACTTCACCGGCTGGAGTAAAAAAGGACAGGTATTCATCTTTAATCTCTAATAGCTTTTCCTTCAAAACGCTCGTACCTCCTTTAATTCTTCAGTTTCGGATCAAATGCATCCCTCAGTCCGTCGCCAAAAAGATTGAACACCAGTATTATGACACTGATCATCACCGCCGGAAGAATCAAAAGATGCGGATATGTATTCATGCCCTTTACGGCATCTGTTGCAAGCGACCCCAGAGACGGCATAGGCGCCGCAACACCAAGTCCGAGGAAGCTTAAGTAGCTCTCTGTAAAAATCGCAGAAGGAATCTGCAGTGTAGTCGTAACGATCAGAGTACCGATACAGTTTGTAAGAAGGTGTTTCTTCACGATCCTTCCGCCGGACGCGCCAAGAGCGCGGGCCGCCGTTACATACTCCGACTCCTTCAATATCAGAACCTGCGAGCGGGTAATCCGGGCCATGCCAACCCAGTAGAGCAGCACGAACACCAAAAAAATTGCGATCAAATTCGGACCCATCTTCTGCATCCACCCAAATCCGGGACGAGCCGCCAAGCTCTCCAGAGCAGGCTTAAGCGCCATAGAAAGTATAATGATCAAAAGAATATCCGGTATCGTATACAAAATATCCGTAATACGCATCATAATATTGTCGGTCCATCCTCCTGCAAAGCCTGCAATAGCACCGTATGTCGCTCCCACAAGAAGGACAAGAGCCGCACACACAAGTCCAACGCTCAGACTGATACGGGTTCCCATCATCAGGCGGACCGCAAAGTCACGCCCAAGCTTGTCCGTACCACAGATATGAGGAAATACGCTCTCTCCCGCATCAATGAGTTCCTGCTCCATCCTGCCATATTCAAACGGGGCTAAGTTTTCACTGTATTTAATCTGCTGTTCATAGCTGTAAGGCCAGAAGGAAGGCAGAACGTATGCAAATATAATAATCATAATAATGAAAAACAAACTGACAATTGCAATTTTATTTTTGCGCAGGCGGCGCATACCATCCGCCCAGAAATTAACGCTTTTGCGCATAATAACAAGACTCTGTTTTTCCTCGGCTGAAGCGGGGAGAAAATCCTCTTCTTTCAGCTGAAGGCTGGGAAATTTATTACTCATTGTACTTCTTACACCTGCTCTCTATTTTAATTTAATCCGCGGATCTATAATCTTGTAGAGAATATCTACAATTACATTCGCCGTTATAATCAGGGTCGCCAGGACTATCGTTGTCCCCATGATCATCGTATAATCACGATTTGTTATAGAAGATACAAATTCCCGTCCAAGTCCCGGGATCGTAAAAATCTTTTCTACAACGAAGGATCCTGTCATAAGTCCTGCAAGCATCGGTCCTACATAGGTTACAACCGGAAGGATCGCGTTGCGCAGCGCATGCTTGAACAGCGTCTTAAAGCTGGAAACTCCCTTCGCCTTCGAGGTACGTATGTAATCCTGTCCCATAACATCCAAAAGGCTGGAACGCATCAAACGGGTAATATATGCCGTAGGATAAATTGCCAGAGCTGTCACCGGCATAATATAAGAAGACAGTGTGTTAAGTCCGACCGTAGGAAGAATGTTCAATCTGCTTCCAAAGGTATACAGAAGCAGTACACTGCTTATAAAGCTTGGTATGGCGATCCCGCAGGTCGCCAGAACAATGATGAAATTATCAGCGAATTTTCCTCTGTTGTATGCCGATATACATCCAAGCGGTATGCCCAGAAGAAGTGCTAATACAACAGCAATACCTGCAAGCCCTGCAGATACAGGAAACTTTGAAAATATGATGTCAGATACCGTACGTCCTCTCTGCCGGAGGCTGAACCCCATATCTCCCTTGACAAAATCTGACATATACGTGGTATACCGTTCCAATAACGGCTTGTCTAATCCGTACTTCGCTTCCAGCGCCTCCTGAGCCGCCTTGCTGATAGACTTCTCTGCAACAAACGGTCCTCCCGGAACCAGATTCATGAGAAAAAATGTCAGCGTTGCAACAACGAATATACTTGCAATGCCGAGCGCCAGACGCTTAATTATGTATTTTTTCAATTCCGAACCATCCTCTCTGTGCTTTCTTTTACTATTTGTATCATGTACGACCCCCCCCCGCACATAATTTCGTGTTAACATTTTAGCACATCACATCGGAAAAATCAATCTGCTTTTTAGCCAAAGCTTTGATTCCAGAGATGGTAGTATATTCCTTTCCGTGCCAGAAGCTCCTCATGACTGCCTGATTCTGCAATTCCGTCTCCCTCCAGAACCAGAATCCTGTCATAATCCTTGATCGTTGTAAGCCTGTGCGCAATCGTCAGCGTCGTACGTCCCTTTGCCAGCTTCTCCAAGCTCTGTCCCACCAGCGTCTCACTCTCATTATCCAATGCGCTTGTGGCCTCATCCAGGATTAGGATCGGTGGATTTTTCAAAAATACTCTTGCAATAGAAATCCTCTGCTTCTGCCCGCCGGACAGCTTCACTCCCCGCTCTCCCACATAGGTATCGTATCCATCCTTCAGCTCTCTAATAAATTCATCGGCGCCGGCAAGCTCTGCCGCCCGGCGGATTTCCTCCAAGCCCGCGTCCGGCCTGCCATAGGCAATATTCTCCGCCACGCTTCCGCTGAACAGATACACATCCTGCTGTACAATTCCAATGGAATCCCGCAGGCTTTTAAGCGTCACGCCGCGGATATTCTGGCCGTCAATCTCGATCCTTCCGGAAGTTACATCATAAAATCTGGGAATTAGATTACAGAGCGTGGTCTTTCCTCCGCCGGAAGGCCCCACAAGCGCTACCCGCTCGCCTGCTTCAATCCTGAGATTTAAGTTTTTCAGCACCGCATTGTGGTCATCCGGGTACTCAAAGCATACCTGTTTCAGCTCAATGCATCCGTAATCTGCTTTAAGCGGCACTGCGTCCGATTCATCTTCAATCTCAACCTCTGCATCCATAATTTCAAAGAAACGCTCGATGCCGGTCATCCCTCTCTGGAACTGCTCTGCAAATTCCACGATCCTGCGGATCGTCGTAATCAGCGTCGACACATAGAGCACATAGGCCACCAGGTCTCCTGGTGTAATCCGCTCATCGATCACAAACAATCCTCCGCCCAGAATTACTACCAGATACATCAATCCGTCAAACAGTCTGGTGGAGCATTGAAACAACGCCATATATTTATAAGTATGTTTCTTGATTGTCTTAAACGCAGCATTTCCTCTGGCAAACTTCTGCTTCTCCTGCTCCTCAACACCAAAGGCCTTGACCACCCGCTCACCCAGAAGACTGTCCTCAATCTGTGCATTCAGCTCGCCGATCTGTACACGCTGTCTGCGGAATACTCCCTGCAGCCTCCGGTTCAGGTAAATCGAAGAAACTGCCATAAGCGGTATGCATAAAAATATAATCAGCGTAAGGGGTATACTATAGGTACACAGAATTGAAA
The DNA here is from genome assembly GCA_910584265.1 of uncultured Dorea sp. Lineage (GTDB taxonomy): Bacteria > Bacillota > Clostridia > Lachnospirales > Lachnospiraceae > Claveliimonas. The sequence goes on along the minus strand of CAJTZE010000002.1, from coordinate 96,027 downwards.
AGCTGACCGCAAATTTCAACCCGGCAATAAAAAACTCCTCCGGGCAGTGATGAGAAAATTCCGTCACATCAAACAGATCGTTCGTAATCCTCCCCATGATCTGACCGATCTTCGTATTAGAATAATAGGTATATCCAAGCCTCTGCAGATGGTCAAAGGCATCCTGTCTCATATCCGTTTCTATGTACACGCCCATCACATGCCCCATGTCCGCCATAAAATACTGCGCCGCCGCATCAATCAGACGCAGCACAAGATACAGCGCCGCAAGCCGAAACACCAGCGATACCGTAAGCGCCGCCAGATCATTCATAGCCAGGTCCGTAATGGTCCGCAGGATCAGCGGCATCACTAAATCGCACAGACAGGTTAATGCCGCGCAGAACAGATCCAATATAACTGTTTTTAAATACTTTTTCTGATACGGCCAAAACCTCCGTATTAAATGTTTCTTTTTTCCTTCGACGTTCATCCTTCTATTAACTCCCTATACACATTTTCCAAGTATTATAGCGCATTTTTCCGGCAAAACCAAGTCCGCATATTTTAATCTTATGTACTGAGTTTTCTTTGTGAACCAAAAAAAGGAATCAGCGCACACGATTGTGCAATGATTCCTTTCTACAGACAGCCGCTGAGGCAAAGCTTTTACATAGCGAGCCTTTCCCGCGCTTTAGCTCAACGCATCACATAAACAGACGCTCCATGCTATCAATAAGATGCCCATTGCCCACGGCATCATCTATCAGACATTTATCAGGCAAAACCCTGCCGCCTTCTTGAGCCGGTTGCTCACCGCAAGATCCAGTCCCTCCTCTCGGGGACACTGGGTCCAAATATGTGTCACTGCTGTCTTATCAAAGCTCCTGAGTACCCCGAAAACCTTTCCCGCATGCTCCTCGGGGCTTCCTTCCCTGCCCAGAGACCTGCATTCATATCCTTCAAACATATCCAGATATTCCTCATAGCATATCACTCCCTCACCGGCTTTAATATGCTTCTTTATATAGTCCGCTGTTTTCAGTCCGCCCCCAAGAACCGCCGTCATCGGCGCCTCAGGCGCATAATGCCTGTACTTCATCCCCGGCGCCCTGGGCTTCTCACCTTCCTTCAGCTGTCTGTAAACCGCTTCATCCGCTTCCGCCTCCGGAACCACTTTCCGAATATCCTCAAGGGAAAGCCCGCCCGGGCGGAGCAGCTTCGGCGGAGTGCTTGTCATATCAAGAATCGTAGATTCCACCCCCACCCGGCAGGCGCCGTCATCCACAATACCCTCGATTCTTCCTGCAAAGTCCTCCATTACCTGCTCTGCAGAGGTACAGCTCGGATGCCCGGAACGATTTGCCGAAGGCGCCGCAACCGGAACCCCGGCCAGGCGGATAATTTCAGCCGTCACCTCATTATCCGGGCACCGTACGCCCACTGTCTCCAATCCACATGTGGTTTCACTCGGAATGCACGCCCTGCTCTTCAATATCATTGTCAGCGGTCCCGGCCAGAATTCCTCCGCAAGCCTGTATGCCAGAGGAGGAATATCCTCACAGTACTTCTCCAGCCAGGCCGCCTCCGGAATATGTATCAACAGAGGATTATCCTGCGGCCTTCCCTTCGCCTCAAATATTTTTAAGACTGCTTTTCCATTCAGCGCATCAGCCCCCAGACCGTATACTGTTTCCGTCGGAATCGCAAGCAGTCCTCCGCTTCGGATAATCTCCGCCGCTTCCTCCAATACATACTCTTTTTCATCATTTGCAATATGATACACTATCGTATTCAATATTCTCTGCTCCATTTCCTTTCATACTATTACGTGTTTACTCTATTCATATCAGCCGATATAAAAAAACCACCGTCCCCGGAGTATAATCTCCAAAAACAGTGATTTCAACTGCGCGATCAGGGGTTCGAACCCTGGACACCCTGATTAAGAGTCAGGTGCTCTGCCAGCTGAGCTAATCGCGCATCTCTTATTTGTCACTCTCTGTAACGCAAAAATTATTATATCGGATATTCTTCAAAAATGCAAGTATTTTTTTACATTTTTTTCAAAATTATGCCGCGTCCACATGCCGCCTTCCAAAAAAACGAGAATTACAGCACAATTTTTACTCATATCCTTCCCTATGTCCGCATAAAATAGAATGGAGGAATATAAATGATGTATCGATTTGTACGGCGCAGGGATCTTCCCTTTATACTAATAACTATAATTATCGGCATCTTTGCCCATTTCATGTATGAATTTTCCGGGCGCAATCCAATAACCGCACTGATTGCTCCCATCAACGAATCTGTCTGGGAACATTTGAAGCTTCTCTTTTTTCCCTTCCTGCTGGTTTCGCTGGCAGAATACTTTCTGCAGCGCCCCGCACCGGCCGTCTTTTTTGCCGCGCGCTTCGCCGGAGTATGGACAGGCATGCTTGCAATCACATTTCTTTACTATGGATACAGCGGTATTCTTGGAAAAAATTATACACCAATAGACATCTTTTTGTTCTTTGCCGGCGTTATGACTGCGTACTGTGTCTCCTCAAAATGCAGTAAAAAGCTTCATGTCCGGGAGTCCTTAACCATATTTTTGTGCTGGGCCTTTACCGTTCTGATGTTTTTTGTTTTTACCTGTTTTCCGCCGGAAATCCCTCTATTTCTTCCTCCGGTATGATCCATTTTCTCTCCGCCGTTCACCGGAAGCTCTTCCTAAGAGTTCAATTTCATATAGAAAAAGGGCGGTAAAAGTACCGCCCAAATAATCTTTCCATTCATATCAGAAGACTGTATCGTGTCCTGCCTGCATTAATCTTTCTTAAAGAAATTAACAATCCGCGTGATCAGTCCGTCTTTAAAACCGCCTTCACTGACCGTGCTGTCCGTCAGCACATCTCCGCCCAGCGCTTCGTCATTGGTCTGGCTCAAAATACCATCATCAGAACCCACGAAGAAGCTCTTGATAGATTTCCATGCGCTTTCCAGCACTCCCACTTTATCATTCAGGCTGTCAAGCGTATTCTGGATAGCACTCAGGTCGTAATCGAACTGGGAAATCTTCTCCATGACAGATACAATCTGCTGTCTCTGTTCATCCGTCAGGGTTACATCATGGTTTGCGGCAATCTTATCCACTGCCTCCCCGATCTCTTCCGGATCTGTCAGTCCCTTATCGATAATCTCTGTCTTGACCTCGTTCATAACCTCCGTTGCAGCTTCTGAACCAAGTGCGTCTGACAAATTACCGGTAGCAATCAGCTCTTCCATGGCTGCTTCCTTCTTGCCTGCATCCAGACTCTCGCCGCTGGCCGTCTCATATGCCATGATAATACCAGTCAGTGCTCCGGTTCCGGATACTTCAAACGGACATGCCGCGATTACATTGCCGTTCTCCATGCCGGCGGTTGTCAGTGTGCTTGCGATCATGCTGCTAGTCACATAGTTCAGATTAGCGGTCTTAACCTTGATTCCGCCGGAATCTGTAGGCTCCACATATGCACAGCTGTTCGTGGTCGCGCCAATCTGCTCTGCCGTAGCGATGCCTTCCATATACTTCACTTCATCAGCATGGGTAACAATAATCGTCCTTACCTTGTCAGCAGAGGTCCCAAAATATTCATACATTGCATTTCTCTGATCCTCTGACAGATTCTCTCCTAATGTAACAACATTATCTGTATCCACCTCGGCGCCTTCCAGCACCTCTACAGGCTCATCTTCGTCCTTTACTTCCTCTTCCGGTTCTTCTGCCGGATCTGCCGCATCCGGATTCTCCCCGTCCGTATCTGGAACAATCGTCTCTGTCTCATCCGTACCGCCATCTGCTGCCGGCACATCTTCTGTTCCGGCGTCCGTCTGTACTCCCGCATCCGGTTCTTCTGCCAGATCTGCCGCACCAGCCGTCATTGGGATACCGGCCGTCATCACCACCGCAGCCATAAGAAGCGGTAAAATCTTCTTCATCTTCATAAAAATCCCTCCTTGCATCGGCTCCCTCGATGCATTTCCCCTTTTTAATCTTCTGAAAATAAAATATTTCAGGCAATCGGATAAAATTATCCTCCACATAATATAGCACATTCTCTCAGGAATGTACACTAAGCAATTCTTAGGATTTTATAAAAATACTCTTAAAGCAGTTCCCGGACACGCTCTTCAAAAACATCCTCCCGGATCACGCCCTGCATAAAGCTGAACACCTCTCCATCCTTGAAGGTTACAAAAGTAGGAACAATATCGGCACTGTATTCCGCCGCAAGTACGGCCGATTCCTCAATTTCTACTTCACAGAATTTAATCCGGTCATAGTACCTTCTCTCCATCTGCTCTACCACAGGCTTCATCATGGCACATTTTCCACACCATACCGCGTAAAACATTACCACCACCGGTCCCCGGCAGCGTTTGGCCTCTATCACAAAATTTTTTGCCGTCAAATGAATCACATATATCACCTCTATTACAGTATATTCTATATGCCCTATCTGGTGTTACTGTTCCCAGGCAAACCTGCGGACAGCAATGTCTGTCTTTCTGCAATCAACTTATGGATCGGATTTCCCATACCGGAAAATTTGGCCTCATATTCCGTCATCACATTTCCCTGGTTCATCCGTTCATCTTTGTGCAGATCCCATGTATGTGCCGTAAGCCTCCATCCGGCGCTCTCCGCTTCTCCCAGTGAAAAGTGGAACAATTCACTATTATCCGTTTTAAATTCCACCGTCCCATTATCAGTTAGAATTTTCCCATAACGGTCCAGAAATACTCTGGAAGTTAATCTCCGCCCTGCATGGCGCTTCTTCGGCCAGGGGTCTGAAAAATTCAGATATACCCTCTGTATTTCCCCCGGGGCAAATACATCTGTAACCGCTGCTGCATCCATACAGATAAAGCGTATATTCGGAAGCTCTTCATATATTTTAAAGTCCGGCCTTTTTTCCTCTTCAATCAAAATCAGGCCTTCTCCCCCTTGACGCTCCTCATATTTCTCCACAGCACGCAGAAGGACACTGGAATACCGCTCAATTCCAATGTAATCAATCTTCGGATTCCGCTCCGCCATCTCCAGAAGAAAGCTGCCCTTCCCCATACCGATCTCAATGTGAATGGGATTGCCGCTGCCAAATTCCTGTTTCCATTTCCCTTTGTGCATCTTCTCATCCTTCACTACAATAGGGTGTGCCTTCAGCACACCCTCCGCACGCGGTATATTTCTTAAGCGCATCCTGTATCCTCACTTTCCGCTCTCCGGCTTTCTGCGCCCGCATGACCGCAGCTCCCGCCAAGCTCGAGGCCTTTCGGCCTCTCGCCGCTATCGCTAAAACTCAAAAATCGCTACTCCGTAGGCTGGCAGCGGATATGCAAAGGAGCAGGGCCTTCCGTCGCACTCAGACTTTACCGCCTTGTAAACCTTCGGTCTCTCTGCGCCGCTTCCACCATATTTTGCTTCGTCGCTGTTTAGTATCAGCTTGTACTGCTTGCGTCTCGGTACGCCTACCCGGTAGTCATCCCTCGCCACCGGCGTAAAGTTGCACACGAACAGCAGATTCTGTTTGCCGCCATTCGCATGGCGCATAAAACTGTAAATGCTTCGGTCTTTATCATCTGCATTGATCCACTCAAAACCTTCCCCTGAATTATCCAGCTCGTAAAACGCCTTCCTGCGTTTATATAAATGCAGAAGATCCCTCACCCAGTTCTGGATCTGCTGGTGCGGCTCCTCTGCAAGCAGGAACCAGTCAAGCTCCCGCTTCTCGCTCCATTCGCGCAGCTGGGCAAATTCCTGCCCCATAAACAGAAGCTTCTTGCCAGCATGTCCCATCATAAATGCATATCCCACCTTCAGGTTTGCAAATTTGTCAAATCCAAGCCCCGGCATCTTATTCAACATCGAACACTTCAGATGCACCACCTCGTCATGAGACAGTACAAGAATATACTTCTCGCTGTACGCATAACTCATGGCAAAGGTCATATTGTAATGAGCGCCTTTCCGAAAATAAGGGTCAAGCTTCATATATTCGGTAAAATCGTGCATCCATCCCATATTCCATTTCAGGCTGAAGCCCAGTCCGTCATCCTCCACAGCTCCGGTAACCGCAGGCCATGCCGTGGACTCCTCCGCTATCATCAGAGCGCCCGGATTACGGCCTAACACTACCGAATTAAGATGCTTAAAGAACTCGACAGCCTCCAGATTCTTATTGCCGCCATACTTGTTGGCTACCCACTCTCCGTCCTTCTTTCCATAATCCAGATAAAGAATCGAAGCTACTGCATCCACCCGCAGGCCGTCAATATGGAAATGCTCTATCCAGTACAGCGCATTGGAAATCAGGAAATTCCTTACTTCATTCTTGCCAAAATCAAAAATCTTGGTTCCCCAGTCCGGATGCTCTCCCTTTCTCGGATCTGCATATTCATATACCGGCGTCCCGTCAAAATCAGCAAGTCCGTGGGCATCCCTTGGGAAATGCGCCGGAACCCAGTCAAGAATAATACCGATCTTATTTTTGTGCAGATAATCCACCATCCATGCAAAGTCTTCCGGCGTCCCATAGCGGGAGGTCGGAGCAAAATATCCGGTCACCTGATAGCCCCAGGAACCGTCAAACGGGTGCTCTGCAATGCCGATCAGCTCAATATGCGTATATCCCATGTCCTTGACATATTTGGTAATCTCCTTCGCGAATTCCCGGTAATTATAGAAGCCGTCCTCCCCTTCCGGATGCTTCTTCCAGGAACCGATATGGACCTCATAAATTGACATCGGATTCTCCGTATGCTTCCATTTCCTGCGCTGCTCCATCCACGCCTTGTCCGTCCACTTAATATTAGAAATGTCAAACACCTTCGATGCCGTACCCGGCCTCAGCTCCGCATGATAAGCAAACGGATCAGACTTGTTGATAAACTCACCTTTATACGTCTCAATGCAGTATTTATACATCGCATATTCCGCCGCATCCGGTACAAAACAAGTATAGATTCCAAGCGGCTCCGTGCGCTCCATCACATTCACAGTCCTGTCCCAGTTATTAAATTCACCTACAACTGACACGGACCTGGCATTCGGCGCCCACACCGCAAAATATACGCCCTTCTTTCTGCCATCCTTAACCGGATGCGCCCCCAGCTTCCTGTAAATCTCGTAATGATTCCCCTGTCCGAACAAATAATGATCAAAATCCCCCACTTCATAAGCTTTTACTTTTTTCTTTTCTGCCATATCCTCACCTTCTCACAACATCATTATCTCATTAAGAGCACAAGATCGCGGCTCTTAATATCTGCGGATTTCCCGCACTTTATTCTATTATTATACTTTATTTGTACATAAAAAGAAAGAGTTTCAAGCAGCAATCTGCTCAAAACTCCTTCTTTCCGCGTTAAATGTATGGTTATTTTTCACAATAATCCGACATTTTTCCGTTCTAGATCCTAAAATCATCCTCTTTCAAGATAATGCGGTCAGAATCATCGGTTCCTTTGCCGAATACCCTTCTTGCAAAATGCTTTACATTTGCCTTCTTAGAATGCTCGATTGCCTCATCCATAATTTCCTTTACCTCGGCAACCGTTACCGAGTGATCCTCTCGCTGCATCACATCAATCCGGCTGTACAGTGCAAGAATACCCATCTCATCCAGCTTATAACCGCTCTCCTTTGCATAGGTCTGCCCGAAGGTTACCAGCTCGTCATTGATAAATGCCGGAAGCACAAGCTTGGATGTAAATTTCTTCTTAAAGGAAGGATTCGCCGTAAATATTCTCTCAAGCGGCTTCTTCTGATCCTCCAGAACCACCAGCAGTTCTCCTGTCTTCTTCTCCATCAGGCGGCTCAGCTCCTTGATTGTTCTGGTGTTAAGCTTTCCTGCCTTCTCAATGATGATCGCACCTCCGCGGAGCTTCTGTATGATACTGGTAAGCTCCTTCTTGTTCAAGGATTCGCCTGTGACTATCGCCACCTTACCCTGCTTCAAATTCCTCTGCTTCTGGATTGCCTTCACAATATCAACTGCAAGCACAGTTTTACCGGAGCCCTTCTGGCCCATAACAATAATATTACCAGTTCTGGAAGTGCCTTCTCTCTTCTCTCTGCGGTCATTATCCAGAACCTCAACAATCTGCTCACTCATACCTCGCACCGGTACAAAATAAGAAAACAGCTTCTTCTGCTCTTCCGTAAGGCCTGCCCGGAGACCGATCTCACTGGTTGCGCTCAGGTCATACCGCCCGGTCACCACAAACCCCGTATCAAACGGCATACCGCCCTTGCCCTTCTTAATCCTTTTCTGGATCTCTTCCTCTGTCGGCTCTTCTATCGTAAGTTCCTCCGGCGGTTTCGGCTCTTTTCTGGCTTTCGATACCTTCGGCTCAGGTTCCTCCTCAGGAAGCTCCTCTTCTTCGTATTCATCCTCCAGCTCTTCTACCGGCTCCTCATAAGACTCTTCTTCAAACTCGTCCCAGTCATCTTCCTCATAAGCTTCCTCTTCATCATAGCTGCCTACATAGTCTTCCCACGGCTCATCCGGGTCAGCCTGTTCATAAAGTTCTTCCTTAGACCCGTCTTCTGCCGCCTCCTCAGATGTCTCTTCCCAAGATTCCTCTTCTGCCGCCTCCTCAGAAGCCTCTTCCCAAGATTCCTCTTCTGCCGCCTCCTCAGAAGCCTCTTCCCAGGCCTCCTCTTCTGCCGCTTCCTCAGATGTCTCATCCCAAAGCTCTTCCTCTTCATAAGAGGCTTCCTCTTCAGGCCTCTCATAGAAATCTTCACGGGATTCATCCTCCACCGGTTCCTCGTAGACATCCTCTTCTTCGGTTCCTCGAAGCTCATCCTCTTCGGTTTCTTCAAAGACATCCTCATCCGAGCCTGATTCCAACTCTTCCATCAGCTTCCTTAAATCCGCCGTCATACCAGTAGATTCCAGCAGCTCCTCCTGATCAGCAAAGAAATCCTCCAGATCGTCATCTTCTTCCTCATAGCCATAAGATACATCTTCTGCATCTTCATAAGACGCTTCCTCAATTTCTTCTGCATCGGCTTCCTCATAAGATTCCTCCGGCTCTTCCTCTGCTTCGTCTACACCGGCCTCCTCAAATCCATCTGCAATATCCTCATAAGAATCATCCTCAAACTCGTCTACAACAGCTTCCTGATAAGCCGCCGGTTCTTCTTCGTAAGGCTCTCCTGCTCCCTCCTGAGCCTCCTCATAGGCCTCTTCAAAATAATGATCCTCAAAAGCATCCTTCTCCGGCTGTTTCTCCAGGCCCTCTTCCAGCTCCTGCACTGCCTTGCCTGCCGCAAGCTTCTCCAGCCTGCGCTCTTCTTCCTCCGCCTTCAAGATGGCCTGTCTGCGTTCTTCCTCTGCTTTCTGCTCAGCCAGAATACGCTCTTCCTCTGCCTTTCTGGCCGCAAGCCGCCTTTTCTCTTCCGCAGCTCTCCGCTCTGCATGGCGTCTGGCCTCTTCCGCCGCCCTCTGCTGCTTCTCAATACGGCGCGCTTCTTCCTCGCGCCGTTTCTCTGCCTCAAGCTTCTCCTGCGCCCGTGCCTCTTCATCCCGCTTCCGCTGGCTGTCGATCGCCTTCGCATTCTCTTTCTGCTTCGCTTCCCACTCCATCAGAATCTCTTCGATCTTCATCTGCCCTGTGATGCGCAGATCCTCGTCCCGCTTATCAATCGCCTTAGTCTTAGGCTCAAGATCAATTCCATTTGCCACGGCAAATCCATTGCGGAGCGCCTCTGCAAGGGTTGCCCCTTTGACAGTCCTGCGGATATTCGACTCTCCGTGCACCTTAGGCTGCGCCTCTTCCCCGTCTGCTGCCGTCTGTGCCTTTTCCGCCGATACTCCCGCAGTCCCGGAGCTCTCCTGTCCGGTCTCCGCTTTGGCGGAATCTGTAGCAGGCTCTTCTTCGTCCGCCGTTACCGGCTTCATATCCGGGTTCGTCGCATCCGATATGCCTCCGCCCACAGAGTTCATCATTCTGGCAACAATATCCTCCACTGATTCATCGCCTGCCGCGGCAGATGCCGCTGGAGACGTGCTCTTCGGCATCTCCGGCGTAAGGCTGGCAGATAATCCCATCCCGTTCTTCTGGCTCTCATACCGTTCCTGCTGCAACGGTGTCAGCGGTTTGTATTTCATCTTAAGTTCCATAGCCTGATATACGTATTTACCTTCACTGAACCACAGAATAAGATCATCACATTCTTCCAGACACTCCGCAGTCATGCCTGCCTGATCGTACAGCCTGGCAAGTTCATACGCCCATTTCTCAATATATTCCGCCCGCTTAAATTCCTCAAGGGCATCGATCTGATCAGCCAGAGACGCCCTGCGGGCCTTCAAAATCTTATATTTCAAAATAAACTGGTTCGGATCCTTCGGAGCCAGCTTCACAAACTCTTCATAGCAGTCCGACGCCTCTTCTATATCATTGATCTTCAATGCCAGCGTACCCAGACGGTATACGGTCTTCCGGCTGTTCGGCGCACGATCATAAGCCATGAACAGTACATCCCGGCTTTTCTGAAACTCCCCGTTATATTCGTATATCTCACTGACGCTGTTCAGTATGGATGGATTCTTGACACGCTTCCAATCAATTGTATCCGCAATCTCCATCGCTTTCTTATAGCGCTTATGCTCCATGTGTTCGAGCATCTGCTCTGTTTTTACCCGATATTCATATTTATCCAATGTTCTCACCTCAAAATGTTTCGACTGCTTATCGTTTATGATGTCCCATAGCTTATTCAAGTTTAACATATGGTGTATGCATTGTCAAAATAATCGGATTAAAATATTACAAGATTATTACAGAATAATATCGTCAATCTTCTTGTAATCCTCCATGCTGTATGCCTCAATAATATTTCCTTTTACCACGTATAGTATCGTATCAATATAGACTCCCCTTACGGTCTGGTAACCATTTCCATTTACGGCCTCATCCATCAAACACTCAAATCCGTTATCCGCATCATAGGAAAATACGTAATATCTTTCCCCGTTTCCGCCGTCAGCAGAGAACCCGATGATATTCTTCTCCACATCGATCAGCGCCGCCCGGTAGTCATACATCACATCCGCACTGTATACATTTTTCAGTACATATTTCTGGACTTCCTTCACATCTGTATTATCACGGATATCAAACATGGACAGCTTCACGCCGTTCGTGGTAAATCCGTCCTCATCCACATCCATGCCGATCCCCAGCAGCAGATCCCCGCCGTAAAAATGCAGATATTCTGAAAATCCCGGTATCTTCAGCTCTCCGATGATCTCCGGCTTCTCCGGATCCGAGAAATCCACAGAGAACAGCGGATCTGTCTCCCTGTAGGTCACAAAATATCCGGTATCCCCCAGAAGCCTTGCAGAATAAACCCGTTCATCCTCCGCCAGGCCTTCGATAGAGCCTATTGTCTTCAGCTCCTCATCCAGCACATAGACGCTGTTGGTGTCCCCCTCCGTAGTGATCACCCGGAGATAGCCCTTATGCTCATCAATACAGAAGGAATCATGGATATAGCCTCCTACCATTCCTGAGGCCTCCGCCTTCAGTTCCCCGTCCTGATAAGAAATCCTCCTGATCACCGTATCTCCCGTATACCAGGAGCGGTCCTCATACCAGTAAATATTCTGTCCGCTTACATAAAGCTCCCCTCCATCGGTAAATACTGCCTTACTGTCCTTTGCCTCGTCCGGCTTCTCCATATCAATCGAACTGATCACCTCATACATATATGCATTCTTGGTAACAGGCATATAAATATCCCCCTCCGGCAGGAGTCCCTGATTGATCATTGGAATATACGCATCCGTATCCTTTGCCGTTACCGCGCCATTATCATATACGTAATACTGGCTGAACAGATACACATGTCCCCCGGCCATACGGGACGACTGATAATCACCGCTCTGCATCACCTCTCCAAGCTTCTCCGGCTTTTCTGGATTAGACAGATCATAGGTAATCGCAAATGTATTTGAAATGCTCCGATACCACCCCTCTTTTGTCTTTTCCTCCCGCCAGGTGCTGCCTGCCAGCACCAGCTTTCCGCCATTTACATAGAACTCCTGAATGGTATAGGAATCCTCAAGCTCGATCTCGCTGACTGCCGCAAGACCCTCCTTCGTATCTGTGACCGCAACCGCTCTCCCATTATCCCGCAGGGTATAGAGATATCGTCCGTCTGTTTTCACAACATCCGCCTCGTCCACACCCTCCTGCCTTACATTCGTCTCAGAATAATCCGAAGATGCCGTATCCGGAACCGCCGCATCCATGGTCTTCGCTTCCTGTACGGCCTGCCCTTCTGCCTCTGCTCCGCTCGATGACGTCACCATACCCATATCCGCCGAATCATCTATGGCATATTCCTCAATTACCGCCCCTCCGGCAGAAGATCTCGCATTCATCTCATTCATGCGCGCTTCCAGATATTTATACACATCATCATAGCTTTTTGCCGTGCTTAGTCCCGAACCGCGAAACACAGGTTCTCCATCCGCACCTGCCCGGCTTCCAACCTCCACATTTGTTCCATACGCCGATTCTCTCGTCGTACCATATACAATTCCGCACACCAGCAGACAACAGGCTGCCGCCGCTATATATGCTCTCTTCCACACAAACTTCTCCGGCCTGCTCTTCAATAATTCCTCAATCTCCTTTGGCTCCAGAGACTTCGGTACATTCACCGCTTCCGATTCTTGTTTCATCTGGTCTATAAATTCCTGTTCTTTCTTATTCATCGTACAAGTCTCCTTTCTTAATAATATTCAGCCTGTCCGCCCGCCGAACACGGCTTCAGAATCACGCTCATCTTCGCCAGCGCACGGCTTCTTTTAGACCTGACCGTACCGCTTTTCAGTTTCAGTATCTGTCCGATCTCGCCGCTCTGATACCCGCCGAACACCGAGAGCCCCACGATCATCTGCTCCTCCTCAGAAAGCACTGCAAACGCCCGGCGCACATCCATATTCATCTCCAGTCTGTCTTCCGCCCCTTCCGCTCTCTCGAAAAATTCCGCCTCATTCATTTCATTCTTCTTAGCCGCCGCTGCCAGCCTCTTTTTACACACACGGGAAAGTATCGTAAACATCCAGCTCTTAAACGCATCCTCTCTGCGGAGGGACGCCCTATGCTCATAGCCCTGAATAACCGCCTCGCTCACTGCATCCTCCGCGTCCTGCGGATTCCTCATCATACACAGGGCAAAGCGGTACAAATCCTTATAAACACCTTCATACATACCGGCAAACTTCGCTGCATCACACTTCATCCTATCCCTCCTTTACCATGGGGAAATCATTAAATAAGAGTACTCTTTATATATAAGAGTACTCCCATCTCTCATTTGTTGCACACAAAATTTAAAAATTTATTTACTTACTCAATGCGATAGCAGGCCGCTTTGTGCCCCTTCTCAATTTCCCTGAGTTCCGGCGCTTCTTTCCTGCACTGCTCCGTCACATAAGGACAGCGGCTGCAGAATGCGCATCCGGTAAATGTTGACGTCCTTACCGGCTGTTCCCCGGTCAGAGCCGTAAATTCCCGATTCCGGACGGAAATATCCGGCGCGGTGGCAAAAAGCGCTTGTGTATACGGATGCTTTGGACTGGCAAATAACCGTTCCGTATCCGTTTCTTCCACTAACGTCCCCAGATACATAACTCCCACCCGGTCAGAGATAAACCGGACAACGCCGATATCATGGGAAATGAACAGCAGGCTGATGTGAAGCTCTTTCTTTAAATCCATCAGCATATTTAATATCTGGGCCTGGATCGACACATCCAGAGCAGACACCGGCTCATCACAGACGATCAGCTTGGGGTTTATGATCAGCGCCCCCGCAATCCCCAGCCGCTACACCTGGCCTCCAGACAGTTCATGGGCATAGCGGAAGTAATGCTCCTCCGACAATCCTACCCTCTGAAGCGTGATAAGCACCTGCTCCCGGCGCTTTGCCGCATCTTCCATACCGTGTATTTTCAGCGTTTCCTCCAGAATCTCCCCGATACGCTTCCGGGGATTCAGCGCCGACACCGTATCCTGGAATACCATCTGCAGCTCTCCTCTGAGAAACCGGAATTCCCGCTCGCTTAATCCGCACAGTTCCTTTCCCCCATAGAGAATCGAACCGCCGTCCGCCTTATTCAATCCTACGATCGCCCGCCCGGTTGTGGATTTACCGCAGCCGGATTCCCCTACAAGCCCGTAAGTCTCCCCCTCGTCAATGTAAAAGGACATATTATCAACCGCACACATATATTCCTTCGGTGCAAATAATTTCCCCATAGTTCTGTAAATCGGATATGTCTTTTTCAAATTCTTAACCTCAAGCAAATGAGTACTCATAGCCGCACCTCCTCTCCCTGCCGCCCGCTGTCCACATATTTCCAGCATTTCACAAAATGTCCGGGGGCTGCCTCTATCAGCGGCGGCTGCATTTTTTCGCATCTTTCTCCCACGCTCTTACATCTGGTGCAGAAATGGCACCCCTCCGGTATCTTTGACAGGGACGGCACTGTTCCGTCGATTACCGGCAGACTCCTCCCTCTTTCCACATTCAAGTGCGGAATACATGCCAGCAATCCCTTTGTATACGGATGAAGCGGCCCGGCAAATAACTTCTCCGTCTCGGCGCTTTCCACAACCTGCCCCAGATACATCACTTTTATACTGTGGCATAGCTGGGATACGGCTCCCATATCATGCGTAATAAACAGCACAGACATCCCCAGTTTCTCATTCAGCCCGTGGATCAGATGCAGGATCTGCTCCTGAATCGTCACATCCAGCGCAGTCGTCGGTTCATCCGCGATCAGAACCCTTGGCTCGCAGGCCAGCGCCATAGCGATCATCACTCTTTGCTGCATACCGCCGGACAGCTCGTAAGGATATTTCTTAATGCAATTTTCTGGATTTGGAATCCCCGTCAGCTTTAGCATTTCCACTGCTCATTCCTCCGCCTCCCGCTTCGCCATCCCTCGGTGAAACATCAGGATCTCGCTTAACTGCATTCCCACCGTATGCACCGGACTGAGGGAATTCAGCGGATCCTGAAAAATGATAGAAATCCGGTCGCCTCTGATATCGCGCATTTCGGCCAAAGGCTTCTTGAGAAGATTCTCTCCCTCAAAAAGAATCTCCCCTTCATACCGGACCGCAGTATCATGATCCCGCAGACGCAGGATCAATTGGGACATCACACTTTTTCCGGAGCCGGATTCTCCAACCACCCCGGTAATTTCACCCGGACGCACACTCAGGTTCACGCCGTCTACCGCCGGAAGCCATTTCTTATGAACCGGAAATAAGACCCTGAGATCCTTTATTTCAAGCATTGGTTTATTCGCAGTATTAGTTGTATTCTCTGTCATCATTTTTTAGCTCCTCCTTTTGTACGCGGATCCATAAAATCCCTAAGGCCGTCGCCGAGAAGATTCAGGCTCAGCACGCACAGGATTACCGCCGCGCCGGGACAGATCATCGTCAACGGCGCTTTCGAGAAGATAAGCTTGCTGGCCTGCAGCATATTTCCCCAGCTTGCCGCCGGCGCCGGAACGCCCGCCCCTAAGAAGCTTAATGACGCCTCCGATATAATTGCCTGCGCAAAAACAAACGACGCCTGAACCGTCAGCTGAGAAATAACCCCCGGCAGGATCAGCTTCCACAGAATACGGAAATTAGTGAAGCCCTGTACCTTAGCCGCCTCCACATAGGGCTGTTCTCTGATTACCATTGCACTTGCCCTGACCGTTCTGGCCACGCTGGGCGTATATACAATTGTAAGAGCCGCGATCACGTTCCAGCTTGAAGTGCCGAGAGCCGCGATCAATGCGATCGCCAGAAGAATGCCCGGTATGGCGATCAATCCGTCGCAGATCCGCATCAGGATATGATCCAGAATCTTAAAGTAGCTGGCATAAATACCGGCAATCACTCCAAGGACGCAGGAAAAGACCGCCACGCAGCCTCCTCCCCACAAAGAAACCCTTGCGCCGTACATCAGGCGCACAAATAAATCTCTGCCGAATTCATCCGTCCCCAGAAGATGCTCTCCGCTGGGCGGTTTCAGCCTGTCTATAACAACCATGGCATTGGGGTCTGTATCGCTGAGCGCCGGAACAAGAAGCGCCAGCGCCAGGATAACCGCAAATCCCGCAAATCCAATGATCAACCCCGGACTGGCCAGAAGGCGTTCCTTTCTCAACTGACGCTGTTCTTTAAAAACCGCCTCGCTGACCGCGGAAGTATTCTTATGCAGTAAACTCATCTCTCCACCTCCTACTTACGTCCCGGCTGCAGTCTTGGATCCACAAAGCCGTACAGAATATCAACAATTAAATTTACCAGTACATATAAAAGTGTCACAAAAAGCACGACTCCCTGGATTACAAACACATCTCTCCGGTTAATCGCTCCCATTGTCAGCATACCGATACCAGGAATATTAAACAGGGTTTCCGTTACAATCGTTCCGGTTATCAGGCTCCCGAAGGATTGTCCCACTGCCGTCAAAATTGCAGGCGCCGCATTTTTCAGCGCATACCTCATTACAACCCTGCCCTCCTTCAGCCCCTTCGATCTGGCCGTCCGGATATAATTCTTATAGAGCGTTTCCAGCAGCGAAGCGCGCGTCATCCTGGTAATATATGCCGCCTGCACGATACCAAGGGACAGCGCAGGCAGGAACAGATATTTCAAATGTTCTCCCAGCCCGGCTCCCAGTCCGACATATCCGGCTACCGGAAACCACTGGTGATAAACGCAGAAAAACAACATAAGAAACATACTAAGCAGAAAACCAGGCAGCGCCGCTCCCAGAAGGGAAACCGATACCGCCGCAAGATCAAGCGCTGTTCCCCTGCGGTAAGCAGCCAGGATTCCAAGCGGTACAGACAGTATCACTGCAATAATCTGCGCCAGAACAGCAAGGCTCAGCGTAGGCATAAAATACTCTGCGATCGCCTCCAGCACAGACTGGTGAAGAAAATAGGAGTCGCCCCAATCCCCTTTAAAAATGCCTGCAAACCAGTCCGCATACTGAACCAGAAACGGCCGGTTAAATCCTAATTCTGTATTCAGCGCCTCAATCTGCTCCGGCGGCGCCTCCATTCCAAGAAGCGCCGCCGCCGGTCCTCCCGGAATCAAATAGACCACCAGAAAGACCACACAGGATACCACAAACAGCACTGGTATCAAAGATAAAATTCGTTTTGCTATATAAGCTAACATATGAGTCCTGCTCCTTCCTCTGTATAAATGCAAAATAGAATCCGAAAATCTTTCCTGCAAGACGAAAAGGCGGACTGCTCTCGCACTCCGCCCTAATTCCGGCAAATTATTTTGAGACACCCCAATAGGTATTGAATCTCAGATAATCAGCTCCCTCTATACTCTCATTCATTGCAGTAACGCCAGTATAATGTCCAAGAACGGTAGCAGCACCATACTCATACAGAAAGGTCTGTAGGTCTGCCCATGCCTCTGCTGCAGCTTCATCAGATTCTGCATGACGGATCGCTTCAATACCTTCTGCAACCTCCGGCGCATCCAATCCTGCCCAGCCGCTGTCTAATACAGAGAGCTGAATCGGCAGCATATTATAGCTGTTGCTTGTAATATACATGCTGAACTGCTTCGGATCTGCACGGTGTTCCATAAATGTGCTAAAATCATATGTCTCAACTTCCGCATTGAAGCCAGCCTGCTTTAACTGCTCCTGAACTACCAGAGTCGCGTTATACATTTCTGCATAGTCCTCTGTAGTCACCAATACAAGCGGCTCATTATTATATCCGGCCTTTTCCATTAGCTCTTTGGCCTTTTCCGGATCCTGCTGATTGTAATACTCAGAACCCGCGTCGGTTCCCCACTGAACATCAGTCGGAACACACCATCCGGCATTCAGCTCGTACAGCTCTTCATTGCCGTAGCTTGCCATAAGAACATCATCACAGTTCAGCGCTGCGAGAACAGCCTGTCTCATATCTTCATTTGCCATGACGCCTTCTGTCGTATTCAGGAACAGATTCAATGTACCGCCCTGATTCACACTCATCTTAACGCCCGATTCCTGCGTAAGCTCTTCATAATTATCAAGCGGAACCTCTTCTACAACATCATACTGCCCATTTTTAATGCCTGCAATACGGGTTGACGCATCTGCAACCACATCAAAGGAAATCACATCGCACACACCGGTCTTATCTCCGGCAAGACCGCTCGCCTCGCCCTCCGACGGCTGGTAATCTTCATTCTTCTCAAGCTTCACATACTGATCCTGCTTCCACTCAGCAACCTTGTACGGGCCGGTACCGATATACTCATCTATACCTTCCGGCGTCGCTTACTTCATAGGACTCTGCCAGAACCGGCGTCGGCTCGTAATCCTGGTTCATTGCAAATAATGACTCATACACATGAACTCCGATTTCTCCTACAATATTAGAATTCACTGACGGCGGATCCAACGACGGCGGATTCGCTGCGATCGCAATATGCAGCTCAGAGGTATCTCCGCCAGCCGCATCTTCTGAATCTTTCGAGGCGCCCGAACCTGATTCTGAGCTTCCACAACCCATCAGCAAAAACGCCATACACATTGCTGCTGCCACAATTCGTGACCACATCTTACGTTTCATAATAAAAAGCCTCCCTTAAACTTAATACTTATATTGCAAATCAGATTGTACAACCAGTCTAATTGATAAGTATAATAAAGGAGGCCATTTATTGAATTTGTATATATTTATAATGTGTGTTTACCGGATTGCCGACATCCGCTAATACTCGGATATCCAACTGATATTATTCGATAAGGCTATAACACGCTATCCTCTATAATAATTGATCAGGCAGCCCTTCAGGATGATCTCCCTCTCCACATCCGTCAGATCCCCAAGAGCCAGGGGAAGCTCCGTAATTTCATCGCCTATTACATATGCCCTGACTACATCCGTCTTCTCTTCCACAGCCTTTCTCACATCCGGGACAAAGATATAATCTCCGTTCTTAAAGCTCAGATGCTCATGGTCCTCCTCCGTGATAAACGGAAGCATACCCCAGTTAATCAGATTAGAACGGTATCTCTTGGTCGCATACTCATTGGCAATATTCGCCCAGCCGCCAAGCACCTTCTGACAGGACGCCGCCTGCTCTCTGGCGGAACCGTCTCCCGGCTTCACTGCAAATATGGTACTTCCGATTCCCAGATTGCTCCGCTTCACGCCGTCAAACCTCTCATGGATCTTATCCATAATTGGATTCAGCTCCTCAAGCACGCTTCTCGGACAGGTATCCGCTTCAATTGCCTTCTGAGCCTTCTGTACTTCTTTCGCGCGTCCTACATAGGCCGGATCCTTTCTTGACAAAGCAAATTCTGCCAGTCCCAGCGGATTAGAACGATAAGAGGATGTCTCGCCGGACGGAATCAATTCATCCGTCGTGGTTACCGGATCATGGATCTCCGATACTACCTTTATAAGCAGATTCTCCGGCAGCGCCGGCATTGCCGGCCAGTCCTTGATATTCGGTCCGAACTTGATCTCTACAGACGGATCTGCCGCCCCTTTGCTGTCAAAGACACGATTTGCATAAATCCTCCCGTCGAAATGATACTTCGGCCCTGTGTATTCCACATCCATCGCCGTTGCCGGGGTCAGGAAGCCCTTATTCGCCGCTGTCGCCGCAATTGAACGGGCGTCCATTAGTGCAACAGAGGAAATCTGTCCGCTCTGAAGCTTTGATCCCTCTCTGTTCGGGAAATTCCTGGTTGAATGGCGGATAGAAAAGGCATTATTCGCCGGGGTATCCCCCGCGCCGAAGCACGGTCCGCAGAATGCAGTCTTTACAATTGCGCCGGACGCCATCAGGTCTGCCACAGCTCCATTCTTCACCAGTTCCATATAAATCGGCGTACTTGCCGGATAAACACTGAATGTAAACTCATCCGAGCCAATATACTTACCGCGGATAATATCTGCCGCCGCACAGATATTTTCAAATCCGCCTCCGGCACAGCCTGCGATCAATCCCTGATCCACATATAATTTTCCGTCCACAATCTTACTCTGCAGCGAATATTCCACCGCGCCGTCCAGACTGACAAGCGCCTTTTTCTCCACATCGTGAAGAACATCCGCAAGATTGGCATTTACCTCATCAATCGTATAAACATTTGACGGATGGAACGGCATAGCGATCATCGGCTTAATCTCGCTTAAGTTCACATAGACCATTCCGTCATAATAGGTAACTGCTCCCGGATTCAGTTCCTTATAGTCCTCTGCGCGGCCGTGGACCTCATAGAACTCCCGGATCTTCTCGTCTGTTTTCCAGATAGAAGACAGACAGGTAGTCTCTGTGGTCATCACATCGATTCCAATACGGAAGTCTGCACTCAGCTTCTCCACGCCGGGACCCACAAATTCCATCACCTTATTATTCACATAGCCGTTGCCAAATGTAGCTCCGATAATTGCCAGCGCCACATCCTGCGGGCCGACGCCCTTCATAGGCTCGCCGTCCAGATAAATGCCGATTACTTCCGGCATCTTAATATCATAGGTCTTATTCAGAAGCTGCTTTACAAGCTCCGGTCCGCCCTCGCCCATAGCCATGGTTCCCAGCGCGCCGTAACGGGTATGGCTGTCCGAGCCAAGGATCATCCTGCCGCCGCCTGCCAGCATCTCCCTTGCATACTGATGAATGACTGCCTGATGCGGCGGAACATACACGCCGCCGTATTTCTTCGCACAGCTAAGACCAAACATGTGGTCATCCTCATTGATCGTGCCTCCCACCGCACACAGGGAATTATGGCAGTTGGTCAGCACATAAGGAATCGGAAATTTCTCAAGTCCTGAAGCTCTTGCGGTCTGAATGATCCCAACAAAGGTAATATCATGAGATGTTAATTTATCGAATTTAATCTGCAGGCGTTCCATATTTCCAGACGTATTATGCTCCTTCAAAATGTTGTAAGCCATCGTCTGCTCTGCAGCCTCCTGCTGGGAAACTGACCGTCCGGCCTTCGTCCCGGCCTCCCGTATATCCTCTGCAATTTCTTTACCGTTCAGAAGATATACGCCTTTATCATAAAGCTTTATCATATCATTCTCCTCCTCGTAATCCAGTCTCTTGCTCCACCTTCTGCGGATTTTCCGCAGGTTCCGCATATTATAGTAACAGAAAAGAAGCCGCCGCACAATAGCGGCAGCTCATGTTTTGTTGGTTTCCTATATAGAATATCACTGATTTCTTACTGCGTATTCAAGTATTTCAAATGACGCTCCACCATGACCGCAATCTTAAAGGTCAATGCATCTTCAAAAACACGCACATCCAATCCGGTCTTTTTCTGTATCTTCTCCAGACGGTACACCAGCGTATTGCGGTGTATAAATAACTGTCTTGCCGTCTCTGAAATGTTCAGGCTGTTATCAAAGAACGTATATACGGTAATCAGCTCCTCATCGTCAAACAATTCTGTTGCATTTCCCTCCAGAACCTCCGACAGGAACATTTCACATAATGACTGGGGAAGCTGATGGATCAGCCTGCCGATTCCAAGCTCATTATATGCCAGTACGCTCCTCTCTCCATAGAACACCCGTCCTACCTCCAGCGCCATGCTTGCTTCCTTGTAGGAACGCGATACGCCTTTCAGCTCATCGATAATCGTTCCATAGGAAATACGGATGCCGACCATCGCCTCCATACTTAATGTATCTACGATTTCCTTCGCCATCTGAAGAATTTCCGGATAGTCCTCTCCATTTTCAAGTGCCTTTACCAAAATCACATGGCCTTCATCTACTGCTGTTACAAAATCCCGGTTTCCTGCCGCGAACAATCCCTGCAGAGTCTCCAGAATCAGATTATCGCCTTCGTTTTTCGGCTCCACAATGTAGACCACCCTGCGCTGTTCATTCGCAATCCGCATCTTCTTCGCCTGACTGTAAATATCCACAAGGAGCATATTATCAAGTATCAGGTTCTGTATAAAATGATTTCTGTCCAATCGTTCCCTGTAAGCCTGAACCAGATTCGACATCTGGCTTACTCCCAGCTTTCCAACAACGGAAATATCTGCACCCTTTCCCTGAAGAGCCAGAACATATCCCGGTTCATCGTCTATATAAATAGAATACAGACCAAATTCCCGCTCCAGCTCCTCCATCAGCTCCTGTCTTTCGTTGTTCATTAGAAAGCTTTTGACCCTTCCTCCCAGCATCTTCGTAACTGTGCTGGTCATTGCAAGACATTCGCCCTTCGCGTTCCACACAGAAGCCTCAAGTCCTGAAATCCTCTTAATATCCTGTATGATTTTCTGAATTACTTGGTTTGGCAGCAAAAAATCTCCTCCTTCTATTCTATATCTTCCTGTCCATCCTTCATTACCCGCATCATATAGTCAAATCTCGCAATCTCTAGTTCAACCTTCTGATAACGGATATACCTCCATACCGCATATCCTGCAATCATAACCATCAGCATCTTGTGTTTTTTCATCATGTTTTCCTCCTTGACCCCCAAGCCGTCGAAGGCAGTCAAGAAAATTATATAGGATTTTGTCCTGCTGTATCTGTGCAGTGGCAGATTGCCTGCATGAAGTATATTCATCTTACAAAAAAGCCGGAGACCTTTCCCTTTAAGATGAAAAGAAAGACGGTGAATGATTCACCGTCTTTCGATTGTTAAAGACTAATTTGTAATTGTAACCTCTGTCTCTTTGTCGAATACATGAATCTTATCCGGGTTGAACGCGAACTTAACGCTGTCACCTGTTCTTGCAGTTGTAGTAGGCTCAACTCTTGCTGTCATGCTTGCTCCAGCATAATCAAAGTACAGGAATACCTCCGCACCCAGCATCTCGTATACACGAATCTTAGCTTCGATCATAGTATCTGGATGGCTCTTCAGATAATCCGGCTCATCATGCACATCCTCTGGACGGATACCAAGAACAACGGTCTTTCCATTATATCCGCCGTCAATCAGCTTCTTAGCCTTAGCTTCCGGAAGCTTGATCTGCGAATCGCCTACCAGAAGGTATACGTCTTTTCCGCGAACCTCACACTTAGCATCTGCGAAGTTCATCTGTGGAGATCCGATAAATCCTGCTACGAACAGATTGCACGGACTGTCATACAGAACCTGAGGAGTATCTACCTGCTGTACAATACCAGCACTCATGACTACGATTCTGGTACCAAGCGTCATAGCCTCTGTCTGGTCATGTGTTACGTAAATGATGGTTGTTCCCAGTCTCTGATGAAGTCTGGAAATCTCAACACGCATCTGACCGCGGAGTTTAGCATCCAGATTGGAAAGAGGCTCATCCATAAGGAATACCTTAGGATTACGCACGATAGCGCGTCCCATGGCAACACGCTGTCTCTGACCACCGGAAAGAGCCTTCGGCTTACGGTCAAGCAGAGCTTCCAGATCAAGGATTCTGGCTGCTTCGCGGACCATCTTGTCAATCTCGTCCTTCGGTACTTTTCTCAACTTAAGACCGAATGCCATGTTATCATATACTGTCATATGCGGATACAGGGCGTAATTCTGGAATACCATTGCAATATCTCTGTCCTTGGGTTCTACATCATTCACCAGCTTGTCGCCAATATATAATTCGCCGGAAGAAATATCCTCCAAACCAGCAACCATACGAAGTGTGGTAGACTTACCACATCCTGAAGGTCCTACAAAAATAATAAACTCCTTATCTGCGATTTCAAGATTGAAATCTTTAACAGCCTCAAATCCATTTGGATAAGTCTTGTTAATGTGTTTTAAAGATAAACTTGCCATTGTTTTGCTCCTCCTGATTCACATTGTTTTCTCAAAAATGCTCTACGCTTAGTATAACGGAAATGCGTCCGCTGCGCCATACTCAACTTGAACAATTTTTTTCTTTATAATTCGTCAACTTGACCAAGCCGCCGGACATCCCTGTCCAAACCCATAAAATCCGCCGTTCTCATTCATTAATTATGCCCTAACAGCTTCTGATAAATATCCCTCTTGCTGACACCTCTGTCCTTCGCCGTCTGTTTCATCGCCGTCTTCTTATCCAGTCCCCGGGAAAGGTAGTACTCCATATGCTCTTCCAAAGACAACTCCATCCAGCCGGCACGCTCTTCCTCCCTGAGTTCCTGCCTGCTCCTGCCTTCCATTACCAGCGCGCACTCCCCCTTCGGCGCATGCTCCCTGTAATATTCTGCCGCCTCGGAAACGGTTGTCTGCCAGAGGGTCTCGTGCTTCTTCGTCAGTTCCCTGCACACCGTAAGCCGCCGGCTGCCGACTGCATCCAAAAGCTCCTCCAGAGTCTTCACCAACCGATGCGGAGCCTCATAAAGGACAATCGTCCTCGTCTCCGCCGCAAATCCGGCCAGAATCTCCTTCCGCTCCTTCTTGTCAGCCGGAAGAAATGCCTCAAATGCAAACCTTCTTGTCGAAAGCCCCGAAAGCGTCAGCGCCGTGATGCACGCAGACGCCCCCGGAAGAGCCGTGACCGGAATTCCCGATCCATAGCACATCCGCACCAGTTCCTCGCCCGGATCAGAGATCCCCGGCGTACCCGCATCTGTGATCAGAGCCACGTTCTTTCCCTCCGAAAGGAGCGAGATCAGTTTCTTTCCCTTCTCTATCTTATTATATTCGTGGTAGCTGGTCATCGGCGTCTTAATCTCAAAATGATTCAAAAGCTTAATACTGTTGCGGGTATCCTCAGCCGCGATCAAATCCGCCTCTTTTAAAATTCTCACCGCCCGGAATGTCATATCCTCCAGATTACCAATCGGTGTAGCACACAAAAATAATGTTCCCGGCATCGTCTTATTCTCCTATGGTCTTCCCTAGCCTACATAGCAAGCCTTTCCTTAATACTGTCTATCTCCTTCTGGTGCAGCTGAAGCATCAGGTCCCGTTCACTGTCCTCCGCTCTTTTAACATAATAATACCGTTCTATTCTGCCAACCTTTTCGCTGAGTATCTGTATGTCCTTTTTCGTCAGCTTATAGTACCGCTCCATCTCATCAAGAAGGAATCCCTCGCTTTTTTCCAGTTTCTCTTCTAACTTCTTATCCAGCTTCTCTTCTAGCTTCTCTTCCAGCTTCTCTTCTAACTTCTTATCCAGCTTCTCTTCCAGCTTCTCTTCTAACTTCTTATCCAGCTTCTCTTCCAGCTTCTCTTCTAACTTCTTATCCAGCTTCTCTTC
>CAJTZE010000002.1:0-70696 GCA_910584265.1 uncultured Dorea sp. | reverse complement strand
TCTCTTCTAACTTCTTATCCAGCTTCTCTTCTAGCTTCTCTTCCAGCTTCTCTTCGATCGTCCGCTCTAAATCTCTCTTCATCTCGGACATCTCTGCCCTCAACACCTTATTGTTGTCGGCAGTGACTGTGCGCATCATGTTTTCTAATAATTTTAAATCTTCTTTGCTTAGCATACGTTCTTCTCCGTTCTTATGATGCTTTCAAAAGGCCTTCCCTTACCCAATATCCTGTATCTGTATATTAACAGATACAAAGGTAGAAATCAACACTTTATGTTAGTTCAAAAATTCATATCATATACGAAATATAACATAAAAGAAGCCGTCGCACTGCCGCACCAGCTTCTTTCCTGTCCTACTCCCGCATAGATACTAATTTTTTATAACCGTTTTTTCCGCTTTCATATAGATCCGCTGTAATTACGCCAAACGATAAACACAAGATCAGCAGCCATACGAACGGATCGTTTTTATCTCCTGTTCCTCCAGACCGGGCCGGCAGACTCTGCCTGGTTATTTTAGGCTCCTCCGGCACCGGGTGTATAACCGTCCCCGCAGCTTTACCATTTCCTGATCTACCGTATCCGGCTGTAAGTATTTCAGCGGGTCAACCGCCCTTCCGTCTTCCTCCACCTGAAAATGCAGATGGTTTCCAGTAGAATTTCCGGTCGTTCCCGACAGTCCGATCTGCTGTCCCTTCTCAACCGTATCGCCTTCTTTGACGTAAATCTCTGCATGGTGCATATATTTCGTGATCAGGCCGTCACCGTGGTCAATGGTGATCAGATTACCGCAGGCTCCTGCTTCTCCGGCAAAAATAACCGTTCCTGCTTTTGCGGCATAAGTCGGGATATTATAAGCACCGGTCCCTAAGTCCAGCCCTCTGTGGTAAGTAGATGCTCCTGCAAGCGGCGCTGTTCTCTTTCCAAACAGGCTTGTAATCACAGAACCCGGACAAGGATTTGCAAATTCGCCGATCATATCAGTAAACTCATTCAGTGTCATCTCATCCAGACGGTACAGGTCATAAAGGCGCATGGTATGGATCAGATGTTTCCCATAGTTGATATCCGTTGCCCATCTTTTTCCTATCTTTATGGCAAATGTATTCGCATCTGTGACATTTTCTGTCAGATCCGAATACACCTCATCCAGAAGCTTATTCCTGTCTTCAATACACTCCGTGTAGGTATGGTATGCACGGAAGCCTGCGTATGTAGAATAGGTCCTGCCGGTCTCATCCATTTCATTTGTCTTCATGGATACACTGCCTGCCGTACCGGCTCCCTTGATCCCAAACAAATTGCAGTATTCAAATGCCAGATAGGACAAGCCCTTACCGTCCTCGCCGCCGGGACCGTATTTCCCGTAGCCTGACTCCTGAATGATCTGGGCGATGGTCACGGATGCCGGATATCCGGTTTCATCCTGTGCCTTCAATGCACCTACTACCATTTCCTGGGTGATAAACGAAGGAAGTCCCTCTATCGGTACATCGACGTTATACTGGATCCTATCGTGGACAGCCTTAAACTGTGCGGATGTCAGATAAAACGGTTCCTCATCCTGTACTTCACCCGCCAAAGCCTTCTTCACAGATTCCTGCACTTCACTCTGAACAGGCGCATCCGGCGCCGCCGGTGTCTCCGGGCGGGCCGGAGCTTCCTGCTCTCCCGTCTCCTGACTATTCTGATCATCCCCTGACTCTCCGCCCTGAGCCGTGTCGTCCTTATCTGCCGGGCCGGCAGGGATGTCCGGATTCTCTGACTCTTCCGGATCCTTTGGGGTATCCGGATTCTCCGGTGCCTCTGGATTCTCCGGTTCTGCCGGGCTTTCCGATTCTCCCGGATTCTCCGGTACTTCCGGGTCAGTGGGTGTTACAGACGGCTCCGGTTCTGCCGGCGGCTCCGGAACAGCTGGTTCCGGCTGGGGGGCCGGCAGATCCGGAACCGGATCTGCCTCAATCAGGGGTACGCCGGCTTCATCCAGCACAACATACTCTCCATTCAAAATATAGTGATATCCTGCCGGCAGTACATAGCCGCTCTGCGTTTCATATTCCTGCGGCGTCATCGTTGTTTCCGATGCCAGTGCAGGCATTACCACGCCCGGCGCCGCTACTGTAACCGCTGCTGTAACAGCCAATATCTGCAGCACTTTTGGATATTTCATTTTCTCCAACTCCTTCTTACCTTGTGTCTCATTCTAAAATCCGAACATGTCATTCGTCTTCTTCATATTCTTCCTCCCGGCAGGCGCCGATCAGGTTCAGAATCACGCCCAGGCCGACCACACAGGCCGCCGCCACCTTCCCATATGGGGATGTCAGAATGGTAAATATTTTCCCCATATAGGGAAGCGCCAGCTTTACGCTGCCGATATAATTATCATAGGGGATCAACGCCGGGTCTTCCCTGGCGTTGGCATCCCCTTTCGTCTGAAAAGTACCGGATGATACGTGATTCTCCACAACCCGGTGGGTAATAATGCCTCCATCCTTCAGAGAACTATAGAAGGCAATAATGTCTTTGTTTTCTACCTCCCCCGGATCATCTTCATATATATAGATCAGGCTGCCGGTCTTCAATGCCGGTTCCATGCTTCCGCTGATCACATGATACATCTGGAATCCAAACATTCCCGGCAATACCAGCATAGAGCACAGCAGGATCACAATGACGATCAGCGCCGTACCAAGGATACTTATCACATTACCTGCTCTTCTGCCGCTATTCTCGTTTCCTCTTTTTCCCTTTTTCCTTCCCATAGCTTCTACTTATCGTCTTCAATATCTTTGATATCGATATTTTCCAGAATCTCAGGCAGGTCTTCCGGCTGGACCGCAGACTTACGGCGCCTCTTCAGATAAATTGCCGTCAACAGCAGCGCTGCGGCCGCGGCCGCTCCGATTCCTGTATAGATAGGCATATAGCCCATCCGGGTTCCGGGGCGCTCTGTATCATCCAGTTTCTGGTTTGCCAGCGGTGTATCTTCATCATCCAGATCCACCAGATCCTGCGGCACCTCTTCATCCTCAACCGGTACTACTTCACCGCCCTCCGGTGCTGCAGCAGCCGCTCCTTCCGCAGGCGCCCCTGCATCCGCCGTTCCTGCATCTGCCGTTCCTCCGGCAGGTGTTGCCGTGGCAGTTCCGGTCTCATCAACCGGCGTCTCTACCGGCGTATATACAAAGTTAAATACATTCTCTGCCGTATTGGACTGCAGTGTTTTTACCAGATTGTATGCCTGTGGAAGATAACCGTCCACATAACGGGCAGATACATACTGGCGCTCTCCCGGATTGCCATAGTAGGTATCTGCTGCCAGAAGGATATTCCCGGCCGTGTCCACATAATTTACCGTATAAGACACCATATCTCCGCTGATTCCATAGGCAATTACATAGGATGCATCACCCTCTACATCAATATTTCCCGGAACATTTGATGCCTCTGAATTATCCCTGCCTGACAACCTCAAGCCTTTCACATAGTATCTGCCGTCATTCTCCTTCGCGGCGCTCTGAGGAGAAATCCACACCTTCTGTCCATACTTTAGGCCGGTAATCACCGTCTGATTGCCGCCGCTTGACATCGCGGCTCCTTCCGGTATGGTAATGCCGTCTCCTGTCAGGGAGCCAATATTTCCGGCATACAGCTTGATGGTATAGGTATATTCCTGATCCGCCGCAGCTGTGGTCTGGCCAAATGTCACCAGCATCATCGACAGAATCAGAAGACTTATCCGTATCTTATTGAAATACTTCATATTATCTCTGCCTCCTTCTCACTGTCCTTTTTCTCGTCTCTCCAACAGCCGCCGCGTTCTCCCGTTCACCGCGCAGTCTCATAACCGCAGTCATCAAAATCAGCAGTCCCGACACCAGTGTCAATATTACAAAGAGCAGGATTCTTGACTGATCTCCGGTTCTTACCGGCCGTCTCGCAGTCCCTCCGTCTGTCAGCTCTGTTGCAAAATCCATCTGGAGCCTTGCAAGGGTATTCTGATAATTGTTTCCGTTACTCTCACCTTCCAGCTTTACGGTCAGATTAATAACGCCTTTGTCCCCGTCTCCCATCCGGTCCAGATAAAAATAATCATCAAGGCTTGTTGTTGCTCCATGAAGTCCTACGCCGTTATATCGTCCGTCTCCTCCAAAATAATCGCTGGAATATAAGATCGTGCTTTGATTGTCTTTGTCTGTATAAGTCAGCAGATAATCGTATGCTCCTCCTATGAGATCTCCGGCATCCTCTAATGCCTCAAGCACCTGGTTCTTCATATACCAGTCTGCCTGGCCGTTGAACGTATTTCTGAGTGTAACCGTAAATTTGATCGTATCACCAGACTCCATTTTCTTATTTGTAATTTGGGAATCTATTTTCGATGCTGAGAAATTACTATGCATCTTTCTGCCGTCAAAGGTGACTTCCCAGCCCTTTTCTCCCTCTCTGGTCTCTGCCAGCGCCGTCACAGAGGATGCGAGAACCAAAAGCATGACCAGGCACGCTGTCAATATTTTTTTCTTCATCATCTCACTCCTCCTTACAGAATCCCAAGAGCATCTGCGTCTACACCCCAGGCGCTCTTGATCGCATCTCTTGCATTGTGCGTCTGAACTGCATCCACTTCTACCTTCAAATGAAATTCTACGCCGTCATATTTGTAAGTAGTCGTAATAACCGTCGTATTTCCGTCTTTTTTCTCCGTGATCACTGCATCTGCCGCAACCTGGCCGTCAATGGTAATTGCGTCGGCAAACATTGCCCTGCTTCCTTCGCCCTGGCCTGCCGGAAGAATCCCCTTATAATACAATTCCGTACATTCCTTATCCTTTACATCCGGAGCCAGCATGACCCATCTGTCCGTGTTGGTATAATTAAGCTTGATCAAATCCGGAGAAAGTGTGGTAACCTTCTTGTCTTTATCTCCCTCTTTCTTCGTCCAGTACCGGTAAATTCTTACCCGGACATATTCATCGATCACACCGCTGTTCTCAACGCTCAGCTCTTCCTTATACCTCTTATTCAGAATCAGTTTCTCACCTTCCGGCACCATCTTTTGAAGCAGCTCGCCCTGACTCTCGCTCCAGTCATTGTCCACATAGACACGGCGGCTGATTTCAAGCGGCTCCGCATCCGCCCCGCTCTTCTCCAAAAGGCTCACGCCAATCTGCCCCAGCGCAAACTCCGCAATATAGTTCTCGCTATAATATGTGAGCGCCGCTCTTGTGCTTCCCACAGCGCTTCCAAGGAGCAGTACCGCCGCCAGTGCAAACAGCAGATACGTTACTTTCCTGTTATGGGAGGCTTTTCTTCTCTTTTTCATTAATTGCCAGCCTCCTTTCCTGTGATATCCTTATATTCCTGCCAGTTTGTATATACCTTTTCCCAGCATTCCGGGTTTGCTTTTCCGTCTGCTGTGAAGATTGCCAGATTGCCGTCCGCATCGTAGACCGGCGGCGCACATTCTTGAACAACCACTACGTTAAAGCTTCCGTCTTCCTTGCTCAATTCATCTGCGTTAATCGCAATATTCAAAACCGAGGTTCTGCCGCCGTCTGTACCCTTCGGCGTAAGCACCTTGTTGTAATACCAG
This sequence comes from uncultured Dorea sp., assembly GCA_910584265.1. Classification (GTDB taxonomy): domain Bacteria; phylum Bacillota; class Clostridia; order Lachnospirales; family Lachnospiraceae; genus Claveliimonas. The sequence goes on along the minus strand of CAJTZE010000002.1, from coordinate 65,097 downwards.
AACCCGTCTCCGCCGTCTATCCAGTCCGGCCCTTCCGGCGAACACTGAACTTTGCTCCCGCTCAAGACCTTAACACGGACAACGCAGTCATTATTCTCCGAGGTGTTAAAAATAGTAACATGTTTTACCATGCTTTCAACATTTTCTTCAATAGAAGTATCCGCGCCGAGCGATATGGTCTGCCCTCCGCCGGCTTCCACATAGGTTGTAAAATATGCCATAGCATTCCCTGCTGTTACTGCCGCCATCATGCTGAGAGCCGCGGCTGTCAATGCAATTGTTTTTCTATATCGTTTCCTGTTTTTCATATCTATCGCAGCTCCTTCCTAATTTCCTTCCGGACTATCCGCTGCATTAGGATCTGCCCACTCCCATACATTGCCGCCGTCAGCAGTCTCTCCCGCATAGTCAAAATGATTGGTTACACCATAGCCCCCTCTGTTTCCTCCGTTATAGCGGTTGACAAATTGTGCCTCTGCCATCGGCCACCGCCCGGGATCACTGCCTGTTGCCGCATCCGAAACAATAATATCGTGTACCATGCCTCCGCTTACCAGCTCATAGCTGGCTCCGGTATACTCCTCTGTGACTATCATCCTAAGTCCTGTCGGGAAACCAGAAATTACGATTTCCTGTTTGTAAGATCCATCCTCGCCGGGACAGGTGATAGAAGCAACATTGTTATACACCTCTTCATTCCCGTCAAATCCCTGTATCCGGAAGGAGAAGGATGCCTTCTCCAGAGTCTCATTGTAGCTTTCCAGCGTCTTCACAATCCTAAGCGACCCCGTCTGCGGTACTGCCTCCGGTTTCAGGCCTATGGTTGTATTGTAGTGCCATTCATCATTATTGCTCTCTCCCCCGCTCAATGTGTAATCACTGCTTGGGAGGGCTGTCAAATACGGGGTAAACCGATACAGCACCGAATAATCGCTATTGTATGCCTCTGCCGGTACCAACAGATACATTCCCGGGGTCAGCCCGCTAAATGAAGCTGTCCCTCCTGCCATCTTCGTTCCCCAGTAAAGAGGCTGGTCTGCAGTATCCAGCTCCTTTGCCGCCGCAAGATTCTCCGGCTCTGCTGCCTTTTTAGCCATGTTCTTCCAGTCATCTGCTGTTGTATCGCTGCTGATCGCCTTCAAATCATCCTTTATAGACTGAAATGCCTCATTCGCTTCATAATTCTGCCCGGTCACATCCACAGATGCCACCCGGTAAAGTTCAACCGGAATCATCATATCCTGAAAATCTGATTTCATATCCTCGCTGCCCGGCCCGTCTGCCGCGGATACCATAATACTGCACGGTTCATTTAAATCAATCCCCTCAGCCGCATAGGTCTGCTGCATGGACAGTCCAATCAGCGTCACCAGCGCCGTCAGAACTGCCGCACATCCGGTTTTTGCTTTTCTGCTTATCTTCAACTCTTTCCCTCCTTATGGTTCTCTCTTTCCGTCTTTGTCTCCATTTCTATATCCGATACAGGCTCCGGCTCTGTTTCCTGCGCCGTCTCCGCATTCTTCCTCCCCGCCTGCTGAAGGCTTTTCTTCTTCATCCTGCGGCGCATTACAAATATCGCAAGCGCCGTCACGCCAAGTCCAAGCAGCAGGTACAGCATATAATAATTCTGGATTGCCTGCACCATCGAATCCACAGGCGTAGACTCCAACTCCCCGTCATAAGGAACTCTGTGTCCGCGCACCAATAAGCGGTGGCTGTTGACGCCGTAAGGCGTACAGGTAAACAGCGTCACATAATCCTGCCCTTCCTCTGTCTTCAGCGCTTCCTCCAGCATATCGTAATCGTCCTTCGCCACCATGGGAAGCACCTGATCCACCTCGTAAGCCATATCCTCATTCAAAATGTGCAGATAGAATCTGTCTTTATTCTTTAACTGGTCAATATCGGTAAACAGCTTCGCGCTCGGCAGGCCTCTATGGGCAGACAATACGCTGTGATTGCCCTCGCCGCCGATGGGAAGCTTCGTTCCATTCAAATGTCCCACTCCGGTCTGGAGTACCTCCTCGTCTGTTCCATGGTAAATGGACAGCTTGATATTGATCTTCGGGATGGTAATGTATCCCATAATCCCATCCCCGGCAGCATTCAGCACCTCCCAGTATTCGGTATCCTTAATATCCTCTGAATGCTCCGTCCCAAAGATATCCGTACGGATGCTGTTGCCTTCAAATGTCTGATTATAGCTTCTGGCCAATTCCCATTCTCTTGTAAAATCCTCTTCCGTCATTTCACTCACCACGCTGTCGTAGTTAGAAATCAGCCTCGACTGACGGTAGGTATTCCACTGATTGGAAATGGTTGGATATGCCAGAATCCCGAATCCGACGAGAAACAGCAGTCCAAATAGAAATGTGGATATTTTTCTCTTCATATCTATCCCTCCTGCTTTTCTCCGGGCTCTGTTCCCGGTTCAGCCGCATTCTCCGGCGCCGCTTCCGCTGTCTGGCCTGCAGCCTTCGCAGTTCTCAATTTCTTCTCCCTTTTATATAAGAAGATACTGAACAATCCTGTGATCAATAAACCTATTACAATCCAAAGTATGTAATTGGTCCGCAGGCTCATGTTGCTCAGTGGTACATTCTCGTCAAGAACCTCCGGCGTATACGGCACTCTGTGCCCCCGCACCAGCATACGGTGGCTGTTGACACCGTATGGCGTACAGGTGAGAAGCGTTACCAGATCCATCCCTTCCACCACCGACAACGCGGCCGTATCCTCCGGCTCGATCACCGTGATCTGATCCACCTGATAGCAGAGCGTATCATTCAGCACATGGATCAGGAAATGATCCCCCTTCTTCATCTGGTCCAAGTCCGTAAATAGCTTGGCGCTCGGCAATCCTCTGTGGGCAGTGATAACCGCGTGGGTATCTTCCCCGCCGACCGGAAGGGAGCTTCCCTCCAGATGTCCCGCCGCTCTCTCCAGCGTCTCTTCCTCCGTACCGTGGAAAATCGGGAGCTTCACTTTGATCTTCGGAATCTCTACCGTTCCCATCATGCCGTTTCCGGTAATGTTCAAGCACAACTGATATGCCTCATCCTCGCCGTTTGCCTTTGAAACCTCTGCCTCCGCAAATGCATCCGGCAGGATGCTGGGAAGCAGCCCTCTATTATAAGCTTCCGCCAGCTCCCACTCCTGATTGTAGTCGATCAGTCCCGCGGCCTCCTTCTCAGCCACCACCTGATCGTAATTGCTCATTAATCTCTGCTGTCTGTAGCTATTCCATCTGTCTGCGATAAACGGATACAGTAGCAAGGACAACCCGGCTAAAAATAAAATCACTATGAAAATTTTACTTGCATATTTTTTCATCCGGACTCTCCTTACAGCTGTATTTATGTGTTCTGCCTTTACTGCTCCGGGACAGTAACTGCCCCGGAGCTTCCTAAGTAATTATTCATTTCATCCTGATGCCGCCTCGTTCAGCTGATGCCGAACTGCTCATCGTACTGGATCATTATTTTGAAGATTTTCTGCGGCTTGCGAAGAATAAACCTGCCGCTGCAACCATAATGATGCATCCGCCAATTGTGAAGATTGTAGTACCGATACCACCAGTTGATGGAAGGGATGCAAGAGTTGTATTCTCGAAATAATACGGATTTTCAGTTGGCGGTACCACAGTAGCCGTTCCATCATTATTCCATGTATACACATTTGTTTCATCTGTGTCTAATGCCTTATCACCTACTGTTATACTCCATCCATCTTTTAACTTGCCATTCTCTTCAAATTGTGCTGTAACCTTTACAGGAACAATTGTATCTACTTTACTGTATCCTACCGGAGCCGCAATCTCACGCAGGAAATACTCTACATTTGCATCCAGTCCCACAAATTTGGTAAGTCCGTCTTTATCAGAGAAAGTTGTTCCATCCGTAGTCGTATTTCCATCAGCATCCACTCCGCGTATTCCGGAAACCCTTACATATTCATTATTTTCATTCTTCCTAAGTATCTCAAACTGGGCTCCTGCAAGCGGTGCACCTGGTTTTTTCGTCTCTACTCCATCTACTTCCTCAATGGTTCCCTCTTCCGTCTTTATGAAATTCTTGTGTATCTCGCTATTCTGGCCAAATACACTTGCATCAATACCAAAGGTATAGTGGAAGGTTTCATCGTCCTTTTTCGTTTTATCATCCTTGTTTGACGGGTTGTTCGTATATTCTAATTCAACCTTATTTGTTGTCGGGTTAACATTGGCCGCTAAAGCTTCTTTTGCATCCTCTGTTAATTTCGCTGTATAAGTAACAACAACCTTACCTTCTCCCTGATTCTGCGGATCCAGCACGGTAGCTGAATCAATCTGGATTGTCATAGTAGTGCCGGCATTTGTAAACTCTGGCTGATTTTTTGTGTAGGTCTTGCCATTTACTTTTACTTCTACCGACTCCTCATTAAATATAAGGCCGCCCTGCAGCGTATCAGAAAGCTGATAGACAACCTCTCTATAGCTTGAGCTGTATTCCGGCACATCTGCTGTAACCGTAAAGTGGATATCATCACCGATTTCATATGCTTTATCATCATCTGCGACACTCTTTGTTACATTCGCCTCATCGGATTTTGCATACAGTTCAATTGTACTGCTGGCGCCCTCTTTAAAACTTCCATCTGCGTCAACTTCTCCGCCTTGAACTGTTCCATCAGCCGTTACATTTGCACTGACGATCATCGGATTATAAATCTTTGATCCGCCGCTTTTAACCAGCACAACCCACATACCTGCATCTACATCACCTGTATACGAAGTACCATTGGGAGTTAATACTTTCTTCTGGAAATATAACGCATCAGCCTTATCAGGTGTTACACCTTTGTTATCTGCTGTTGCGGCAATAGCCTTTGCTATCGCTTTGATTTCATCTGCAGTCGGCGCCTTCAGATCTGCCGGCTTTGTTCCATCAGCTTTCACATAGCTTCCAGCTGTATCATACCTAACAATCTGGTAAGCAATTACTTCACTTTTTTCATTTACATTGTAAACTTTAACTTCTCCTTTCGGCACCTGAGACAATGCCGGAGCCGCGAATGCCGTCATAGACAATCCCAGAACCATTGCCAGTGATACGATCACTGCAAATACTTTTCTTAACTTTTTCATTTTCTTCTCCTTTTCTCATTTCTTTTCTGCTTTCCTACAGAGCTGCATACTTTCAGTGCACTGCCGTCTTTCGCACAAACTATGCGCCTCTGCCTCTGCGCTACAGGGACCGCCAAAAAGCGGTTTCACTTCTTAACTTCTCAGCACCCCCCTACGCTTTTTTCTATATGTCATCAGTGATGCGGCTGATAGTATCAGTACACCGCTGAACATATACACATAAATTCCAGAGCCGCCGGTAGATGGAAGTGTATAGATATTTACCTTGTTCACATATTGAATTGCAATTGTTGTCTCACCGGCAATATGTCCTGATACCCTTTTATTTGGCACATCCACCCTGTTTTGAGGATCCTTTTCAACTGTTATCGTGGTATCACAAGCATATTCCACGTTACCGGCTTTTATCGTTCCTGTATTTTCAACGATTTCGTAATATGCACCTTTGGGTATGTGCTTTACTTCAATCCAATCCCCATGCCTCAAAGTAAATGTACTTCCATCATGGATTGCTGTCCTGTCAACAATATTGTTTCCTATCTCTTCATTATTTTTATTGTAAATAATATAAGAATAGTCATCCGCAAGCGCGGACTCCTCATCCTCTGCTTTCAAATAGATTGTAAAGCTAAATTCATCCTGTCCAGGATAATCGGTCACTATCTCTCCGTCTTTTGTTTCTTCAACCTCTTTCCTAACGATCAGATTTCCATAATCCTTTAATGTTTTTTCCGGCTCCTTTGTCGATACTGACGGCAGTGTAAACTGCATCCAGCAAGTGGAGCCAGAAGCGCCCCGCTCCGTATAAAAGAAGCTTAGTGTATAAGTACCCTTGGCATCCTTAGGAAGGTAATCCCATAGATTGACATACTCTCCCACCGCTGAATGAAGACCGCCAATGTCACAGATCAGCCGGGGCGACTGAAGCTGGCCCCCGCTTAGGAAGACCCACATATCATCATCACCAAAAAAATAATATTCCAACGGTCCCACGTAATCTCCAGTTAATTCAAAATCAACCTGATAGGTCATCCCAAAGTAGCTGTTATGATTTACAAAATCATCACTTCCCGGAAAAATAGTCGTAAGCTTATTTGCCCAGCCATTTTTTCTGGATTCATGCGTTGTTCGTTGTATCGTATCCCCGCGTTTTCCAAATTCCGGGTCATACCGCTTGCCGGCCGCATTATCCATAGGCCAAAAATTATTCGTCCAAATAGCAGAATATGTTGTGAGCGAATCACCGGGATTGTTAAACTTATTCAGGTTCGCCGCTCCCTTTGCTCCTGTTACATTTGCTGTTGTTAAAGTATGGACATCTCCTTTCCGGTCAAAAACAAGGCTTCCGGAATACTCTGTTTTTCCTTCCATGTCTTTATCAGACGCATTTCCGAACAGATTCTCCGGCCCAACAATCCCGGGCGAGAAATCGATAACAGGCTTCCCGCTCTCATCAACACTCATTCCATCTACCAGCTTGAACGCACAGCCTGCATAGCCATAATCCACTGCTCCGCTTCCTGCCCCTGCATCACCGTTATCCTTGCGCTCCATTACGCTCCTATTACGTACATTGATATATCCGATTCCATCTGCCTTTTCTAATGCGGCATTTGTTCCCGTATTAGCATTTCCAAACGCATATCTTGCGCCGCCGCCCTCGGAATAATTGCTTCCGGTGTTAATACCGCCTTCCTGCGTTACATATGCGCCATTACTCTTTACAGAACTTATGTCATAGTCATAAAACGATGCACCAAATTCCTTTGTCTCAGTTTCCATCTTGTATAACAGGCGGATAATAGCATCCCGGCTTATCCATACATATCCTCCCTCTGCACTATTTTGTTCTGCGTCAGCAATATCCTGTCTGTTTGTAAAATGCAGATTCGAATTATATATATATTCCTCCCACGTTACGCCATTATCTCGTGATACCAGCACCTTCTCCAAGCTATAGTTCGTTTTCCTATTGATCAATACGTCGAAATAATTTATAGTCGGCGCTTTAAAATACGTAAGCTGCCTGCTGGCATAGATTTCTGTCAGCGTATCCTGCATTACAACCTCTCCGTCACTGCCCAGAAAAACATTTTTCAAGTCAGGCTCCACACCATTTACTGGCAAATTTCCGCCTTCGTTTTCCCCTGATTTTTCAGTATCAATAATAGTTAATTTAGAACAGCCTGCTGCCAGCGGTGAATTTTCATCCGTTACCGCACGAGGCATTACCGTGTAATATTGAACTGTAAAATTTGGATTTGTCGGGTCTTCTACTCCTGTTCCCACAGTTTGATTTCTTACAGGAACTTTCATCACCGGTCCGCCAGTTTCTATCTTCTCTATGTTTACAGACACCGTACCCTGTTTACATATTTCCCCGTCATCCGCCCTGTCAAAGGTTGAAACAAAGACCTCCTGTGCCGCCTCCTCTATGACGTCCTCGCCGCCAGCGTCCATCGTTTCTTCATTTTCCTCATTTGTCAAAATATTTTTCTGCTGTCTTTTTATAAGATCCGGTGAAAAAAGCTGAAATCCAGCACCCTCTTCATTCTCTGCCTCATTCTTCTGATCCTCTCCCTGTTCTTCTGTTTCAGCTGTGGGTATGTATTCTGCCAGCTCCTCAGTAGGTGTAATTTCTGCCATAACCTCGCAATCCGTCAGATCAAGCTCTATCCCCTCATAAAATAAGGAAAACTTCATAACATTCAGTAATAATTGATGCTCTCCTTCTTTCGTCGTCTCGGCGTACTCCTTAAACTCTTGATATTCCTCCGAATCCTCATCCAGTACCTTTACCTTAAATTGATACTTCTCTGCTATTTCTTCTCCTTCTTCCCCCACAGCCGTCTCTGCATCCGCCGCATCCTTCATGTCCTCTGGCATCATCTCATCCGTCATTACGGCATTCCCGGTTACATGAAAGCTGATATGAAATACCTCATCCTCATACTCGAAGCTTTTGTCAATCGGTCTGGACTCCCCCGGATCTGCTCCTTCCATTTCATCCGCAATCGCGAACTCTGAGAAGCTATCCGTCCTAAATGTCGTGCTATTGTTATCTGCTTTACTTCCATCCAGCACCTCTGCGCCCTGATCTGCAAAGTGAACGATTGTCACCGGCTTTCCTTCTGCCAGCCCGTTCTCGTCTAAGAACTGTACGGTTATCGTTACAGGACTCTTCGGCTCTACCTCTTTTCCGTCTACATAGAAGCCGATTTTCAACAGCGCCCGCATCGTAGCGTTCTCGTTCTCCAGTGTTTCCCGGAATTCAGATTCCCGCTCTGCGTAATGCTCTTCATGCTCCTCCGCAGTGATCTGCTCTGCAATCAGCTCTGCCTCTGCCGGGATCTCTGCATCCTCGTTATAGCTTGCTCTGACAATAATTGTACCGTCTGTGTATACCTTATCAATGTTTCCTGCAGGGCTCTCTTCCCCGGCATCTGTCTCTTCTTCTGTTTCTGTGTTTTCCCCTTTTATATCTCCTGTGGCCGTCTCATTTTCCTGCTTCTTATATTCCTGTTCCAGCTCGCTGATTTTCAGATATTCCAAGATGTACCTGTCGGTGGCGGCGTAGGTATTTTCCTTTACCTGATTGCCGCTGTTTCCTTCAATAACCTTTATCTCATTTTTCTCTATATCATAGGAAGAAACGATTCCCATCTGAAAATCTGTCTCTTCATTTTCCCGTCTGGTGAAGATGAGATCCCCTTCCTTCGGCTCATAGCCTTCTGCGGCCGCCAGGTAAACTTTATTCTTTCCTTCCTCTGCTCCCACGAATTTGTCATACCAGTCAGCGGCCTTCTTCTCATCCGGGAACACCCCGGACTCTGTCAGTCCTGCATAATACATACAAAAGTTTACAAAAGAAGCATCCCAGTCAATGTAGCTGTCTCCTGCAAACTGTCCGTATCGGGTATAGCCTTTGTGGCTTCCATCCTCAGTTACGATATAGTTTGCAGCGCTTTCCTTGTAATCCAGCTGTTGTCTCGCCGCGAGCACAAGATCCTCACCCCAGGCATCCTTCCACTCTGTTTTCTCATACTGAGCCGCCCACTTGGATGCGTCCTCTACATCTGCACTGTTATCGGTGAAGCAGGCATCGGTGTGGATGTGCTCCTGTCTGCCGCAAGCCAGCTGTCTGCTATAACATGCCTCGGTATGTGCATGCCCTGCATATTCCTCCTGTCCACATACCAGTGTCTGCTCTGCCTGATAACAGGCTTCTGCATGTACGTGCTCCTCCGATTCCTCCTGTCCGCACACCAGCATCTGCGTGGTCTGCCAGCAGGCATCGGTATGTGTATGCCCTGCGCTTTCTTCCTGCCCGCATGCCAGCGTATCCGTATAGCATCCGTCTCCATGTGTATGCTCTTCCATGCCGCACTTCGCGCTGCCTGTCATCGCAATACCCGCCTGAGTCAGGCTCCAGATGACACCGCTGGCCACAACGAGCGCAAATGCCGCAACGATAATCCGGATCCTCCTGCGTTTCTTCTGCTTTTTCTTTAACTCATTTAAATATTCTCTCACAAGTTCCTGCATCTTCTCACCTTCCTAATGCATTATTCCCATGCGGCCCGGCGGCCACCCTATGCATATTGCCCTGCCAACAATCTGATCCTCCTGTACACAGCCGACAGCCTTGATCCGGCTGTCTATCGAGACTGCCCTGTTATCGCCCAATACGAAAACCATTCCCTCCGGCACCTTATAGGGAAATTCCAGTTCGCATTTCCCCAGGCTCTTTGCGGTCAGATAAGGTTCGTCAAGCTTCGTTCCATTAACAGATACATTGCCTCCGCTGTCAATATCTATCTCATCTCCGGCGCTTCCGATCACGCGCTTTAAGAGTATTCTTCCTCCAAAATAAAATCCGATCACATCTCCTGTCTCGATCTCCTTCGTCTGGCGCAGGAATACGATTTCGTCTTCCTTAAGTGTCGGTTCCATACTATTTCCGTTTATCCGTATCAACACGAACATTCTGGTCGCCAGAAGCGCCGCTACCGCGGCAATTACTACCAGCACCCCGGCCGCGCTTAACAGCGCCTTCCGAAACCCATACCGGGATTCTTCTCTTGCCAGCTCTTCCTTTAAAAGCTCTATCGAAGGAATTTCAGGAATCTCCTGTTTCCTGCTATCCATGAGCCTTACCTGAAACCGCCGCCAATGTCAGGGAATCCTCCCCGCCTGCAGCCGGCCGGACGCGTGAAGCCGTTCCTCTTCTTCGGATTCCGGCTCTCCATCCTGTTTCTATCGGAATCTGCTTCTCCTCCGCCGGGATTTCCGGTATCTCAGGCGCTCTCTCCGACAGGCTCCGCACATTGACCAAATACTGTTCAGCCGCTCTCTGGGCCGCCTCGAATACCCCGTTCAGCCTAAGCGCCGCTTCTGCGATAGAACCCGCTTCCTCCAGTTCAATTTCCCTGGAAGCCTTTATCCCTTCTATTGTATTCTGCAGCTCCCGTATTTTCGCATCCTTCTGGTTCAGCCTTTCATCCTTCACATTCAGCTTCACCTTCAGCCGTTCGTAGCTCTCCATCATCGTCTCATGTGTATTCGTTATCTCGATCAATTCCTGCTGCAGCCGCTCTGTTTCCTGGCACTGTACAAGAAGCATCTTGAGCAGCTCCCTTCTCTTTAATTTCCGTAACTCTTTACTCGCCATACTGCACCTCCTCTTCCCCGTCAATTTCTGCGGCGGCCGCCTGCTCCACCTCATCAAGCGCACCGTCTATAATCTTTATCAATTCCAGCGCTGAACGGAAATACACACTCTTATTTTCTTCCAGATAAGTGACCCTTCCCTGCCAGCTGCTATGCTGTCTATGCTGGACACGAATAACAAATGTTCCCATATTGCCATGCTTTTCTAACAATTCGTCGTCTCTCAAAACTCTTGCCATCCTTTCCTTTTTCTGGCAGCTGTGTATACGGCCGTGTATATCTCTGTCGCCTGTTCCCATAAATGGAAATCCCAACGCATTAAAAAGCTCCTCCGCCGTCCTTATGACCTGCTCATATCCCCTTATGGGGATCCCCTCTTTCCGATATCCGTGATACAGAAAACCCTCTATCAATCCGCCGCCGTTTCTATCGACACACAACATAATCCCATTGGGAGTTCCGATATAGCGTTCCGTTCCTGCCATCTGCAACACGCCCTTTCTGCATTTCTCCTGCAGCTTACACTTTCATCTTAGCAGTCAGCTGCTATCCCCTCCGCTGTCCGTTTGGAAAAAAATGCTTGTTTTTTTAATTATTGTCTATGTTTTACAAATCACACTGTTCACATGATACTGCACACCCGTCCGCTTTCCTCCTGCCGCAAAATTATGGTTAATACGTTTTTCCACTACTCCGCAATTTTCCCGGGTAGTATTCACCAGCAGCACAAGAAACTGCCCTTTTCCATACTGATTGATAATATCTCCATGCCTCACCGAACACCGGATTGCCTTCTGCAGACGCCCCGACAGTTCGTTAAGACGTTTTCCATCCTTCATGGGATGGCCTTTTCCGTCTACCAATGTACACAGCATCAGGTAGACGCTCTGACCACCCCGTTCCATCATCCGGCTGACCACATGATAAATGCCGCAGAATACCGGATACGTACACTGGTATCCTCCCTGCATATCCTCGCCGCTCTCCTCCAGCTTCTTCTGGATCTGATCCAGAATCTCATAAGAATGTTTCATCTGCCTTGCCAGACGATCCATCATTCTCATAATTTTCTCAGAAGGGCTGATTCCCCTCTCCCTAAGATAAGTGTCAACGGTATCCGCATACAGCCTCTGGGCCTCCTCATAACGTCCGCTCTCCATAAGCGCTTCCATGATCAGACTTTCCCAATCGGCGAACGGCACCACCGCAGTTACATATCTGCCCAGCTTCTCCAGCCTGAGCCAATCCTGTCTTTTTCTTAATATAAGCGCCTCCTGCCGGACGCATTCCTCAAACATGGTACTGTAACGCCTAGCCTCCGCTCCTGCCCACATAACTCCAGCATAGGTTGAGAGAAATTCTCCTTTATATATATAAATTGCCTTCTGGTAAAGCTCAAACCTCTTCTCTTCATCACTCTCCCCGGCCGCCTCTCTGCAGAACCTGTCAAAAACCACCGCATCCTCTTCTACCGGTATATCCCGTGTCCAGAAATAAATTCCTTTCTCAAGAAATATATAGTTATCTCCCGGAAGTCCCATTTTCTTAAGCTTGCGCTTCGCTTTATAAATAATTGTCTGTAACGTTTGATGACGGTTCTCAACATCCCGTTCCCCCAGCAGCACATCCTCCAGGTAATCCCTGCTTACGCCTGTCTGCACATTGTGCAGAAGCAGCTGCATCAGACTGGTAAAATGAGTATCTCTCCGTCTTTCCCCTGTTAAAGGCTTATTCCTATAGCTCATCTGGAAGCCGCCAAACATCTGAACATAAAGTGTTCCTAATTGCTCCATTTTTTCATACCTCTGCTTTCAGCTCCCTTTGAACCTGTATTATGTATTCCTATCACTTTCTCTTACTCATACCTGTTTCCCAGTATATTCCAAATATGTGCAAATGTTGCCGCATCTTAAAACTGGATACTTTAAGAAATCTTCTTATATTCTCCTGCACTTTTATCATTCCCCATCCGCCTGACCCAGAGTCCGACCCCAAATAGAAACCTGTTCAAGCCGGTTCATTTGCTGCTTCTTTAACTCCATAGAAGGGTGTACATATCGCTGTAGAGTAATATTGACATTGGCGTGCCCGAGTATCTCGCTCAGCGATTTGATATCAAATCCCATTTCCATACATCTGGTAGCGAAGGTATGCCGCAGTGCATGGAAGCTATAATCGTCGATTCCGGCTTTTTTCAGGATACGTTTATATTTGTCCAGGCAGGTTCTCGGCTCCATCCAGGAAGGCGTCCCCGTAATGACATATATTTCCGGTGGCCGCATGAGGCTTTTCAGATGCTCTGTAATAAAGCCCGGAAGCGGGACGCTGCGTATAGAATTGGCAGTTTTTGGCTTGTCCAGCAAAAGCTTTGTTTTTGAAGAATGCTCGGATCCGGGAATGGTTTCTTGTATTCTCAGCAGTGTTTTTTCTACACGGACCTCGCCTTGTTTCAGGTGAATATCTTTCCATTTCAGGGAACAGATTTCGCCGATGCGGAGCCCTCCGTAAAGGGCAAGAAGGATTCCTGCTGTAAAGGGACTCTGTTCCTGAAAAATATATTCCTCTAATAGCAGCTGCTCCTGTCGGTTTAGAACCCGGATCGCGGGCTGTACTGATTTTGGAAAAAATAATTTTCCGGTAATTCCTGTGGGATATTTACGGTCTTTAGCGAAATCCAGAATCTGTATGATCACAGAGCGGATATCCGATACTGTTTTAGGAGACAGACCGTTTTTTGCTGTTCTGACAGCAAGCGTCCGGTCTCTGAATGCTTGTTTTCCGGACATGATCACTGCGTCTGTCTGAAGCTTGGTCTGTAGAAACTGATTCATTTCTTCTGTAGTAATTGATGCTAACATCCTTTTTCCTAATTCCGGGAGCAGATGCTTTTGGACCAGATGCACGTAATGGGCATAGCTGGATTCCTTAATAACCTTTCTCTTGGATTCCAGCCATTCTCTGCACACCTCCTCAAAAGTCACTTGAAGTCTGGCATAATAATCCTGACACGATATGTTTCCCGTTTGTATTCTGTCCTCCAGCCAGATGTTTTTCTTGGCCTTCACCTCACTGTAACTCTTGCCGTAGACAGAATGATATTTTGCCCTCCTGCCGGAATCATAGCCTGCAATTATGCGTGCCTCCCAGCGGCCGTCTTTCCGTTTCCTAATGTTTTCTCCACGTCTTCCCATGGTATTTTCCTCCTTACAGTCATAATAAAAATACAGGCCTGCCTTTGCGCACTTTCCTGTAATGTAAAAATAGTTACCCTTTATTATGACCATAAATTGGCCTAAAAACTCAATTTTCTGCATGGATTACCTATAGAAAATCCAAAATCTGCCGATATTATATACAATGGTTTAGCCAATAATAATTTTTTTATTGCGATAATTCGTGAAAAATTGCCCGGATCCGGGCAGAGAAACTCATGAACTGAGCATCTTAAAGTATCCAGCTTTAGGAAATCTTTTCTTATAGCAGCATCAACTATTTCCGCAAACAGAAGTTCAACGAAATTTTTTCATTTCTCCATACATTTCCAGTACCTCCTCTGTATACTGCCCGTCTTCCCCATATACAATGAGCGGCGCCTCCACCTGCATCCGCGGACGTCCATTCCGCAGGCCTTCTATCAGCACCATAGACGGTTCCTTACCTATATAAGAGTGCACCAGACGCATTCTTTTCGGCTCTATCCTGCACTCGCACATAGTCTTTAAAATCTCCGGCAGCCGAAAAGGTCTGTGGACCATGTAGAAACGTCCTTTTTCCTTCAAAAGCTTTGCACTCTGTTCCAGCACATCCCGAAGCGTACAACATACTTCATGTCTGGCGATATATTTTGCATCATTTACATTCTTCACTCCGTGTGCGCCGATCATATAAGGCGGGTTTACTGTTACAACTTCAAAAGAGGCCGCTCCATATATCTTTGCCGCCTCTTTCATGTCTCCTGTTGTTATCTCAATCTTCTCTTCCAGATGATTATACCGGACGCTCCGCCTTGCCATATCTGCACTGGCCTCCTGAATTTCCAGACCCGCATACGAAATTCCTTCATTCTTCGCCTCCAGCAGGATTGGGATAATTCCGGTTCCCGTCCCCAGATCCAGCGCCCGCTCTCCTTTTTTCACCTTCGCAAAGGAAGATAACAGAACTGCATCAATTCCAAAGCAGAACTGTTCCGGATCCTGGATCAGATAATATCCCCCTGTCTGAAGATCATCCAGCCGTTCTCCTTCGCGGATAAGAGATTCCATCTTTTTTGTTTCTTCTGACACTATTTCGTTTCTATATCCATTATTCATTGTCTAATTTAGAAGCCGCATTCCTCTCTTCCAGCGCTTTGAGCTGTTTTAGTTCCTCATTCGACAGCTTCACGTCCTTCTTCTTTTTTCTCGGCTTGAACCGAAGCTCGCTGACCTTGTACTCGCGGATTTCTTTCTCATCGTTATCAAGGTCAACAATAACCTTTACCTGCTGGCGGAGTACATTTACCGAATGTACCGCTCCGCGGAGCTTCTCAGGCGTTGTCACATAATCGCCTGCCGACGGCAGACGGCTGTTCAGCTCTTCATAGGTCTCTTCTTCATTGGTCAGGCAGCACATAAGCCTGCCGCATACACCGGATATCTTGGTCGGATTCAGGGATAGGTTCTGCTCCTTGGCCATACGGATGGAAACCGGCGCGAATTCAGTAAGGTAGGTATGACAGCACAGCGTCCTGCCGCAGATACCGAGCCCGCCCCGTATCTTCGTCTCATCACGGACTCCGATCTGACGCAGCTCGATCCTTGTCCGAAATACCCCGGCCAGATCCTTTACCAGCTCACGGAAATCTATTCTTCCATCTGCCGTAAAATAAAACAACACCTTATTATTATCAAAGGTATACTCCGCATCTATCAGCTTCATCTCCAACTTATGCTTGCGGATTTTCTCAAGACAGATTGCAAATGCCTCCTTCTCCTTCTCCCGGTTCTTCGCTTCCTTGCGCCTATCCTCCTGAGTGGCAATCCGGATAACCGGCTTCAGCGGCTGCAGAATCTTCTCATCCTCCACATCCTTTATGCCGGTCACAACAGAGCCGATCTCAACGCCTCTTGCCGTTTCCACGATTACTTTATCTCCTGCGCGGACGTTAAATTTCCCTGGCGCAAAGAAGTACACCTTTCCGGCCGTGCGGAATCTCACTCCAATTACCTTCGTCATATATTAATTCTCCTTTATCGTAAGAAATAGAAGCTCCATCACAAGAGTGAAGTTCACATTTGCCCGAAGCCTTGCTTTCGCCTTATCAAGACCATCCAGAACCAGCTCAATCCCCTCATAAGAGCTCTTCTTCGCCCGCTCTTTGATTTCCGGAATCAGTTCCTTAAATACAATCTTATCCACATCTCTGGTTGCTTTATACATCAGCACATCCCGGTACCAGATCATGATAATGTCAAAATAATCTTCCACCTCAAGCTTATATACATGAATATGCCTGACTGCCTCAAGAAGCGCGCTAAATTCCATCTCCCGGATATTCTTCAGCAGATTCACCGCCTCTTCCCGGATCTCATTGAACTTCTCGGACTTGGCCAGAAGGACTGCTCGTCCGATATTTCCCTGCGCAAAAGCAGTACACATATCCGCCTTATAATCCGGCACCTCCAGCTTCTCCATCAGATACTTCTTGATCAGAGTATCCTTGATATTGCGCAGCTTCAGCATGACGCATCTGGAGGTAATGGTGGGAAGCAGCTTCTCGCAGTTCTCCGTCAGCAGGAAAATAACCGCATACTCCGGCGGTTCCTCGATTGTCTTCAGAAGCGAATTCTGCGCCTCCTCCGTCATCAGATCTGCATGATCAATGATGTAGATTTTGTACGGCCCCTGATAAGGCTTGATCATAATATCGTTATTTACCTTTGTCCGGATCACATCTACACCGATGGTCTCCAGCGACGCCGGCCCCGCATGGATCAAATCCGGATGATTCCCGCTGTCTATCTGCCGGCAGGAATGGCATTTGTTACACGGCTCCGGTCCATCCGCCTCACAGAGCAGCGTCTCCGCAAATAGAACCGCCAGCATTTTCTTGCCGGATCCCCGCGCCCCGTTCAAGATATACGCATGGGATACCTTATCCTCCTGTACTGCATTTTTGATATAACCAATAATGTTCTTATGTCCTATCACATCTTTAAAGCTTCCCATTGTATATCTCCTCTGTTATCCTCTTAAGATATGTTTCCATATCCGTTTCTCGTATCTCTTATCCATTCCCGGATGTGCCCATATGTCCTGCGCGCCTTCAATCTCCCTATCCGCAGGCATCCTTCCTAAGCACCCTGATCCTTCCGGCTGTCTCCAGACCTTCTATAGAAAATCCTGCCATCCGGTAATGTTCCAGAAGCCCTGCCGTTTCCGGCGATATCCTCTCTCCCGGTACGATCAGCGGACTTCCCGGCGGATACAGATACGCATATTCTGCTGAAATCCTTCCTGCCGCATCCCGCCAGCCAAGCAGCTCTGTGCCCGCAGGCTCATCACTGATCCCAAGGGCTTCCGAACAGGCCATAACCTGTTCATTGACCGGAATTCCCGCCAGATCCCCGTCCGGCTCCCGCTTCTTATCCTGCAGCTCTGCATCAATTTCGAACAGCGCATTCCGCAGGCGTTCAAATCCCTCTCTGCTGTCGTTAACAGATGTCATCGCAACCACATAGGTTCCTGCCGCCATCTCCATCTGCAGATGATACCGCTCAAGGAGCATCCGATACAGCTCCCTTCCGGTAATCCCCAGTCCATTTACGGAAATAACCACCTTCGACCGGTCATACCGCTCTGTCTCAAGCAGCCTCAAACATTTCAGCCTTCCAAGACTCTCTCTTAACTCCGCAAGCCTCTGCACATAAGGCTCAAACAGCTCCGCTCCCTGCTCGTCAAGCATATGCACGCACTTGTCGATGCCCGCCATCAGAATATAGGACGGGCTGGAGGACTGCAGCATGTCCAGATACCGGAATATCCTTCTCCGGTCTGCAAGCTCTCCCTGTACATGCAGAAGCGCCGTCTGAGTCAGCGACGGCAGCGTCTTATGAACGCTGTGGATCACAACATCCGCTCCCTTCGCCAGAGCATTTGCCTCAAAATACGGATGGAATCCCAAATGCGCTCCATGCGCCTCGTCCACGATCAGCGGAATCCCCCGCTCATGAACCGCTCCGGCAATTCCCTCTATATCGGAAATCACTCCGTCATAGGAAGGCGATACGATCACAACCGCCCGGATGTCCGGACACTCCATAAGCGCAGTTCTCACTGCGCTTACAGATATATCCATATTCATATGAAGACTGGTATTAAACTCTGGATACAGATACACCGGCCTGAGATCATTCAAGCATACGGCATGATAGACTGACTTGTGGCAGTGTCTTGAGACAAGTATCCGGTTCCCCTTCTTCGTGCTTCCAAGAACCGCACTTAAGATTCCTGCCGTGCTTCCATTCACCAGATACCTGGTCTCTTGTGCACCGTACACCTTCGCCGCCAGCTGCTGCGCGTCTTTCAAAATTCCGTCTGCATGATGCAGGTCATCAAATCCCTCAATCTCTGTAATATCAATCTCATAAGGAAGCGATATCCCCGCCGGTCCACGTCTCTTGTGCCCCGGCATATGAAATCCGTAATAATCGGAGGCGCTGTATTCTGTTAACCGGTCATATAATCCATTCATGCTGTTTTATGATTTTCAAATCCTTTTAAATTGTTATATTGTTCTATTTATATCTTACCAGTTCACAGAGGTTTTATCAAGCTAAAAACTCCTCCAGAATTTCCCGGATGAGAACTTCTTTGGAAAGAGCGCCCATCGGCTTGTCTCCATTCTGTTCCGCCTGCTTCTCATCTGCATCCGCCGCAAGTTTTTCTGCCGCCCGCTCCGCGGTCGCCTCTACGCTTCTCTCCACTGCTTTCTCTGCCAGACGTTCCGCGATCAGCTGCTCTTTCTTTCTTCCTCGGGCAGTTTTCTTTCCCTTCGTCTCCGCAGGCTTCGCATCCTTCCTGCCAGCCTCCGCCCACTTTGTATCTGCTACTGCCGTCTCCACAATATTTTCCATCAGTTTCTCGGAAATTCTCTCTACCCTGTCCTCCAGTTCATGGTCCCTGAGTTCGTCGGGTCCCTGTACCACATCCGTCCGTCCCTCTGTCCGGCCGTCAATTTCCTCTCCGGCCTCGTTCCGTTTCCCCGCACGGTTATCAATCGCACGCTCTCCCCGGCTGTCCAGGGCATATTCCCTGCGCTCCGCCATACGGAGCCCCTCAGGAGCTGTCCCTGCCTCCGGCGCACGGTACGGCTGTGGCTGCTGATAGGGCTCCGGCATAACCGGCGGCAGAATCTCCGGTGTCTCTGCCGGAGCCGGAACCTCCTCTCTGGGTCTCGGCCTTTCCGGGTTATTCAGTTCCCTGTTTTTCTCAAATTTATGTGCGCAGAAATTATCCAGATAATCCACCATATAGGTGCGGATAACATTCAGACAGTACTCCTCGTCCAGAGCCGCCCGCATCAAAAACAGCAGAATCCCGATCGCCGCGCCTCCTCCGGCGCTCTGCAGCACAAAATCCGTCATCCCCATAAATGCATACTCGATCCCTGCTCCAACAAGGCCCGCCATCAGGCATCCCCACGCGGATGCGCGCTCCAGCCTTCGCCAGCTGTGGAGACGGATCCTCAAAATCCTGTATTCATATATGTATTTCTCTACAAATACCTCCACATTCTGTACCCTGTCGCTGACCATACAGGTATGCTCATACTTCGCCCGCACCAGCCTCATCAGGGAATGGGAGCTCTTACCCATATTCCCCGCCGCCTTTGTAAGACTCTTGAGCGAAATACTTACCACGAACTTGCTGATTACTCCGATAACCGCAAAGACACCTATCAGGACAAGCAGAAAACGCCTGTCCATATTTACTTCCAACATAATCTTACCCTCCTTCTCTGATTCGATTATAACCGAATCAGAAAAAGAGGGGAGTAAAACCGTTTTCCATATTTCGCGTCAGGATTTCCGAAATATGCCATTCTCTGGCGAATCCCTGCGCCGCTGTCAGAAGCTGTCGCTAAAATCCGCAAAACCTCTCTGATTAAATTCTTGCCGCCAGAGTCTTCACAAGCCTTACGCTGTGCTCGATTGCCTTCTTCTCGAAGGCCGGATAATCCTCCGAAGCACTTCCGTCCGCCTTATCCGAAATAGCACGAATAATGACACACGAAACTTTGTTCAGATAAGCCGCATGGGCGATCGCCGCGCCTTCCATCTCCGTGCACAGACCTCCAAAGTTCTTTAAAATCTTCTCCTTCACTTCATCTGACGCTACAAACTGGTCGCCGCTCACCACTCTTCCGGTAAAAGTATGAATATCCGGATTCGCCTCCGCATTCGCCTCCACAGCCTGCTTCACCAGCCTCTCATCTGCCGGAAATGCAAGAAGGTCCATCCTCGGCACCTCTCCCAACGGATATCCGAATGCCGTTGCATCCATATCATGGTAAAGTGCATCCGTAGAAATTACCATATCTCCGATATCAATCCGTGCATCCAGCGATCCGGCAATGCCCGTATTGATCAGCACCTCCGCCTGGAACTCCGACACCAGAATCTGCGCGCAGATTCCCGCATTCACCTTCCCGATGCCGCTGCGCACCACCGTAACCTCTTTACTGCCGAGCGTTCCCTTCACAAAATTCATGCCTGCCCGCTCCACCGTTTCCCTGACGTCCATTGCTTCCTTCAAAGCTGTGACCTCTTCATCCATAGCTCCAATAATTCCAATCATCTGTTTTTCCTCCTTATATTCTCAATATGAATCTTGGATAAATACATATCAGCCTGCACCTCTCTTCTATAAAATATCTTTTCCGGGTCTCATCTTCATACTGCCGATCCAGCTCATATCTATCAATTTTATCCTGTAGAAGTATACCATATATTATAAATTAAATATAGACATTCGCTTTGTATTTATTCAACTTCAAATCCGCAGCCGATGCCTCTGGTATTTTCTTCTTCTTTTTGTTATAATTCCTGTAAATCAACAAAGGAGGATACTATCATGGTATATAAGACACAGGGAACCTGTTCACAGGCGATCCAGTTAGAATTAGATGGCGACGTTATCAAATCTGTAGAATTTGTGGGCGGCTGTTCCGGCAACACACAGGGCGTTGCCTCTCTGGTGCAGGGCATGAAAGCTGAGGAGGCTATTTCCAGACTGGAGGGCATCCGCTGCGGCTTCAAATCCACATCCTGTCCTGATCAGCTCGCAAAAGCACTGAGAGCCGCAATGGCTGAGTAACACTATGCTTGATCGCAGCATGATCGTTCCACAGAAAAAAGAGACTCTACAAAAGCAGTCTCTTTTTTCTGTGTGTACGGTCATCGTGTTCTCTAATCCCTTCGGAATATTAATTTCTGGATTACCGCACCTCCAACTCTTTTTCTGAGAAACATGCTGTAAGCAGCGGCTTCGTTACTTATAGAATCAGAGTCCCGAAGCGGACTCAAAACTGCCCGAGCCGGCTTGAGGGCTCTTTTTTTCTTTAATTCGTAAACCACTGCCCCTTTTGTCATTAGCACTTCGGGAAATTATAAGGAATTGCAATCTTCCACGGGCGGGGTGGTACCATCAGGGCTCCTCCACATACAGGCCATTCGTAAGAGAGTAAGTCACGTCCCCGTCTGCTGAATGGATGCACTTTATACGATAATACCAATCACCTTCTACCTCCAGCTTCTCCGTGATGCTCACCAGATCAGCATTGGTATTCTCCTTGTGAAAGGTTGCGACAGTCTCCCATTCCTCGTCTTCCCACTTGGCGCGCTGTACAATTACAGAAACCTGTATGGACTTACAGGTATGCTCTCCAATCGTAGTGCCGCCTACATAGATAACACCAGGGCCTACTTTTCTTATCTTAGAATAGCCGTACTGAAGATGCTCTCCCCGCGTAATCTTAATATCTGTCCCAGTGGACTCAGTCTCGTCGGTCAGATAGGAGCCATCCAACACCGGCCGGTCATCGGACGCTTTCGTATCCAACCCCGTACTCATCATGAAACCGAACATCAGCACCAGAGCACAGATACCAGACACTACCCGTTTCCTCATCGCATTCCCCATAATTTCCCCCTCCTCATATATATAGACAACTGAACTTACAAAAACCATCGCTTTTTAAACAGGAAAGCGCAAATTTTTTAAAATTTCTTCAAAATCAGCCCATTCCATCGTCCCTATTAATTGATAATAGATTCCATTATACTCAAATTTCGCAACATATTTTTTTCCCTTACTTTCCGGCAACTCATATTCTGTAATTTCCGCATTTAATCTCCCTTTTGCATAGGGGTATTCATCTAAAGCTTCGTCTCCAATCCCTATGCTCCATAATTCTTCTGTATAAGAATCAGTAATTAGATAAGAAAGATTCCTGTCTCCAAAAAGGTACATTAATTGTGCTAATCGGATTTCCGAATCCACCTCACAGGATTTAAATTTTGCTCCGTCTGGCAGTTCAAGCGGTCTTACCGGATCTATTCCCAGTTCATTTTTAATCTGTTGGTATGCCTCCATTTCTTTATCCTCTGTTGACAATTTTACATCATCTGCAGAACTATTCCCTTGTGATATTTTTTTCCCACTAATTGCCAACTCCATAATCTCCACAATACGATTCGGCCCACCGATACTATGCACTCCGGCTCCGCCCGCTAATACCAGCACCACCACAGCCACTGCAATGCGTTTCCACATTCCGGCAAGCTTTCCTGCCTTTTTTCCGGTCCCTCTTCCGTTCTCTTCTTCTCTGAGGCGTCTCTGCAATTCCCGCCCAAGGCGCAGTGCTTCCCGGTCTTTCTCGGGAAGACCTGCCAGAACCGCATCGTCCAGCTCTTCTGCACAGGCCAGCTCCTCCGCGCCGGAACCATTCTTCTTGGCGGCGGCATTCTCATAAGCCTCCACTCCGGCATAGACCTTCCTATCCAGTTCCTCGTCTGCTCTGGCCTCTGCCGCCTGTGGATCCTCTTTTATCCTGCGCTCGATCTCCTCCGCTTCCCGGTCCAGCTTTTCCCTTATTCTCTTTTCATAATTATCAAATTGGTCTCTCATATCTTCCTCTTTTCACTTGACCAGCGCTCTCCCCTCGTTTACAATTATTCTATGACGATGGATTGGAGGCGCACTATGAAACGTATCATCTTAACCGGCGGCGGCACTGCAGGGCATGTAACCCCGAATATCGCTTTACTGCCGCGTCTCAAAGAACTAGAATACGATATCCACTATATCGGTTCTTATAACGGAATCGAAAAGGAACTGATTGAACAATTCGGCATTCCTTATCACGGAATTTCTTCCGGCAAACTAAGGAGATATTTCAGTCTGCAGAACTTCACAGACCCCTTCCGTGTTGTGAAGGGCTTTGGCGAAGCCCGCAAGCTGATCAAGCTGCTCAGGCCGAATGTCATCTTCTCCAAGGGCGGGTTTGTATCCGTTCCAGTTGTTCTCGCTGGAAAGAAATGCAGGGTGCCGGTGATTATCCATGAATCGGATATGACCCCCGGTCTTGCAAATAAGATATCCATCCCTTCTGCCAGCAAGGTATGCTGCAACTTTCCGGAAACCGTGAAACTTCTTCCTGCAGATAAGGCTGTACTCACCGGGTCGCCCATCCGGCAGGAGCTGCTATCCGGCGACAAACTGAATGCCCGTAATTTTACCGGTCTTGATGACCATAAGCCGGTAATTCTAATCATTGGCGGAAGCCTTGGCGCCGCAGCCGTCAACGAAGCTGTCCGCAGAATCCTTCCGTCACTTCTGAAGGATTTTCACGTAGTCCATTTATGCGGCAGAGGCAAGCTTGACCCCTCCCTGAATAATCTGAACGGCTACGTACAATATGAATATATTAAGGATGAACTAAAAGATCTGTTCGCCCTGTCTGACATTGTGATTTCCCGGGCAGGTGCTAATGCGATCTGCGAGCTTCTGGCTCTGCATAAGCCGAGTCTTCTGATTCCGCTGTCTGCAAACGCAAGCCGCGGCGACCAGCTGTTGAATGCCCGCTCATTTGAACGCCAGGGCTTTAGTGCAGTTCTTGAAGAAGAACAGATCACGGACGCCGGGCTTCTATCCGCTGTCCGCAGTCTCTACAAGAACCGGGCACAATATGTGTCAGCCATGATGGATTCAAACCAACAGGACTCCATTGACACAATCATTGATTTAATCGAGTCCGCCGTACATTCATAAGAATAGTATTATGCAGGCAGACCCTCATGTCTAGTATAAAAAGGTGTCAATCTGACACCTTTTTCTATGTTCTGGCAATGTGGTCAAATTCGTCTCTATAATTTTCTTTTATCCAATTCTTCGCTCTCTGTAACATACTCGACAATGCTTCCACGGATATACCCATACATTCTGCAATATCCCGTCTCGGCATCTCCATGCAGTACGCATAAATCAACACATCATACCATCTCTTGTTTTTATCTTTTACTGCTTTAAGAACTCTGTCTGTATATTCCAGCACTTCCATCCTCCACATGTTTTCAAAGAAAACGTCTTCCAAATCAGGTGCATGTTTAAGCATGGTCTCTATATTCTCATCTTCGTGTAAAAGTCTTTCATACCTTGTATGCTTCACGTAATTATATGCCAGATTCCTCGCAGTGACCATCAGCCAGCTCTTGGGGTTTTCCACCTCGCTGTGCGCACTGTGGACGTAATATCTGATGAACGCTTCCTGCGCAATATCTTCTGCATCATTTGGATTATGGATATTCACAAGCGCTGTCTGAAATATCAAATGCCGATATTCTCTGTATACAGCATCGAAGTCTTCTCTTCTTCCGGACTCCATTTCCACAATTATTTTCCTTTTTTACTATAGATTTTGCCTTTGCTCTAATCAATCTCTCTCATCTTGGCCAGAATATCTTCTTTATCAGCCTCGCTTAATTCGCCGGTATTCCATCCAAACCCTGCATCATCGTTCTCATATCTCGGAATCAGATGCATATGAAAGTGAAATACAGTCTGCCCTGCAGGAGCCCCGTTATTCTGCACCACATTAAATCCGTCGCAGTCCAGAGCCTTTGTCATCTTCACAATCATCTTCTTTGCCAGAAGGATTACCTTTTCCGCCAGCTCATCCGGCAGTTCATACAAATTCGGATAATGCTCCTTCGGCAGAATCAGCGCATGCCCCTTTGATGCCGGTCCAAGATCCAAAATCACCCGGAACCTCTCATCTTCATACAATGTTGCCGATGGAATCTCCCCATTTGCAATCTTACAGAAAATACAATCGTCCTTTTTCATATCTATTACCCTCTTTCTGATACAAAATATACTATAATGCTCCCATAACAGTTACTCCAGTTGAACTGTTACGATATAGCTTTATTTCCGAAAATCCTCTCTTGCATATTCTAACCGCCGGTGTTACACTGATAATCCAGAAAGGCGGTGCGTTTATGTATACATCTACAGATCTCGTCAAATTAAGACAAATTATGGCAGAAAGCCCGGTACATGCAGATATTATCGGCAGGCTTCTTGCCTCTCATAGAGAATCAGTCAGTACCATTACCCACGAAATACGTAATCCTCTAACTCTTGTATATAGTTCGCTGCAGCTGATCGAATCGGCTCACCCCGAAGTACATACTTTTCGTCACTGGGATGCCCTCCATCAGGATGTCATATATATGATGCAGCTTCTCACAGATCTGTCTGATTATAATAATGGACTATCCTTACATAGAGAAACTCTAAATACCAGCTCGTTTCTCAAACAGCTTGTCCTGTCCTTTGCCGCCTCCCTTGAAGCATCAAATATAGAATTTACTTCCCGCACTGCTCCCAGCCTTCCGCCCATTGAGGCAGATGCGGCAAAGCTAAAAGAAGTTCTTCTGAATCTGCTAAAGAATGCTTTTGAAGCTTTCCCGGAAGGAACCTCTGGCTCTATCCGTCTGGACGCAGATACGGTTCGCGCCGAAAACACGGCACAGCTTCCAGACACCGCCACAAGCCGCATCTGGCTGCAGATTCAGATCCGCGATAATGGCTGCGGTATCCCTTCCGACCGCCTTGAAGACATCTTCACGCCATTTATCACCTTCAAATCCGGAGGCACAGGCCTTGGACTCCCGTTAAGCCGGCGTATCATCGAAGCTCACGGTGGAACCCTTACCGCCGAGTCTCACCCAGATACCGGAACTGCCTTTACCATACTTCTTCCCGCGGTTGCTGTCCCGGATTCCGATTCCTGCGGTACAGAATAACCGCTAAAACAAATCCTGCCAGTGCGCCGCCAATATGCGCCGAATTATCTACTCCCCCGCTGGTAAACCCATGGTACAGCGTAAGCGCCATCATAAATAGGATACCTCTTCCAGACACGCTGCCTACGCGTCCGTGGCTTCGGACTGCAATATACAACAATGCTCCGATAATCCCAAAAATTGCTCCGGAAGCGCCGGCCGACACAGCATATTCTTCTGTGTGCAGATCCACGGAAAGAGACAGCAGGTTCCCAGCCAGTCCGCTAAGCAGATAAAGCAGTACATACTTCACTCTGCCAAGCTCATGCTCTAGCTGCCATCCAAGCAGCACCAGCGCAAGCATATTATTCATCAGATGCTCGAATCCATAATGAAGAAACATGCAGGTAAACAACTCATAGTATTTGCCTGCATAGATAATATCCGGTGTATACATAGCCCCATGTTCCAGCATGAATCCGGCGTCCTCTGTCATTCCCTGAAAGGACAGTATCAGGAACACAATTATATTCACGGCCGCCAATGCAATCGTGCACGGCGCCTTCTTCTGGTACATAGCCCACTCCTTCTACATCATATTTTGTTGCTATTATACCATTATTTACCATCTGAGTCGACAAAAGAATAAACTTTTTTTCTATGCTGTGAACTTGAAACCTGCGGCTGCCATCCTAGAAATCCTCTTCATCAATATAGACTCCGTCCCAGTCTCCCCATTTCGGCCTTTTATACCGATGAAGCAGCCGCTTCACCGGACTCCACAGATTATCCGTTTCCTTCAGAATCTTACTCCCCATTTCCTGTCTGGTGATCCAGTCATGCTCTTCGCTGTCATACTCAAATGTCTCCCGCTCCCACAGCTGTTTCCTGCCGGACTCTCCTTCTCTCCTTTGTTTCCGCCTCTCATCCCGGAACGCGTCATCTTCCCTGTTTTCATTGTTTTCTTTTTTTTCTTCTTCGTCACGTTCCAGTTTCTCCAGCTCCTGTATAAGTCTTTTCAGGCTGTAATTTTCCTTCATTGTCTCTTTATGCAGATAAAAGGCTGTCTTCACACTGGAAATATCCTGATAATCCGTCCACTGAACAAAATCATCCATCAGCCGGTGAAAGGACATGCGTATATCCTCTTTTCCCTGTGGAAAATAGCAGAACCGGCAGATTCCATCTTCGCAAAAAATATAATCCGGATCCAGCAGAAGCCTGTTCGGATTCAGAAGAAACCTCTCTGTTTCTTCTACCGCCTCCTGTATCTGCTTTAAATATCCATTCATTTCCTTCCCGCTGATCTTCTTCTGTTTATAATACTGTCTCAAAGATATCATGCCCGTGATATCATACTCATAGACGGTGGTTTCTCCCTCCCCGCGGGCGCTGATTGGAAGCATGCCCTGAACCCGGTTTTCCCGTAGCATCCGGATCTGGTAATCTTCTGTATATAATCCAGACAAACTGATTTTAAGTCTTGTCTGATTCAATTCCTTCTTTAATTCCGTTTGAAATTCCACTCTACAATTCCTTTCCGCTATTTATTTCCCTATCAGGGCATCAGCCTTCTATATTTCCTTATCTTCGTCTCCGGTTCTGTTACGCTTGCCGTCTCCATCACTGCCGCCCGCAGCTTTCCCTTTGCCGCGGATGCTTTTACCACAATCTGTTCGTCACTTACCTGCGCACTTCCGCACACCTCACCAAAAAGAATGCATTTCCCATGCACCCGCTCCTCAAATACAGCACCCACCGTTCCGGCTGTAACTCCGTTCTTCTCTCTGGCCTTTGTACTTCCGGTTACGGCCGCCTCATAAGCACAGGCGGCAATCACCTGCTTGTCATGATAATAAAATATTCCCATGACACTTAAGAAAAACACAAACAATATAACCGGCACAATATATGCCATCTCTACTGTAATCATTCCCGAAAATTCTCTGTCTGTAATCCGCTCCTGCTTCATCCTCTTTCTCCAAATCCTATGATAAAATCTCTCCTGCCCACATAACCACATAACCCGCCGTAATAAACGGCACCATCGGAAGGGCGGTTCCCCGGCCGCATCTGCGGGCGGCAAGTACCGCCGTTGCCGCCAGAGCCGCCGCCATCCACGCTGTACATAATAGCGCCAGCAGATTCCACGTCCCCAGATATGCCCCCAGTATACACAGCAGCCAGCTGTCACCATACCCCAGCTGCTCTCTTGTCACCCTGCTCACCAGCACGAACGCCAGCCCGACCAGAAGTCCTCCCAGAGCCGGACGGATATGTACGCTGCCTGCCCACAGTACATAGCCTGCCGACAGCGCAGTTCCCAGCATCAGCATCGATCCCGATATCCGTCGGTATTTCAGATCCGTCGCCGATAGACCCGCTAGCATTCCCAGGCAGATAAGCCTGCTGACTGCCAGCACTCCGTTTCCCGCTATATAACTAGTTACCTGCTGCATTTTGAACACGCTCCTTTCCCCACTGCCTCCGTAAGCGGAACAGCATAAACCGTTCTCTTTAATCCGCTGCAGCTAAGCGAATTATGATACCGGTCTCCGTAATCCGTGACATAAACCTCACCAGCCGCTCCGCCGTGTACACATCTCTCACAGGCATGGTATTTCCCCTGACTTTCATTGCGCAGGCCGTCCACGCTGCCATAAGGAACCATCCGGATTGACAGCTCCAGATAATTACAGTGATAATCTCTGTGATAAACCATTCCGTTTTCCGTAATATATACTGTCTCATCGTCCTCCTGCCCGAATCCGGCACGGACATACCCATTCCAGCCCTTCATCCGCATGGATTCCTCCATGTTCACCGGAGCTGCCGCAAACATCGGAATCGGAAGCCTTATCTGATAGGTTACTCTAAGCTCCAGAATCCCTGTAACTGCCGACATTCTGGACTTCTCGCAATGTATCCCTCCGCTTCCATTTACCACAATACTCCTCTCCAGCCGCCCGCCGCCAATGGATGATACAATATCTGCCTCCAGACTTCCCGGCGTTACCACAGGGTTCACATAGATATTCTCTGCCGCCTCCTTTGCCGCATACTGCATCCCGCTGCGGATGGTTGTCCGGATAGACATCACCTCAAGCATGTAGAATAATGCAAGCACTGCCAGGAAGAATAACGGCACAGTAAGAGCTGCCTCTACCGTGATCACGCCCCTTCTGTCGGAAAGGCAGAAGGATGCCCTCTTGGAGTTTAGGAACCTTTGTAAGAATTGTCTATGATATGAGTATGTTGGATATAAGGGATCCTGCCTTTTTAGAGGCTTCATAAGTAATCGCTCCTTTCTGAACAAATTTGGATGTTAGGTATCATTTGACGATTCTCCAAAAGAGCATCCTTCTGTCTTTCCGGACTGCAGACGGCCGCCGCTATCGATACCCATAATAGGTACCGAAACGGTATGTGATCCCTCTGCGCAGGCTGACTGTTGAAACAATTTCCATTCTGCTGATACAGTCATCCGCCCGGAACCAGGACAGTCCTTTTTCCTGCCTGAGGCATAACTCGACCATGTCCAGTACCCGGAGCGGCATCTCCCGCTTATGATTCAGAAACAAAAGCACTCTCAGATACTCTTCATACTTCATCCCGCCGGGAGTATCCGCACCTTCCTGCTCTGTCTCCTGTGAGCCAAGATTCATCAGCCCCGAAAGGGACAGCTGCCAGCTCTCAGCAGTCTTTGTGAGCGGCACACCAGAGCCCTTCATCAAAGACCGAAGATCCATAATGCTTTCGCCAAATGCCCACGCGAGCAATAGTACCTGTGTCAACGCATCCGCTGCCGCCGGAAATGCTATAAGCGTACACAGTGTAAACGCTAACGCCTGTGCTTCCGCCCGCTTGCCGGCATCTCCCTGTAAATAGATATAGTTCGGAACAAACCGCAGGGTCACGAGCTTCTTCAAGACAGCTTCCAGGTTTTCTCTATCACTGCCCTTTCCCGACAGAATATACTCCGTCTCATAATCCAGCGCCCCCGTCCCGCCGTTCTCTCCCCTGTCCGCCGCCGAAGAAAAGTGTGTCAGGATATATTCTCCGAGGGCAATCTTAGACAGCTCGGCCGGTTCCGCCACGTCAGAGAAATCTCCATATCCGCATCTTAAGCTCCTATGAGATACCAGTCCGTCTGCAGCCGCCGACTTATCCGATACCTGCTTATCCTTCGGCATAACCAGCTCCACTAATGGCGTAGAGGCAAGGCGCTGCATATTTGGAAGAGGATTATCCTCTGCAGGAAGCTCCAGCTCGTTGTCTGTCAGCATCCCGGACAATTCCTGGTACAGGGACTCCTCTGTCTGCTGAAACTGACCGGCAGTTTCTTCCTGTCCCTCCCAGTCACTCATGCTTCCCAGCAGATTGTTCAGAGACCCCAGCCCGTACTTATTTTCTATAAAATACGCAATCTGCTCCAAAAATGCCTGTCCATTTTTATCCGTTAGAAGCTGGACTCTCTTCATCTGCTGTTCCATGCCGGAAGCCCCATAATAGGAAAGCCTGTCAAAGACCTTCTGCTCACTGTAGCTGCCGCTTTCATATCCCCCGTCCAGGGCAAACACTTCAAACTCCTCCAGAAGCTCCCTCTGGTATTCTGCAAAAACCGATTCCACCGCCCGGTTCATATCGGCTCTGCGGTAACTCTTGGCAGACTGCAGGGATGCACTCTCCATCAGGCTTCCCACAAAGGATACCAGCAGCACAAAAATCAATGCCAGAAACGCCGTGACCTCTCCCCGCTTAGATTCCCGCACTCTCACTGGTAATCTTCTCAAAAATCGTATTCACAAGGCTGGTCAGCTGAGATTTAAAGATAATTACCAGACCGATCAAAACCACCAGAATCAGGATTACCTCTACGACCCCGATCCCCTGTTCATCCTCCAGCCGCTCCTTAATCCTCTGCCCAGCCATCCTCATTTTCCACATTAGCATTCCCATATTTGTTATTCTCTCCTTTTCTTTCTCATTCTTTCTATGTCTGTATGGACAAAAATGCAGGAATAATGACAATCACAAGTACCATTGCCAGCATAAAGAACATAGGTGCAAGCAGCTTCGTTCCGGCTTCCTCTCCCCGCCGCTTTGCCGATGCTTTTCTCTCCTCAAACGCCTGCTCGGATTCCGTTCCCAAAAGGGCTGTAAGCCCTTTCGTCCCTTTGCGCAGATTCTGTTCCAGAAGACTTGCAAGCTTCCGGTACGCATTCATACCGCATCTCCTGCCAAACCGCTCATAGCTCTCTATCTCAGCAACTCCGCTCTGCATCTCGCGGCATGCCGCTGCCATTTCTTCATAGGCATACCGGATGCCCAGCCTGTCTTTCTGCTTCTCATAATCCTGTACGATCTTCACCCATGCCTTTTTCACCGTCATTCCTGCGCCAATCAGAAGGGTCAGCTTATTCATAATTTCCGGATAATCCAGCATCATCTGCCTCTCTCTGGCTTCCTTCTCCTTCTGTTCATTCTGCTTCTGCAGGCTCACAAGCAGCAGACAGATGACCGGCCCCAGGATCAGGACATACCATCCTCTGGGATTATCTGGATTGCGGAGCTCTATCTTTCTGCCGTCCACCTCACCGGGAAGCTTCAATACGTCCTCCTCCCGGCTGCGTTCCTCTTCCTCTGCAATTGCCCGTTTCACCTGCGCCGCCTGTCTCTCTGTTCCTGACAGCTTTGGAGGATATACCCTTGCGCTCATTTTCTCCAATACCTGCATGCTCTCGTCTTCCGTATATGTAAGATAAGCTTTTAGGTTCACCAACGCTCCCTCCGGCTCTTCCTCAAGCTCCTCTTCATTTAATTCCCCGTAAATGGTCATCAGATCATAGCGGTCGAGCTCCCATGAAACTTCCACCGGCTCTCCCGGTATCTCCGTTACGAGATTTAAATCCGAACGCACCTCATCAAGACTGATATTCTTTCCCAGCATTGCCGGTTCAAGCTTCTTAAGCGCCTGATCAAAAACTCTGTTTATTTCCTCTTTTGTGTAACGCTTTTCCTCCACATTAATTTCAAGGGAATCCTCCTGCTCTTTTCCGTCAATCGTAACCTGAAGCGAATGAACGGCACTACCGCCTCCATAGTCATTTCTACGGATCTCTGTTACCAGTCCGGCTGATTCCTTCTTATCGGTTACCAGAAGGCCTGCTGCCAGCCCCGCAGTCAGCACAAGCGTAACCCCCATCATACTTCGATATTTACAATCCTTTCCCCAAGCATATATGCGCCGAAATAAATTCCCAAACATACGCTCATCACCCCGATTCCCAGCAGATTCCCATACAGGATCCCCATAAATTCGGGAAAGCTTACCTTCATATAGGCGATCATCCCAAAGGGAATCGCTGACATTATTTTAAATTCATACTTTCTGGCCGCAAGCATCGTCTCGATCTCTGCCCGGACCTCCAGCTTGTCCCGGATCTGTCTGGTCGTGGTTCCGATAATCCCAAGCATATTGCCTCCGCTCTTCTTCGCCATCACAAATACATTGACAAAATTTCTCACATCCTCCTGTTCTACCCGCCCGGACCATTCCTCCATGATCTGCTCCATCGGTACCTGTAGATAGATCTGCCGTACCATATGGGTAAACTCCCGCTGGATTGCCGCATTTTCCTTATACAAAAGGCTTAGATCCCGCTTCGTCTCCTTTATGGCATTCTCCACGGAATAACCCGCCCGCATAGACGCAGATATAGACTGGATTGCCTCTCGGAACTGAGCCTGAAATTCTCTCTGCTTTTTTTCGATGCACTCTGCCTCCCACCGGAGGAAAAACCATACTCCAAAGGGCAGCAGTATAAAAAACGCCGCAATCGATTCATAAAACAGATAAGAAACCAGCGCCAGAAGCCCCAGCGTCCGCACTGCCGCCACGGCATACTCAGAGCGCTGTATATCCTGCCGAAAGTAATTTTGCCGTATTTGTAATATCCTGAACCTTTTTCCATTCACCAATTACCCGCTCCCCTCTTCTCTCTGTCTCTTCAAAACGGTACAAAACTCTGGTATCAATCTCCTCTCCATTGTAATCCAGCACCTCTACTACCTCCAGTACCTTCCTACTCTTATCCCACAATCTTCCAATATGGATAATAATATCAATTGCCGACGCAATCTGACGCTGGATCGCCGCCAGCGGAATATCCATTCCCATTAGTACCATCGTCTCCAGACGGCGCAGCATATCCTTCGGGCTGTCCGAGTGCCCGGTGCTGAGACTCCCCTTATGCCCGGTAGACATCGCCTGCAGCATGTCAATCGTCTCAGACCCTCTCACCTCCCCAACGATGACCCG
Organism: uncultured Dorea sp.; assembly: GCA_910584265.1. GTDB lineage: Bacteria > Bacillota > Clostridia > Lachnospirales > Lachnospiraceae > Claveliimonas. The sequence goes on along the minus strand of CAJTZE010000002.1, from coordinate 31,652 downwards.
GTTCGGCCGCATACGCAGCGCCGAGCGGATCAGATCACGGATTGTAATTTCACCTGTTCCTTCTACATTCGCATTGCGGGCCTCCAGTCTGACCAGATTCGGCACATCCAGAATCTGCAGCTCTGCATTGTCCTCAATTGTGATAATCCTCTCATCCTTCGGAATATACTGGGACAGGGCGTTCAGCATCGTCGTCTTTCCCGAACCGGTACCGCCGCTGATAAAAATGTTATAGCCTGCCTCCACCAGCTTCTTCAAAGCCCCTGCAAGCTCCGCGCTCAATGCCCCCAGCGCCGTCAGGCGCCCCATAGTCATCTGCTCCTTCGGAAACTTCCGGATGGTAACAATCGGCCCGTTTAACGCCACCGGATAAAGCACTACATTGACGCGGGAGCCGTCCGGAAGCCTGGTATCCACGATCGGCGATGCCTCATTCACCAGACGGTTGGTTCCTGCCACGATCTGCTGGATCACATCCTCCAGCTTCTCTCTGGACAAAAAGCGCCTGTCCGTCAGATACAATCTCCCCTGCTTCTCCACAAAAATATTCTGGACTCCATTAATCATAATCTCTGTTATGTCCTCGTCCTCTATCAGCTCCTGTAGAAGATCCAGCTTGCGGAAGGCATTGAATAATTCTCTCCCAAGCCTTGCTCTGGCCTCCAGCGGAATGTATTCTCCCCTGCTCTCTTCCTCAAGCACCCGGAAGATCAACTCCTGCAGTTCCTCATCCTCTACCTCTCTGGACAGATCCATCTGTCCGAGAATCTTTGTCTTTAGCTGTTCTTCTGATATCACAGCGAATCATCCTTTCCCAAACCTCGCCGTACCCCTGACGGCACAGTACCTCTTCAAACTGATAAATCTTTGAGACAGCTGGACGGTCATCTGCCACAGGCATGTAGATCGTGTCGCAGATCTCCAAAATGTCAAACAGCCCCTGAACACTATCCCCCAGATCCAGAATCACCACATCATAAATACTGCGGTTTAGAATTTCCCCAAATAGCTTCACCCATTCCGATGCCGTCACGGTCCTGATATCTTCCGGAAAGATAACCGGCGGAATGTAATCCATTCCCTTCATCTGCTTCACCAGCGTTGTGATCAGCAGGCCGGGATTTCCCATCTCCTGCTTGGCATAGTAAAGAAGCATCGACAGATTCCTCTTTTCCTCCTCTGGAAAATAACCTCCAATTCCGGCGTAGGGCTCCAAATTCACATACAAGACGTTCGATGTCTCTGCCAGCTCCATCCCTTTTTCAAGTGCAAAGGCAGTCTGTCCTGCTCTGTGGACCGGCGAATAGATCCCAATTAATCTCCCACTCTCTTTTTTCCTGACATTCCAGAGCTCCCCCATTCCTCCTTCCGCTAAGGCTTCAACCAGATGCGTATATATATCATCACCCGGCTGATAGCGGAAAATCCTGCATACCGGAGATCCCGCTTCTACCGGCGAAGCTGACAGGCGCACAACCTTCGGGATACCTGCAAGCTCCCCCTCTGTAAATCGGATCTCTTCATCTGCCAAAAGAATATCCACTGCTGTCTCCCTGCGGACTGCTTCCACCTGCTCCGGGCTGCCGCACAGCTTTACCTGAAGGGCAAGCTCCTTCTTTCCTCCAAGATAATCTGCCAGCCGGGATGCAAAGTCCAGCTCCCTGTCGCAGATGACCAAATTCTTACTGCCCACCTATAACCTCCTGTCTTTCTTAATTTACATAATCAAAAATAATTTAAAAACAATCCCCCTTTCTGTCTCGAAAACAATTTTCTGTTTTGCTGTTTTGAATTCGCGGCCGATACGGCCTGAATTACGAAACATGTTCAGATTTTCAACAAGATTCAACTAATCAGATACAAGTTATGGCAACTTGTACGATGTATTATATCCCCACATCGTACAAATGTCCATACCTTTTTTTAAACTATGTAAACTTTGTATATTTTTCACAAAATACGATAAAAAACAATACCATAAAGCAGTGCAACCCCGGGAATTCCAAGAGTTCCAGATGTCAAAAGAGTTACAGCATTGAATCCGACCGCCGCATCTATCCCACGAGAAGAAAGAAATTCATTTACAAAGAAAATCAAGGCCATCCCCACAAGCGCACGAATCAGAAAGTTAACAATAAATCCCGGTCTCCCTTCCTGCATAATCTCCGCTCCCCTTTGTCCTTTTTATACATATATTCATTCCGTCCGCCATTTATACAGACTGTTGACTTTTTGGATAAAAAAGCATAGAATAAATGTCAACAGTTACATATGACGGGAGCTTGTGGGACAGGCTGAGAGGAAGGCGGCACCTTCGACCGTAAACCTGATTTGGATAATGCCAACGTAGGGAACACCAGGAATCACATGCAGACGGGAGATACCAAATCGGGTATCTCCCGTTTTTTGGAGGAATATATTATGGTGAAAATTAACGGAACACTTCTGGATATTGCAGGGACACCGCTTGCAGATTATTTAGGTTCAGCCGGATTTAAGATCAGCCGGATCGCCGTAGAAAGAAACGGAGCAATCGTTCCCAGAGCGCAGTATGAGGAAACCATACTTGCAGACGGCGACACCCTTGAAGTAGTCAGTTTTGTAGGAGGCGGCTGATATGACCCCAACCAGAGAAGAATATTTTAATGCTTTAAAAGAACGGCACGGCGAAGCTCTGCATGCCCGTTTTTCTGCCGCCTCGGCGGCTATCTGCGGTCTTGGCGGCCTTGGCTCTAACATCGCAGTTTCCCTTGCCCGGGCAGGTGTCGGAAGGCTGATCCTGATCGACTTCGACCAGGTGGACATCTCCAATCTCCACCGCCAGCAGTACAAGGCCGCCCAAGTAGGGCTTGACAAAACAAAGGCTCTCTCTGATAATCTGCTGGAGATTGCGCCCTACATTGAGCTGGAAACCCACACCGTCCGTATAGTAGAAGAAAATGATGTTACAAGACTTCTCTCCTCCGCAGACATCATCTGCGAAGCCTTTGACCAGCCGGAAGCCAAAGCTATGCTGGTCAATGCCGTATTGGAGCATCTTCCGGACAAATACCTCATCGCCGCCTCCGGCATGGCAGGCCTTGGCAGCGCCAATGCTATCCAGACACGCCGGATCACAGACCATTTCTATCTCTGCGGCGATCAGTCCAGCGATACTTCCGCGGGGCTGAAGCTTATGGCTCCCCGGGTCATGCTCTGCGCCGCCCATCAGGCGCAGACCGTACTGCGGATTTTAGCATATGAATACGACGTATAACCAAAATATAGAAGCAAAAGAGGAACAGACTATGAATAACGATACCTTAAACATCGGCGGCCATAAATTTCATTCCCGCTTTATCCTCGGTTCCGGCAAATATTCCCTGAAGCTTATTGAGGCCGCTATCCGGGATGCCGGTGCTGAAATTATCACTCTTGCAGTCCGCCGCACCAACACCGGAAAGCAGGAAAACATTCTGGACTTTATTCCGGAAGGCATCACGCTCCTGCCCAACACCAGCGGCGCAAGAAATGCAGAAGAAGCCGTGCGCATTGCCAGACTTGCAAGGGAGCTTGGGTGCGGAGATTTTATAAAGATTGAAATCATGCGGGATTCCAAATATCTTCTCCCTGACAATCAGGAAACCATACGCGCGGCAGAAATCCTGGCAAAGGAAGGCTTTGTAGTCATGCCTTATATGTATCCGGATCTATACGCTGCCAGAGACCTTGTAAATGCAGGCGCCTCCGCTGTGATGCCCCTCGCCTCTCCTATCGGCTCTAACAGAGGACTGGCCGCAGAAGACTTCATTCAGATACTCATTGACGAAATTGACCTTCCAATTATTGTTGACGCAGGCCTCGGCAGTCCATCCCAGGCTTGCAGGGCCATGGAAATGGGCGCTGCCGCCGTGATGGTAAATACTGCCCTTGCCACCGCAGGCAGCCTGCCGCAGATGGCACGTGCGTTCCGGCAGGCAGTTGACGCCGGCCGGAATGCTTATCTTGCCGGCCTTGGCAGGATCCTGACTCGCGGCGCCTCCTCTTCCGATCCGCTGACCGGATTTCTGCGCGATTAGGAGGAGGAACGATGGAACACACAAATATCAAAGCTCCACAAAGTGAAAATCAATTTTTCATTGACTCCAAACAGCTGCCACCAAAAGCCCTTGCTAAGAAGCACCGGCTGGAACGGGATCCTTCCTCGCGGAAAAACCATATGGAATATCTGCCCGGCATGGAACAGATCCATTCCGATGTATGCCGGAATGTGCTGACACAGATTGAATCCTATGATCCTTCCAGATATACCGCCAGAGATGTCAAGGCCGCTCTGGAGCACAATACCTGCACCATCGAAGATTTTAAAGCTCTTTTGTCTCCCGCCGCAGATCCGTTTCTGGAGCAGATGGCCGCACGGGCCAGACTGGAGACCAGCAGGCATTTCGGAAACACCGTTTATCTGTTTACACCGCTCTACATTGCCAATTACTGCGAAAATTACTGCGTCTACTGTGGATTCAACTGTTATAACCATATCAAGCGCATGAAGCTTACTATGGAACAGATTGAACATGAAATGAAGGTCATCGCAGACAGCGGCATGGAGGAGATTCTGATCCTCACCGGAGAAAGCCGCACACAGAGCAGTGTTTCTTATATCGGGGAAGCATGTAAGCTGGCCCGAAAATATTTCCGTATGACAGGACTTGAAATTTACCCGGTCAATACGGATGAATACCGCTATCTTCACGAATGCGGCGCAGACTATGTGACCGTTTTTCAGGAGACCTACGACAGAGACAAATACGAGACCCTTCATCTGCTGGGGCACAAGCGGGTCTGGCCTTACCGGTTTGACGCGCAGGAGCGGGCGCTGATGGGCGGTATGCGGGGCGTATCCTTTTCCGCGCTTTTAGGCCTGTCCGATTTCCGAAAGGATGCCCTTGCCAGTGCAATGCACGTATACTATCTGCAGCGGAAATATCCGCACGCAGAGATGTCCCTCTCCTGTCCAAGACTCCGCCCTATTATCAATAACGACAACATCAATCCGCTGGATGTTCATGAGAAACAGCTCTGCCAGGTACTCTGCGCCTACCGCATTTTCCTGCCTTTTGCAGGGATTACCGTATCTTCCAGAGAAAGCGCCGTTTTCCGCAACGGCATCGTAAAGATTGCCGCCACAAAGGTATCGGCAGGCGTATCCACCGGCATCGGCGACCACGAAAGCAAATACACCGGAAAGGAGCCGGCGGGCGCAAAAGGCGACGAGCAGTTTGAAATCGATGACAGCAGAAGCCTTGATGCCGTGTATCAGGATATTACTGATGAAGGCCTGCAGCCCGTTCTGAATGATTATCTCTATGTCTGACATATTATGCGTAACAAACCGGAAACTGTGCAGGGCAGATTTTCTCACACGAATTGAACAAATCGCGGCGGCTCATCCCGCCGGAATCATTCTCCGGGAAAAGGATTTACCCGAAGCAGACTATGCCTTTCTTGCCGGGAAAATCCTTGCGTCCTGCCGGACACAGGACACCCCCTGTATCCTCCACAGCTTTCACCGGACAGCCATCCGTCTTGGCTGCCGTAAGATCCATCTGCCTCTCCCCGTCCTCCGTACACTGTCTGATGAGGAGAAGGCATTCTTTACGGACATCGGCTCCTCCTGCCACTCCATAGAGGATGCCCGGCTGGCTGTGCAGCTTGGCTGTACCTACATCACCGCCGGCCATATATTTGACACAGACTGCAAAAAAGGTCTTCCGGGAAGAGGAATCCTCTTCTTGAAAGACCTGTGTGACAGCGTGTCAATCCCTGTATACGCCATCGGCGGCATCACGGCGGACAACATTTCCTTCGCAAGAAATGCAGGAGCCGCAGGAGCCTGCATTATGAGCGGCCTCATGACCTGCGAAGATTCCGCCGGATTCATCCGCTCATGCGAAGAAGCCTGCAGGCCTCCGGCACACGAAAAATCCTACAATTGAATCTCAATGCGTCTTCCGGTGCGCTGGTACTGGTGGTAGTTCACCCCTGCCGCATCAAACATCCGCATGGATGCCTGTACCCGGGAGGTGCCGTCATATTTGTTGCTGTCATAGATGACTTCCTTGATCCCGCTCTGGATAATTGCCTTAGCGCATTCATTACATGGAAAAAGGGATACATACAGCTTCGCCCCCTCAAGGCTTCCTCCTCTGTAATTCAGGATTGCATTCAGTTCGCTATGTACCGTATAAAAATATTTGGTCTTCAGCTCATCCTCATCCTCCCTGATCCAGGGAAATAAGTCGTCCGAACAGCCCATCGGGAATCCATTATATCCCATGGACAGAATCTTATTATCCTGGCTCACAATACAGCATCCGACCTGTGTATTCGGATCCTTGGAGCGGGCCGCTGACAGCATCGCAACACCCATAAAATACTCATCCCAGCTGATATAATCCTCTCTTTTTGTTCCCATTGCCGTACCTCCATCCGTATCACATTCTTATCTGATAAGTATACCATTTTTTATACTATTTTTCTATATAGGCCTTAATTCCCTCAACAATTGCTTCTGCCGTTCTTTCCTGATACTCTTCATCCTTCAAAAGCTCTGCTTCTTCCCAGTTGCTTAGAAAGCCGCATTCTACAATAATCGTCGGAGCTTCCGTCCGCTTCAGCAGATAATAAGTATCGTTTGCCTTTGCCTTCCGGTTATTCTCGGTATTCAGAACAAGCAGAGCCTCCTGCATCAGCTCCGCCGCCTTCTTCCCTTCTTCGGAATGGGTGTAGTAGAAGACCTGCGCCCCCTTCACGCCCTCTTGATGATAGCTGTTCTGATGAATACTTACTGCAAGCACTGGAGCAGTTTCATTAATTACTGCCACTCTGGCTTTCATATCTCCTGCCTTTGTCGTCTGTCCGTCATTCCCAGCAAGCATAGTATCCTCTTTTCTTGTCATCACCACATCAATCTTCTCTTTCTTTAGCAGCTCCTGTACCTTTTCGGCAATTGCCAGATTCACTGCCTTCTCCTCCACATCATTGACCCCTATTTTTCCGGGGTCAGAGCCGCCGTGCCCGGGATCAAGAACGACTGCCGTTTTCCGGCTCTCTACCTGGCTGCTGGCCGCATATTTACTGACAGCCCTGCTGAGAATGACAAGTCCTATAAGCACCAAAACTGCCGCAGCTAGTTCTATTTTCTGACGCACAAAAATATCCTCCGCAGCATATATCAGTTAAATATATGCCTGCCGGAGGATATCTATTCTTTATTTAATTTGTGTACTGAAGGATTATATCCCATATATCAGCTGTCTCCTGTCCCAGACGCCATGCGGCCGTTCCTGCCAGTCCGTAATCCTTCATCAGCTGAAGTCTCGGCTGGAGAGAGTTTGCATCCTCAAGCCACACCTTATACGTACTGCCGTCAGCTTCCCATGTGGCAAAATTCTGTTTAGCCGTATCATCCCACGTGATCTCTGCACCAGCCTGGGCTGCCACATACTGTGCCTCTCCCATGCTGTATGCCGTACTCTCGACCTTCATCGGATATTCTCCCTCTTCTGTTCCTGCCTGGGCCGCCAGCTCTTCGTCTGTCTTCGGTGTTTCCTTCCACACTCTGGTAAAGAACGGAACGCCGTTGATAACCTTATTTGCCGGAACCTCTTCTACCGTCTGCGCAATGCCGTTCTCCACGAAATTGTAAGACGCGACAGAACCGGCCTCTAAGGAACCTCCATAATGCTCATCGTATCCCATGATTATGACATAATCGGCAAATACGCCCTGTTCTTTCCTGTGATACTGCTGATTGTATGCCTGCGGTACATAGTTATCCACAGACAGTACAAGCCCGTTCTGCCTGCACTTCACAGACAGCTCACGGATAAACTGGATAAAATGCTCTCCGCACTCTGTGGAAATCTTCTCAAAGTCCACGTTAATTCCGTCAATTCCGCTGGAAAGCGCCGCCGCGATCAGCTGATTGATCAGATTATTACGGTTCGATGTATGGCTGAGCAGCTCATAGGATTCCTCAAAGGAATTGATCCCGCCGTCAAAATCACGGATTGCCGCCCATACCTCGATACCGGCCTGATGTGCATAATTCACATAGTCAGAGCCCGCGATCGATTCGATATTGCCCGCTGTGTCTGCGACATGGAACCAGGTCGGCGAGATGGTGTTCAACCCCTTGGTCTGGGCAATCATCTCCAAAATGCCGCCGTTCGCATCATAATTTGTTACATTACACCAGGCCATGTTGATAATATGATCTCTGGTAATACTTGTATATTCAGGCTCCGTAAAGTCTCTGGTAATCGTCTCCGTCTCCTCCTTCTTCAGCTTTGACTTCTTGACATACCCAATAAAACCGTCCTCTGTACGAACCTTCTTCCAGTCGCCCTCGTCCTCGAGCACACGAACCTTATCTTTCTTCTCTACCTCCGTCAGCACCGGACTCTTCACGCCGCCCTGATAGCGCACCTGCGTCTTACGCTTTACCTGCGCTGTCTTCACATCACCAGTCTCTGTCATGATCATCACACGGCCCGGATCATCGTATATCTCAAAATCTACGCCGGTATACTGCTTAACAAAGTCTAGGGCAATATATGCTGTACTACCTTCTGCTTTCAATATGACATAGTCTTCACTATTCTTCTGCTTGGAAACGGAATAGTCCTTACTGCCTACCTCTGTTGATACAATGTCGTTCGGCAGGACATAGAGCAGGATGTTCTCATTCGGATCCCAGTAAAATCTCTCGTTGATATAATCCCGTATTACGCTGTATTCTACGTATACCTTACCGTCCCAGATCCTTCCCCGCGGTTCAAGCACCTCGTTATCTACAATGACAGCAAGCTGATTCTCGTTTTCAATCCCATAATATTCATCCAGATCAGCCTGTTCCTTTGTTCCACCGTACCGTCTCCACAGCAGGAGCGCTGCAACAATTCCTATTATTAATATGATAAAGCTTATAATCTTCAGCATCAGATTCCTCTTGCGTCTGCGCCTCGACTGCCTTCTTCCGCGTTTTCTTCTCCGTTTCTGGTCCATAATCCGCCTTTGATCCATAGTCTACCTCCTATTGCTCATCACAGCACAGGCTGTGCCGTACTGTAAACCCACGTTTCCATTATATCAATAAAAGTGTTGACCGTCATTATATTTCGACAATTTTTTAAATAATTCGGAGGACATTTACTTCTCCTGCAGATTAATATGGTAAAAATACAGCTCCTTTAAGTCCCCCTTATCATTCAGAACATAATCCCTCATGTATCCGGAATCCTCTCTCAGCATATGCGCCTTAACAATCTGGGTCGGACTGGCCGGATTCCCTTCCATCTCCATATATACTCCTTTTCTCTCATACCGGTTCAATTCATTGAACAGCTCCTGGTATCCTTCCGTTCCCGGCTTCATGGGCTCCTCCTTCTCAATGCACGGCTTCCCAGCACAGCGCATAAAATATAAAGACCAGGAAAGTGCATGTGATATATTACCCGGTACAGAAAATATGCCTGCATTGATTTATAAATATTTTTCAAAAAATTCCTCTGGAAATCTGTTGAAAATCATTGAGTTAATCTGATCTGAAAATGTTGAATAATCTGATACGTTGAAAATACTCCTGTGTGGGAATACTATTTTCTGTACGGCTATTATATATCAATTCTTATGTTAACGCAAGCAGTTTTTTATTTATTTTATTGAACATTTACAAGCTGCTATGCTATACTGTCTAAAAGGAAGTGATAAAAATGAAAATTGAGAAGATCAATGACAATCAGATACGCTGTACACTTACGCGAGCTGATTTAGCTGACCGCCAGTTAAAACTAAGCGAACTGGCATACGGCACAGAAAAAGCAAAATCACTTTTCCATGATATGATGCAGCAGGCAGCCTACGAGTGCGGCTTTGAGGCAGAGGATATTCCTCTTATGATTGAGGCAATTCCTGCATCCGCAGATTCTATTGTGCTGATAATTACTAAAGTAGAGGATCCTGAGGAGCTGGACACCAGATTTTCCAGATTCGCCCCTACGGCAAACGGAGACTGGGATAACAGGCGCGATGCTGCTTCCCTCAAGCTGGAGGGTGCAGAAGAGATTCTGAACCTCCTTGGAAAGGTCAAGGAAAGTATTGCCTCCGTTTCGCAGGAGCAGGCACCGGAAGAAGAGCCTCCTGCAAAGAGAACCGACTTAAGGCTGTTCTCCTTCGCTTCCATGGACGGCGTTATATCGGCTGCCGGACTTCTTGGCGGCATGTACCACGGATCTAATACTTTATATAAAGATAATAGCTCCGATATGTATATTCTGGCTCTCACACAGTCCGAGCACACAATTAATGATTTCAGCCGAATCTGCAATATGCTGTCCGAGTATGGCTCTCTGGAGCAGTCATCCGGAGCATCGCTTGCGCACCTGGAAGAGCACTGTGAGATGATTTTGTCCGCCAATGCGGTCCAGCAGCTCTCACAGATTTAGACCATTTTGCTTTAAACGCGGAAAAGACTGCCTCAACGGGCAGTCTTTTTATGTGCAGAATCTGAACCGGCCTATGCATTTAAAATCGCATTCAGCTTCTCTGTCAGAAGATCCGCATCAATACCATGTACCATAGCGGCCTCTTCGATGGATTCGCCCTGGGAAGACGGACATCCGATACAATGCATCCCGATCTCCATAAGAGCCTTTGCCACATCTTCAATCTTATCTCCACTGGTCATTAATAATTCGCCAATTGTGGTTTCCTTATTAATCTGTGCCATATTATCGCCTCCTCCTTGCTCTGGTAATCCTTATTATATCCATTTTTCTTCATTGTGTAAACATTTAAAAACTTTTTCTTATCGAAAATTGACGATTCAAATTGCAAGATACATTTCCATTTTTTTCGACAAAACGCAAATTTTGTGATTTGTTTACAAAACATCCGTTCTTTTGTTTTCCTCGAGTAATCAACCAAAATCACGTGTTTTTATGTTGATAATGTTGATAAGTTACAAAAACCTACCTTTTTTCCACTCTTTTCACGGCTTTTCATGTTGATAACTTTTGTTGAAGCACCTGACAAATTATCCCATCATTTTACATTTTTGTGTATTTTATATAAAGATTCGATTTTTCGCAAAATGACATAATAATTTTCTTTTATAACATAAAAAACCCCGATATATTTTTATCAAATACAGCGGGATTTTTCGATGTTTTTCATTGTCAGACAACTCTAAATCACACGTCTAACTGTTTTAATACTCATACATTCTGCAGGAATAATTCCAATTCCTTTCGATGCATTGATCGCATTTACAATCTGGCCGTTTCCCATATAAATTCCAACATGGCCTTCATAAAGAATCAGATCGCCCGGCTGCGCCTCGCCATAGCCGATGCCTCTCCCTGCGTATTCCTGATCCCAGGTAGTTCTCGGAAGGCTGATTCCAAAATGCGCATATACCGACTGTACAAATCCCGAACAGTCTGCTCCGTTCGTAAGGCTTGTACCGCCCCACACATACGGATTTCCAATAAACTGGCAGGCATAATCCACAATGGCCTGTCCCAGCGTTGCCGCATTCGCCGCCTGTTCCTTTGCAAGCCTGGCTTCCTCCTCCGCTGCAAGTCTTGCTTCTTCTGCAAGGCGGGCTTCTTCCTCTTCTCTAGATTCTGCATGCTCTACAACTTCTCTGACATCATCTGCCTGTGTATCAGCCTCCAGCTCCTTCGCCCTTGCTTCTGCTTCGTTACCTGTAATAATATATTCGGTATAAACATAGCCGGTCACTGACCCGGACCGCACCTTTGTCCATTCCCCTACCGGACCGATAATCTCTGATGCGGAACCCGGATACAGTTTTCCGACCCACTCACTTTCCCTTGCCGGTTCGCTCCTGACAAAGAGAAATGTATCTGCATCCACATTTGTGAATGCCATATCTAAATACTCTCCTTTTTCTGTAGGTACCAGATAATCCTCCACGGCAATCTCTGCATCTGCCGCATAGCAGTCATTCAGTACCTGTTCAATTCCCACACCCGGAAAGACCGCTTCTATTATATCTGTTGTTTCAAGACTATCTGCAGCCTCCGCCTTCTCCCCGGAAACTGAAAATGTTCCAATTGCAGTAACCAGAAATAATCCTCTCTTAAGACTCGAATTCATAAACAACCTCCTATTTATTCGCCTATGTCTTCTCATCTTTTGTGTGTCTGAAAAATATTTTTCAGGCCGGCTGGATTACTCCGCGCCAATTGTTACAGAATTGTTACAAATATTACGCTGTCATTATATCAGTGCATATATCCTGTGTCAAGCTGAAAATGCTTAATTTTTCTGTCTTTTTATTATCTTTTTCTTAATACATCCTGTCACATCCTGCTGAAAATATTACAAATTTGTTAAATAATGGTTAATCAGGATACTATTTCAAATTTGGTGTATCCAAACTTTTTATTTTTTTTCAATTTTCTTCTTGACAATCCACACAGTTTGTCCTAGAATCAATTATAGTAATCATTACTATTATTGATTGGAAAGGAGGACGCTATGGCGGCATTAAAATACAGCAGACAGCGGGAAGTCATTAAGGATTATCTTTCTAAGACAGTGGAGCATCCTACTGCAGACATTGTTTATATGCATGTTAAGGAGCAGTTTCCCCGTATCAGTCTGGGAACTGTTTACCGCAATCTCAACCTCCTTACCGACATGGGTGAAGCACTCAAGATTACTACCCCCGACGGTGCCGTCCGGTTTGATGGCTTTACTTCTCCCCACTATCATGCATTATGCACAGAATGCGGCGGATTATTCGATTTAGATATGGATATTTCAGAATCTATTAACGAAGAAGCAAGGGCATGCTTTCGGGGAACCATCCATTCACATTCTACTATATTCTACGGAGTGTGCGGCCGCTGTCAGGCCAGAAAGGATTGATTTAAATCAGTAGATACTACTGATTTAAATAAAATATTATTATAAGAAAAGGAGATTACAGGTATGAAAAAATTTGTATGTTCAGTATGTGGTTATGTTTACGAAGGCGAGGCTGCACCAGAGAAATGTCCACAGTGCGGCGTTGGCGCAGACAAGTTCACAGAGCAGGGCGAGGGCTTAAGCTGGGCCGCTGAGCATGTTGTAGGCGTTGCTCAGGGCGTAAGCGAAGACATCATCGAGGACTTAAGAGCTAATTTTAACGGCGAGTGTTCAGAGGTTGGTATGTATCTTGCAATGGCAAGAGTTGCTCACAGAGAAGGATATCCGGAGATCGGCTTATACTGGGAAAAGGCCGCTTACGAAGAGGCAGAGCATGCTGCTAAATTTGCAGAGCTGCTTGGCGAAGTTGTAACAGACAGCACCAAGAAGAATCTTGAAATGAGAGTAGCCGCTGAGAACGGCGCTACTGCAGGTAAATTTGACCTTGCAAAACGTGCAAAGGCCGCAAACCTTGACGCAATCCATGACACTGTTCACGAGATGGCAAGAGATGAGGCAAGACACGGCAAAGCATTTGAAGGATTATTAAAGAGATACTTTGGCTAAGCTGAAAGCCATGCAATAGCGTAATATAACGCCCGGCAAGTTAACTTGCATGGGCGTTTATTATTGCGCTATTATACAGCGCCAGCCGTACATCGAGAAGGAGCGGAGCGCATTTGAGATGGCATGGCTTTTTAGATATTTCTTAATTTTTTATATAATGTATTGATTTTTCCTCCGCAAGGGTATAATATCAATATATACAACATATAGTTTTCAATACTACTTGTCAATATATAACTATTTATCAGGAGGGAATACAATGGAAGATACAATAAAAAAACATATTAAAGACCCAGGAAGCGCAATTACACATTTTATCGGAATGCTTATGGCTGTGTTTGCTTCTGTACCATTAATCATCAAGGCCGCCCATGAGCCGGAACGGATATATGTGGTTTCCATTATCATCTATGCGGTCAGCCTGATTCTGCTATATGCGGCCAGCACAACTTACCATACCTTTAACAGATCCAAAAGAATCAACACGATTCTCAAGAAAATCGACCACATGATGATATCGGTATTAATTGCAGGAAGTTACACCCCAATCTGTCTCTTAGTCCTAAAGGGAATGCTCGGCATTACCCTTCTGGCAATTGTCTGGAGCTTTGCGATTGCCGGTATTATCATTAAAGCCATCTGGATAAACTGCCCCAAATGGGTGTCTTCCGTATTATACATCGGCATGGGCTGGATCTGCGTACTGGCATTCACGCAGCTTTTAAATTCCTTGTCCCCGGCAGCCTTCGGCTGGCTTCTTGCAGGCGGTATCATCTATACCATAGGCGGTGTCATTTATGCATTAAAGCTTTCATTATTTAATACAAAGCACCAGTATTTTGGAAGCCATGAGATTTTCCATCTGTTCGTGATGGGTGGCAGCGCCTGCCATTTTGTGGTAATGTATGCTTTTGTACTATAAGGCTTTATATCTTTTACCAATGTCTAATATAGTATAAACACAATGTAAATGGCATCTTAAAAAGGAGTCGGGTATATGCCAAATGGTCTTGATTTTGCTAAAGCCGCAATTGAAGATTTTAAAAAGATTCAGAAATAAAATCCTCTATCAGCTTTTCCTTTTCCGCTTTGTTCATCTGCTTGACCGCATATTCCCGCTTCATCGCCTCTTCCTTTGTTTCAAATGTTTCATAATACACCAGCTTAACCGGCCTGCGGCTATGCGTATATTTTGCGCCTGCTCCGTCGTTATGTGCTTTTACCCGCTTTTCGATATCCGTTGTCCAGCCGGTGTATAAGCTTCCATCCCGGCATCTTACCATATATGTATAATTCATTCTAAAATCCCGCCTTCCTCTGTTCATCCGCTGCTTGATCCAGAATCTTTTTCCAATATTCATAACAACTATTCGCAATCCCTGTTGTACCGCCATCCGAATCATCAATATCCTGATTCCCAACCATATAGAGCACTTCACTTGTCATCTTTATAGACTTTTCTTCGATCCTATTATATCTCATTTTTTCTTTTTGCACACAATATTTGAGGTATCATCTCAGTTTTTATTTGTAATGATTACAAATAAACAACAGAGTGGAAAAGCTGGGCAGTTCCCGGCCTTTCCACTCTGATCTGTTTTTCTTCTGTTGTCTTTACTCGTCCACAAACTGCAGCGGATCGATCGGCTGCCCGTCTTTACGCATTTCATAGTACACGTTACAACCCTCTACAGAGTAATACTTGGTCGGCTGGCTCACATATCCGATGACCGTATTTGCATTCACATAATCACCGGTATTTACCGGTACCTCTTTTAACTGTCCTACAAACAGTTCATATCCATTTCCCAGATCCAGGTTGACTGTTGTGCCTGTCTGGGCAGTTACATCGATGGACTTCACCATTCCTGCCGCTCCGCTGATGACCTGATCTCCTTCGGCGCCGGAAATAACCAGAGCCGGATTATACTTATATTGGTCAAGAGTAGAGAAATATACGGTCTTATCCATGCTGAAGTTCAATAGGATCTGCCCGTTTACCGGCCATAAGAGCTGACTGTTCTCGCCAAAATTGAGAGCCGTCCCGCTTCCGGCGGTTGCTGCATCCGGCGTAACTTCTGTTATTTCTTCTTCTGCACCTTCACCGGTTTCTTCCTTTGTTTCTTCTGTGTCCTTGGTTTTTTCATCGTCTGTGTCAATAACCAGCTTGTCTGTATTTGCTGATTTCGTCTGTACCTTCTTATCTTCTGTTCTGTCGGTTTCGTCCATCGCGCTGTTCTCCAAACGGTCCGATTTCTGGTAACTCTTCAGTGTATATGTTCCCACAATCGCAACTGCCGCCGCGAAGCAGATTGCAATCCCAACAGACGCCCCTTTTTTTCTTGAAGGCTTTGGTCTCTTATTCATATTCATCACCTCTGGCTATATTTTTGCCAGAAGCCGGTTCTTTTATTCAGTATCCCTCACAATATCCGTAACTTCTTTTAACTCTGTCCCCTCAAAAAAATATGCAAGGATTTCATCAAATGTGCTCCCGCTTTCCGCCATCCGGCCTGCCGTATACTGGCTCATTCCCAGACCATGTCCAACGCCTCTGGTGGTAATGCGGAGCTTGCCTTCATAATTCTGCAGTGTAAAACAGCTGGAGGCAAGTCCATAAGTTTTGCGGAATTCCTCGCCGCTTACCGTCTCTTCTCCCGCCCGGACGCTGAGTACATATCCGGCTGTATCCGTACCGGTAACTTCCACATCCATTTCATCCAGAATAATGGTCCGCATCTGCTCCTTTGATTCGATATCCAGAGGACATTCTTTAATTTTCAGATAAGGATAATCCTCACTGAGAAGCACCTCTGCCCCGTCTCTCGTATTACCGTTTGTCAGCCTGCAGTAAGGCACATTTGCAGGCTTATCCCCGTACATCAGCACTTGTCCATCTGTCTGCTCCCAGGCCGATTTCAATTTATCATAATTTGCACTGTACTTTCCGGCTCCCCACTGCTTGCGCATTTCATCCGTTGTCCAGAATTCATCCGGAAGAACCGTACTGCTGCCCGCCTCCAGAATCTGGCCGTAGACAGTCGTCCTTACCAGCACTGCCTGCGCCTTCAGTGCCTCCTTCTCATAGGAAACCGGTATCTCTTTTGCAAGCCTTCCGATACAATACTCCTCAATAGACATTTCCGTTTCTTTTCCTTCATGTTCCACCATGATAACTCCCTCATCTGCTCCTGCGGAGGTCGTTACGGCTGGTCCATTCAAAAAAACGGTAATAATATACGGGAGCAGCACAATAATGATCAGATAGCTTCCCAGTCGTTTTAATCTCTGTAACATAAAAAGCCCTCCCATACGTTAATGTATGAGAGAGCTCTGCATTTTATGCCCTGAAAATTACCTGTCCGCATCAACGGTAATCTTATCCAGATGCCAGATATCAGCTACATATTCTTCAATTGTTCTGTCAGAAGAGAATTTACCGCAGCAGGCTGTGTTAAGAAGTGCTTTCTTCGCCCAGCCCTCTTTGTCTCGGTATGCCTCCTCAACTCTCTCCTGAGCCTCTGCATAGGCACGGAAATCCTTCAAGATAAAATACATATCCGGACGGTCGCTGCCTTTATTGTTCAGCAGGCAGTTGTACAGATCGCGGTATCTCTCGGTATCACCATTTGCATAGGTACCGTCCACAAGCTGATTTACCACTCTGCGGATTTCTTCATCATTGTTATAGATATCGTATGGATTATATCCGCCGTTTTTCTCGTAATTCATAACCTCATCTGAGCTCAGGCCGAAGATAAATGCATTTTCTCCGCCGACCTCCTCTACGATCTCCACATTCGCGCCGTCCATGGTTCCAATCGTAGGAGCGCCGTTCAGCATGAACTTCATATTACCTGTTCCGGATGCCTCCTTAGATGCAGTAGAAATCTGTTCACTCACATCTGCTGCCGCAAAAATCAATTCTGCATTGGATACACGGTAATCCTCGATAAATATAACCTTCAATTTACCATTTACATTCTGATCATTGTTTACAACCTCGGCAACGGAATTGATCAGCTTGATAATCTCCTTAGCACGGATATATCCTGCAGATGCCTTAGCGCCAAAAATAAATGTTCTTGGGTAAAACTCCATCTCCGGATTATCTTTGATCTTATTATACAGATACATCACATGCAGAATGTTCAAAAGCTGGCGTTTGTACTCGTGAAGCCTCTTAACCTGTACATCAAACATAGAACGCGGATCCACCTCAATACCGTTATGCTGTAAGATATAAGCGGCAAGACGCTCTTTGTTCTTATACTTGATCTCCATGAATTCCTTCAGCGCCTGCTCGTCATCTGCATATTTCTTAAGGCCTGACATCAGCGACAGGTCGGTTGCCCATTTATCGGTTCCAAGCTTCCTTGTTACCCAGTCAGCGAGCAGCGGATTACCGTGCATCAGGAAACGCCTCTGTGTGATACCATTCGTCTTGTTATTAAATTTCTGAGGCATCAATTCATAGAAATCCTTCAGCTCACGCTTTTTGAGAATCTCTGTATGAAGCCTTGCAACACCATTTACAGAATAACCCGCAACGATAGCAAGATGTGCCATCTTCACCTGGCCGTCCCGGATGATCGCCATATTCTTAACCTTCTCCTGATTACCCGGATATGCAGCCTCCACCTGAAGCAGGAAGCGGCGGTCAATCTCCTGGATGATCTGGTATACTCTTGGAAGCAGCTTGGAGAACAGATCGACCGGCCACTTCTCAAGCGCTTCAGCCATAATCGTGTGGTTCGTGTATGCACATGACTTTGTGGTAACATCCCATGCTTCATGCCACTCCAGCTGATAATCATCCAGAAGGATCCTCATAAGCTCTGCAACTGCAACCGTCGGATGGGTATCGTTCATCTGGAAGGTTGCCTTCTCATACAGCTTACGCACATCAGCATGATCTCCCATATACTTGGCAACTGCTGCCTGAAGGCTTGCAGATACAAAGAAATACTGCTGTTTCAGCCGAAGCTCTTTTCCTGCATAGTGGTTATCATTCGGATACAGCACATCCACAATCGTCTTTGCAAGATTCTGCTGCTCAACCGCTTTCAGATAATCTCCCCTGTCAAAAGACTCTAACTGGAAGTCAACGATCGGCTCTGCATCCCAGATACGAAGTGTATTAACCTGGTTATTGTTATAACCGACTATCGGATAATCATACGGTACGGCAAGAACCGACTCGTAATTTTCCTGCTTAAAAACGGTCTTTCCTGTTGCATCATCATATTCAACGCGGATATTACCGCCAAAGCGGATTTCCTTCGCATATTCCGGCCTTCTAAGCTCGAAAGGATTACCGTATCTCAACCAGTTATCCGGCTTCTCAACCTGATAGCCATTCTCAATCTGCTGTTTGAACATACCATAGTGATAACGGATACCGCATCCATAGGCCGCATAGCCGAGAGATGCCAATGAATCCAGAAAGCATGCGGCCAGACGTCCCAGACCGCCGTTTCCAAGCGCCGGATCAAGCTCCTGATCCTCAATGCAGTTCAGGTTGATATTCATCTCGTCAAGAGCCTCTTTCACTTCCTTATAGGCAGTCATATTGATCAGATTATTGCCGAGCGCACGGCCCATCAAAAACTCCATGGACATATAATATACGATTTTCGGATCTTCCTTATCATACTGCTTCTGGGTTGCCATCCAATTATCAATGATCGCTTCTTTTACCGCATAAGAAACTGCCTGAAACTGCTCCTGAGGAGAAGCCTCCTCCAATTCCTTACGGAACAGGCGTCTGCAGTTATCCATTACCTCTTTCTTAAAGGTTACCTTATCAAATCTTGCATTCATAGCTTATCATTCCCTCTTATCCTAATTTTTCTACACCGAGTGTCACTTTCTCCCCGTTGATCTTCCACTCCTTCACATATCCGGCAGGAGTTTTTTCTGTAACGGTCTGCGCAAGAGTTTCCGAACCAATCGTATCCGCGTGGTCTGCAAATACTCTGGCCGCCTTCCCTCTTCCTTCGTAAGTAATGGCAATCTGATCCATCACTTCAAAGTCTGCCTCCTTACGCATGGTCTGAACCTTGCTGATAATCTCACGGACAAAGCCTTCTTCAAGAAGCTCTTCTGACAGATTGGTATCCAGAACAACCGTAATCCTATTGTCATTCTCAGATACATAGCCTTCCATCTGGGCTGTTTCAATCAGAAGGTCTTCCCGGAATAAGGTGATCTCCTGTCCGTTTACCGTGAGCTTCAAAGCGCTATCTGCATTTACTTCATCCATAGCAGCATTACCATCCAGCTCACTGAGCGCGGTCTTAATCCCACCTAACATTTTACCATATTTTGGCCCTACTGTCTTTAGCTGAGGTTTAAAAGAATAAGACGTAAAATCCCGTACATCTTGTGTAAATGTTACAGCTTTTACATTCAGCTCATCCTTAACAATATCCTGATAAAATTCCGGCAGGGTAAAGTCTGCTTTTACAAACATCCGGCCGATCGGCTGACGGTTCTTGATATTTGCTGTATTACGGCAGGCACGGCCCATTACAACCAGCTTTAAGACCTCCTCCATATGTGCTTCCAGCTCTTTATCGATCCTCGCCTCATCAACAGCCGGGAAACTGCACAGATGGATACTTTCCGGTGCTTTTGGATCTACACTTCTTACCAGATTCTGGTAAATCTGTTCTGTCATAAACGGAATCATCGGCGCTGCCGCCTTACTGCATTCTACCAATGCCGTATACAGAGTCATATAAGCATTAATCTTATCCTGCTCCATTCCCTTCGCCCAGAAACGTTCACGGCTCCTTCTTACATACCAGTTGCTCATGTCGTCCACAAAATCCTGCAGAGCTCTTGCCGCCTCTGGAATACGGTAATTTCCAAGATTCTCATCCACCGTTTTGATCACCGTATTCAGCTTGGATAACAGCCACTTATCCATAACCGATAATTTATCATATTCTAATGCATATTGAGACGCATCAAATTCATCAATATTTGCATACAGCACAAAAAATGCATAGGTGTTCCACAGCGTACCCATGAACTTACGCTGCCCCTCTACCACCGCTTTCCCGTGGAACCGGTTCGGAAGCCACGGCGCGCTGTTTACATAGAAATACCAGCGGATTGCATCTGCGCCGTAGGTTTCTAATGCCTCAAACGGGTCAACTGCATTTCCCTTGGACTTGCTCATCTTCTGCCCGTTCTCATCCTGTACATGTCCGAGCACGATAACATTCTTGTAAGGCGCCTCATTAAAAATCAAGGTAGAAATTGCAAGCAGTGAATAGAACCATCCGCGGGTCTGGTCAACGGCCTCGGAAATAAATGCCGCTGGGAACTGCTGCTCAAACAGTTCTTTATTCTCAAATGGATAGTGATGCTGTGCAAACGGCATGGAACCGCTGTCAAACCAGCAGTCAATTACTTCCGGAACACGGTGCATCTCTTTTCCGCATTTCGGGCACCGGATAGTTACCTCATCAATATAAGGACGGTGAAGCTCAATATCCTCCGGGCAGTTATCCGACATGCTCTTTAATTCCTCGATACTTCCGATAGAATGCTGGTGTCCGCATTCACACTCCCAGATATTCAGCGGCGTACCCCAGTAACGGTTCCGGCTGATACCCCAGTCCTGGACATTCTCCAGCCAGTCACCAAAGCGTCCCTTACCAATGCTCTCAGGAATCCAGTTAATCGTATTGTTATTGGCGATCAAGTCCTCTTTTACATCCGTCATCTTGATAAACCAGGACTCTCTTGCGTAGTAGATCAACGGTGTATCACATCTCCAGCAGTGGGGATAGCTGTGCTCGAATTTTGGAGCCTCAAACAGCAGGCCTCTCGCATCCAGATCCTTCAATACCTCCGGGTCTGCCTTCTTTACAAACAAACCAGCGAATGGAGTTGTCTCACTCATATTTCCCTTCTCATCTACCAGCTGTACGAAGGGCATATCGTATTTACGTCCGACCTTAGCATCATCCTCACCAAAAGCAGGTGCAATGTGAACTACGCCGGTACCATCTGTTAATGTTACATAGGAATCACAGGTCACAAAGAATGCCTTTTTATTCTGCTTAGAAGCACATTCGTATGCACACTCATATAAAGGCTCATACTCCTTGTATTCTAATTCACTTCCCTGATAGGTCTCGAGGACCTCATAATCCGGCCCTTCCGTTCCTGCCTTCTCAGCGCATCCGCCAAGAACCGTATCAAGAAGCGCAGATGCCATATAATAAATATACCCATCTGCACATTTTACCTTTGCATATTCTTCCTTCGGGTTCACGCACAGACCAATATTTGACGGAAGCGTCCATGGCGTTGTGGTCCATGCAAGGATATACGCGTCCTCATTCTTCACCTTAAAACGGACAATTGCAGATCGTTCCTTCACATCCTTGTACCCTTGAGCCACCTCCTGCGCAGAAAGCGGCGTACCGCAGCGCGGGCAGTAAGGTACGATCTTAAAGCCCTTATAAAGAAGTCCTTTATCCCAGATTTTCTTAAGCGCCCACCATTCTGACTCAATAAAATCATTGTGGTAAGTTACATAAGGATTCTCCATATCTGCCCAGAAACCGACGGTACTGGAGAAATCCTCCCACATACCCTTATATTTCCAGACACTCTCTTTACATTTGTTGATAAACGGCTCCAGCCCGTATTCCTCGATCTGATCCTTGCCGTCCAAGCCCAGCAGCTTTTCTACCTCCAGCTCTACCGGAAGGCCGTGGGTATCCCATCCTGCCTTGCGCGGAACCATATACCCCTTCATAGTGCGGTATCTTGGAATCATATCCTTGATAACGCGGGTAAGCACATGACCGATGTGCGGCTTTCCGTTGGCTGTCGGAGGACCGTCATAAAATGTATAGGTCTCGCTGTCTCTGCGGGTTTCCATACTCTTTTCAAAAATATGATTTTCTTCCCAGAATTTCTCAATTTCCTTTTCGCGGTCTACGAACTTCAAATCCGTAGAAACTTTCTTATACATAATCAACCTCCTTTTTCCACTTTAGAACAAAAAAACCTCCGTCCTGAATAGGACGAAGGCTTAACTGCTTCGTTTATAAACCACCTAAACATACCTCATAATATGTCTTCCCTGTAACGGGGGAACTCCGTCGGCATCTACCAGCCCCTTTCATAATTGAAAAAAACGTTCGATAGCCGCAACTCGGAAGTGATCTTCAGACTGTCCTTACTCGTACCGGTCTTCCACCATCTCCGGCTCGCTGAAACTTTAGGAACATCCTACTGTCTTCGTCAACATTTTTACACTCTGTAATTATAGGCGGCAAAACCGGAATCCGTCAAGAGTTTTCTAGCGCCGTCTGCGCTTTTCCTTTCTTTTTCGGGAAATATTCGTCACGACAGCTGTTATTGCAGCGCAGACTGCAAGTACAGCCGCGATACCGATAGCCGCGGCCGCTTTATACCGCTCTTTGCTATCTTTCTTTTCTTCCTGCGGTTCTGTTTTCTTCTCCTCCGGCTCTTCTTCCTGAACTTCCTCTTTTCCTTTATTATAATAATTTTCGCTGACTGTCACCTCACAGGTCCCAACCGGCATATCCTTATAAAAATAAGATACTGTTGCATCATCCGTCCCGTCCTCATGGAGCACAACCTCACGGTCAAGCTTCTCAAATGAGACCTTCTCCGGAAGCATCACATACGCGCCGTCTGCAATCCTGCTAAATTCCATTTCTTCATCATGCTCCTCTAGCAGAACCTTCTGAAAATTACCGAATCCATACTCTAACAGCGCCCTTGTATCCGTATACGGATGTCCTCCGTAGGTCCGCAGGACCACGCACACCAGACGCTTCTCTCCATTATCTGCCAGCGTGATCAATGTATTCTCTGCCTCTGTCGTATAACCTGTCTTGCCGGCGGCGGCATACTCATAGTAATCTTCATTCCCCTGGATCAGCATATGATGCTTCTGTTGAAACACATGTTCCTCAACGGTATCAGATGCCGGTATCGTATATTGCTGCGTCTGGCAGATCTGTGAAAACATCGGATAATCAAACAGCGCCCTCCCGATCAGCGCCATATCTCTGGCACAGGTAAAATGATTCTCATCAAACACACCATTTGTATTTACAAAATTTGAATTTGCTCCCCCAAGCTCTGCGCATTTCTCATTCATCCGGCTGATAAACCAGTCATAACCCTGTCCCTGGCTGGCCGCAACAGACTCGCCCACCGAGTAGGCCGCTTCATTTGCCGATGCAAGAAGCATTGCATACACCGCCTGCTCCAGCGTAATTACATTCCCTGCCTTCAGTCCGATAGAAGCATAGCCGGAGCCTAAGCATGCCAGCGCCTGCTCCGAGACCACCACCTGGCTGGACATATCCCCGTACTGAAATGCCAGAAGCGCCGTCAATACCTTCGTAATACTTGCCGGATATTCATGCTTATCGATATTCTTTGCGTACAGAATGGCACCGCTGTCAGCATCCATCACAATTGCAGCGTCCCCATATGTACCCGGTCCCTCGGGCCAGCTCTTTAACTCATTCGTCTGTACCGGCAGCTCATAAGCCTCCTTCAACGCCTTTTCGCGGGCTTCCTTTGCCGCCTTCTCCGCTTTTTCCTCTTCAGTCATCTCGCTCTCCGGCTTTTCTTGTTCCCCGGCATTCTCCGAAGCCTCGGACACGAATCCTGCATGCCCGGCCGCGATCATACCAAGCAGCACGGCAGTCAAAATTACGGCCGTTATCTGCGTCAATCGTCTCATATGATGCCTCCATAAATACTCTGTCAATTGCCACTCATTTCCTAACAGCTATTATAAAGTAAATCGGTAAAATACACAAGGCGGACTATCTACTACCATACTCTCCGGATCTGGTATTCCTTTCCCGGTCCTCTTCGCATCACCGCACATATATGTGCCAAAAAGACACCTGTCTATCCATTGTTTCCCGTATCTCAGGCTTTTATAATAAATATATGTTTGCATATATGAGAATACATCATGAAATACTACTAAACAATAGACTGGACAACAGAAAACTGATCGATATATTCGGAACACTTCTGGCTGTAATGCTGTTATGCATTCTGGCCGGAAACCATACTACAGATCTGCGGATAACGGAGGCCGCGGCAGATGACCTGAATATACCCAAAATCAGGATTCTGGACATTGCCGAAACCTTTTCCCTGACAGCAGGAGACAATGCTGGAATCCAGCCGAAAAGGCTTTCCGGGATCAAGGCTGAGAATAAGCTTACTCAGGTATTCCCGCTGCCTGCAGTTCCAAAACCGGCCCCTGTGCAGGCGGATAAAACTGTTGAACTTTCCCTGGCAGTCCCGGCAGACATACCTCCGGTCCCGGCCGCTCCAAAAGAGCCTTCAGCCATAATTCCAGAACAACCCGTGATCCCGAAAGAGCCGGAATCAATCTTCGACGGCGCGGCATCTGTTCCTGATACCGGACAGAATCCCTCAGAAGAAGAGACGGAACCGCAGGAATTCTTGTGCGGCGGATTTCTCTGTGATGCTTCAGGAAAGATTATCGGCTGTCAAAATGTCTCATTAATAGACGGCGTATTACGCCTTCCTTCCGATGCGGCCTGTACAGGCATTGCGGCAGGCGCTCTTGCACCGCTTTCTTCACAACAGGTTTATGAAATCTATATTCCTGCAAACATCATCCGCATAGACGACGGTGCATTTGACTGTCTCACAGAGCTCTTTTTTATTGAGGTTCATCCTGATAATCCCGTATATACAAGCAGAGAAGGATATCTCTATACAAAATAATACGGAAGCCGGACTTTAGAAACCGGCTTCCATTTTAATTTCCCAAATATAGAAGTCCAGTTTCCTTTTCTCTTTTCAGAAAAAAATACTGCAATATTTAAAATCTATGTTATACTGAAATAGAACGTTAATTCATAGAACTATACTTTAAACGAGAGGAGGCTGCATATGTGTAAAAAACTATTTATGACTTATTTATCTGTCATCTTGGTTTTATCAGTCCTCTTTTTTGCCGGCTGTTCCGTAAAATCCTCAGAAGGCGCTTCAACAGGCCTTTCCGGCTCTTCTTCGTCCAAGAAGGATTCCAAAGGAGAAAAACGGACAACAGTTCACGAATATCTCCTTCCTGAAGCTGCGGGAACCGTTGTCTATGGAAACGATATTGTTTCTATTGACGCTTCTAACGTTTCAGAAGGCTATGTTATGATTCAATATAGCGGAGGAATTGAACAAATCCGTGTACAGATAACCGTCCCGGGCGGAACCACCTATACCTATGCACTCGCCGCCGGCTCTTATGAGACATTTCCTTTATCCGGAGGGGACGGCAGTTATCACATTGATGTACTGGAGAATGCCTACGACGATTTATATGCAATCGCATTTTCTCAGGATATCAGCGTTACGCTTAACGACGAATTCCGGCCTTTTTTGTATCCCAACCAGTTTGTGTGGTTCACGCAGGATTACAAGGCTGTGGAATATGCAGCCAGTCTTTCTGAGGACTCTTCCGATGATCTGGACTATGTGGAGCATGTTTATGAGTATGTCATAGATAACATCTCCTATGATGAAGAGCTTGCCGCTAATGTGAAAACCAATTATCTGCCGAATATTGATACAACCATGAGCACGAAAAAGGGCATCTGCTTTGACTACGCATCCCTCATGGCCGCCATGCTCCGCTCACAGGGGGTTCCTGCCAAGCTGGTTGTCGGTTATTCCGGTGATGCTTACCACGCATGGATCAGCGTCTATCTAAAAGAAATCGGATGGGTAGATGATATTATTGAATTTGACGGAAAGACCTGGTCTCTCATGGATCCGACCCTTGCCGCAAATAACAGCAGCAGCTCGGTCGCAGAATATATTGGCGACGGAAGCAACTATACCATAAAATATTCATATTAAAGAATTTTAAAACATCTTAGAAACGGAGGACTATTGTATGAAACCTTTTTCCAATATGGAGCTATCTTCCTTCTGTGGACAGCTTGCCCTAATCCTAAAATCAGGCATTTCTTCCCTGGAGGGACTTACAATTATGCTGGAGGATGCGGCATCTTCGGATGAGAAGGAGATATTAGAAGCCCTTCTTGAGAAAATGCAGGAAACCGGAAGCCTATATCAGTCTCTTGACTCCGTAAAGCTCTATCCCTCCTATATGCTTCATATGGTTGAGATCGGAGAAGAAACCGGTACTCTTGATGAGGTTATGCAGGCTCTCCAGAACCATTATGAACGTGAGGAAGCAATCAGCAAGAGCATCCGCAATTCCATTACATATCCATTGATCATGACCGGAATGATGGCTGTAGTCGTGGTTGTTCTTCTGGTAAAGGTTATGCCTATCTTCAATCAGGTCTTTATCCAGCTTGGAACGGAGATGACCGGATTTTCCAGAATGCTGATGAACGCAGGAAATGCGATTAACCGCTATTCCCTTGCATTTATCATCCTCCTTGTGATCATTGCCGTCCTGATATTTTATGGAACACATACCGATTCCGGCCGGAGCATGTTCCGGGGGATCGGCTATAAGCTGAAGCTGACAAGAGCTGTTTATGAAGAAATCGCTGTCTGCCGGTTTGCAAGCGGCATGGCTCTTACCCTGAGCAGCGGCCTGAACCCGGAACGCAGCATGGAGCTTGTTAATTCGTTAAATGACGACCCGGTATTCCAGAAAAAAATTGACCAGTGCCAGAATCAGATCGATGAAGGCAATGACCTCTCACAGGCATTATTTACTTCTGGAATGTTTACGGGAGTCTATGCACGCATGGTTTCGATCGGCTCTAAGACCGGTACGATGGATCAGGTTATGGAGCAGGTTGCCGCTCTTTATCAGGAGGACATCGACAACCGTATGAATAACATTCTTGCTGTATTAGAGCCTACGCTTGTTATCTTGCTATCCTTGATTGTAGGTGTAATTCTCCTGTCGGTTATGCTGCCGCTCATGGGGATCATGTCCAGTATATAGTAGTTTGCAGAAGGAGCTTAAGCTATGAGTCGTTTTGAATACAGAAAGCAATCACATAATCCGCCGAAGCTTCTCCTTTCTGTCTGTGTGTTTATACTGATTCTGTTCTTGTTCATACAGGGGATTTCTTCTGTGTCAGACAGCACAAGACAGCGGCAGAGAGAGAGTTTGGAGAATGCGATCATGCGCAATGTTACCTATTGTTATACAGTGGAAGGCGCTTATCCGGAAAGCCTTGATTACCTGAAGGATAACTACGGCCTTCTCTATGATGAAGATTTGTTCTTTGTAGATTACCGCATATCTGGCGCTAATATTCTGCCGGATGTCACCATAATTGAGAGGGAGGGAAAATAATGCGTTTTCGTACACAGCGTAAGCATATGATTGATTTCCTGTTCTCCGTGGCGCTGTTTTTTGTATTTGCCCTGTCAGCTCTCATCGTGATCCTTCTTGCTGCCAGAATCTATCAGTCAACCACTGAGAACTCTTCTCTGAATTATACATCAAGAACCAGCTTGTCCTATATCAGCGAAAAGATCCATCAAAATGACAGGAACGGAACTGTATATCTCGGAAACTTTGACGGATACGATGCCCTTGTTATGGAGCAGGATCTTGAAGATACCGTTTATTACACTTATATCTATGCCTGTGACAATGAGCTGAAGGAGCTCTTTACCAGCGGAAACTCCAGCATCAAAGCATCCTCCGGCCAGACAATTATGGAGATTGAGGATTTCTCTATGGAACAGATTTCCGATGACCTGTTAAAATTCTCCTGCACAGACCAAAACAGCCAGCAGGCTTCCACAATGATCAGTATCAGGAGCAGATAACCAGAGATAAATTATTTTCAGAAACAGAAAGGATATCATTTCTTTATGACACGTAGAAACAGAGCCAGATCTTCCAGCCTATTTTTGATGGAATTGATCATAGCCATATTTTTCTTCTCCGCCGCCAGCGCTGTATGCATACAGTTCTTCGTAAAATCACATTTATTAAGCCGTGATTCCAATACCTTGAACCATGCGGTAAATGAATGTGCCAGTACGGCAGAGCTGATAGATACTTCGGACGGAATAGAAGATTGTCTGAACCTGCTGGTGAGATTATACCCAAACGGAGCCTACCCTGATGTATGCTTCTCTTCTCTTGAAGTAAAAGAAGCGGATGTTCAGATTTATTATGATGATGCTTTTGCGGAATGCATCAAAAAGGATTCATCCTATATCCTCTCTCTTCACCTTACAAAGGAAAACCAGCTGCTATGCGCAGACATACGAGTAACCTCTATCCGGGATTCTGAGGCTCCGTCAGTTATTTATGAGATGAACACCAGGCATCATACAGCAAGGAGGACCGGCTATGAAGAAAAATAAAGATCAGTCTTCTTTTGTAAATATTGGTTCCTCATCACTCTTGATCGTATTTGTAATCCTGTGTCTGGCCACCTTTGCCATACTGTCACTTTCCAGTGCAAAGAGTGATTATTCTCTCAGCGAACGGCTGGCAGAGCATAAAGGGCACTATTACGAAGCATCATCAAAAGCAGAAACAATATTAGAAGAAATTGACAGCACATTAGCTGACACAGCTATGGCTGCTCCCAAAAGCCGTTTATCCGGCTCTTTCCGGGATTTTTCTGCATCGCCTTATGCGGAAGCTGTAATGAAAGCCCTGAACGGTACACAGATTGAAGATATCGATATATCCTGTAAAATAACAGACCAGAATTTAACCCTATCCTATCTGATCCCCGTAGAAAAACAGCATATGCTTGATGTGGAACTTAACATTACCGATTACACAAAACATGAAACCTACTACGAAATCAAAAAATGGCAGGTTATTTCTACCGATACATGGGAAAACGACGATACGTTAAATCTTATGCCGGTTATCAAATAAATGGAATATCATCAAAGGAGTTTGTAACAGTATGGACTTGATCAAAATATTAGAACAGGCAATTGAAGAAGGAGCTTCCGACGTATTTATCGTCGCCGGACTTCCTGTAACCTTCCGCAAAAACGGAGTAATATGCCAGGTTACGGATACTAAGCTCTTTCCCTCAGATACAGAATCTCTTCTGACAGAAATATATGAACAGGCGGGACAGCGCGACTTAGGTATCCTGAATAATTCGGGAGATGATGACTTCTCATTTGCAATTTCGGGACTCTCCAGATTCCGTGTCAGCGCATATATGCAGAGAGGCGCCCTGTCTGCGGTAATCAGGGTAATTACCTTTGATCTCCCGGATTTTAGTGTACTCGGACTTCCTGAGCATATCATACATTTAGGAGATAACGGCAAGGGCATGATCCTGGTTACAGGTCCTGCAGGAAGCGGCAAATCTACTACGCTTGCCTGTATTATCAACCAGATCAACAAGACTCAGCACAAACATATCATCACCCTGGAGGACCCGCTGGAATATCTTCACCGCCACGAAAAAAGCATCGTCAGCCAGCGCGAGATTAATGTCGATACAGAAAACTATGTAACTGCACTCCGCGCCGCACTCCGCCAGAGCCCGGATGTTATCCTTCTCGGCGAAATGCGGGATTACGAAACAATCAATATTGCCATGACTGCGGCAGAGACCGGACATCTTCTTCTGTCTACGCTCCACACCATCGGTGCAGCCAATACTATCGACCGGATCATTGATGTATTTCCGGCAAACCAGCAGCAGCAGATCGGCGCACAGCTGTCGCTTGCACTGACCGCTGTTGTATCCCAGCAGCTTGTACCTACGGTAGACGGCAAAGTAACTCCCGCTCTGGAAATCATGACGGTTACTCCTGCAATCCGCAACATGATCCGCGACAATAAGGTACATCAGATAGACGGCATTATCTATTCCTCCATGAAAGACGATATGATCTCCATGGACGGAAGCCTTCTCAATCTGTATAAGCAGGGACGGATTACCAAGGATACTGCTCTGAAATACGCAACAAATCCAGAAATGCTGGGACGTAAGTTATAATTTTATACAGACTCAAAAACCGGGTATGACAGCAGGTATTGTCATCCCCGGTTTATTTTTTGCTACTCATTCTGTCCCAGTAAATATTTTTCAATGGCCTCAGCGCAGCCGTCATGATTGTTATCCGCAACCACCACATCACATAATTCCTTAATATATGGCCGTGCATTCCCCATAGCCGCAGAAAGGCCCGCCATACGCAGCATCTCTGCATCATTATCCGAATCACCCACGGCGATCGTCTTATCCAGAGGAATCTGCAGATACTCACACAGCTTCCGAAGCCCCGCCGCCTTAGACATATGCAGCGGTGAAATTTCCAGAGATGTCTCCTCCGCATATACAACTGTCAACGGAAGCCTCTTCAATTCTTCTTTCAATTCTTCCCTTTTTTCAGCAGATACAGAAAATAGATTCAGCTTTTCTACCGGAAAGGGCTTCTTCCGGTAGCTTGCAATCATATCATCATGAAGAAATGCTGTCCGAAGTATCATATCTTTAAACTTGCCAAGCTGAAAATCCTCCATACGAAGCGCATCACTACGCGTACACATATGCTGTCCATTACTCGAAACATAAATCATAACATCCCGCTCTTCTGCAATTTTCATAAGCTCTTCTACCATCTCAGCCGGAATCGGCTGAGCATCCAAAATACGCTCTTCCTTAGAATCGTAAATCACTGCGCCGTTTTCACATATATAGTAGCGGATATTTTCAAATTCCTTCTTATAATCTCTAAGCTCCGACGGACTTCGTCCAGTGGAAATCACCACTGTCTTTCCTTTTGATACAGCTTTATCAATCGCTGTCCTTGAAGCTTGCGAAATAACCTGTCCGCTGGTTAAAAGCGTACCGTCCATATCCAGTGCAATCAAATCATATCTGCCCATAAAACTGTTCCCCCTTTATTTTATCTCGTATCCTCAGATACTATAACACAATTTGAAGGCCGCGTCATATATAACTTTTTATTTTTCTCTTTTAAATTCTTTTATTTTGTGGTAGAATAGTTTTGCGCTAGAATTTTACTCTTAACCGCGCAATATAATTTCATATGTCGCTATAGCTCAGCTGGATAGAGCGACCGCCTCCTAAGCGGTAGGCCGGAGG
>CAJTZE010000001.1 GCA_910584265.1 uncultured Dorea sp. | reverse complement strand
GGCTGTTTTACATATATTATCCGTTACATCTTTTTGTTATCGGATGGATTCAATACATGCAGTAAACAGCGCTGATTAAATCACCGCTTCGCTGTCAATATCTATACCTGAAATATTCATAAAGCTCCTTAACATGATAAAAGACGCGCCCCAGATTTTCCTTTTCCAGAATATCAGCATTTGAGAATTCCTGCCATACGGCCAGCTCCTCATTCAGCTCCCCGCCGGATACCAGCACCCGGTTTTTCGGTTCAAACCTTGCAAACATGATACCATTCTCTATCTCGCCGAACCGCAGAAACTGCAGCCACCTATGCACCTCATCCCCCACATTCCGGCTCAGTTCAAATACCTTCTCCACCTGCGCGTTTCCCAGATGATCCATAATCCTCCTGCTGTCAGCAATCCTTCTTGCCTCCAGCATGGTTCTTTTTCAGTTTTCTTTATTGACAATTTTCGACAATGCAACTTAAAGAGGCCAATCTGCACAAGGGAGATTGACCTTCCGGGCAAGTTACGCTTGCCTTGTATTCTTATCATTAAAGTTCCACATTCTTTATGGCTATGCCATATATTTTAAAATCGTGATACCACTCTTTCATTACAAGAAACTAATTTTGATAACACTTCGTTAATATCCTGATATTTTCGTTTAGTATTAGGAATAACCTCCTTCCAGCTTTCATCTTATATATCGAAAAAACTGAAATTTTTTCTAATACCGATAGCGTGAATAGCGGATTTGACAGCGTGAATTCTTTTCCTATTTCCCTTAATCATGTCATTCACAAGTTCCAAAGGACAGGTATACTCCGTCCGTATTTTTATAAGCTAATGCTCCTTCCATTTATCCCATCTCCCTAAACGGGCCAGCCTTTTCTTTGGCATTGCTATTCTTTTCTGTTATAGCCTGCCATGCTTATTATCATTGAGATTATAAAAAGAATCACTACTGCAATTCCTGCCACGACAACATAAGAAAGTATGGAATTTGTCATAGCAGAAAATCCAACCCCGTCTTCAAAGTATTTTATGAAATAGAACATGGGAATTACTACAATCATCCCCATTGTCTGCGCAGAATGGAAACCAAACCAATAAGTTAATGGCAGGCAGATTCCCGTCCATAATAACGGAACAATGACAGATGCAGCCGTAGATACTCCCCAAACAGTAATATTAAAACTCCGAAAAGCAACGCTGGATAAAAGATTAAATAAAACGCTTCCCGCAAGGCTGACTGCCAATGTGCAAATAACTGAAATATATTTGCTTGTTACTACTGAAACTGCATTTACAGGCATTGCCAACTGGTATTTTTTCCAGCTTGCCTTTTCATCGCTTGCAAAACTCATTATATTCTGTATGCCTATTGTCATTGCAAGCATTACAGATGCTAACAGCCCTGCATAAACGCCGCTATTGACCATGAGCAGTATAATTGCGCCAGCCGCAATCAGAACCAGTTTTTTGTCAATACCCTTAAAGAAAATTGTAATGTCTTTGTAAATCAATCCTCTCATGCCGCACCTCCTTTGATGTAAAAAAGCATAATGTCTTCCAGTGTTGCGTTATCAACGACGATATTTTTGTATTTGTGCTTTATCGCCTCCTTGTCACGGACAAGACACTCTACACTCACATTTGTAACCCTATGGGTAATGTAG
Source organism: uncultured Dorea sp. (assembly GCA_910584265.1). Classification (GTDB taxonomy): domain Bacteria; phylum Bacillota; class Clostridia; order Lachnospirales; family Lachnospiraceae; genus Claveliimonas. The sequence goes on along the minus strand of CAJTZE010000001.1, from coordinate 136,663 downwards.
TCATCCGGGGAAATGGAAGCAAATTTTTCTTTCCCACATTTCACTATCCCAAAATTATAAACAAGGTCATCTTTCTGTTCCTCAAAAATAATTTTGCCCTGATGAATCAGTATCACATAGTCTGCAATTTTTTGTATGTCTGACGTAATGTGAGAAGAAAAGAGAATGGAACAATCCTCGTCTTGTATAAATTCCAGAAATAAATCCAGCATTTCATCACGCACAACCGGATCAAGCCCCGTAGTCGCTTCATCTAAAATCAGCAGTTTCGGCTTATGCGCCATAGCACAGATAATAGACAGCTTCATTTTCATTCCCTTTGAAAAAGAGCCGATTTGTTTTTTTTCGGGAATTTTGAATCTCTTCAAATATTGTCTGTAAAGGCAGCTGTCCCAGGATTTATATATGCCGGACAGTATTTTTTCAATATCAGACGTATTAAATACATCGTGGAAATTGCACTCATCAAAGACAACTCCAATGTCCTCTTTGACAGTAGAAATTGTGTTTTCCTTACCGAAAATCTGTATCTGTCCATTATCCCTCTTTAATTCATCAAGTATCAGGTTGATGGTCGTACTCTTTCCAGCTCCGTTTTCGCCAATGAAGCCGACAATTCTGCCTTTGGGAACTTGAAATGAAACATGGTCTAGCAAAAACCCGTCAAACTGTTTATATAAGTCCCGTACTAAAATGTTGTTTTTTTCCATACGTTCGCCTCCTAATCATTCTTCGTAAAACAACTTCAAAATATTAGTCATTTGTTCATAACTGATTCCATGTGCCCTGCCGATTTCCGCAACCTTCTGCAGCAGTTCTTCTGCTATACGCAACTGTTCTTCCTGGATAAACTCCTTGTTTTGGACTGCAACAAAGCTGCCTTTTCCAGATACAGTTTCTATGAATCCGTCACGGGTCAAATCTTCATAAGCTCTTTGGACAGTAATAACGCTGATATGCAGGTCTTTCGCTAATGCCCTCATAGACGGCAATGCTTCACCGGCAGATAATGTTCCGTTCATAATTAAATTTTTGACCTGCATACATATTTGCTCATAAATAGGCTTATCACTGCTATTGCTTATGATTATTTCCATTTATTCACCCCTCTTCGTGTACTTTTCGTAATGTGTGTACTTGTTCGATAAGTACAGTATATACTCTTTCGATGTTGCTGTCAATGCATTTTATTGAATAAAATAAAAAAGAGCCTATACAGCTCTTTATCATTGCTATGTATTTTTCTTATTTCATACACTTTTTTTACCTCAAAAATGGGAAGTTATAGTAAATAACCTATAGCGATGAAAAGATAGCTATACAAGCATTCCTTCAAATATATAGTATAAATATTGCACACAAAATTGGAGTACGGTTTTACCCTGTGCTTCTCCGATGAGCTTTAATGTATGCCAATCAATGAAAGTGATAATTTTACAGCCAATGAAGCAAGCAAGTGTTACTATCCAATTTTTCAAGGAAATCTTGTCTCTTTTGTTTCCTCTTGCTGGAAAATAATAATATTTCCTTGAAAAAAGCAGGAGAACACCAATGAAAAACGCCCACATAAAAACCATTATGATACAATGAACGTTTCTTTGGTTCGTTGTATAATTCTGTATATCTACATGTAGAAATATAACTTCAATTACGAATATTGACAGATATTCAAGCATAAATGCTCCAAATGAGAGTAAGCTCAGCCATAAATATTTTGTCCATTATACTTCTCTAACCATTATCCTCATCTTATGAAATTCCGATTATGCACTTTCTTCTGTGCATTTTCCAAAAAGAGTGCATTTTAACCTAAGTCAAATAAAACCTTATAATTCTTCGTGTTTTACTTATCCTTCCAACTTCCGGTTTCTCAGTTTAACTTCCTTTTCCAAGCATACACGAAAACATCCCCTGCCTCCTTCAAGCCCATCCGCTGACCTGATTATATATATGCCGGCCCGGCCTGTTTTACAGCTTCCCGACTGTAGCAGCGCTTACATCGGCATAAATTCCACCATATTCTTCCGGTACCAGAGCGGCAGATGCCCCATCTGGCATCCCGGGTTCTTCCGGTCTTCAATCGCTATGGACTCCGTAAACTTATGCCACAGCTCCCGAAAAGCCCTCTCCCTGTCCGAAAACGCCCCGGCCAGCTCCTCATTCAGCTCCCCGCCGGATACCAGCACCCACTGCTTTCCAGCCTCATGCACCACATATTCCTGATAAGTTTCATCATAGATCATCCAGTTCTCCAGACAGAACCGGTCCGCAAAATGCGGGGCAACACAGGTCAGCACCCGGTTCTTCGGTTCAAACCTTGCAAACATGATACCATTCTCCAGTTCGCCGAACCGCAGAAACTGCAGCCACCTATGCACCTCATCCCCCACATTCCGGCTCAGTTCAAATACCTTCTCCACCTGCGCGTTTCCCAGATGGTCCATAATCCTTCTGCTGTCTGCAATCCTTCTCGCCTCCAGCATAGTTCCCAGTATTGCGTCTCCCTTAAGCGGGTCGGTAGAAAGCGCCGCCTGATAAATCAGCTTGTAAGCATACCAGCCCAGATTCTTTAAAATCAGCCGTTCCACCGCCCCGGCTTTCTTCTCGCTTTCCTCTACTTCCGTATATTCACAAAAGAATTCCTGTTCAATGCATCCCCGGAAGCGGATCCCGCATTCCGGCATTCCATCAACCACCACCGTACGCCATGCATCATAAAGCGCCGATAACAAACCTGTCACTTCATCATTACACACATAGATTCTTTTCACTGATTCCACCACCAAATCTCACATCATCAAACAAAGACATCTGCCGATAGGTCATTCCGTCCGCTCCCTCCGGAAGCTTCTCTCCCGTATTCAAAAGATTCCTTGCAATATAGTCCTCATCAAGCTTTGTCGGATACATCATCTTCCCATTGCATGTCAGGAAATACATAGCTCTTTTTAACACTACGCCCATCTTCTTCAAATCCGTAAAATCAAGCTTCCCAAGCCTTCTGGCCCGCACAATCCTCTGTGCAGAACGGTATCCCAGTCCCGGCACCCGCAGAAGCATCTCATAGCCCGCCCGGTTCACCTCCACCGGAAATACATCCAGATGACGGAGCGCCCAGTTGCACTTCGGGTCAAATAGCACATTGAAATTCGGATCCTCCTCGGATAAGATCTCCCTCGCCTCAAAATGATAATACCTAAGCAGCCAGTCCGCCTGATACAGCCGATGCTCTCTCAAAAGCGGCGGTCCCTCTCCCGTCCTTGCCGGAAGCTCCCTATCCTCATTCAGATGAATAAACGCCGAATAAAATACCCTCTTCAGACCAAACTGCTTATACAGAGACTCCGCCACATGGAGGATCTGATAGTCCGATTCCGGCACAGCGCCGATGATCATCTGCGTACTCTGCCCTGCCGGAACAAACCTCGGCGCATTCCGGTAACTCTGTACCTCATAGCGGTTCTCGGCCGCCGCGTTCTGCACCATCCGCATGGGCGCCAGAATATTCTTCCTGGTCTTGTGGGGCGCCAGACGCTTCAGCCCGTCCGCCGTGGCAAATTCCAGATTCACACTCATCCTGTCAGCCAGAAATCCCACTCTCTGCACCAGCTCCAGACTGGCTCCCGGAATTGCCTTCACATGAATGTATCCCTGAAACCGCCTCTCATTGCGGAGCTTATAGAGAGCTGCATAGATAAGCTCCATCGTATAATCCGGACTCTGAATCACACCGGAGCTAAGAAACAGCCCCTCGATATAATTCCTGCGGTAGAACTCCATCGTAAGTTCACAGACCTCATCCGGCGTAAAAGATGCCCTGAGCACATCATTACTGCGGCGGTTTACACAGTATTTGCAGTCAAAGATACATTCATTCGTAAACAGAATCTTCAACAGGGAAATGCACCTGCCGTCCGCCGCAAAGCTGTGGCAGAGTCCCGCCTTTACACAATTCCCAATCCCGCTGCCGTCATTTGCTCTGTCAGTGCCGCTGGAGGTACACGCTACATCATACTTCGCGGCATCCGTCAAAACCTCCAGCTTCTCCATCACTGACATGTTCTCTGTAATCCTCATGCTTCTTGCCACTCTCCTCTCCCGCACAGATAATCCCTTTTCAAGCAAAAAAGAACGTGTGTTTCGTATATTACCATCATACAAACGCACGTTCTTTTTGTCAATACCCTATTTCAATTTTCTTCTTATCTTCTCACAATTTTGTAATAGGTCCTTGCCGTCAGGCTGTAAATGATCACATACAGAACCGCAAATACCAGAAATGCCGCAATAGTACAGAGCAGATACAGCTTTACATTCACCATTCCGATAACTGCCAGCAGAAGCTTGATAATCGTAAATGCAAATGCTATATGAATTCCCGCCATCACAATCGGAAGAAAGAATACCATCAATACCTGAGAGCGGATGGTCTGTTTGACCTCAGTCTGGGTCATTCCCACCTTCTGCATGATCTCAAAACGCTCCCTGTCCTCATACCCTTCTGAAATCTGCTTATAATAGATGATCAGCACCGCCGCCATGATAAACAGAACCCCAAGGAATAATCCCAGAAAGAATAATCCGCCGTAAATCCCCATAAAATCATTCCTGTTTTCGACTCTGGTCTCCAAGTGCGTCTCAAAATCGTCTCCGTATTCCCCGCCGGACATTTCCGACATAATTCTGTCTTCTAATGCTTCCTGCCTCTTACTCGATACAGGTGTGTCAAAGCCATAATAGACCTGCTCGGCACATGATTCTTCCCCATTGCCTGAACTGATCTCCACCAGCCTTCCAAACTCCTCATCCGTCACTACCAGATAATAGCTGGTGATAACATTCATGTCAGACGCTCCATTTCCAAAAAATTCCTCCAAATACCCCGAAATCTGATACTCTCGGTCAAAAACCCCAAGCACAGGCTTCTCATAGGGTTCATAGTTTGAGAAAAGCAGCGTCTCGTCCCCCTCCAGAACCTGTTTTTCTCCTGAATATGCGTTATAATCTGACAGTGGAATAAAGAACAGGGAACAAAATTTTGAAAAATCCCTCTCTATATGAAGCTTCTGTTCATCCGTCTCAAACCAGCTTCCCTGCTGTTCCGCCATAAATAGCAGATAGGAATATTCTACCTTATTTTCTGTGGAAATTCCCTCTTCCTTACAAATTTCTTCCAGCCGCCGGAACAGCCTTTCATTCTGATCTGCCACAGACCTGTCGGAATGAATAATAAAATCATTGGGGTAGCGTCCGTGTATCATATCCTCCCTGCCAAGTATCAGGGACGTAGTAGACGAGAGCATCACCAGCACCATGGTACACAGGATGCAGATATTTGCAAGCCCCGCCGCATTCTGCTTCATCCGGTATATCATGCCGGATACGCTGATAAAATGCCTGGGCTGGTAATAAAACTTCCGGTTTCTGCGGAGAAGCTTCAGGATTACAATGCTGCCTGCCGTAAATACCAGATAGGTTCCGATGATCACCAGAATCACCGCCACAAAAAATAATCCCATAGACGCAACCGGATTCTTAACCGTAACCGCGATTCCATAACCGGTTCCAAGACATACCGCCCCGGCCAGCGCAAGCAGTCCCTTAGTCTTTGGTTCCCGCTCTCCTGTACTGCTGCCGCGGAGAAGTTCAATTGGATCATTTACCTGAACCGTATAGACTGCTCTCAGGTAAATGATCAGATAAATCCCGCAAAACAATTTTACAGTAGATAAGATCACTCCGCCTGATACAAAAAATCCTAAGCTGATCTCTGCCCCTACCAGCTTACAGATCAGAAGAAACATCACCTTATCAAATAGGATGCCGGATCCCAGCCCTAATCCCAGACTGATCACCGTTACCAGAACCGTTTCCGTCAGAATCATCCTTGCCAGATGCTTCTTTTCCATGCCGAGAATATTGAAAACTCCAAATTCCTTCTGTCTGCGCTTCATCAGAAAGCTATTAGTATAGAATAAAAAAATAAGTGCAAATACCCCGATCACAAAGGTTCCGAGCCGCAGTGTAGATGCAATAGAATAGCCGCCATACATCTCCTTAAGCCCCGGATTCACAGAAAGGGATCTTACCAGATAATACATCATAACCGTCAGGATACAGGTAAAAACATAAGGTACATAAGTTCTCCTGTTTTTCCGTATATTCGTAAATGCAAGCTTTGTATAGAATCCGTATTTCATCGTATCTCACCGCCTGTCGCCAGAAGTGTCAGCGTATCAGAAATCTTCTGATACATCTGCTCATTTGTACTATTTCCGCGGTAAATCTGATGATACACCTCTCCGTCCTTGATAAACAGAACCCTTCCCGCACGGCTTGCCGCCCTTGCAGAATGCGTCACCATCAAAATCGTCTGGCCGTCCCGGTTAATCTCCTCCAGAAGATCCAGCAGGTCATTTGCCGACCGGGAATCCAAAGCCCCGGTGGGCTCGTCCGCAAGAATCAGCTTGGGGGTCGTGATCAGCGCCCTTGCAACCGCCGCCCGCTGCTTCTGTCCCCCGGACACTTCATAGGGATATTTCTCCAGAATATCCCGGATACCAAGCTTCTGGGCAATAGGAAGGAGGCTGTCCGTCATCTCCTGTATCCCCTTTCTTCCCAGCACCAGCGGCAGAAGTATATTATCCTTCAAATTAAACGTATCCAGCAGGTTAAAATCCTGAAATACAAACCCAAGATTCTCCCTTCGGAATGTGGTGATCTCCCTGTCCTTAATCTGCCCCAGATCCATCCCGTCCAGGATCACCCTGCCCCCGGCAGGCTTATCCAATGCCGCCAGAATATTTAATAAAGTGGTCTTTCCAGAACCGGATTCCCCCATAATTGCCGCATACTCGCCCTGCTCTGCCGAAAAAGATACATTGGACAAAGCCCGAACCTGACTTCCGCCTAACCGTGTTGTATATATTTTTTTCAGACATGAAACTTCCAAAAAAGCCATCCTAAATAACCTCCTTCATTTGTTCTGTCATTACTATACCAGAGCGGCAGAAACACCGACATCGAATCTCGTGACATTCCTGTGACAATTTTGTAAGGCGGGGGCAAAGACACTCTTATAATGTAGGGAACACAGTTTCCTATATTATAAAAAGCGTATCACCTGATATTCAGGCTTTACGCTTTCTATCTGCCGTATCGCTTACCGGCCGCAGAATGATCCCATCTATGTATTCGCTAATTCCTGAAGCTTCTCCGAATGCTCAGCGACCACCTTTTTCAATATATCAATATCATCAAAAGCAGCCTCCATCCTATCCGCATCCCTCCTATAGCGTTTGTAAGTATCCGTATAGCAGGACTCGATCGTGTTAAGCCGCGGGACGATCACATTCTCCTGATACAGCTTAACCTGATGCACCTCCTCCTTTACAGACTGTAAATCATCTTTCATCGGCTGCAGCTCCGCTTTCAGCTTCGTATCCATCATCTCAGACATTGCCAGTAACAATTCATTATCCGTCATACACATATACCTCCTTCCTTTGTAAATGGATTATATCATATAAGAATCAAAGAGTCACTACTCAATTTCTAACTTTTTCTCCGACAGATCCAGTGTAAATGTACTTCCCTTTCCCGGCTCTGATTCTGCCGTAATCCGAATCCCAAGCTTCTCCGCCGCCTGTCTGCACAGATTTAAGCCCAGACCGGTGGCCTTCTTATCCGCCCTGCCGTTATAGCCGGTAAATCCCTTCTCGAATATCCGCGGCAGATCCTCCGGCGCAATGCCGATGCCCGTGTCAGATACCGACAGCTTCTTATCCTGCCCTGCCCGGATCGTAATCGTCCCCTCCAGTGTATATTTCACCGCATTCGCGAGTAACTGCTCCAGAATAAAAAGCAGCCACTTCTCGTCTGTCACCACCCTGACCTTTACCGGCTCATATACCAGACGGATTTTTTTCCGGATAAACTGCGGCGCATATTTATGGACTGCCTGCCTGATCACAGCATCCAGCTCATACTCCTTGATAACTAGATCGTTCTCTCTGCTTCCAAGCCGGATATAGGAAAGCACCATTTCCACATACTGTTCAATGCGGAATAGCTCTGCCAGAAGCTCTCTGTGCTCTCTGGTATCCTCCCCCTGCAGATACATCCGCATCACCGCAATCGGAGTTTTAATCTGATGTACCCACGTGGTATAGTAATCCAGACTGTCCTGCCGTTCCCTTTCCCAGTCTGTCAGATAGCCCGCCGAGATTTTCCCCAGCGCGCCGATCATCTGCTGATAGTCCTTCTCCGGCAGGTTCTTCGGCTTCGGAAGCTCTCCATATGTGTATTCAATTCCCGCAAGCAGACGCCGCCTCTCCCTGTGCGCCCTTTGAAACGACAAAAAATGAATCCCCAAAAGCAGAATCCCCATAACCGCGCAGATGCCGGAAGCATACAGCACCGCCTCCGTCTCAAGCTCATATAACGAGAATACCGCCGCAAAAATGCCTGCAAACAGCAGAAATACCAATCCTGACATTTTGTACTGATTCACATATTCCCATAAAAGCCTGTGCCATTTATCTTTCATCTTCTATATCCTCCCCGTCACAGCCGGATTCCCTCTAAAGCCTTCACGCCGCACCAGACCGCATCCATAGGGTTCTCAATTCCTATCATCCTCTATGATATATCCGCTGCCCACCCTGGTAGCAATGAAGTCTTTTGCCCCTGCCTCGGAGAGCTTCCTGCGGAGCCTTGCCACATTCACCGTCAAAGTATTCTCCTCCACATAGCTGTCCTCCTGCCAGAGCCTTGTCATCAGGGTATCCCTGCTGACTACCTTTCCCTTATTTTCCATCAGCGTCTGCAGAATACGGAATTCATTCTTAGTAAGCTCTACCCTCTCTCCCCCGCAGGTAAAGGAAGTATCATTCAGATTCAGCGCTACGCCTCCATGCTCCAATACCGGACTCCTTTCCGTCATATCATAGGCTCTCCGAAGCAGCGCCTGGATCTTTGCCGTCATCACATTCAGATCCACCGGCTTGGGGATAAAATCATCTCCGCCCATATTCATTGCCATAACGATATTCATATTATCCGACGCAGAGGAAATAAAGACAACCGGCACATTGGAAATCTTCCTGATTTCACTGCACCAGTGATATCCATTAAAAAACGGCAGCATAATATCAATCAATACCATATGCGGATCATATGCTTCAAACGCAGGAATCACGTTCTGAAAATCCGAGATCAGCCTGACCTCATTCCCCCAGGATTCCAGCTGTCTTTTCATCGCCTCCGCCATGGAAAAATCATCCTCTATCACCAGTATCCGATACATATGGCCTCCTCCCGCCTCTGCTGTTACGCTTCCTTTTCTACTATTTTAATGGATTCCTCCGGTTTGTTCAAGAACATATCCACCCGGAAGCCCTTCTCCATGCCATGGCCGAATTCTACCCTCCCGCCATGAGCCGTAATAATCTGCTGGACAATCAAAAGCCCCAGTCCATGCCTCTGGTTGGAATCCGTTCCGCTGTTCAGCATATAATGCGGCGTCTCCTTCAGCTTCCTTAACTGTTCTTCGGTGACTCCTATACCGTCATCCTCAATCGTCACACAGAGCTTCCCCGAATGTTCAGACAGCCCTGCCCGGATATGACAGCCTGCCGGATTGTGGATCTGCGCATTCAGAAGCAGATTGCTGACTGCCCGCTTCAAAAGCTCCTTATCGCCCTGAACAGAATTTCCTGAAATGCCTCCTATATCAGACGATAACTCCACCGGATACTTCCAATCCATATCCAGATTCATAAAATAAACAGCCGTTTCCCTAAGAAGCGCCGTAAGATTCACCCGTTCCATTTTCACCGGCTGCATATTATATTCCAGCTTCGACGCCAGATTTAGATCATTCACCAGATTCTTCATACGGATGCTCTGAATACGGATAATCCCAGCCTTCTGCCTGATTTCCTCCACTGCCTCTGCATCCTCTTCTATATCCGCTGCATATCCCATCACCATAGATAAAGGCGTCCGAATATCGTGAGAAACTCCGGAAATCCAGTTCGCCCTGGCCTGATCCTTCTTTTTCAGCTCATATTCCTGGCAGCGGAGCTTCTCTGATACCAAATTCAGCGCCGACGCCAGCTCTGAGAGCAGCCCCTTTTCCTTTACATACACATCCTCTCCCTCAGGCAGCGCCTGAATTCCCTGGACAATCGGCTTCACGGATCGTAAAATCCCCGATGTGACAACCATGTAAATCAGAAAAACCCCAGCCAGATTTGCTCCCAAAAACAGAAGTATCGTGCGCGGCAGATTCTTAACCATATTCAGGCTGAAGGCAGGGTACATATCCTTCCAATAGCTTTCCTTGGAATTGCCGATCATAACCAGATCCTCCCCCTTTGCCGCTGTGGTAGTAGGATAATCGGCAACATATCCTCTGGTATACCAGGAAATCTCTGCCGCCGAATAGTGAAGCTGTATCTCCTCCGGAAGATTTTCACTGTGCCAGATAACATCTCCCGTTCCATCCTGTATCAGAACTGCCCAGCACCCCCTCTGCTCCAGCATAATTTTCCCTTCCTCTGTCAGCTCATATCCTCCATCCGGCTGCTGCGAAAGACACTCCGCCACCCTTGCCGCCGCCTTCCAGCCCCCGGAGGACTCCGTATCCGGCTGAACAACAGTAAACAGCAGGATAATATTTAAAATCAGCAGCGCTGCCAGCGAAAAAATTAGCGTGATCACAAACCGCTTAATTAATTTCATGATACTTTTCATTCCAATCATCTCCTCCATACCGGCGCCCGGCTTTGCGTAAGAATGGACTCGGTTCCAGCTTTTCCGCGGAGCAGAAGCTAACCCCGCCTCCAAATTCATTCAACGGGATTTCGCTATCAGCTTATACCCCAGTCCCTTCACCGTAATCAGCGACACCGGCTTTGACGGATTCTCTTCAATCTTCTCCCGGATCCTTCGGATATGAGCCATCAGCGTATTCTCATAGCCGTAGGGGTTATCTCCCCATGCCGCCTCGCACAGCGAATCAATCGTCACAATCCTTCCCAGATTACGGCCGAGCGCCTGCAGGATTGCATATTCCTTTGCTGTCAGCGCAAGATGCTCCCCTCCGCGGATCACCTCTGCCCGCTCAAAATCCACCCTGCTAAATGCCAGCTCCAAAAGCGGAGCTTCCTCTTTATAGGTGCGCCGAAGGATTGCCTGGATCCGGAACAAGAGCTCCTTTGGCAGAAACGGTTTCACCACATAATCATCGGCTCCCAGTCCAAAGCCCCGGATCCGGTCGTCCTCCTCGCCTCTTGCCGTAAGAAACAGCGCCGGAATATCCAGAAAGCTCTTAATCTGTTCAAACAGGGTAAATCCATCCCCATCCGGCAGCATCACATCCAGAATCGCAAATTCCGGCTTCCAAGACGCGCAGAGCTCAAGCGCCTGCGCCATTGTCCCCGCGGATTCCACCTGCCGGTACCCTTCCTTCTTAAGAATCGAGCATACCATCTGCCTTAAGCCCTCCTCGTCGTCCACAAACAATATTCTCTTATTTTTTAAATAATCATAATTCATATTCTGCCACCTCTTTTTCTGATATTATGATACCACGATTTCTCCCCCAAATCCTTTCCAGTGAAAAAATGTAAGGAAAATGTAAGGTTGCGAAAAGGTTCCTGCAAGGTTCGGGATCTATACTTAAACTATCAACAAGAAAGGAGCTCACAAAAATGAATATCATTGAAACAAAACAATTAACCAAATCCTACGGTAATTTTACCGCAGTCTCCGATATGAACCTCCATATCCCGAAAGGACATATTTACGGTTTCCTCGGACCCAACGGCGCCGGAAAATCTACAACCATGAAAATGTTTCTGGGGCTTACAAGTCCTACCTTTGGTTATTTCACCATAGACGGTAAGACCCTTTCCTCCGGCCGGATTCCAATCCTGAAAAAAATCGGTTCCCTGATCGAGGCTCCCGCCTTCTATGGAAATCTCACCGGAGAGGAAAATCTGGATATTATCCGCAGAATCTTGAGATTACCCAAATCCTCCATTGGCGAAGCGCTGGAGCTTACAGGACTTATGGAGCACCGGAAACGTCAGGTGAAAAAATACTCGCTCGGCATGAAACAGCGGTTAGGTCTTGCAGGAGCATTGATCGGAAGGCCTCCGATCCTGATCCTGGATGAGCCGACCAACGGCCTTGACCCGGTAGGAATCCACGAAATCCGGACTCTGATCCGCTCCCTTCCAGAGCAGTACGACTGCACGGTACTTGTATCCTCCCATCTGCTGAGCGAGATTGAGCTCCTAGCAGACGACGTGGGCATCCTTAATCACGGACATCTTCTCTTTGAAGGAACCATGGAAGCCCTGCGTGATTATGCGTTCCATGCCGGATACCCTGCCGACAATCTGGAAGAAACCTTCCTTGCCATGATCCAGACCGACAATGCTGCAAGAAAGCGGGGTGGATTCCAATGATTCTTTCTCTGGAGCTTAAAAAGCTGCGCCGGACAGGGTACCTGCCCATTTTCCTTGGCGGCAGTATTCTGGCATCTGCAGTCCCGCTAGTCAACATGACAGTCCGGTCCGAATCCTTTACCAGCCTTCCGGGAGATTCCTTTCCTATCTTGATGGATGCGAACTGGGGTATGATGGCGCAGCTTACCATTCTGCTGGTTGTCTGCGGGTGCTGCCTGATGTATCACACCGAATACGCCGACAAAGGGGACTTAAAAATGAATACCCTTCCCATCCGCCAGTTCTCTTTGTTCTGCGGAAAATTCGGCGTCACGCTGCTGGCTGTAGTCCTGTCCCTTCTTTTACAAAGCGCCTCACTGGCCTTCTCCAGCATACACTGGTTTGCAGACCGGAGCGCAGGCCTAAAAGAGCTGGTCCACAGCATGGGTTATGAGCTGATACTGCTTCTTCCCACTCTGACTCTGATGCTGTTTGCGGCTTCACTCTGCCAAAGCATGTGGATCAGTCTGGGAGCCGGAGTCATCCTGACGTTTCTCGGTTCAATGATACATGAGGGGCGCCTTATGCTGTCCCTGCTCCCGTTTGCGGCTCCTTACCGGATGCTGCACGCTGTTTCACCGGAGGACGTGAACACCTGCCTGATCATCTGCGGAGCCCAGACACTGCTATTCGCTGCTATGGAAATGATTTATCTGGATACAAGGAGGAAATTCGCATGAATGAATTTAAAATTGAACTAATTAAGATCCGGAGATCCCATATTTTCTGGATTCTGCTGATTCCAGCAGCTATGATGTGGATTCCGTCGGCGCTGAATGCGGATGTGAATTTCCGCATGAACGATATCGGCATCTCGCCGGAGCACAACTTCTTCATTCAGGGCTTTATGGGTATGGCATGGTTCATGATCCCTGCCGCCCTCATTATCTGCACGGTGCTTTTAAATCAGACTGAACGGACAAACAAGGGATTTCTGAAAATGCTGTCTCTTCCGGTAAGCACCGGCAGGCTGTGTCTGGCGAAATTTCTGGTCATGCTGCTTCTTATGACAGTGCAGATGCTTTTTACTATCGTATTTTACTATGCGGGTGCTCTTCTGGCCTCCCGTCTGGAGGACTATGATTTTGTACTGGAACTGCCCTATGTGATACATGGCGCCGCTATGATCTACCTTGCCATTATTCCCATGGCCTCAATATTCTGGATGCTCGCCGTACTCATCCAGACCCCGATTTTTTCAGCCGGAATCTGCCTTGCATCCATAGTGCCAAGCGTCCTGATGCTGAACACAAAGCTATGGGCCTATTATCCTATGGATTATCCCTTCTATATGCTGATGACCGAATACGGAAAGCTGGCAGAAGGGGTTTTCACCACGGAAATCAAGTGGATACCTATGATTCCGGTATCGCTGGCGGTCACCGTGCTGTGCCTTGGCATTTCCTGCCTCAGATTCGGAAAAACGGAAACCCGGTAAAATATCATTTTTATTCTGTACGCCGTGCGCCGCGGGAGAAGCCGATCCGCGGGGCAAACTGGCGCGCTAACTGTAGAAACTATAGAAAAGAAAGGAATTTTGATATGAAAAAGAAGATATTTACAACGATCAGTACCCTGATGATCTTGATTCCCTGGACCATACTGCCTCTGCGCAGCTTTCCGTGGGCGCTGAAATCCCCTGTGGCTGAGATTATGATTTCCGGCTATGCCGCCTTTATGATCTTTAGCGGGATTTTTACCATCCTCGCCTACACCAAAGCACATATCCAGCATACATGGATGAAGATCTGTGTTGTTATCAATGGAATTTATATGGCCGGCGGTATCGCGGCATTCCTTATGATGCTTCCGGGACGGATTTAAAAAATTCCGGCTGCACGGGTGAATCTCCACCCATGCGGCCGGAAATTCTCTCCCGCCGTCTATAATTTATTCACTGCGCTTTCCAGATACCGGTTATCGATCTCATAGAACCGCTCTGACTCTACCGCCTCTGCCAGCTCTGCATCAATCGGCATCTTGCCAAGCACCGGAAGGCCGAGCTCTTCTGCGATTGTATCAATACGGCTCTTTCCGAATACGGCAATCTCCTTCCCGCAGTCCGGGCACTTCAAATAGCTGTAGTTCTCCACAACCCCGATAACCGGAATATTCATTGCCTGAGCCATATTGTAGGCTTTTCTTACGATCATCCGCACCAGATCCTGCGGAGAGGTTACGATCACAACGCCGTCCACCGGCATGGACTGGAATACCGTAAGCGGTACATCGCCTGTCCCCGGCGGCATGTCAACAAAAAGATAATCCAGCTCTCCCCACATTACGTCTGACCAGAACTGTTTTACCACGCCTGCGATCACCGGGCCTCTCCAGATAACCGGATCATCCTCATGCTCCAGAAGCAGATTGACCGACATGATCTTCGTTCCGTCTGCCGCCTCACATGGGAAAATACCCTCGCTGTTTCCCTGAGCGGCCTCATGAATCCCATACATCTTGGGAATAGACGGGCCTGTAATATCCGCATCCAGAATTCCCACGTTAAAGCCCTGCATCCTCATCATACGTGCAAGGGAAGCTGTCACCATAGACTTTCCTACGCCGCCCTTACCGCTGACAACCGCAATTACCTTATCAATGTGTGAAAATGCATTGGCCGGCTCACTGAAATCCTCCGGTTTACTGCTGCATGAGTCTGCATGTGCACAGCCTGCACAGTCAGACGGTGCACAACCACTTTTTTGCTGTTCTTCCATCTTCATTTCCTCCTGACATGTTATTCTTTCTCCATATGAAACTTATTACGTTATTCTACTGCGGCGATCAACTCAACCTCACAGAGCACTCCCTTCGGAAGCGTCTTCACTGCCACGCAGCTCCTCGCCGGCTTGGAAGTAAAATACTTTGCATATACCTCATTAAATGCCGCAAAATCTGCCATGTCTGCCAGAAAACAGGTTGTCTTAAGCACATGGTCAAAATCTGTACCCGCTTCCTTCAGAACCTCCCCAAGATTCCTGCATACCTGCTCTGTCTGCTCCTCGATCGTAACTGCCGTTACGTCATCTGCCTCTGGATTGATAGCAATCTGACCTGCAGAATACAGGATCCCGCCATGCACATATCCCTGCGAATAAGGGCCTAATGCCTTCGGTGCTTTCTCTGTCGCTACTACCTTCATCGTCATCCCTCCTTTGCTTTTTCTAATAAATACTTTGCCGCGCATATGTCAAACAACGCCATCCCTACTGATTTAAAATAAGTCGTGCCTCTGGCGGTTTCTTCTTCATCTGCGCCAGACTTTAAAAACTGATCCATAAGAACCGTCCTGTCCATCGTAAGCCTCCCCTCCGCAAGCGGCTGGCTCAAATCCCCGCTCTCTTCGCATGCATAAGGAAGCTCAATGTATACCTTATCTGCAACATCCCATATGGCATCGGGAATCTCACGCATCTGGGGCGTATAAGAGCCGACGGCAATAATACACTTACCCCTGAGGAGCTCCTTATCATTCGGCAGCACCGGTTCTGTAGAAGGCGTGGCGGTGCAGATAATCTCACTCTTCCTAACCAGTTCTTCTACCGTCTTACATTGTACTACTTCTACCTTTGGGTCTGCAATAGCTTTCTTCAGTCTTTCAAGATAATTTGTCAAATCCCTGCCGCTGTGATTGAATACATACACCTTCCGGATATCCCTGGCCGCACAGGCATAGATTGCAAGGTGAAATCCCTGTACCCCCGCTCCCACGATTCCGACTGTATGGCAGTCCTTTCTGGACAGATGGCGGATGCCCACGCCGCCTACCGCTCCCGTCCTCCATGCGGTAACCGACTGTCCGTCCAGCACCGCGGCCGGAGCTCCCGTCTTCTGATCATTCAGAAGCACTACGCCGTCAATGGAAGGCAGGCCAAGCTTTGCATTTTCCGGAAAAATACTTAAAATCTTCGTTCCGATACCCTCCTTCGTATAGCACGGCATATACATCAGCGTCTTATTCTCATGCTCCACCACCGGCCTTTCCGGCATATAAAATTCATTTTCTCCAAAAATCCGGTATGCCTCCTCAATGGTATCCATCATTTCATTCGGGTCTACCACTGCTTCAATCTCTTCTCTGCTTAAAATAATCATATGCTTTCCTCTTCCTTCCGGATCATCCAAAAAAATATAGTAATAGATGCATTTCATCTATTACTATATTATACCAGATTCTCAATTGCAAGAGCAATCAAATCCGCTCCTGCTCCTTATATTTACTTGCCACAAGCCCGATGCTCAAAAATACCGCCGCAAAGAGCAGCTGGATGCCGATCCCCTTCCACAGCTCCGCATTCTGGGCTGACGTAAACTGCGAATTATTCCCAATGATCTCATTTACCGTTTCATACCAGTATACGGGAAGGAAATGCGCCACAGTCCGGACTCCGTCTGAAAGTACGCTCATAGACACGAAAACACCGCATATAAAGCACATTCCAAGGGCAATCACATTCACCGCCGCATTCACCACCACCTCATTCTCTACTACCACTCCCACAATAAATGAGATAGCAAGGGAAACCAGTATCATCATAAAGGAATTCAGCAGATAATAGGGTAAATTATCATCCAGCAGAAAATCTCTTCCATACAGCACCATCGGCATCATCATACAGATCAGCCAGCAGACAGTTCCTACTACGAGATAACCTGCCACAAGCCCCCAGTTCTGCTTCCTTAGGGATACGCAGGAGCAGAGCATCCTCCGCCTTACGTCCTGTTTCCGGTACGCGATCATCACAAAGCCGATGATATAGCACAGCACTCCCAGAAACAGATACGGCATAAACTGGAACATATATGCGTGGGGAGCCATATTCCCTCCATGCCCGTTCTTGTCAAGCATTGTAACCTCCGTATCCAGCTTCCCGATACGGATTGCTTCTTCCGCGGCTTCTTCTGTGGAAAACCCGGCGCTTTTCAATATCCGCACATCATTCAAGAAGGTATCAATCTGCTGGTCAATATAGAATGCACTGACTGTCCCCGGAACCTTTGTAGTCTTTAGCCTCTCTCCCTCCTCCAAATATTTCTTTTCAAAATTCTCCGGAATAGTTACCACATAGTACACATTCCGGTAAAACAGATTTTCCTGGATTACCTTCTTATCATCCTCGATCTCCACCAGCCTGTGCTTCTCTCCCAGATATTCCTTCAGACTCTTAGAAAGTGAACCTCCGTCTCTGTCTATCACGGCAATATGCAGGCTTTCTTCCTGAAACTGATTCAGACCCTCTCCCTTTGTCATGAACTGGATCATAATGCAGATGCTCATAAAAATAGCCAGATAGAGGAAAAACATTGAGAGATTTCGTTTCACCAGTGTTAGAAACCCTTTAAATACTATCATATCTCTCCCTCCTTATCACTAGAAATGATATCAGCATACACAGTACGCACATAGCCGCCAGAATCAGAAGATTCCTGTTCATTCTGGCCGTGTCATTGTAAACTGCCATGCAGTAATAGCTGTCGCTGAGCACTGCCGCCGGATTGATGCGGTTAATAACCGGACAGTGCTGCTCGATCAGATTCTTCATATTTCCAAACATTAAGCCTGCCAGAAATCCCGGAAACAGAGTAAAAAGCGCGCCGAATCCCATCTTCATCCCCAGAGACAGCTTACTGATGCTTCCAATCAGAATTCCCAGAGATATGCTGATCATGCTGCCGAGAAGATTAATAAGCAGGATTCCTCCCGCATTTCCTCCCAGATCAATATGAAATACGAACTGCACAATACCCGTAAGTACCATCACATTGAAAAACTGTATAGCAGTCAGGATCAGGAAGCTGTTCAGGATCAATTTCAGCTTATGGGTAGGTGTAATGCTTTTCCTTGCACCCAATGCCGACAGGTTCGCCTGACTCTGACAGCACTCCTTGATCCCTAGGTACATCCCTGACAAGGCCGCATAGGCAATCAGTGCAAAGAAGTAAGAAATATTTGGATCCAGCGTCCTTCCTCCCACGCTCAGCTCCTCTGTGGTCTCCTTCCAGTCCTCCAGCGCCAAAGCGGCCGCTTCTATCTTCTCTGGATGCTCTTTCACAACCGTCTTTATCATTTCTGCGTTCTTTTGATAGGTATCCAGCAGAGTTTTCAGGATACTCTGCTCCATCCCGGACTTTGCCACGGTAAGCCCCGGCTCCCTGCCGGCATAGAAAATCCCTTCTGCCTCATCCGCATTCAGAGCCCGAAGGGCTTCTTCTTCCTCCATGACTTCTATCTCTATCATATCGCCGTCCAGTTCCTCCAGAAAAGAAAGGAACACTGTCTTTTCCAACGTTTCCCCTTCTTCTTCCACAACAGCCGTCTTCAGCACCTCCATGTCCTCGCCCATATTTCCGCTTCCAAAGGATATATAAAAGAACCCTCCCAGGATAATCGGAAAAAACAGCGCCCAGAACATCGTTGACCACTCCCTGACAATCTGCAGGAACTGATATTTCATCAAATGCAGCATACCCGCTCCCCCTTCCTAATCCCTCAGCTCTTTCCCGGTAATCTCTAAAAATACATCGTTCAGCGTAGGAAGCTCCGAAAATACTCTGCCAAATGAAATCTCCCTTTCCTCCAGATAGTGAAGAATGCGTACCAGATTATGCTTGGCTCCGCTCAGACGGATCTTCAGCACCTGTTCTTCATACGTAACCTGAAATACGTGGGGAAGCTCTCTGATTTCTGCAATCTGTTCCTCATCCAGTACAACCGCTTCTATCGTGATTGTCTCCCCGGTTTTTATCATGCCCTTTAACTCTTCCTTGGTTCCTGAAGCCAGTACCCGCCCATGATCCATTATGGAAATCTTTGTACAGATCTGCTCTACCTCCTCCATGTAGTGGGAAGTGTAAATGATCGTAGTGCCCTGACGGTTCAATTCCAGGATCCCCTCCAGAATCTTATTCCGGCTCTGTGGATCAACGGCAACTGTAGGCTCATCCATAATGATCAGCTTCGGCTTATGGGCAATCCCGCAGGCAATGTTCAGCCTTCTAAGAAGCCCACCGGACAGCTTCTTTGGGCGCATCTTCCGGTAATCCTCCAGTCCTACAAACCGGACGGCCTCTTCTACAAGCTCCCTTCTCCGCTTTTTGTCCGTAACATACAGCCCGCAGAAATAATCCACATTTTCCCAGACGGACATCTGCTCAAATACCGCCACATTCTGCATGACTACGCCGATATTCTTCTTCACCTCATAGCTGTCCGGGCGCATCTCCTCCCCCATGATCCGGATGCCGCCCTTGTCGTATTTCAATATTGCCAGCATACAGTTGATCGCAGTGGTTTTACCGGAACCGTTTGGACCCAGAAGACCATATATTTCTCCCTCCTCTATCTCAAGATTTAAATGATCAAGCGCCACAAGGCTGCCATACCGCTTCACAAGGTTCGTAATTGTAACCATACCCGCATCTCCTTCTCGAATTTTCTTACTTGTAGTATAACTGCCGCCGTTTTATAATGATAGTGTCAGGTGTCAAGACTTGATGTTACAAATGTCATGTTGTATTTCAGATAAGGAGGCAGGCATGAAACAGATTATGGACCGTGGTATTCTGCTGATCTATTGTCTCAGCAGTGCATTTTTCACAGAAATCAATACCGGCTTTCTGACTGCATTTCTCTGCGCGGTCATTTATTCCTGCCTGCATTATTATACCGGCCGTAGAAATTACCGCCTGCTTTCTTCCCTGCTCTATCTGCTTCTGCTCATTCCCATACCGGAGGCCGCATTATTTTTTCCGGCAGTCCTGTATGGAAGCTTAATGGATAACTGCAGGGCTCTTTCTGTAATCTTAGGCGTTCTTCCCTTCCTGAGGCTTTGGAAAAGCCCCTGGGAGCAGCTCTCCTTCCTGCTCATCGGGATGCTGCTCGCCCTCCTGCTCAGCTATCACACGCTTACTTACACCTCGCTGGAGCAGCAGTTTAAGAAAATCCGTGATGACAGCGTAGAACGCAATCTGTTATTGAAGGAAAAAAACCAGGCTCTCTTAGAAAAGCAGGACAATGAAATCTACACTGCCACCCTAAGAGAACGAAACCGGATTGCCAGAGAAATCCATGACAATGTTGGACATATGCTCTCCCGCTCTATCCTGCTGACCGGCGCGGCAAGAACCATCAGCCGGGATCCGGCGCTTGCCCCGTCTCTGGAGCAGTTAGAAAACACTTTGAACACTGCCATGACAAATATCCGGGAAAGTGTGCATGACCTGCATGATGAATCCATCAATTTAAGAGAAGCCATAGAAGGCCTTACAGAAGCCTTTACCTTCTGCCCCGTATCCCTCGAATACGATATGGGCTATGAGGTACCCAAATCCGTCAAATATTGTCTGATTGCCGTTGTAAAAGAGGCCTTAAATAATGTAATGCGCCACAGCAATGCCAGTCAGGTGCATATCATCCTCCGAGAACATCCTGCCCTCTATCAGCTTACGGCCGAGGATAATGGAACCAGAAAAAATTCCGGCGGGGAAGACGGTCTTGGGCTTCTCAATATGAAAGACCGGATAACCGCGCTGGGCGGAATGCTGCACATACAGCCGGTTGGAGGCTTCCGTATTTTTATAACCATTCCAAAAAGAGAGGACTGCTAAAATGATAACCATACTGATCATTGACGATGATAATCTGGTAGCCGCCGCACTGAAAACTATTCTGGAGTCTGACGAGACCCTTACCGTAGCCGGAACCGGCTGTGACGGAGCCGAAGCCGTCCATATGTACCAAAAGCTCCAGCCGGATGTTCTTCTCATGGATATCCGCATGAAGGAAACAAACGGACTGGATGCATCGGAGCAGATCCTCGCAGAATATCCCCATGCAAGGATCCTCCTTCTCACCACATTTTCAGATGATGAATATATTGTGAAAGCATTAAAATCCGGCGTAAAGGGATATCTTCTCAAACAGGATTATAACAGCATTATCCCTGCCATCAAGGCTGTCTACACCGGACAGACCGTTTTCGGCAATGAAATTGTCTCCCGTATTCCGGGACTTTTAGAACAGAAGAACGACTTCAACTATAAAGACTATGAAATTGGAGAACGAGAATACGAAATCATCACTCTGGTAGCAGAGGGCTTAAGCAACCGGGAAATTGCCGGTTGGCTGCACTTAAGCGAGGGTACCATCCGCAACTATTTAAGCGGCATCTTAGACAAGCTTCAGCTGCGCGACCGCACACAGCTGGCTGTCTTCTACTACCAGCACAGATAAAGGAAGTGTAAAATCCAAAGGATTTTCCATAAAAGATGAAGGAAGCCCCCGATTAATCATCGAAGGCTTCCTTCATCTTATTCATAAATCCCTTTTTCTTTGGCTTTGTCTTATTCTCCTCCGGTATATTCAATGTATTCCCGGTCAGCTCATCAAACCGGCGCAGAGCTTCCTTTGCCTCGGAGCTTAACTTCTCCGGCGTCTGGATCACCAGCGTCACATAATGGTCTCCCCTAACCTGAGAATTTCTCACAGAAGGCACTCCCTTTCCTCTAAGCCTTACCTTAGTATCGGTCTTTGTTCCCGGTTTAACATTGTAGATCACTTCGCCATCCACCGTCTTGATCTTCACATCTGCGCCGAGGGCCGCCTGTGCAAAGGAGATCGGCGCCGTTGAGAAAATGTGCATATCCTGACGCTGGAATATCGGATGTCTGGATACCGAAACCTCAACCAGCAGATCGCCTCTCGGTCCGCCGTTTACTCCCGGCTCGCCCTTCTCCCGGATTCTCACGCTCTGTCCATTATCAATACCTGCCGGAATGGATACAGAAATCTTCTTCTTATTGGAAATAAATCCGGTTCCGCTGCAATCCGGACATTTATCCCGGATAATCTTACCGCTTCCGCGGCAGTCCGGACAGGTCTGGACATTCTGCACAGTTCCAAAGAAAGACTGCTGGGTATATACCACCTGACCCTTCCCGCCGCACTTCGGGCAGGTCTCCGGCGAGGTTCCCGGCTTTGCACCGGTTCCGTTACACTTCGGACAGGGATCCTTAAGCACAACATCAAGCTCCTTCTCACAGCCGAATACAGCTTCCTCGAAAGTAATCCTCACACCCTTGCGTATATTCATACCCTTCATCGGTCCCTGATTTGCGCGTCCGCTCCTTCTGCCGCCTCCGCCGAACAGATCACCAAATAAATCGCCGAATATGTCACTGAAATCCGCTCCGCCGAAATCAAAATCACCGAAACCGGCTCCGCCGCCTCCGCCTTCAAAGGCCGCATGGCCGAACTGGTCATACTGCCTTCTCTTATCTGCATCACTGAGCACCGCATATGCCTCGGAAGCCTCTTTGAACTTCTTTTCTGCCTCCGCATCTCCCGGGTTCATATCCGGATGATACTTCTTGGCTACATTTCTATATGCCTTTTTTAACGCCGCATCATCCGCATCCCTGCCGACGCCGAGCACTTCATAATAATCACGTTTATCTGCCATTGTAATCCCTTTCTTTCACGCGGAAATTCCGCGGGACCGGCTGGTCTTTACTTCCAGTCCCCTCCCGCGGAATATCTTCCTTTCAATTCATTACTTAGACCTCTTTGTAATCTCCGTCTACAACGTCGTCTCCGTCAAAGCCTTCCGGTGCCGGACCTGGATTCGGGCCTGCGCCTGCTCCCATATCAGAACCTGCGCCCTGAGCGCCCTGAGCCTGCTCATAAACCTTGGCAAACAGCTTCTGTGCCGTCTCCATCAGCTTCTCCTTGCCTGCGTTGATCTCTGCTGTCTGTGCTTCTGAAATGTCATCCATGTTGACCTTCTCAAGAAGCTCCTTCAGAGCCTTGCACTCAGCCTCAACGGCTTCCTTATCTGCGGCGTCAATCTTATCGCCCACTTCCTCAAGAGCCTTCTCTGTCTGGAATACCATAGCGTCTGCGTCGTTCTTTGCGTCGATGCCTTCCTTACGCTTCTTATCCTGAGCCTCAAATTCAGCCGCTTCCTTTACAGCCTTCTCAATATCAGCATCTGACATATTAGAGCCTGCTGTAATGGTGATGTGCTGCTCTTTACCTGTGCCAAGATCCTTTGCAGATACATTTACAATACCATTTGCATCTATGTCAAAGGTAACCTCGATCTGCGGAACGCCGCGTCTTGCCGGCGGAATCCCGTCCAGACGGAACTGTCCTAAGGACTTGTTGTCTCTTGCAAACTGTCTCTCACCCTGTACAACATTGATGTCAACTGCTGTCTGGTTATCTGCCGCTGTAGAGAAAATCTGGCTCTTCTTGGTCGGGATCGTCGTATTTCTCTCAATCAGCCTTGTAGCAACGCCGCCCATGGTTTCGATAGACAGGGAAAGCGGTGTTACGTCCAGAAGCAGGATGTCGCCTGCGCCTGCGTCTCCGGCTAATTTACCGCCCTGTACGGATGCGCCGAGCGCTACACACTCATCCGGATTCAGAGACTTGCTCGGCTCCTTGCCTGTAAGCTGTCTTACCTTATCCTGTACTGCCGGAATACGGGTAGAGCCGCCTACTAAGAGTACCTGGCCAAGCTCAGAGGATGTGATCCCCGCGTCAGACAATGCTCTGGTTACAGGCTCCGCTGTCTTCTCCACAAGGTCGTGTGTCAGCTCGTCAAATTTCGCTCTGGTAAGGTTCATATCAAAATGCTTCGGTCCTTCGCTGGTTGCAGTAATGAATGGAAGGTTGATATTCGTGGTTGTTGCAGAAGACAGCTCCTTCTTTGCCTTCTCTGCAGCCTCCTTCAATCTCTGAAGCGCCATCTTATCAGAAGAAAGATCTACACCCTCCTGTTTCTTAAACTCCGCAAGCATGTAATCTGTAATCTTCTGGTCAAAATCGTCGCCGCCCAGTCTGTTGTTACCAGCGGTAGAAAGTACCTCGATAACGCCGTCGCCGATCTCAATGATCGATACGTCAAAGGTACCGCCTCCAAGGTCGTATACCATAATCTTCTGCTCTTTCTCATTGTCAAGACCATAAGCCAGTGCGGCGGCTGTAGGCTCGTTGATAATACGTTTTACATCAAGTCCCGCGATCTTACCTGCATCCTTGGTAGCCTGACGCTGTGCATCGTTGAAATATGCAGGAACGGTGATAACTGCTTCCGTTACCTTCTCGCCAAGATATCCTTCCGCATCTGCTTTCAATTTCTGTAAGATCATAGCAGAAATCTCCTGTGGAGAATATCTCTTATCATCGATCTTAACCTTGTAATCGCTTCCCATCTCTCTCTTGATAGAAGCGATTGTCTTCTCGGCATTTGTTACCGCCTGACGCTTTGCAGGCTCGCCCACCAAACGCTCGCCTGTCTTTGTAAATGCAACAACAGACGGTGTGGTCCTTGCTCCCTCTGTATTTGCGATAACTGTCGGCTGTCCGCCTTCCATAACGGCTACACAGCTGTTTGTTGTACCTAAATCAATACCAATTATTTTTCCCATTATAATTCCGCCTCCTACTTTATTTAACTCTTTCATTAAGGAAGTTCAATTCACTAAGCTCGAAAAAACCTCGCTAAGTTCCTTGAACGACCCTCCCACTAAGCTCGAAAAAACACACCGCAAGGGTGAACTTTCATACTAGACTCGACAAAACCTCGTCAAGTATTCAATGTTTCGCTAAGTGCTCTGGGTCAGTTAGCAACCTTTACCATACTGTGTCTCACTACGGAGTCACGATACATATAGCCCTTCTGAAGTTCCTCAGAAACAATATTCTCTCCGAGCTCCTCATTTTCCTCATGCATCACTGCATTGTGGAAATCCGGGTTAAATTCCTGACCAACTGCCTCGATCGGCTTCACGCCGATCCCCTCCAGGGTGGTCATTAACTGTTTGTAAACCTTATCCATTCCCTGGACGAATGGATCCTCCTTCTCCTCCTCGGCAACAGCTCCAAGACCTCTCTCGAAATTGTCCACCACCGGAAGAATCTTATCTATGATATCTTTCGCTCCTATCTCGTACATCTGAGACTTCTCTTTCTCCGTACGCTTGCGGAAGTTATCAAACTCTGCCATCTGACGGGTTAGCTTGTCGGTAAGCTCTTCAATCTTCTCATCCTTCTTGTCTTTCTTATTCTTCTTGCCGAAGAACCGGCTTTTTTTCTCACCGGAAGCGTCCTCCGTATCCCCCGCCTCTGCATCCTCCTCCAAAGCCTCTGTCTCTTCTTCGGAATCAGCGCCCGCTTCAGCTTCCTCTGCCTGCTCTTCTTCCGCGCCGGCCTCCTCTGCATTCTCAGCCGCAGCCTTCTTTGCTTCCTCGACGGCTTCCTTTACCATCTCTTCCTGAGTCTTTTCCTGATTCATATCCTTTTCTTTATCCAATGGTAATCCACCTTTCTGTTAAACTTATTTATGGAAAATCGCATCCAATTCGCTCTGCAGCCTCTTCAGCGATTTCAGTACATGCTCGTAGTCCATACGCTTCGGTCCTATAATACCGATTGTTCCCTTCATCCCGTCTCCCAATTCATAGGTCGCGGTCACCACGCTGCAGTCCTTCATGTTCTGTACCGGCGTCTCATCGCCGATGTACACCTGAATACCCGTGTTCTCCTCCTGTGCCAGGGTCTGCGTCACCAGCTCGGTAAGCTGCTGCTTCTCTTCAAATGCACTGATGATCTCCTGCGCGCTCTGCTTATCGGAGAGCTCCGGGTACTTAAAGATATTCGTTGTACCGCTGGTGTAGATCTGCATATCCTCATCCACCTGTATGGCATCTGCCACAGCGTCAAACACGTTGCCGACCACCTCGCTGTGGATTCCCGCCTGTTCCTTCAGCCTCGCAATCAGCCCCAGATTGATCTCTTCGATAGACATGCCGTTTAAAGTCGTGTTCAGAAGCATATTCAGCTTCAGCAGATTCTCGTTGCTGAGGGGTTCATCCATATTGATAATCTTGTTCTTGATCACATTGCCTCCCAGAACAATAACAGCGATAATCTGTTCCTCATCCACCTTAGAAAGCTGGATAAACTTAATCCGGTTGGCACTGCTTCTCGGCGTAGAAACCATAGTGGCGTAATTGGTATTATTCGCCAGAACCTTCGCCGCCTGCTTTAGGAGCTGATCCATCTTCTCTGCCTTCTCAAGCATCTGCTCCTGCATATCGTTCAGCTCCTGCTCCTTCTCCTCCATCAGCATATCCACATACAATCGGTAGCCCTTGTCAGAAGGAATCCTTCCTGCAGATGTATGCGGCTGCAGGATATAGCCGAGTTCCTCCAGATCTGCCATCTCATTGCGGATAGTAGCTGAACTCAGGTTCAGATCCGAATACTTGGAAATGGTCCTTGAACCAACCGGCTCTCCTGTATCAAGATAAGTCTTGATGATCGCATGTAATATTGTTAGTTTTCTCTCACCAAGAACGTCTCCCGCCTGCATCTTACCAATCTCCTTCTTCTTATTAGCACTCACCAAAATCGAGTGCTAATCCTTACAGTTACTAATCTATCACTAGGTTTTTCATTTGTCAACACTGTTTATACTTT
This sequence comes from uncultured Dorea sp., assembly GCA_910584265.1. Taxonomy (GTDB): domain Bacteria; phylum Bacillota; class Clostridia; order Lachnospirales; family Lachnospiraceae; genus Claveliimonas. The sequence goes on along the minus strand of CAJTZE010000001.1, from coordinate 109,660 downwards.
TTTTATTATCCTTTTTATCTTTTTGTACTTCTACACGGCGCCAGCCATAGACTGCGGATTAAGGCATAGAAGTCCGCAGTCTATGGCTGGCGCCGTGCAGAAGAATCAACTCCGGTTCCGGATATGATTCATCCACGCTTTTATCTGCTTCTCATGCCCATTATCCCCCGGCTCATAGAATGTTGCATCCTTTATTTCATCCGGCAGATATTGCTGCTCTACATAGTGATTCGGATAATCGTGCGCGTATTTATAGTCAATGCCCCGTCCCAGCCTGCCGGCGCCGCCATAGTGGGCGTCCTGAAGGTGTGCCGGAACCGTTGTCTGATACCTTCTGACATTCTCCATCGCCGAGGATATGGCATTTACGGCAGAATTGCTCTTCGGTGCCGATGCTACATAGAGAACCGCCTGGGACAGGATGATCTGAGCCTCCGGCATCCCGATCCGCTCCACGGCCTGCGCCGCGGACACTGCTGTTGTCAACGCCATAGGGTCTGCATTTCCCACATCCTCCGCGGCGCAGATCATAATCCTTCTGGCAATAAACTTAATATCCTCCCCCGCATACAGCATCTTCGCCAGATAATACACCGCCGCATCCGGGTCAGAGCCTCTCATGCTCTTAATAAATGCTGAAATCGTATCATAGTGGTTATCGCCGGTCTTATCATACCGGACCACCCGCTTTTGGATACACTCTGCCGCCACGTCTATGGTGATATGTATCTTCCCGTCCGCCGCCCTGTCTGTGGTAAGTATGCCAAGTTCTATGGCATTCAATGCATTTCTTGCATCTCCTCCTGCGATATCCGCCAAAAATTCCAGCGCATCCTCATCGATTTCCGCCCGGTAACTCCCCATACCCTTCGCCTCATCATATACAGCTCTTTTCAGAAGCGTTTTGATATCCTCTCTGTCCAAAGGCTTCAGTTCAAAAATACTGGATCTGGAAATTAGAGCCCCGTTCACCTCAAAATAGGGATTCTCCGTGGTTGCCCCAATCAAAATAATGGTTCCATCCTCCACAAAGGGCAGCAGATAATCCTGCTGTCCTTTATTAAACCGATGTATCTCGTCCACAAACAGGATCGTCCGCTTCTGGTACATCCCCTTCATATCCTGCGCTTTCTTTACCACCGCTTCCATATCCTTTTTTCCCGCTGATGTGGCATTGATCTGGGTAAATACTGCGCTGGTCGTATGGGCGATTACCTTGGCAAGGGTTGTTTTTCCCGTTCCCGGCGGTCCGTAGAAAATGATAGAGCTGAGCTTGTCCGCCTTGATCGCCCGGTATAGAAGCTTGTCTTTTCCTATTATGTGCTGCTGTCCTACCACTTCCTCAAGGGAAACAGGCCGCAGACGTGATGCCAGCGGCGATTCCTTTTCCATATTCTGTTCTCTTGCATATTCAAATAAATCCATCCTATAACTCCTGCCACTTCTATTCTTTTTTCAAATTATTTATTCCTGTCCCTTCCGGGCCTAAAAGCTCCGGCTCAGTTTACCATCAATTCATCCACTGTCACAAATTCAAAGCCTTCCTTCTGCAAAATATCAATAATGCGGAGTGCGGCCTCTACAGAGCTTTTATAACAGTCATGCAATAAGATAATATCATTTTCCTCCGCCTCCGTCACTACCTTATTTACAACCTCATCCGTATTTTCTGTAGTCCAATCCAGCGGGTCAATCGTCCACATGACCGGAAGCACCGGCATTTTAAGCTCTAGTTCCCTCTGCCATGCTCCAAAGGGCGGACGCATAAACTCCACATCCTCTCCTGTTATCGCACGGATGACTTCATTTGTATCCAGAATCTCTTTGGCTGCTTCTTCCTCTGAAATCTTTGTGATCTCCACATGATGATAAGTATGGTTTCCGATCAGATGTCCCTCTTCGTGAAGACGCTTTACCACCTCCGGGTACTTTTCCACATTCTGCCCGATCAGAAAAAAAGTCCCTTTTACCCCCCGTTCCTTCAGACCGTCCAAAAGCACAGGCGTCCAGCTCCCGCTCGGCCCGTCATCAAAGGTGAGCGCAATCTTCGGACTCTCTTCTTCCACCGATGCACTGACATAAGCCGCCGCCTCATTTACATCCTCCAGATAAAGCTCCGTCTCTGTCTGTTCTATATTCTGATACTGCTTATAAAGGGATGAACCGCAGAAAATTCCCAGACAGAGCATATAAGCAAGCATAAGCACTGCCTCCCTCTTTGCCGGTTTTCCGGATTTCTTCATATTATACCCTGATTTCTATTTTCTTATCTATATAGTATGAAGGTATAAAATCCAGTATGTTGTTTGTTGCAATATAATTTTATTGATGGTATAATAGCCGTCGCATGTAAAATAAGAAAGAAAACAAATATTAGAAAGGATGAATGAAATTGGAAGAAAACATCAGACAGGAAAACAAAATGGGTACGATGCCCGTTCCCAGATTATTAATTACTATGTCTCTTCCTATGATGATTTCTATGCTTGTACAGGCTTTGTACAACATTGTTGACAGCATGTTTGTTGCCAAACTGTGCGAAGAAGCGCTGACTGCCGTTTCTCTGGCATTCCCGATCCAGACTCTGATGATTTCGGCGGCCTCCGGCACCGGTGTAGGCATCAATGCACTGTTATCAAGAAATCTTGGGGAGAAGAATTATGAGAGCGCTGACAGGGCTGCAAGAAACGGTATTTTCTTAAGTATTTTAGGCTGCCTTGTATTTGCCGTTTTCGGCATCCTTGGATCGCACCTCTTCTTTGCTGTACAGACAAATGACCCTAAGATCGTGCAATATGGAACACAATATCTTACAATTATATGTGTCCTGTCAGTCGGAATCTTTATGCAGATTACCTTTGAGCGTCTGCTGCAGTCCACCGGAAATACATTTTATAATATGATTACTCAGGGAACCGGTGCTATTATTAACATCATCTTAGATCCAATCCTGATATTCGGCCTGTTCGGCATGCCGAGGCTTGAAGTGGCAGGCGCTGCCATCGCAACCGTCACTGGACAGCTGATTGCTGTAGCCATGTCTTTTTACTTTAATATTAAGAAGAACCCTGAAATCAATATCAATATGAGGAAATTCCGCCCTCATGGAAAAACAATTTCCGCTATCTATAAAGTAGGTGTTCCTTCCATTATTATGCAGTCCATTGGCTCCGTTATGACCTTCGGCATGAATAAGATCCTGCTGATGTTCTCATCTACGGCGGCCGCTGTATTCGGCGTGTATTTCAAACTACAGAGTTTTATCTTCATGCCGGTATTCGGGCTGAACAACGGCATGATTCCAATCATTGCTTACAATTACGGCGCCAGATATAAGAAGCGCATTATACAGACGATTAAAATAAGTATACTGATCGCAGTATCCATCATGACTGTTGGTTTTATCATCTTCCAGGTTTTCCCGGAATGGATGCTCCGCACCTTGTTCGATGCCTCTGATAATATGACCGCTATCGGCGTACCGGCACTAAGGATCATTTCGCTGTGCTTCATCTTTGCCGGGTTTGGAATCATTGCAGGCTCCGTATTCCAGGCACTTGGAAACGGTGTTTACAGCCTCATCGTATCCGCCTGCAGGCAGCTTGTTTTCATCCTGCCTGCCGCATACATATTCGCGAAAGTATTCGGCCTTGGCATGGTATGGTGGTCCATCGCTCTTGCAGAGCTTGTATCGCTTGTCCTGTCTGCGTTTCTCTTAAGACGCATTTATCTGGACAAGATAAAACCCCTGGAGAAGTAAAAAGCCCCGCCTGCACGGCGGAGCTTTTTATTTCTTTTTAACACTATATCCGAATGTGCCTAAAGCTTCTCCAAGCTTTAGGTAAGTCCCATGAGAATAAGCGATCAACCCACTCTGGTTCAGTTCAAATTTTCCGCTCTCTGTCAGATATGCAGAATCCACATGGACTGCCTGAACCTCTGCCAGAAACATATGATGACTTCCCAGCTCTTTTATCTCGGTTACCTTACATTCAATATTTACCGGGCTCTCTTCTATCAGCGGAGCATATTCCAGCTTCTCTGCCCTCACAGGCGTAAGCTCCATCTCTTTCCATTTATCCACATCTCTTCCAGACTTGACGCCGCACCAGTCCGCTGCATATGCCAGCTTCTCCGTAGTCAGATTAACTACAAATTCTTTCGTATCCCGTATCATTCCATAGCTATGCCGTTCCGGCCGCACCGAAATATACAGCATCGCCGGATTTGTGCAGATGGTTCCCGCCCACGCCACAGTGATAATATTCTGGTTCCCTGCCCTGTCTCCGGCACTGACCATAACCGCCGGCAGCGGATACAGCATATTCCCCGGCTTCCATATTTCCTTGTTCATATCTTCTCTCCTCTTTCGTGCCAAAATCATATAATCAAATTTGGATTTACCCAACTCTGTATCATTACTCTTAAAGTCCAATATTATTCATATATTTTATTACATTCCTTTTGCGTACTCATAAATCCGCTTAAGCATCCCGTCATTACCATTTCCGCCGCCTAGCTGTTGTTCCATTTTATTTCCAAACCCCATATAAGTATTAAAACCAAGCATATACACAGCCATTGCCATCGCTAAATCTTCTGACTGTTCTGCATATACCTCTGCTACCTTCTGCAGCTCATCTACTACTGTATCACAGGGAACTGAAACACTTTCTTCTTCATTTACAACAGAATTAATAACTCTCGGAAGTGCCATACACATTTTATAAAACGCGTTTTCTTCGCCAGTAAGAATTGCATAGAACTGATCCATGCTGACACGCCTTATTAATCTATGCTGTACATTTTTACCGTCTACCTTTGTTGTCCATTTAACGTTCTGTGACCTTTTCGCAATTGCCTCTACCAGAAGACAAGCACAATCATCATCTTCCAGAATCTGCCCTTGCATTTTTATGTATGTCTTTGCGGAAGAGGCTGAATTCATTGTATTGTGTTTATTTTTCATTTCCACATACAACGTATGGACAATATCACCGTCAGGCATTTGTATTCCATCAGGATTTTTATATATCACGTCCCACCCTGCCTGCGGAACTTCACAGCCTTTAAAATATGAGAAAATATTTTGATGGAAATACCCAATATCATTATTATTCGATTTGTCCCGCTGCCGGAAAATTTCGTTATTTACAATTTCTTCCCAGCTTGTATGGTACACCGATTTATCAAATATCAGCTTTACCGGGTCAATCAAATTGCTATTAAACCGCTTCAAATCATAGGATTCCAGTTTTTCTCCATATTTCATAATTGTTGCCCGTACATGATTTTTAAAATTTTCCTCTGATATAAACCTTAAATCCCATGCCATTAGCTTAATACCTCCAATGACTTATGTATTTCTACTGCAATATCATATGCTAAATTTACAGGAACTGCATTTCCTACCTGTTTATACTGAGATCCTACATTCCCGCAAAACTGCCACTCATCAGGAAATGTCTGGCACCTTGCATTCTCTCGAACAGTAAACGGTCTTGCCTCTAATGGGTGGCATCTCTCAGTCTGCTTTTGAGAAGGTGATGTAAGCACGGTTAATGAAGGCTCGTCCAAACTCATTCTCCTCAAAATGCCAGTCCGTCCACCTTCCATATCCCAACAGCTTTTCATATATTCTTTCGCTATATCAGGGTCAATATCTCTCCAATATCCCCCAGGCGGTACAAGTTCAAATATTTTTCGTTTATTTTCTCCGTAAGGAACTCCCGGTCCATCCGGACAGTCCAGCAGCACATCTCTCAAAACAGGTTTATAATCATGCTTTTTGGGAAATTCGTATGTAAATTTATGAACCAGATCATTTCTAATCCCTATTGTAATCAAACGTTCTCTTTTCTGTGGCACTCCGTAATCCCAAGCATTCAGTACCTTCTTCTGTATCGTATATCCTGCCTGTTCAAAAATATCCGTAATCGTAGCATATGTCCTTCCTTTATCATGCGTCAATAGCCCTCGAACATTTTCAAACAAAAACATTTTCGGCTGTAATTTTCGTAAAAACACAGCATAGTGATAAAACAATGTTCCCCTTGCATCTTCAAGTCCTAATCGTTTTCCCGCATAAGAAAATGCCTGACAAGGCGCGCCTCCTGATAATAAGTCTAACTCTCCTTTTTTTATATCAAAATACTCTTCCAAATCCAAACAAGAAATGTTAGCAATATCATCATTGATCACCCGCCAGTTCGGTCGATTTAATTTTAAACTGTCCGAAGCATCCTTATCAAATTCAATTAATCCTAATGTATCAAATCCGGCTTTTTCGATTCCTAATGCAAGACCCCCGGCACCGGCAAATAACTCGATCGTTGTATAATGCTTTGGAAAATTCTCCATAACAGTATCCCTCTGTATTTCTACGACATCTTCTATATTACAATTCAAAGTAAAACATATTTTCTCAATAGATTCAAACGAAACCGGCTCATTTTTCCCTAATCTTGCAAGCACATTAAAGCTGATCCCCGACGCTTCCTTTAATTCTGTGCGGTTCATTTTTCTATCAATTAGAAGCTTCCATAGCCTGTCATAACAAATTGCCATATAAATTCCTCCTAGAACTCATCTGCTTCACATTTTATCACACACCTATTTTGTACGCAATCCTTTTTCTCACTATATCGTTAGATTTTCTCCTTCTTATTTTCTGCTTTTCCTTGCTATCATTAGTTTTTTTTGATAAAATATGCCTATATTCAAGTAGTTGTTAAACACGAGAGGAATGACATATATGATAAGAGATTCTGCTGCTGTATCTAAAAATATGAGCAGGATACACAGTCAAGATACTTCCATAGAACTCCTGCTTCGTAAGGCTTTATGGCACAAGGGATATCGTTACCGCAAAAACTACAAAGCCTTGCCTGGTTCTCCCGATATTGTATTTACTAAATATAAGATTGCTATTTTCTGCGATAGTGAGTTTTTTCACGGCAAAGATTGGGAAACATTAAAGGCGCGCCTCGAAAAAGGCAAAAATCCAGATTACTGGATCAAAAAAATCGAAAGAAATTGCAGCCGAGACTGGGAAAACGATAAAAAACTTCTGTTCCTCGGTTACACCGTCATTCATTTCTGGGGACAGGATATTATCAAGCATACAGAGGAATGCATACAAGCAATTGAAGAATCCATCTTGGAGAATAAATTTTCTGATGCCGCAATAGATGCAGAACAATATGAATAATTTTATACAATAAAAGAGGGGATTCTTTCTCCCCTCTGTCTAAAAAGATCAATCTATATATAGGGAAACGCTGATTAAAGCGTTTCCTTAGTTTAATGCTGCATCGCCGCTACCAGCGCCGGCACCACCTGCTTCTTTCTGGAAACAACCTTTTTCAATATCATCTTCTCCACATCCTCCGGCAGTCCAAAGGCATCAACGACTGCTTCCCTCGCGCCGGGTCCGCAGCATAATATCTCCGACGATTCATCCAGAATATCCGTCAGCATAAAATATATCATATCCAGTTTATTATTCTGAAGAGCTGTCGGCAGGTACTCTGCCACCATCTTTTTCACATCATCCAGCTCATCTCCGCTCATGGAATTGATCTGCCCTACTCCAAAGACCTCCTCTCCCACGGTAAACTGCTTGAAATCCTGAAAACAGAGTTCCTCTGCCGTCTTATCCTCCAGATTGCTTCCCGCCCGGAACATGGCGGCCGCCATCTCTTCCATATCAATCTCTGCAATCTCTGCCAGCTTCTCTGCCGTCGCGATATCTACGGCTGTACAGGTCGGCGAGCGGAACAAAAGCGTATCTGAAATGATCGCAGAGCAGAGAAGTCCCGCTATCTGCGGCGTAATCTCCACCTGATTCTCCTGATACATCTGATAAACGATTGTTGCGGTACATCCCACCGGCTGATTCCGGAAATATACCGGTCCCATCGTCTCAATGCTTCCGAGCCTGTGATGGTCGATGATCTCCAGGATCTCTGCCTCTGCCAGTCCGTCCACTGCCTGAGATTTCTCATTATGGTCCACCAGAATTACCTGCTTCTTACTGACGCTCATAACACGCCGTCTTGAAATAAATCCCACCAGCTTGTCCTGCCGGTTCAGAATCGGAAATTCACGGAACTTTTTCTTGGTAATATTCTTCCTGACCTCATCCATATAATCATCCAGATGAAAGGCATAAATCGGACCTCTTGTCATAAAATGCTCTACCGGAACGCTCTGGTTGATCAGCCGCGCCACATTAAATGTATCGTGCGGAGTCTGGATGATCACAATATCCTGTGACTGCGCCCTCTTAAGCAGTATCTCCGATACCGAAGCATTCTGGCACACTACGATACATCCCACATTAATGTCAATTGCACAGGAATGGGACTCATACCGGTTACCAAGGATAACCAGATCATTCTCAAAAATGAACTCCGTCATCAGTTCCGGACTTGATGCCCCGATTGCAACCTTTCCATTTGTAAAATACTTATTCGGGTCTCCTGTCAGAAGCTTTCCGTCCAATGTATCAATAATATTCTTGTACTGAGTCTTTGCCTCGCCCAAAATCGTATCATCATATACGTCCATGTAAGAGCTTGCAATATCGCCCGTGGTGGCAATTCCCAGAAGCTCTCCTTCCTCCAGCACCGGAATCGTCTTCACATGCTGTTTCTTCATAAGCTCCCATACACGCTTAATGGAAACATTCGGTCCGGCTCCCTCGATCACATGAATATCCGCATCCTTCACCTGCAGCTTAACATCCGTGAGAAGCTTCGGCGCCTTCACCTGAAACCGGTTCAGCACATACTGAGTTTCTTCATTAATCTGCCCCGCTCTTCTGGGCGAATACTTCTCCCCCGTGATCACCCGCTTCAGATTCGCATAAGCAATCGCCGAACAAACCGAATCCGTATCCGGATTCTTATGTCCGACTACATATACTTTTCTCGATTTATTCTCCATATGTATAAATCCTTTCTCCGTTTAATCCTTCTATATTAAGATTGCCATTTTTTCTTATCCGCGTCAACCGAAATTTGCACTTCTTTGCATTTTCTTTTTGAACAAATCACAACTCTGTGTTATACTAAGAGTAATCATAAAAATTTGCAGCCAGTCCGGCCGGTCTCCCCGTCTGCGGCTGCAGGGCAGGACATATTGTTCTGTTATTTTTATTGGGAATTTATGGGAAAGGAACATGAATTATGGGCGAAGAATTATTACAGGAAAAAGAAACACAGGAAGAGGCGCAACAAACGGCGGAGACTATGGCGGATTATGAGGAGCATTTTGATGATGCGAATCCGTGGAATGTAGTAAAACGTTATATGGAAGAGAAAACCAGACTCCCAATCAAGATTGAAGGCATTGTAAACGGCGGAGCCATTGCTATGGTTGAGGGACTGCGGGGATTTATCCCGGCTTCCAGATTATCTCTTTCCTATATTGAGAATCTGGAAGATTATCTTCTGAAAGAGCTGACCGTTATGGTTATTGATGTCAACGAAGCTGAAAACCGCCTGGTACTCTCTGCACGGGAGATACTCAAGGAGGAAGAACAGGCAGAAAAGGAAGCCAGGATTGCCGCTGTTAAGGTAGGCAGCGTTATGAAGGGAGTTGTTGACAGCCTTCAGAATTACGGCGCGTTCGTCCGTTTGGAAGACGGACTTTCAGGGCTTGTCCATGTATCCCAGATCAGCAATAAGCGTGTTAAATATCCTTCTGACGTGCTGAACAAGGGCGACGAAGTCGAGGTCAAGGTCATCGGTATTAAAGACGGCAAGATCAGCCTCAGCATGAAGGCATTAGAGGAAAAAGCAGAAGAACCAGTTGAAAAGGTTCATATTCCGAAAGCAGAAAACATCGGAACAAGCCTTGGCGATTTATTTAAAAACATAAAATTATAAAGCAGAAGGACCAGTGCACCGGATTTGTGCGCTGGTTCTTTTCTTTCCATTGAAATTAAGCTCATTTTTTAGTACAATTATTTTATACATATTCTGCCAATGCTTCATTGGCATATATTGAAGGAGGAACTATAATTATGGTAACATGGAAGAATCTTGACACCCTGGCATCTTATGATAAGCTTGCAGACATGAAGAACCGCGTTAACCTTGCAGAAGTTATGTCTGGAGACAAGGGCGCTGACCGTGTGGCACGTTACGCCGCACCTATGGCCGAAGGTCTTAGCTTTAACTATGCGGCAAAGGAAGTCGATGACGAGATTTTAAAGGCTCTGTCTGACTTAGCCGGGGAGCATCAGCTTGTAGAGAAGTTTGAGGAGTTATACAACGGCGCAGTGATCAATACCGGCGAGAAGCGCCTGGTGCTCCATCACCTTGCCCGCAGACAGATGGGTGAGCCCGTTGTTGTTGACGGCGTAGACAAGCGTGATTTCTATGTTTCTCAGCAGAAGAAGGCGGCTGATTTTGCTAATAAGGTTCACGCAGGTGAAATTACTAATGCCGCAGGCGAGAAATTTACCACGGTAGTACAGATCGGTATCGGCGGAAGCGACCTGGGCCCCCGCGCTTTATATATTGCTCTGGAGAACTGGGCAAAGGAAAATGATGCATTGAAGATGGAAGCCAGATTCATCAGCAACGTTGACCCGGATGATGCGGCCGCTGTACTGAAATCCATCGACGTATCCCGTTCCCTGTTCATTGTAGTTTCCAAGTCAGGAACTACCCTTGAAACTCTTACCAATGAATCCTTTGTAAGAGACGCACTAAAAAAAGCCGGCCTGGATCCTTCCAAGCATATGCTTGCCGTAACAAGCGAGACATCCCCTCTGGCTAAGAGTGATGATTATTTAACTGCAGTCTTTATGGATGACTTTATCGGCGGACGTTACTCATCCTCCTCCGCTGTAGGCGGTGTAGTACTGTCACTGGCATTCGGACCAGATGTATTTGCAAGGATCCTCGCAGGCGCCGCGGAGGAAGACAAGCTTGCCGCTAATAAGGATGTACTTAAGAACCCTGATATGCTGGATGCCTTGATCGGCGTATATGAGCGCAATGTACAGGGCTATCCCTGCACGGCAGTCCTTCCATACTCTCAGGCGCTCAGCCGATTCCCGGCACATTTACAGCAGTGTGATATGGAATCAAACGGCAAGTCTGTAAACCGCTTCGGCGAACCGGTGGACTACGTGACCGGACCGATCATCTTCGGCGAGCCGGGCACCAATGGGCAGCACTCATTCTACCAGCTGCTCCATCAGGGTACCGACATCGTTCCGTTGCAGTTTGTAGGCTTCAAGAACAGCCAGATTGGTATGGATGTTGTAATCGAAGGAAGCACCAGCCAGGCGAAGCTATGTGCAAACGTAGCAGCACAGATCATCGCATTTGCCTGCGGTAAGGATGACGAGAATCCGAATAAGAAGTTTGAAGGCGGACGTCCTTCCAGCATCATCATCGGTGACCAGCTTACACCAGAATCACTCGGCGCGCTTCTGGCTCACTTTGAGAATAAGATTATGTTCCAGGGCTTCTTATGGAATGTAAACAGCTTCGATCAGGAAGGCGTTCAGCTTGGCAAACTGCTTGCAAAGCGCGTTCTGGCTCATGAGACAGACGGAGCTTTAAAGGCATTCAGTGATTTATTAGATATCTAAAAGTTCATCATAAACTCAGACAGGAGACAGCGGCATGCTGTCTCCTGTTTCCTTCCCTGCTCTATATCACTTCTCCGCCTTCATCTCCTCCAGCATTTTCTCTGCAGTCTCTGCCGCATCCCTCACGCATTTAATACAGCTTGGCAGCGGCTGAGCGCCTTTCTCTTTGGGAATCTCCCTGCAATATAGAGATTCATGTTTTTTCTTAAATTCTGCTGCCGCCGTACGGATTTTCTTATAAGTATCCATCTTGGTCTCTTTCGGCTTCTCCATATCTCCGGCGGTATTTGCAAGGCTCAGCGCCATAAACAGCCCTGTCACCGCCCCGCAGGTATCTCCTAAGCCGCCCATGCCTGCGCCAAAGCCTTCTGTCATCTTAAAAGCATCCAATTCCTTTACTCCATATTCCTCACAGCAGGCACAGATAACTGCCTGACAGCAGTTATACCCGCTGTCAGTAAATTTGCTTACTGCATGATCTACCAGCTTGCCCATATCAGACTCTCCTTTTCTCATATTATAATTTATATCTTATGACTCATTCCTCTTTATTCTGACGTTGCCGCCGCCTCAAGATCCCTCATCCAGCTTGCCGCACATGCATCACTCGGCATTCTCCAGTCTCCCCGCGGCGACAGGGCAACCGTCCCTACCTTCGGTCCATCCGGCAGACAGGACCGCTTAAACTGCTGACTGAAAAACCTCCGGCAGAAGGTGCAAAGCCACTTATAAATTACTGCATCCTCATACTCTCCATGGAACGCATACCTTGCAATACGGTAAATCTTACCCGGCGCATACCCAAAACGCAGGAAATAATACAAGAAAAAATCATGCAGCTCATAGGGTCCCACTAAGTCCTCCGTCTTCTGAGCAATCTTACCGTCCTTCGGCGGCAGAAGCTCCGGACTCACCGGAGTATCCAATACGTCATACAGCACTTCCCTCAGCTCTTTATCCTCAGTGGTATCTGCATAGTACCGCACCAGATGCCTTACCAGCGTCTTTGGAACGGAGGCATTGACCCCGTACATAGACATATGGTCGCCATTATAAGTAGCCCAGCCAAGAGCCAGCTCTGACATATCCCCTGTTCCGATCACCAAGCCTCCTATCTCATTGGCAATATCCATAATTACCTGTGTCCGCTCTCTTGCCTGACTGTTCTCATAGGTCACGCTGTGATCCTCCGGGTCGTGTCCGATATCCTTAAAATGCTGCGTCACCGCATCCTTGATCGCCACCTCCCGAAGCTCTGCTCCCAGAGAAAGAGACATCCTGCATGCATTGTTATAGGTTCGGTCCGTGGTTCCAAAGCAAGGCATAGTTACCGCGAGAATCTTCTTTCTGTCAAGACCCAGCGCATCAAATGCCTTCGCCGTCACCAAAAGTGCCAGCGTGGAATCCAGCCCGCCGGAAATTCCTACCACCGCACTCTTTGCACCTGTATGCATGAGTCTTTTTTTCAATCCCATTGCCTGAATGGTCAGGATCTCTTCGCAGCGTTTTGCCCGTTCTTTCTCCTCATCCGGTACAAACGGGCGGGAATCGAAGCGCCTTGTAAGCTTAGTTTCCGTAATCGTAATATCAAATTCCGTTCTCATAAGCGTCCGTTCATTGGACATTTTGAACGTAGTATTCTTCCTTCTCTCGCTGGCAAGACGGTTCACATCCAGCTCAGAATAGATAATTCCATTCTCAAACCGCCTGCTGACCGCCAGGATCGTTCCATTCTCCGCGATCATGTTGTGGCCGCCAAATACCAGATCCGTCGTGGATTCGCCTTCTCCCGCATTCGCATAAATATAGCCTGCGGTCAGCCTTGCCGACTGGCCTCCGATCAGGCTCTCCCGATAGGCATCCTTGCCAATGGTCTCATCGCTTGCAGAGCAGTTGACAATAACAGCAGCCCCCTCTCTTGCCGCCTGAATGCTGGGCGGAATGGGCGACCAGACATCCTCGCAGATCTCTGCTGCCACCGAAAGATTCTCCATCCCTTTTGCCTCAAATATGATCTGCGGGCCAAAAGGAACCCACTCCTTCCCAAGCAGGATCCTCCTTGCCCTCTCCGGACCCTCCCGAAACTGCCTCATTTCATAAAATTCACCATAGTTCGGTAAAAATGTCTTTGTAACCAGACCCAAAATCCGTCCCTTATTCAATGCCGCCGCCACATTATAAAGCTCTCCCTCTATGGAAAGAGGCGCTCCCACAAAAAACAGCGCGTCCTTATCCCTTGTATGTGCCGCAATCTCAAACAGCGCCTCTCTGGCATGATCCAGAAGTACCTCCTGGGTAAACAGATCGCCGCAGGTATATCCGGTAATACACAGCTCCGGAAATGCCACAATCTTTGCTCCATTTAAAACAGCCTCATCCATCATCCGGCATATCTGTTCCTTGTTAAATGCCACATCCGCCACCCGGATATCCGGTGTGGCCGCCGCCACTTTTACAAATCCATCCTTCATCTTTCACATTCCCCTCTCGCTAAAATATCCTGTAATTCATTGATGGTATACCGGTATGCGGTATTGCAGAAATGGCATTTTACTTCAATGTCCTCACCGTCATCAATCATTTCCTGGATCTCCTTCCTGCCGATACTCACGACCGCCTTCTCCACCCGCTCCTTTGAGCAGTTACAGTAGAACCTTGCCGGCAGCGTATCTGTAATCTCAAGTCCCAGATTACCCAGAAGCACTTCCAGAAGCGTCTCCGGTGTATGCCCCTGCTCCAGAAGCTCTGTCACAGAGGTGATCCCTTTGAGATTTTCTTCCAGCTTATCAATCACCGCATCCTCTGCAAATGGCATCAGCTGTATGATAAATCCTCCGGCACATTTGACTGTATTATCCTTCTCCATCAGCACTCCAAGGCCTACCGACGACGGAATCTGCTCCGAATTCATGTAATAATAGGTCAGATCCTGCGCAATCTCACTGGTCTCTAATATGGTCTGTCCCACATAAGGTTCCTTCAGCCCCATATCCTTGATCACATTCAGCAGACCGATGCCAAGGGCATCCGCCACATTGATTTTTCCATTTTTTACAGGAACCGATACATCCGGGTTAAAAACGTAGCCTTTCACGTTTCCCTGATTGTCAGCCGTAACTGTAATCCCTTCAATGGGGCCGTCCCCCCGGATCTGAAGCGTAAGAATATCTGTATCATTCTTCATCATGGCACCCATCATGGTTCCCGCCGTCATCAGCTGCCCCAGCGCCACAGTAGCTGTGGGACTGGTATTATGACGCTTTCTTGCCTCTTCCGTAACTACTGTCGTACATGCCGCAAACGCACGGATCTGACTGTCCGCCGCGGCCGCCCTTACAATATAATCCTTCATCTATTTCATTTCCTTTCCTCTGACCTCGTAATTCTTCCGGCATTGACCTTAAATGCCCTATTTTTCCCATTATAGCTCTTTTTCTGCCAAAGCACAACTTCCGGTTCACGCCCTGTCTGCCTTTCCCCGCTCTCTTGCCGCAACGCTGATCCGCTCACTTTTTCCATGCGGCGGATTCTTCGTATAAGCATCATATGCGGCTATAAATTCCATCCCGGATCTCTCAATCAGCTCCCGGATCTCCTCCAATGTATACGCCCTCTGGAAATGTGTCTCCTGGTACTTCCCGTACCTGCCGTCCTCTTCTCTGATAAAAAGCGTCAGTTCATATTCGTTGATCCGCTCCTCCTCATCATAATAATTATCCCAGATAAAACTGCTCTCTTCCCTGTCCTCGGCAATCGTCTGGTTCCCTAAAAGCTCCCGATATTTATATTCCGTATTAAAATCAAACACAAAGATTCCCGACGGGTCAAGATAATTATTTACCAGACAAAACACCTGCTCTAATTCATCCGGCTCTGTAATATAATTGATGCTGTCGCAGGCGCTTACCACAGCACGGACCGTCCCATAAAGCTCAAACTCCCGCATATCCTGAAGCAGATATAAAATATCATATCCCTTCTCCCTTTTCTTATCCATAGCGGTCCCCAGCATCTCTGGAGCGGCGTCTACACCGATCATATCATAACCCTTCTCCGCCAGACGGGCCGTCAGATTCCCGGTTCCGCAGCCCAGTTCCAGCACCAGTCCGTCCCGGATTCCGAACTCCCCCAGAAGCCCGCACAAATATTCCGTCCACTCTTCATAAGGCACATTATCCATGAAAATGTCATACACCTCTGCAAAGCCTGTATATGCTTCCATAGTCCTTATTCCTTTCATTTCTCAAAATCTTCCATCAAAACCAGCAGTTTTAGTATAGCAAAAAAACGGGAAACCCTCTATAAGTTTCCCGCTTTTTCTCTCTTAATTTTATCGTCCTATCTTCATGTGAATCCCAAACCGCTTACTCGTTGACCCCCTCTGTCTCAATGATGAACTTCGTGCTGCCGTTCATTTCCGAAGAAATTCCTGCAAAGGACTTATAATCCTTCCCAAGGTCAGCCATTGCTTTCAGACGATCCTTCGCTTTGGAAATGTCCCCGCCAAACAGACCAGTCAGCTTATCAATTGCCTCTGTCTTATACTCGGCCATTCCATCTGCAAGCGTCCGATTGCCGTCTGCAAGGGCATTAGCTCCATCTGCAAGAGTTCCTGCTCCGCTGTTCAAGGTGTCTGCGCCCGCCGCAAGCTGGCTGACTCCCGCCGCAAGCTGGCTGCCGCCCTGTAACAGCTTAGCCGCTCCGCCGCTGAGTTCATCGTTATGAGCCTGCAGGGCATTTACGCCTTCGCTTATCTGCTTAATTCCGACACTCAGCTTACCTGCCCCATCAGCAACTGCATTGCTGGCATTTACTAAGCCTGGATTTTCCATTGTTCCATTTCCGTAAAACACCATCTGCATCTGATCATTTACTGCCCTTGTCTGATTAACTGCGGCCGATGCATCTGCCTGCAGATTCTCTGCCATGCTTTGAATGGATTGGATCTCTGCTAATGCCTGCGCCTTTTCACCTGACACCTCTGCTGTTGCGGCTGTCGTCACTTCACTGGAGGTGAAATAGCTCCGGATCTGGCCTGCCGCCTCTCCCGGATTTTCAATACCAAGCGTTCCAAGATATGCTTCCAGTCCTGCTATATCACACTGAACCTCTCCTCCGCCATTATTCACCACCTGTGCCTGCGCAGAAATATTCTCAACCGTATTTTGAAGGCCTGCCAGAGAATTGCTGATACTTGCCGCCTCGCTGCTCATCTGGCTGGTCGTAGCCACCGGCCTGCTTATTGCGCCAGTCGCAATAAGATATGTCTCTACCGCTGTCACGCCGGTCTTAACCCCCTGTGCTCCCGCCGCAACCTGCGCACTTGCATCCGCCATCTGATTGTTATTCATTGCATCAGCCAAATTCTGGATTCCCTGGGTATAGGTAGTTATCCCATTACTCAGCGTCTCGACTCCGGCAATCAGCTCCCCGGACTTACTATTCAGCGTATCAATGCCGTTCTTGAGCGTTCCTGTACCTCCAGCAAGCGTCCCTGCACCTCCGGCAAGCTCTCCAGCGCCGTCAGCCGCTTCTCTGGAGCCGTCCACCAACTGATTCGTTGCATCCTCCAGCTCCGCAATGGAATCGTTCAGATCATCAAAGCCATCCATATCGTCAAAATCCAGATTCTGGAGAAAGTCTGTAGACGCCGCCGTAATGGTCGGTCCTACTGACGCATTCTTCACCTCTGCCGTAATCGTCACCTCTTCCGGCAGGTCAAAATCAAAGTCTCCGTCCGTAAGCTTTAAGTTCTCGCTGATTCCCGGGAATCCAAGCCCTACCACGATCTGTTTATCCGCATCGGAAAGCACCTTACCATTGTCAATCTCTACATTCTGATATTCATCTGCAGGAAGCATCATCGCAGTGATCATCGTAAACGGCGTAAACATTTCCTCTTTTTCCCCAGCTACATCTACTGCTGTCTTTGAGCTGTTGCTGTATTGAATATGGATTTCAACTCTGCCGTCTTTTCCCTTCAAATCCTCAGCGCTGATATTTTCCCCGTCCAGCTTGTAGCTGATCTTCACTCCTACCGGAAGCTCCTTTTTCGTGGTTCCCTGATAGTAAATGTCATTACCCTCTGCCTTCCAGTCAAGCCCTGCATCTGCAGAAACCTGATAGGATTCCTCTCCCTTAATATTCTCAATACCGTCCAGCTCAGACACGTCTGAGAGCTTCCCGTTTCCGGGATTCTTAATCCACTCTGTTACCGTTGTATCCTTCACATTTCCGGCAGGATCCGCTTTCACATAGACCGATTCTTCCTTCTTTGCTCCCTGCTCCTTTTCTTCCTCTGAAGCTTCTTCCGTCTCTTCTGTTTCTTCTGCTTCTACACTGTCTGTCTCCAGTGCCGTCTCTGCCACTTTCTGAAGTTCCTTAACATCCGCCGCCTTCGCAGTAATCACATTTCTCTGGTAATTGCAGGTTCCTGCCATTCCTGCTGTAATAACCGTTACCATTGCCGCCGCCATAAGTCTCATGCTTTTATTATTCTTATTCATTGCAATACCCCCTGTTATGCATGCACTTTATTTCCAAATTTATTGTTTTTCTTGTCATCCTGATCCTTCGCATCCTTCGGAAGAAATCCGCTGCTGGTCCTTACGATCACTTTGTCAAATATCATAAACATGGACGGAAGGATAAACACTACCACCAGCATACTGATAATTGCCCCGCGCGCCATCAGGATACACAGCGAACTGATCATATCAATGTTGGAATACATTCCAACTCCAAATGTGGCCGCAAAGAAGCTCAGCGCACTTACAATAATGGACTGGGCAGAAGACTGATGGGCTGTCGTTACTGCCTCATACTTACCTGCCCCTCTGCTTCTTTCCCTCTTATATCTTGTCGTCATAAGGATTGCATAATCCACCGTTGCTCCAAGCTGGATCGTTCCGATTACAATGGATGCCACAAATGGAAGCGTGGTTCCCGTATAGAACGGGATTCCCATGTTGACAAATATCGCAAATTCGATTACGCCTACCAGTATGATAGGAAGGCTGATAGAGCGGAATAAAAGCAGGATGATCAGGAAAATAACTCCGATTGACACAACACTTACCATCTTAAAATCATGATCTGTAATATCGATCAAATCCTTCGTAAGCGGCGCCTCGCCTACCAGAAGCGCATCCTTGTCATATTTATCCGTAACCGCATTGACTGCATCTACCTGCGCATTTACCTCATCCGACGCAACCTTGTAAATAGAATTGATCATGATCAGCTGGTATTTGTCTGTCTTCAGCATATCCGTCACATCTGACGGAAGCATATCTGCGGGGATTCCAGGCCCCACAAGCTTATCTATTCCAAGCGCCCATTTCACGCCGTCTATAGCTTCAATCTCCTTCAGCATCCTGTTCACATCATAAGAAGGAACTGAGCTGTTTACCAGAAGCATATGGGTGGTATTCATATCATAGTCTTCCTTCAGCTTCTCATTTGCAATGATACTTGGAAGACTCTTGGGAAGGGTCTCATCCAGATTATAGTAAACACCCGTGTGGTTATTGCCGTAAATTGCCGGAACCAAAAGAACCACAAATATAATGGCAAAAACCGGATACCGTTTTGTCATCCTGTCCGACAGCCTGTTGATATTCGGAAGCAGCGGCCTGTGCTTCGTCTTCTCGATCAGCTTATCAAAGCACAGAATCATGGACGGCAGGATGGTTACGCAGGCAAGAACGCCGAATATCACGCCTTTCGCCATAACTATACCAATGTCCTTTCCCAAAGTAAAGCTCATAAAGCATAATGAGAAAAATCCTGCAATAGTGGTAACCGAGCTTCCGATCACCGATGAAAACGTCTGGGAAATCGCGTGTGCCATAGCCCTCATCTTGTCACCGTCATACCGGATCTGCTGTTCGTCGTAGCTGTGCATCAGGAAAATCGAGTAATCCATGGTAACTCCAAGCTGCAGCACAGCCGCCAGCGCCTTCGTAATATACGAAATCTCTCCCAGAAAATAGTTGCTTCCCAGATTATAAACAATTGCCATTCCGATACTGATCAGGAACAAAATCGGAACGATCAACGACTCCATCGTAATACCCAGCACAATCGAGGACAAAACAACTGCTATCACTACATAGACCGGAGTTTCGCTCTCCGCCAGCTCCTTGGTATCCGTTACAATGGCTGACATGCCGCTGATAAAACACTGCTTACCTGCAAGCTTACGGATCTCTGTAATCGCATCCATGGTCCCGTCCGAGGATGTGGACTCATCAAAGAATACCGCCATCATCGTACCTGTATCTGAATTGAATACCTCATATAAGTTATCCGGAAGCATACTCTGGGGTATGGAAATATCCGCCGCCGAATCATACCAGAGCACCTTCGAGACGTGGTCTACGTCTTCAATCTGCTTCTTCAGCTTTGATACATCCTTATTCTCCATACCGTCCACGATCACCATGGAAAATGCTCCCGTGCCGAAGTCCTCCACCAGAATGTCCTGCCCCCGCATGGTCTCAATATCCTTCGGCAGATAGGTAAGAACATCATAATTGATTCTGGTATTCACGTAACCCAGCGCCGATGGAATCAGAAGCAGAAAACCTATCACCAGAATGGCTGCTCTGTACTTCACGATTTTCTTTCCAAGCTTCACCATTTTCTTCAACTCCTTTTAAATTATGACTGATGGTCATTTCTACAATCAGCACTATATACCAAAAATGACCATTAGTCAATACCTTTTACAAAAAATTATGACTTTTGGTCAATTTTTATTCTTTTTTCTTGAAATTCTTAAAATACACGATATAATGAACAAATAAGGAGTGCAGACCATGGGAAAAATTGATGAGAATAAAAAACAGAAAAGAGATGCCCTTCTGAATACAGCCTATGACCTGTTTACTACAAAAGGCATCCAGTCAACGGCTATTTCAGATATTGTAAAGCGGGCGGGCGTGGCCAAGGGAACCTTTTATTTATATTTCAAAGACAAATATGATATCCGGAATAATCTCGTAGCACACAAGACGCGCGAATTATTTGACAATGCGGGAAAAGAGATGCTCAGCCGGCGGATTGCCGGGCTTGAGAACCAGTTAATATTCATTATAGACCACATTATTAATGTACTTGTAAAAGACCTGCCATTGTTGAATTTCATATCCAAGAATCTGGTAATGGGAGCACTGCGCTCTACGCTGATCACAGGGAAGGACTCTGACGACGAGATTTATGAGCGGTTTCTCCAAATTGTAGCGGCGGATGAATATGAGTACGCGGATGTGGATGTAATGCTCTTTACCATCGTAGAGCTTGCAGGTTCTGCCGGGTACAATTCCATACTATACAAAGAGCCCGTACCCATTGATGAATACAAGCCCTTTTTATACCGGACGGTAAGATTGATCATCGAAAGCCATCGGGTGAAATAATTTTATACAATTATAATTTTGTGTTTCCATAATAATCGAATAGATTTTACACTTTCCTTATGTTATAATAGCTGTTACAAAGGCAGATACAAAAATACAGAGAAGCGGTGCAGAATGTCATTAACAAATGAAGATTTACTAGCAATCAGTCAGCTGCTGGACGTTAAATTAAGCTCGAAATTCCAGTCAGAGCCGCAGCCATTAAAAGATGATATTAGAGATATTAGCAGGCTGATATTGATATCATGAAAAAGATTATTACAGAACACAGTAAAGAATTGCAAAAGCTAGTGTGCTGACACATTCATATTCCGGCTCATACAGCCTTTCTCTAATTTCCTTGATATGCCCTGCATCTCCTTTCCCAGCGTGATACCCATAATAGCGGCAGTATTTGCAATAAGCCCCAGCGGAAGCTGCTCGTCAATTACCATCACACATTTTTCATTCTGCAAATCCATAATTTTACTCCTCCTTATATAAGACATGCTTATCTTCTGCTCTGCGGGGTATATTCCGAGATAAACAGCCCTGCAATCGTTAATACCGTGCCTGCAGCCGAAATCCATGTCACTGGCTCCTTTAATATGATTACTGATGCCGCGATTGTTATAACGGGAACCAGATAAATATAAATGCTCGTCTTTACCGCGCCCAATGTTTTTACCGCATAATTCCATGTAACAAAACACAGCGCTGACGCCCCGGCTCCCAAATAAACAATATGGACCGCATAGGCCGCATCCGTAAACCGTGACAGCCCCAGTTCAAAATCAAAAAAGAAAAGCGCCGGTACCATAAAGACAATCCCGTAAAAAAACGTTCTGCGCACGGCCGGGATAACAGAACCCCCAAAGCCTGCAATCTTCCGTGTCAGTATGGAATAGCATCCCCATACAAATGCCGCCGCCACAGCCAGAACGTCGCCTTTGGGATTCAGGCTGAAACTGCTGCCGTTCAGGCTGATCATCACAACCCCCGCCATAGCAGCCGCAAAACCGGCAAAAAAACCGGCCTGCAGCCTTTCCTCTGACTTTATAAATAACTGCGAAAGGATTGCCGTAAAAAACGGGGCGGCAGATATGATCACGCCCACATTAGAAGCCATCGTATAAGTCAGAGCAATATTTTCCAGCAGATAATACAGACAGATTCCGCTAAATCCCGCCCCGGCAAAGACCAGCTCCTGCCTCCTGCTCACCTTCTTTAATCTCCGCGGACACACAGCCAGCAATACCAGATATCCCATCACAAACCGGAAAAACAGAATTTCCACAGGCTGAAATTCTTTTAGCAGGATTTTCGTTGAAATAAATGTAGTTCCCCAGATTCCGATTGTGACAAGCGCCGCCAGATGCCCTGCCTGTCTCTTACTTTTCATTCTGTGCGTCCTCCTATCTCTTATCGCAAAATATATCCCGGTAAACACCTGGAGAAAGCCCGATAAAGCTGCTGAAATAATTGGTAAAATGGCTCTGATCCGAAAATCCCGTCTGCATTGCGGCCTCCAGCGGGCTTATCCCCTGCCCTAAGAGCTTCTTCGCCTCATTGATACGGATTGTCTCCAGATAACGATAAGGCGTAATTCCCTTCAACCTCGTAAACGCCCGGAGCAGAGTAGACTTACTAAGAGCCGTATATTCACAGAGCTCCTCCAGACAGATATGGGATCTGTAATTCCGCTTCATATATTCACAGGCTCTTTCAATCTCCCTGCACCCACGGGATCTGCCGCCGGCTCCCTCCGGATGCTTCGGCAATTCAGGAATACAGCCCTCAAACGGCTGTCCATAATTCTGGATCAGCGTAGATATCAAAAACAGCAGCGCTTCCTCTTTTCCAAAGCCTTCCGTTCCCTTCATCACCATTTCATGCAAGGGACGCAGGTAACACCCTGCCTCCTCGTCTCGGATGACGTTCTGCGAAAACCCGGGCAGCTCTCTCCTGCCCGTTACCTCCTCTGCCAGAGAAAGCATAATCTCCTTACTGATATTCAGCCCCCGGTAGTCCCATGTTCCTTTGCCGGTCTGTGTACAGCCGTGGTTATCCCCTGGATTGAACACAACAATATTTCCCTGTTCCAGAACATACTCCCTGTTCCTGCAGGAAAGATGCCGCTCTCCCGCTTCCACGAACCCAATCACATAATACTCATGAAAATGATTGGGAAACGGCTGTATAATCCCTTCAAAGCGATAGGCTTCTATCTGTAGTTCCTCGTCGTATACTGCTGTCCGGACTTCTTTTTTCATATCCTTCTTCCTCCCTGCCATATTTATTTTACTGCCTCTTTCCAGTAAAGTCTTGTAAAATATCTTCATTTCTATATTGAAAGTTACCCCTAATTTGAATTAGAATAGAATCGTTAACCATACAGGATCTTTTGGTATGGATTTATACATGGAGGTGAAGCATGGACAGTTTCCTGATTGCATTAAACGCAGTATTTCCGTTCTTATTTTACATATCCTTTGGATACCTGACACGCGCCCTTGGAGCGGCAGATGAGGCATTTATGAAAAAGCTGAACCAGATGACCTTCCGGATGTTCTTTCCGCTAATGATGTTTTACAATTTGTACGACAAGGAACCGGGGCAGGGCTTTGATTACCGGCTCGTAATTTTCTCTGCCGTCAGCGTAATCCTGCTGATTATCCTCCTGTTTCTCCTTATCCCGAGGCTGGTAAAGGAAAACCCCAGACGAGGCGTCCTCATCCAGGGTATTTACCGGAGTAATTTTGTGTTATTTGCAATCCCGCTGACCGAGAACATCTTCGGCCGCGCCGGAACTGTAACAGCTTCTATGCTTGTGGCAGTTATTGTGCCGATCTATAACGTAAGCGCGATTCTGATACTGGAATACTTCCGGGGCGGTAATATCCGTCCTCTCACACTGCTGAAAAAGGTGCTGTCAAACCCCTTGATCCTTGGCGCGATTGCAGGCGCCGCCTTTGTACTTATAGGTCTTAGGCTGCCCTCATGCATAGAGAAGCCAGTTTCCCAGTTTGCTGATATGACTACGCCGCTGGCTCTTTTCGTACTGGGCGGAACCCTGCAGTTTTCTTCCATGAAGCACAATATGAAATACCTGCTCCCAGTGCTTGCTATAAAGCTCCTCCTCCTTCCGGCCATCGCACTAACGGCCGCCTCGGCAATGTCCTTTGAACCTCTGGAACGATTTGTATATTTTACGATGTTTGCAACGCCCATCGCCACCGCCTCCTATCCAATGGCATCCAATATGGACGGAGACGGCTCTCTTGCCGGAGAGCTGGTAGTACTAAGCACCTGCCTGTCTGTTGTTACCATCTTCCTGTGGATCTTCTTTATGAACAGCCGCGGGATTATCTAAGGGAGCGCTTTCTTAAGCCTCTCCCTAAAACTCTCTCTGCTTTAGAACCCTTAAGGATATTGCCGCCGATACCAGCATCAGTACGGCACATACCGCCAGCACCACACAGACAAACAGCTCCGCCGGGGCTTCATCCAGCTTCCTTAAAAAGCTTCCCACCGACCAATGAAGGCTTTTCATCGTCTTTACACCGCCCCATATTAAGATAAAGACTACGAGCGAAACCGCCATCATTGCTATTCTGCCCTTCTCAGTCCCAAACTTAAGCTGGACAGGGATTGTAAATGATAGAAACATCATGGCAATCATGATAGAAGTCATCTCTGCTATAAGAATATCGTCTAATTTTATCATATCGCCCCTTATCCCGGACACAACCACCGTAACCGTCAGAACCACAAAGGCGGTGATTCCCGCCGACAGGATACCAAAGGAATATTTTTCGGCCACATACTCCCTCCTGCTTACCGGCAGGGTAAATAAAAATGCCATACCATTATTATACTCATCATAGCTGATCGTACTAATAGTAAACACCGTGTACATAATTGTAGCGTAGCTTACAACAAATGCCGGATTATTAGAAGTAAACAAAAATACAAATACAATAAAAGCTGTTACCATAAAAAACTGCTTCTGGTTTGCCAATAACTTCCAGTCTTTGATCAACAATGCTCTCATCTGCTCATCTCCTCCCTTTCTCTCATCAAAATAAGCTCATCAATGCCGCCTCTTTCAATTACCAGGTCCGGAAAGTTCTCCATATAGAACCGCTTCTGGCTTGTTAGGCAGCGGTATCCGTAGTCCTCCTTTTTCTTCGACAGAAGATAGGACTTATCCAGCTTTTCATACTGCTCAGGCGTCACCTTCAGGATTCCGTAGCTGCTAAGAAGAATATCCGTATCTTCATGCAGCACGATTTTGCCCTCGTCAATCAGATAAATATCATCACAGAAGGATTCCAGATCCGTAGAAATATGCGAGCTGATCAAAATAGCCCGTTCCTCCTGCTCCATATATTCCCGCAGCATATCCAAAAGCTTCTCTCTTGTCACCACATCCAGCCCCGCCGTAGGCTCATCCAGAATCAGCAGCCTTGCGTCATGGGACAGAGCCGCAATAATCTGCAGCTTCCGCTTCATACCCGTCGAAAAATCCTTCATCTTCTTATCAAGGGGAATGCTTAATCTCTCACACCTCTTTCGGAATCCTCCCTCATCAAAGGAATGATACATGCTCCTCAGCACTGGTATCAAATCCTTGATCTTCAGATATTCACTGAAGCCGGAATCCGACAGCACAACCCCCATCTGCTCCCGGTCAGCCTTCGTAAGCTCGTCTACAGGCTTTCCCAAAACCTGTACCTTGCCGCCGTCTGTGCGGATCAGTCCGAGAACTGCCTTGAATGTGGTACTTTTTCCGGCGCCGTTTCTCCCAATCAGTCCGGTAATACATCCTTTCGGAACCTCCAGCGAACAATCCAGACTGAACTCCTGATAGTTTTTCTTCACATGCTCTAGTACAATCATCCTTTAATCCTCCAAAACAATCATAAATGCATCTGTAATTTCCCGATTACTCATTCCTAAGCTTCTGCCTTTCCGGATGGCCTTTTCCAAATCAGCTTCAACCTCTTTGCGCTTCTCCTCCATCATAAGCTCCTGGCCGGCACATGCCACAAAGCTTCCTTTCCCATGTACTGTGATCACAAAGCCCTCTTCCTCCAGGGCATCATAGGACTTCTTCACGGTCAGTGCACTGACCTTTAACTCCTTCGCCAGACTGCGGACAGAGGGAAGCATCGCTTCCTCCTTCAATTCCCCCTTCATTATTGCCGCCTTAAACTGTGTAACTATCTGCTCATAAATAGGCTGCATAGAAGAATTGTTAATAATAATCTTCATTTCATCACCCTTTCGATACAAACAGTATATAACAGCATTCAACTGTTGTCAACTGTTTTATACTGTTTGTTTTAAAAAGAACAAAAGTACGTTTCGCACACTCTCGCATGATTACATTTCTAGCCGCGCGGCTTTTGTTCCGCGCGCGCAGCCTGCACATCCTCCCGGAGGATTTTATAATATAGGGAACGGAGTTTCCTATATTATAAAAAAACCCTTCCGCCTCTGTACTATCTCTAATACAAATACGGAAGGATTTTCTCATCGTCTTTATTCTATTTCATCCTGCTCTGCATCATCCATCATATAGTCTCCATTATAGCAGCCTATCATAACCCGCTTTTTCGGACTGATCATGATTCCCATTAAAATTCCGGCAAGCGTACATACCAAAAGCCCCAGACACAGCTCTCTTTTGTTAACCACAGCCTCCGCATCAAGCTCGTCCCATAATTCCTTTATTTTTTCTATCATGCAATTGCTCTCCTTTCACATATCTTCTTATGACCAACAAGCTGTCATCAGCAGATCTTGTAAATCCATCCCTCCGGCGCATCAATCCTGCCCATCTGGATGCCTGTCAGCGTATCGTACAGCTTCTTGGTAACAGAACCCATCTCGTCCATTCCGCTTGGGAAACAGATGTCCTTACCATGATCTACAATCTTTCCTACCGGCGAAATAACTGCCGCTGTTCCGCACAGGCCGCATTCAGCAAACTCTGAAACCTCGCTAAGCAGCACCTCTCTTTCCTCTACCTCAAGTCCCAGATATTCCTTTGCTACGTGCATCAGCGAACGTCTGGTAATAGATGGAAGAATCGTATCAGACTTCGGCGTTACCACCTTGCCGTCCTTTGTCACGAACAGGAAGTTCGCACCGCCCGTCTCCTCTACCTTAGTTCTAGTCGCCGCATCCAGATACATATTCTCATCGTATCCCTGCTTGTGTGCATCTACGATTGCATGAAGGCTCATGGCATAGTTAAGGCCGGCCTTTACGTGCCCGGTCCCGTGCGGTGCCGCACGGTCAAAATCACATACGCGGATAGTAATCGGCTTTGCGCCGCCCTTAAAATACGGTCCTACCGGTGTACAGAACAGCCGGAACTGATAATCATCCGCCGGCTTTACGCCGATAACCGAATTAATTCCAAACATATAGGGGCGCAGATACAGGGTTGCTCCCGAACCATACGGCGGAACATAAGCCGCGTTGGCCTCTACCACCTGCTTTACTGCATCCAGAAACTGCTCCTTTGAAATCGGCGGCATCTCCAGACGTTTTGCCGTATTGATCATTCTCTCTGCATTCAAATCCGGACGGAATGTAACAATATCCCCATTCTCTGTGGTATACGCTTTCAATCCCTCAAAGCATGTCTGCGCATACTGCAGAACACACGCACATTCATTCATCGTAATATTGGCATCCTCTGTAAGCATTCCTTTGTCCCATGCTCCGTTCGTATAATTTGCAACATACCTCTTATCAGTCTGCATATAACCAAATCCAATGTTAGACCAGTCGATATTTTTCTTCTCCATGATTCTCATTCCTCCGTTCTCTATAACCGTCATCTGTTCAATATGAACTTATTATAATACTATCGGACATCAAAATCAAGAGCGCACTCTGTTTTCTTTTCCTGTTTTTAAGCGGCTCACAGGGAATCTGCATCACATGCAAAAGACGATACCGAAGCAGCAAAAAGTCCAATGTCAGAACTACCGCAAACACTGCCAAAAGACTTACCATCCAGCATACGGGTTTTGCGGACCGCCTGCATAAACCTACTTCCTTTCTAAAAAACAAACTTTCTGCTTACTTTCATTATACAGACAATCTTTGGTTGCCGCTTTCAATAAAACGGCATATACTATAAGAAAAACGACAAGGAAGTAATTTTATGATACGTAACCCGAATTCTCTCCACACTGACCAGAACCGAAAAGAATTGCTAGAACAAGGTGAATTATTTAATCTTACCGCCAACCACGGAGACATCCACCACTATATCACTGACTGCATCCCCTCTCACTGACACCGCGAGCTGGAGCTTTTTCTCCTGCTGGAAGGCAGTGTCCTGCTTAGAATTGAAGACCGGGTATATCACATAAATGCCGGGGAAGGAGGATTTATTAATACTGGAGTACTGCACACCTTCACAGCAGGCTCTCCCTGCCCCTGCATTTTCCGCTCCTTTGTATTCGATTCCGGTATTGCAGGAGGGACGCCGGGAAGTGTGTTCGATACGGTATATATCCGCCCTATTTTAGAAACGGGGCCGTCTTTTCTGAAGTTTCAGAAAAATCCAGAAAATGAACCCTATTTCCGGCAGTTTGGACAGGCCTTTACCGCCTGTGCGGGAGAACAGCCCGGCTATGAATTTAAAATCCGGGCCGCCTTATCAGAGGTACTTCTGTTTATCTGGAAAAAAAGCCAGATGCTGCCGCCACGTAAAATGCCTGATATTCAAGAAGCACGCATCAAACGGATGCTGGAATACATCGACGCAAATATCAGCAATGCCATGACCGTAAAGGAAATCGCAGACACAGTGAGTATCTGTCCCAGAGAATGCCAGCGCATTTTCGGCCGGTATCTGCATTACAGCCCTATGGCCTATGTTCAACGAAGAAGAATTTTTACGGCGGCCAGGCTGCTTTCTGAAACAAATTCCCCGCTGACAGAGATCGCCTTAAGCTGCGGATTCCAAACTCCCAGCTATTTTTCCAAACAATTCAAACAGCTGACGGGAAGTACGCCGAGGGAATACCGGGCCGCTGTCCGGAAAAATAAGTAAAGCAGGCGCCCATCCAAAAGCACCTGCTTTCCCTTTCATCATTGACCCCATGCTTATTAACGTTCCATATAGCTGATGGACTCGATTCCCACGCTTCCTCCGCGCACTACCTCAATGCTTTTAAATTCTTCCTTCATCAGCTTTACTACCGCATCATTCTTGGTAGCTGTCTGCACAAATTCCAGCAGCAGGCTGTCCCTGCCATAATCAATGACCTTGGCCTTAAATGTCTCCGCAATCTGAAACAGCTCCGTCTTATCCGACGCGCTGCACCTGCGCACCTTAATATACATAATCTCCTTCATTCTCACAAAAACATCCGTAAAATCAATGACCTTAATTACCTCTACCAGCCGGTTCAACTGCTTCTTGATCTGCTCAAAGGTCTCGTCATCGCTGACCGTTGCGATCGTCATTCTTGAAACGGTAGGATCTTCCGTGGTCCCCACCGTCAGACTGTCCAGATTATAGGATTTCCCGGAAAACAGCCCCGAAATCTTAGAAAGGACACCCACCTGATTCTCCACATACAGAGAAATCCATCTTTTTTTCATACCATTATTATTCATAATCTCAGCACTCCCTTCTAACAATCCATGATCAAATCCCGCAGGGTTCCGCCCGGCTCGATCATCGGATAGACCAGATCCTCCGGATCAATCTCAAATTCCAGGATATACGGAGTCTTTACACTCGCCATGGCTTCCCGGAAGGCAGGCTCAATCTCCTCCTTCTTCGTAATCCGGATTCCTTTCGCGCCGTAGCTCTCTGCCAGCTTAATAAAGTCCGGTGTGTAAGGCGGACATGCCGCCTCACCGCATCTGCCCCGGCAGGCAGCGCCGGAATGAAGACAGGTCATGGAATACCGCTTTCCATAGAACAGCTTCTGCCACTGACGCACCATCCCAAGATTATTATTATTGAAAATACAGGCAATGATCGGCAGCTCTTCCAGCACAGCCGTTGCAAGCTCCTGAATATTCATCTGCATGCCGCCGTCGCCGGAAACGGAGATAACCGGAATATCCGGATTGCCAAGCTTCGCGCCGATCGCTCCTGGCAGCCCATATCCCATGGTTCCAAGCCCGCCGGACATCAAAAGTTTTTTCTTTGCCGTAATCTCAGCAAACTGAGAGACGAACATCTGATGCTGTCCCACGTCAGTAACAATAATTGCCTCATCGAATAAGCGGTTGATCACATCGATCACATTCTTCGGTGTCATGATCGGTTTTTCTTTCATCATAAGCGGATGCTCGTTCTTCCAGCACGTAATCTGCTCCATCCATTTCTCCGTATTGCAAGGTTCTACATATTCCAGCATACGGGTAATGGCATCCCTTGCATCGGCAACAATCGGCACATCCACCTGTACATTCTTGGAAATGGCCGCCGTATCAATATCAATATGGATAATCTTCGCTTTCGGGGCAAAGGAATGAAGCTTACCCGTAATCCGGTCATTGAACCTGGTCCCGATCGAGAACAGAATATCACACTCACTTACCGCCATATTGCAGGCATAGGCGCCGTGCATTCCCAGATTCCCGATATACAGAGGATGGTTCGTGTCGATCGCCCCGCGCCCCATAACCGTCGTTACCACCGGAACATTCGTAAGCCTTACCAGTTCGGTAAATTCCTCTCTGGCATTTGCAATATTTACACCGCCGCCAATCAAAAACAACGGCCTTTTCGCCTTATTCAGCATCTTGATCGCACGCTTGAGCTGTCCCACATGGGCAATCGTGTTCGGCTTATAACCGCGGATATTTACCTCGGAAGGATACTCTGCATCTCCAAGCTCTCCCATCACATCCTTCGGAAGATCGATCAGCACCGGTCCCGGCCTTCCGGTCCGGGCAATGTAAAATGCTTCCTTGATGATCCGTCCCAGATCCTTTCTCTCCCGTACCGTTACCCCATATTTGGTAATGCTCCGGGTAATCCCGACAATATCTACCTCCTGAAAAGCATCATTTCCAATCAAATGCCTTGCCACCTGTCCGGTAAAGCATACCAGCGGCACACTGTCATAATATGCTGTGGCAAGCCCGGTCACCAGATTGGTCGCACCCGGACCGCTGGTCACCAGACATACACCGGTCTTTCCTGTGGATCTTGCATATGCATCCGCTTCATGCACCAGCGCCACTTCCTGTCTTGGCAGGATGACCCTGGTATAATCCTGCTTATAAAGCTCATCGCTGATATCAATGGTGCAGGCTCCCGGATAGCCGAACAATGTGTCAACGCCCTCTTCCCTAAGCGCTTTTACAAGCAGCTTATTTCCGCTGATTTTCCTCATTTATATCTACCTCCTTATTATGTTCACGCCTATATCTAAAAAGTACCTACAGCATCCGCCGCCGGCTTCCTTAATGGATGCACGGCTGCAAAAGAAAACGCCCTAAGCAAAACGCTTAGGGCGGATATATCATCCGTGTTACCACCTAAATTCAGAGACCCTGTGTCTCTGCACTCTGCCAGTACAGGCTTCGGACTGTCGATATATACGGCCCTTCCCCAATACTGCTTCCCTCTAACGCAGGGATTACGTTGAAGTCTACTGACGGAATGTCCTTCCTGCTCTTAGCAGGAGCGCTCCGCGTTCGGTTCACCGCTCAGGGGCTACTTCCATAAGACCATCTCGAAGATTCACACCATCCATCTTCTCTCTGGGCTTCCGGCTGCTTATGTACTCCTCCCCGTCATAGCATTTATCTGAAACTGGTAAGATTTCTACCATTATAGATGATAATATACAAGGTTGTCAACTGTCTATTTTACGCTTTTCCATAGACGATATTTTATTGTTCAACAGACAATACTCTCCACCAGCTTACAGATATTTCCCCAGGATACCCTGACAAGATCCGGACATCCTGTATAAGGCATAGACGCACAGACCTCGATAGTTTCTGCAAGATTTCTTTCAAAATGTTCCAGGCTCTCCGGCACAGGCTCATCTGCATTCTGCATCTTTGGCGGTTCCACAAAGAGAACCGATGCATGCTCCACATTCGCCTCTATCCATGGACGGATTCCCGGAAGCTCAGTCACCACCACCCTGCAGCCGCACGCCATGGCCTCTATAATCGTCAGCGGAAGCCCCTCGCTAAAGGAAGGAAGCACGAAGATATTGCTTTTATTATACTCTCCGGCAAGCTCTGTCTGGGACAGCTTCCCAAGAAAGTGTACCGGATACCGGCTCTTTTCTGCCAGCTCAAGAATCCAGCTATATTCTCTCTGGTTTCCCGCACCTCCGGCAAGATAAAGCACAAGCTCTTCCGGCTTTCTGGATAAATGCCCAAGGCTCTTTAGCAGGCTTGCCACGCCCTTCTTTTCTGCAATTTTTCCTGCATAAATTAGCCGGAGAGGTTTTTCCCCGGACATTTCCCCGCTCTCTGCGGCTCCATTTTCCGTCTGGGCTGCTTGTCCTGTTTCTCCCGGACCGGCTTTTGCCGCCGTCTCTCTGCTCCGGAAAAATATCTCCTGATTATATCCGGTGCCCGCAATCTGTATCTTCTCTTCCTCCACCGGATAAATTTCCATAATTTCCTTTTTCTGCTCCTCATGAAGGGCAAATACAGCATCCAGCTTCGGTATCTGGCTTTTGATATACTCCCGCCTTAAGGAAATCTTTTTCATCTGGCGCAGATCCGTATTATGGCAGAATGCGCACACCTTATAATCTGCAAGCTCCTCTCTGACTATGGACGTCACCAGATACAGGTGATGGCATACCACAAGCTCCGGCCTGAAATCTTCCGCCGCGTCCCGGATTGCATTTCTGAATGCATTTTCAAACTGAGCCGTCATTTCCTCTGTCATCTGCCCGTATACCGTACTCTCATAGGGCATTTCATCAGACATTCCCGCAATGGGAAACGGCAGCCTCTCCGTCTTAAAATAGACCGGGTAAAACCTCACTCCATCTGGCAATTCCACCCTGTCCTCCTGATAAACACCGGCGATCACCGCCTGCCCATGTCCTTCTCCTGCAAATGTCTTTACCAGCTCTGTCAGGTAGACACCGCTTCCGGTGCTGTTTGGCTTCTGTGCTGTAATCGTTAATATCCTCATAAATCTCTATACTCTTTCGTCCTTTTCTTTTCCAATCCGCTCATAAACCGTAAAGTAATATTCCAAATCAAAGCATGTCTGCTCCTCACTGATTTTCGTCATCTTCCACTCCGGGTCCTTATCCAGATCCGGAAAATAGGTATCAGCGTCAAAAGCATGGTCAATCTTCGTCACCAGCGCTGTATCACAATACTTCAGCATAGAACGGTAAATGCTTTCGCCGCCGATCACATACACATCGCCCTCATACCTGCCGCTTTCCTCAAGTGCTTCCTCTATATTGTGGACTACTACCGCACCCTTCACTTTATAATCCTTATTCTTCGTAATCACAATATTAACCCGATTCGATAACGGCTGGCTCTGGGGAAAGCTTTCCAGCGTCTTCCTTCCCATGATCACAATATTTCCCTTTGTGGTCTCCCGGAAAAACTTCATATCCGCCGGAATGCTCCACATCATCCGGTTATTCTTCCCGATTGCCCACGCCTTGTCCACTGCTACAATTAATTTCATGTTATTCTTCACTCCATCTGTTGAAAATAATAAATTTCCCCGCGGCCTGTCTGCATTCTAAACCGCAACGGGAATATTCTTAATCTGCTCATGTGTCTCATAATCGATCAGCTTCACATCATCCCTCGTAAATTCATAGAAGTCATGAATCTCGGGATTCAGCCAGAATTTCGGCGCCGGGAGCGGCTCTCTGCTGATCAGCTCCTCGATCATCGGAATATGCCTGTCATAAATATGCGCATCCGCAATCACATGAACCAGCTCTCCTGCCTTCATATCACATACCTGCGCCAGCATATGCAGCAGCACCGAATACTGGCATACATTCCAATTATTTGCCGCAAGCACGTCCTGAGAACGCTGATTCAGCACTGCATTCAGCGTCAGCCTATCGCTCCCCTTCTCCTTGGTCACATTAAAGGTCATGCTGTATGCGCAAGGGTACAGTGCCATCTCATGCAGATCCTGATGCACGTACATATTTGTCATGATCCGCCTGCTGTAAGGATTGTGCTTCAGATCATAGACCACCCGGTCTACCTGATCCATCATCCCCTCTTTATATGCATGCTTCACACCCATCTGATATCCGTAGGCCTTGCCGATGGAGCCAGACTCATCCGCCCAGCTGTCCCAGATCCCGGAATGCAGATCATGGATATTATTGGACTTCTGCTGCCAGATCCACAGCATCTCATCCGTACAGCTCTTAATTGCAGTCCTTCGGAGGGTCAGCGCCGGAAATTCCTTCGACAGATCATACCTGTTCACCACCCCGAATTTCTTAATCGTATAAGCGCTGGTACCGTCCTCCCACACCGGACGGACCTTCTCTCCCTCGGTGCTGGTACCGTTATCAATAATGTCCCGGCACATAGTAATAAACAACTTGTCCGCATAGCTCATACTCGAATCCTCCTAAAATCCCTTTATTTCATCCTCTGTTGTATCGCCCTATATCCTGCCCTCCCAGAGCGGATTATTCTTTCTTTAATTTCCGGTAGCCCTGATAAATCCGCGAGGACAGAATCCCCTTCAGCACATTGGCCGCACAGCGTTTCACATCCTCTGTTTCAATAATGCCGTCTTCCACAGCCTTTATAATTTCCTTCACTGCACCTCTGCTTCCCGGCATGATCAGGTCATTGCCTGCCCCGATTGCAGACACATGGCTTCCCACATTTTTTCCGGTAGCAAACCAGTCGGTCATAACCAGCCCCTGAAAGCCCCATTCATTCCGCAGTACCTTGGTCAGCAGATCATAGCTGTTATTTACATACATACCGTTTACCTTATTATAGCTGGACATAACAGCGCCGGGTGCCGCTTCCTTTACCGCTATCTCAAATCCTTTCAGATAGATCTCACGTAGAGCCCTCTCTCCCACATTTGCATTGGTATAATTGCGGTTGTCCTCCTGATTATTGCAGCAGAAATGCTTGATAGTCACATAGCATCCCCTGTTCTTCTGCACGCCTTTCGTTATAGCGGCCGCAAAAGTGCCTGACAGCAGCGGATCCTCTGAAAAATACTCAAAATTCCTTCCACACAGCGGATTCCTGTGAATATTCAGCGCCGGAGCCAGCCAGTAGGTAACGCCGTAAGCCTTCATCTCTTCCCCTGCCGCTTCGCCTGCCTGCTCTGCCAGTTCCTTGTTCCAGGTCTGGGCAAGAGCCAGCCCTGTCGGGAATGCAGTGGTAAACTGATATACAACCGGATGCTTATCCGGATCTGCAAACATAACCTTCTTTACCGGCTCCGGAAAATACTTGAACATTTCCAGATTCGGCTCCACTGCCTTTAGTTTCCCTGTTCTGGTTACGGCGGTACGCTTATGAAGCCTTAAGCCTGCCGGGCCGTCTGCAAGAGATACA
Source organism: uncultured Dorea sp. (assembly GCA_910584265.1). Classification (GTDB taxonomy): domain Bacteria; phylum Bacillota; class Clostridia; order Lachnospirales; family Lachnospiraceae; genus Claveliimonas. Next base: position 74,086 of record CAJTZE010000001.1, on the reverse strand, counting down.
TTGGGGATCCCCTTATCCAGAAGCTCTGCTGTTGTAGAACCCGCTGACCCCGGCGCCTCAAAGAACCGTTTCCCGGACATTCCTCCTCCCACAGTAAGAGCCGCCATTTCTTCTAACGTCAGTTTATCCAGAAAAGCATCTGTCTCCGAAGAATGATAAATATCCGGCACCTGATAGTCATAGGTCTCACATGGGATATCCTTTTCACGTATCTTGATTCTCGGGATTTCTTCTGATACAGCCTCCTCCGGAAGCATCGGCGGCTGTATCTCCTTCGTTTTCCCATTCTCACAGATACGGCAGTGTCTGGAAACCACTGCTTCCTTCTCCAGCACAAGTACGGCCTGCGGCTGAGTACTGCGGCTCGAATTCCCTGCGCGCACCAGATAATCTCCCGGTTCCAGTACGGTCACAGCATCCTCCGTACGATAGCTTGCAAGCTCCGTCACGTCAAAACACAGCTTCAGCTTCTCGCTCTCTCCCGGTTCCAGCTTCCTTGTCTTGGCAAATGCCGCCAGCCTCTGATACTCCTTCGCCTGTCCGTCCTGAGGACAGCTCACGTATATCTGTACCGTCTCCTTCCCGGCATAAGCGCCTGTATTGGTTACCACTGCCTTTACCTTTACCGTAGTTTTCTTAACCGAAACCATCTCTGTCTCTATCTTAAAATCTGTATAAGACAATCCATAACCAAAAGGATACCTCGGCTCTATTCCATAGCTGTCAAAATAACGGTAGCCGACATAAATACCCTCTTCATAATATTCCTCGTCTAAATTACCGTTCAGATAGCTGTATTCCATTGCATTCGGATAATCTGCATAATGGTAAGCCCATGTATCTGCAAGCTTTCCGGAAGGCGTCTCCTTCCCGCACAATAAATCTGCAAATGCCTGGCCGCCCATAGTTCCCTGCTGCCCGAAAAAAATAACCGCATTGATTCCCGGAATCTCATCCAGAAAGCTCATGTCAAAGGACGCGCCCGCATTAATTACCACGATCATCCTTTTATAATATTCCGCACACAGGGCAATACTGCGCCTTTCATTCTCCGTCAGGAAATAATCTCCCTTCTCTAATTTCCGGTCTGCGCCTTCTCCCGCCTGTCTGGACACCACATAAATACAGGTATCCGTGTTGGAGGCCTGCATCTCCTCCCTTGTAACCAGCTGTCCTGCCGGCATCCGGAAGGGACTTACGATATTCAGCAGATTCGCCGGGTTAAGATAAAGCAGCTTCCTTCGGAGCTCCTCTTTGTAATCCGACTCGGCCTTCTCATAAACCGCCCGGTACTCATCAATCCATGGCTTACTTGTAACAATAAATCCGCTCTTTTCCAATCCCTCCAGAATGGAAACCGCATGGCGTACATTTACCTCGCCCGAACCGGTGCCTCCTTTGATCGTCATATCCGCCCCCGCCCCGTACAGGGCAATCTTCCCCGGTTTTACAGGAAGGCATCCATCATTTTCCAGCAATACGATTCCCTCTAACGCCGCAAGGTAAGCAGTTCTTTTATTCGTTTCCTCCAGAGCCGTCACCGCATCTGTAAATGCCGCCTTATTCCGTACCTTCATCTTCATACTCAAATACACACCTTTCATACGCATTAATTACTTTGGTATCTCCAAACTTATCATAACGCTTATATTTTCTGCCGTAATTCATATGCACATGCCCATGCAGAAAAAATTGGGGCTTATAGCGTTCCAGTAATGTCACAAATGTCTGGAATCCCCGGTGAGGAAGATCCTCTCCGTCATTCAGTCCATAAGCCGGAGCATGGGTCACAAGAATATCAAATCCCCGGTGCCTCACAAGCTGAAACCACATTCTTCCAACACGCAGGCGCATCTGGGATTCCGTATACTGATGCTTGCCGCCATAGTATTCCATAGAGCCTCCCAGCCCCATGATCCGCACGCCCTTGTGGACGTAAATCCTGTCATCAATGCAGATACAGCCCTCCGGCGGTCTTTTATCGTATTTTACATCATGATTCCCATGCACATACAGCACCGGTATTGAAGTCATCGTAGTTAAAAAAGACAAGTATTCCGGTGCCAGATCCCCGCAGGAAATAATCAAATCAATCCCTTCAAATTTGCTTTTGTCAAAATAATCCCACAGGGCTTTCGACTCCTCGTCTGCAATCGCAAGTATCTTCATCTGTCTCTTACCCTTTCGTTTTCTCCACTCCCTGCTGAAGCACCACCGATTCCGAGCGCTTCTTAAGTTCCTGGCGCTTCGGTATATCACCGATCACATTCTCTGCCAGCCATTCCATGGTAACGACCTCTTCCGGAGACAGACTCTTCCAGGATTCCTTCTGGATCACACCTGTCTGTGAATATAATTCCCCCGCAAAGGGGTCGAATATTCTGTTTTTGATGTTAGAATTTAAAAGCTCCACCAGACGCTTCGTCCCAATCGGGAGCGTCTGGGAGCAGACAATATCTGCAACCCCGGCGGACATTCCCCACCAGTAATTGATTGCCTTCTTATCGGACGGATTATCATCGTACTTCCATGTTCCGTCCATAATAGTGCGGATCAGCTGCTCATAAAACCGTCCCCAGTGCCATACCGGCATGGCAAGGCTCTTCGGCCAGTCGTTTTCCAAACTGTACAGCCCGAAATATCTGGACGCCTCCTCCGGCGTCACCATATCCTTCCCGGAAATAATCTCCGCCCCCTGCTCCCGGAGGTTTTTTACCGCATCCACATCCTTTTTCGCCGACCACTCCAGATATACCTTCACCCGGGGATTTACCAGCTTCGCTCCCAGTGCAAAGGCATTGATGTTCGCAATGGTCCCAAAAATCGGATAATCTGCAATGAATCCAAGCTTATCATTCTCCGTCAGCGCCCCCGCAACGGCTCCCATGATAAACTTCGGCTCATGCATCCGGATATAGTAGGTCCGGATATAACGGTGAGACGTATTCAGCGAGCAGTTCAGTATCCTTACCGAAGGATGGGCGATGGCCGCCTTTACGCTTGCCTGTACAAAGGACGGCGTTGTAGTAAAGATAATATCGCATTTCTGCTTTACCGCATCCTCAATGGCATATTCGATATTCTTTCTATTGACATTTGTATAAAAAATGGTCTGCACTTCATGCGGGAATCTCTGCTCTAAATGCAGCCGTCCAAGCTCATGGCCATAGGTCCATGCAGATGAGCCCGGAGTCTTTTCATAAATAAATGCAATCTTTAACCGGCCTTTCCCCGGCAGCAGCACGCCCGCCGGAAGGATCTTATTCAGGTTCAGGATCGGCTTCTTCTCCTGGACCGGATCCATCTTCAGTTCAATCTCTTTATCCTTCTCCAGAAGCATATATTCTTCCCAGCTTCTTGTGATCAGCTTCTTAAGCTCCGTTACGCTCATATCCAGAAGCTCTTTATAGCCGTACAGCTCAATCAGTGCAAGAAATGCATCTCCCGGCGTAATCTTAAGCTTGTCATTATTCTTGGATCTGAATTCTTTCGTAAACCGGGTATAAATGGAGCGGAAATCCATCCGTTCTTCTTCATTCCATGCCTCATCCTTCTCTTTTCCCATTGCCGCCTGAAGCTTCGCAAATCTTCCGGTCTCCGAAAACCAGATATAATTTACCTGGGAAAGCTCATAGAAGTCCAGAAATTCATAGTAAATCCGGTTCTCCTTATCGTTCGTCCGGTCCGGAATGATACGCGTCACCGTGCCGGGAATCGAATCCACCCCAAAGAATTTTACAACGCTGACCCGTTTATTTCCCTCCTCTACATAGAATTTGTTCATATATTCATAGGCTTTGATCGGGTCGCGGATTCCTTCCTCCACATGGCTGGTGCTTAAAGATTCCCATTTTCTGGAAAACTCGCTTCCCTCCTTCAAAAGCGGCATAAAGTTGCTGGCAAAGGCATTGCTCCGCCCCGCATTCTTGGTGCCCGCAATCTGGTCGGCCGGGATCTTCACAAGCCCCAGAGGGACTTCTCTGTACCGGCCTCTCGGCGGAAGGATATCATCCAGCACCGGGAGGGTCGGCAGCTCTCCCCGCATAGATTTATACTGATAATCCTTTTTTGCTAATTTATTTGCTTTGATATAATCTTCTCTTGACATATTGCCTCCTGAAATTATTTTCTCTTTACATCTTCTCCCACCATCATAACATAGCCGGGAGGAAGATTCATCCGTCATTATCCACAAATATTTATTTTGTTTTATGATGCATTTACTATCCGGGGTCTTGTATGTCCGGACGCCGGCTGTCCCTCCAATCCTGTGCCGAAAGCCGGCGCGCAGTCCCCCATCCTGCCGGAGGTTTTATAATACGCCTGTATTATAAATAATACAGCCAGAGGACTGCGGGTATTCCGCGCAGCCCTCTGGCTATCTTATTATACATCACTTACATTATATAACACCCGGTTCAGCATCTTCTGGAGCGCCTGAATCTCTCTCTTAGTCATGCCTACCGTGAGATTCTTATCAATCCTTCTCCGGTCCGATTCCATCCTTCTCTGGATATCATAGGCCTTCTCTGTCAGATGGACATTCTTCTTTCTCTTGTCTTTTCCGTTTGGAACGATCAGGATATAACCCTTCTCATCCAGCCTCTGCAAAATCCCTGTCACCGTGGGATTCTTAAGGCTCAGCGCCTTTTCAATATCCTTCTGGTTTACCTCTTCCTTATCGCACCGGAACAGGTAGTTCAAAACCTCGCACTGAGACGACGTAATCCCAATGCCCTTCAGCTGATTATTGATATCCTTTTCATACACATTGTTAATCTGCTTGAAAAGGAAACCAATCGGCAGTCTCTCCTGCATAATTATCACCCTTTCTAATTTTTACACTCCCATACCGCAGATGCACAAATGCCATACAGCTACGGTAAATTTACTCCCTATTACATAGTATGCTATATTTCGACTCCAAAATCAAGTATAAATCTTTCTGTTTTTTATCCATAGCCTGATCCGCAAAAGAAACTGCCTGTTTTTTGCAGGTGATGGTACTATAAAGATACAAAAGACAAAAAGAAGTTCCCGGCTCTTTATTTCTTATGACCATGATAAAAAGGCCTTTACAAAACATCACTGGACAGGCTCTGCTTTCCATGCTAGGATAAAACAAAAACTCATAAAGGGCGGATACATTATGCAGAAAATCATGATTATTGAAGACGATCCTATGACCCGGGATGAGTTAGTTCTTTTATTAAAAAACGAGACTTTTCATCCCATTCCGGTCACTGATTTTACCGATATATTGGATCAGGTTATCAACTGCTCTCCAGACCTTATCCTAATGGATGTGGGGCTTCCGGACAGAAGCGGCCTTGCCCTGTGCGCCGATATACGCAGATCAGCAGATATGCCTATTATCTTCGTCACCAGCCGGGATTCCGTTATGGATGAGCTGAAGGCTCTAAGCTTAGGCGGAGACGACTATATCACCAAGCCTTATCATATTCCGGTACTCATAGCACGGATCAAAGCGGCTCTGCGCCGGAGCAATCCTTCCCCGGAACCGGAGATTCTGGAGGCAAAGGGATTAAAGCTAAATCTTATAAAGGGTGTCATATCGGCAGACGACAGGAATGTTGAGCTGACCCGCAATGAGCTTCGGATCCTGACCCACATGATGACACACGCCGGAGAAATCGTTGCCCGCGCCGACCTGATCGATACGCTCTGGGAACACCAGATTTACATTGACGATAATACCTTAAGCGTCAACATGACCAGACTCCGCACAAAGCTGGAGATGCTGGGCTTCTTTGACTTTATCAAGACCAGGCGCGGAATGGGGTATCAGCTATGAATTTCACAGAATTTATCTCTGACCGGACAGGCCGCCTGATGATGGATATCGTACTAACCGTGGCGGCCGCCCTTTTCCTGCGGGCTGCAGGAACTCAGGCCGGTGTCATAATCCTGTTACTCATCCCCCTGTCCATTGTCTTTGCTCTCACACAAATTTATGACTTTATCAGGCAGCGTACAAGACTCGGTGAACTGGAGTCCATTATGGACGGCCTGGATGAAAAATACTTATTTGCAGAATGCCTGCCGCCGCCATGTACCGCATATGAGCGCAGAATATTTTATCTTCTGCGCCGTTCCTGTAAATCCATGACGAGCGCTGTTTCCGATGCAGAAGCATCCCGGCGGGAATACCGTGAATACATTGAAAGCTGGGTTCATGAGATCAAAGCTCCCATAACTGCCGCCAGGCTTATCTGCCGGAATACAGACCCAGAAACAAGACGGAAGCTCACCGGGGAACTAATGCAGCTGGAAGCCCATGTGGAACGTGTCCTTTACTATGCACGGGCTGAAAATCCCGAAAAGGATTTCCTGATCCAGCGGATCAGTCTGTCAGAGCTGATATCTCAGGCGATCAGAAATCATAAATCTCTGCTTATCCAGAATGACATGCGTATCGACACCGGCAGTTTGGACTACACCATTTACACAGACCGTAAATGGAGCCTCTTTATTCTCGGCCAGTTGTTGCAGAATGCTGCGCGCTATCACGGAAGCACGCCTCTGATCACCCTGTCCGCTAAGCCTCTTGGAAATCAGGTACAGCTTACGGTACAGGACAATGGTATCGGCATACCGGCTCATGAGCTGCCGCGTATTTTCGACCGGGGCTTTACCGGAAGCAACGGGAGAAGCCGCGGCGGCTCTACCGGCATGGGACTGTATCTCTGCCGAAAGCTTTCCGGCTTTCTGGAACTGGACCTTCGCATCACTTCCGAGGAAAATCTGGGAACCACAGTATCCCTGACCTTCCCCGCGGTAAAGAAATGTGATCTATAACTTATCTTACAGGATTGTAAGGCAAATCAATACTGCTCCGCTACCACCCGTCCCATTTATACTGTATACTTACCTGAAAACGAAGCAGATACAGCATAAAACCAAGAAAGGGGATACACGATGCTGCAGATACAAAATATTGAAAAATATTATGGAAGTAAAAACAATATCACAAAGGCCTTAGACCGGGTCAGCTTCGATGCTGCAGACGGCGAATTTATCGCCATCATGGGAGCTTCCGGAAGCGGTAAAACAACACTCTTAAACTGTATTTCCACCATTGACACCGTCAGCGCAGGAAAGATCCTTCTGGACGGAACCGATATTTCCGAGCTGCCCGAAAACAAACTGGCACAGTTCCGCCGGGAGCGTCTCGGTTTCGTATTTCAGGATTTCAACCTTCTTGATACCCTGACGATCGAAGAAAATATCGGACTGGCTCTTTCCCTGAACCACACGGATCCCCCCGCTGTTCTAAAGCAGGTAACAAACGTGGCAGGGATGCTTGGCATTACAGATATACTGGGAAAATTCCCCTATCAGGTGTCCGGCGGGCAGAAGCAGCGGGCCGCATGTGCCAGAGCCATAGCCGCAGGCCAGTCTCTGATCCTGGCTGATGAGCCCACCGGCGCCCTGGATTCCAAAGCATCCAAAAATCTTTTGGAAATCATGACAAAAATGAATCAGGAGACAGCAGCTACCATCCTCATGGTTACCCACGACGCATACAGCGCAAGCTATGCCGGGCGGGTACTGTTTCTAAAGGATGGGCGGATTTTCAACGAATTGCTGCGGGGCGGCCGGAGCCGGTCTGTTTTTTACCATGAGATTCTGGATGTACTCGCGCTGCTGGGAGGTGATATCAGTGACCTTATTTAAATTATCCATGCGGAACGCCAGACGGCAGGCAGGAGACTATCTGATCTATTTTGTTACCGTCATTATCTCTGCAGCGCTCCTTTATGCCTTTAACGGATTGATCTTCTCCGATGAAATACGAAAGCTTTCTTCCATGATGCAAAGTCTGCCGGTTGTCATCACTCTTTCCAGCATTGTGGTAGTCTGCATCATCGGCTGGCTGGTTCATTACATCACCAATTTCATGCTCTTAAGACGGAGCAGGGAATTAGGAACCTATCTCCTGACCGGTTTAGAGAGCAGACAGGTTTCCCGGCTGTTTTTTCTGGAGAACCTTGTTGTCTGCGGATCCGCCCTGATACCGGGGATCCTGCTCGGCAATCTGATCTTTCAAATGCTGCGCGCCGTCATGCTCACGCTGTTTCAGGCTCCCTATCGGCTCTCCCTTTCTTTCTCCCTGAAAGCAGTCGGACTTACCTTTTTTTATTTTCTTCTGATCTACCTTTCCGCACAGTTAAGGGGGAATAAACGGATCCGTATAATGAAAATCTATGATCTGATTTATTTTGACCGTAAGAATGAAAATCTAGTGATCCAGAAAGAGAAAAAACGCAGAAGGCTATTTACCGTATCTATCGTACTGGGAATTATCGGCACGCTTCTCCTGCTTATGGGAAACCTCGCATCGGGAATCGCCGGCTCTGCTTGTATTATTGCATTTCTTTTTGGATTCTTCCTAAGCTTCTCCTCCGGTGTCCCTGCTTGGTTTGAGAAACACCCGGAGGAAAAATATAAAGGGCAGACATTACTTATTTTCCGCACCCTGTCCGCGAAGCTTGCCACGATGGGAGTTGTCATGGCCGTCATATCCATGCTGTTTACCGCCGTACTGATAACTCAGGGCGCCGGTTCCGTTTTTGCCGCTATATTTGAGAACCGCGCAAAACAAATCGCCTGCTTTGACCTGTTTATCAGCACCCGGACGCCAGAGCAGACCCTTCCCCATTATCTGGATTATATTCAGGAAAATATCCCGGTAACGGATTCTCTGCAGTATAACCTGTATCAGGCAGATAATGCGCAGATCACAGAGCACATAACCACAGATACCTATCCTTCCTTTGCCGCTTCCTGCGACACCCTTATGCGCTACAGCGACTATGCGGCGCTGCGCTCTATGCTGGGTTACCCTGAGGCCAGGCTGCGTCCGGGCGAATATCTGATCCACTGCATGCCGTTTCTTAAGGACCAGATCTCCGGCATTGCACCGGATATCACCGGGGAAGGCGTCACCTTAAAACCCGGCGCTGTATACACCGAAGACTTTCTCCAGCGTTTTTGGAGCGACGGCAATGGAAATGGATTCGTGCTGGTTGTGCCGGATAAGACAGCCGAAACAAGGCCTGCCGGCCGCACCGTCTATGCCGCAATGACCGCACAGCCTGTCAGCAAAGCACAGTATCAGGCACTAAATGATCTCTCGGATACTTACTGTACCGCAGAATATGTCCCTCTGTTTATCAAATCTTATATTATAGAAGAAGCCGCCTCCGAAACCGCCATTTTCGCATTTCCGCTGTACTATCTGGCTCTGGTGCTTACCATAACTGCCGCCGCAATTCTGACGATCCAGCAGCTCAGTGAAACCAGACGCTACAGGCAGCAATTCCTGCTCCTTGCAAAGCTTGGGATGGAACCGCGCGAAATGGCAGGGGCTCTTCGCCGCCAGCTTGCCATATACTATGCCATGCCGGCAGTCCCGCCCCTGCTCATCAGTATTCCTGTGGTATACAGCATCGGAAATTCCGTAGAACCCTGGACATTAACGGGCGCCAGCAGTCCGCTCATGCTTACCGTATCCTGCATCTTGCTGTTCTTCCTGCTCTATTCTGTCTATATCCTGATGGCATATAGCAGCCTGAAGCGGAACGTACTTCCTGTCACACAGCGCCCTGTCCTTTGATAAAGGCAAACAGCCTTGCCTTCTCAAGTATCCTGCTGACTCCGTAAAACAGCGCCACATAGATGGGAAACATGGCCGCCTGCTTTATGGCTCTTGCAGGAAGGATCGCAAAAAAAGCGTTCCCGTACAGCAGTGTCAGCCAGTAGGTATTAAGGCCGATGTTGACAACGATCATGACCAGTGCATTGGCAAGCGCCGTCCGCCGGATGGTAAGCGGCCGCTTATACAGCACCATGCCGTAAATGATGCCGCTTGCGGCTCCGCTGATCGTAAATCCCGGAAAAAACGGTCCCGTGGGGCGCACCAGATATTTTACAAGATCTGCCGCCCCTCCCATCAGGCCTCCCACAACCGGACCGAACAGCATACCGGTCAGCTCATCCGCAAGGAATGCAAAGCCGATCTTGATAAAGTCTGTTACCTGCAGGGAATAGAATCCCAGCACCACTGCGACGGCAAGAAGCATTGCCGTCATCGTTAACGCCTTTACGTCTTTCAGCTCTTGAAAGGAGTCCACAAACAGTTGTTTTAAATTCTTCATTAAAAAATACCTCCTTTGCAGCAGCCCGTAAAGCTGCTCATAAGCAGGTATTCTTTTACTGCCCGCAGATAAAACAGCGGACAGTAATCGCTTTTCTTTCTTATGTGCAGCAGCGGGATGCGGAATGTGCACCGCAAATGACGCATCCGCCGTTCTTGCCTGGCAGCCTCATCACTTTTCGTCCAGCCGGCAACTCCCCGTCCCGCTGGCACTTGACGCGCATATTCCTACTCTGCGTTAAAAATTTATTCACTTGTTTCCGCTATATTCTAGCATATTATGCCCTGTACTGCAACAGGTAATCCATGCACTTCTCAAGTCCCGGAATATCTAACGGCTTAGCAAGATGCCCATTCATCCCTGCTTCCCTGCCGGCCGCCATATCCTCAGGCGATACATTTGCGGACAAAGCAATAATCGGAATTGCCGCCGCGTCCGCCCGCGGAATCTTCCGGATGGCGCGGGTTGCCTCGAAGCCATTCATGACCGGCATCTGGATATCCATCAGGATCAGGTCATAATATCCTTCCGGCATCTCAACAAAGCGCTCCAGTCCCTTCCTTCCGTCTCCGGCACATTCTACCATCGCACCGGCCTCTCCGATCAGCTCCATGGCAATCTCCTGATTCAGCTCGTTATCCTCCACCAGCAGGATCCTGCGTCCCTGCGGGGAGACCGCATCCTCCTTCCTGCTGTCTGAAACAGACTGTCCGCCGGACAATTCTGCCGGATTCTGCAGACGCAGAATAACGGTCACAACGAACCTTGAGCCTTTCCCCAGGCTGCTTTTTACACTAATAGCTCCGCCCATCATACGGGCAATGTTCTGTGCTATGGACATTCCAAGCCCCACGCCATCTGTATAGCCCGTCTCCGAATCCTCTGCACGGCTGAAAGGCTCAAAAATATGCCGGATAAATTCTTCCTCCATGCCGATGCCGGTATCACTGAATATAAAATCATAAGAGCCGCAGCCATGGTCTGTAAACTCATGCTCCAGAACCGACATTTCCAGCCTGCCGCCAGAAGGCGTATATTTTACTGAATTTCCCAGAATATTCAAAAATATCTGTTCCAGCCTCTGCCTATCGCCTAATACATGTTCGTGCTTCACCTGCATCGGATGCAGCTTTAGAGACAGTCCCTTCGCCTGCACATAGGGCAGGATTACATCAGCCGTCTGCCGCATCAGCTCTGATAAATGAAATGCCTCCGCCTTCAAATTAAAACCGCCGGACTTGATTATGCTGATGTCTAATATCTCATTCATCATAGTCAGCAGCTGCCTGCCAGACTCCGATGCTTTTCCCAGACATTCCTTGACCCGCTTCTGATCGTCCATATGATCCTCTGCAATCTTGATCATGCCGATTACGCCATTCATAGGCGTACGGATATTGTGGCTCATGCAGGAAAGAAATTCATGCCGGAAAGCATTTGCATGATCCGCCGCCTCACAGGCCGCCTGAAGCGCCTGCTGTTCCCTCATTTCCTTCCGTTTGCTGTCTGTTACATCCTGCGCCGCGTAGACGATCGACCGGGCTTTCCCCTCCTCGTCAGTCTGAGACATTACTGCTGTGCTTCGTATCCATCCGTAATCCTCCGGTCTCACCTCTGCATGCTCCGGCATTTTCCGATATGCCAGAGTCACATACGGATGATTCTTATCCAGAGCACGGCGCAGATTATCGATGCTCATCACATTCAGATACTCTTCCCTGTCATCCGGATGAACAAAATTCTCTGCAAAGTTCCTTAATCCTGTAGCATAATCCACCGTCTCCTTTAAGGTCTGTTCTGCCGCCTCAAGCTGGGTAACACTGCGGAAGGTATCCTCCTTTAGATCGGCATAATAGGTTGCAAAAAACATGCCTCCAAGACTCTGGATAATATCCGTCCGTTCCCTCTCCTCCTTAAGCCTAAGCTCTTCTTCCATCTTCTCTCTTGTAATATCCCTGCCCAGAATGTTCACCGACATCCGGTTTCCCTGACGGGCATAGATCACATGCTGTTCCACCCATCTAAGCTCCGAACCCGCCATCCGGTACCGGCAGACTTCCTCCGAATAATCCCGCACGCCTGCCGCCTTCTGATATAAATGCTCCGGACTCATGACCTTCTTAAAAATTTCCGCATCCTCCGGATGGACCGCAGTTTCCAGCGCCTTATGAAAATATTGATGATAGCTTCCGGTCAGCACATTATGCATCTTACTGCTCTCATTGATCCAGACCCGCTCACACTGCCCGTTTTCCAGATAAACCGTCGTCATAACACTGTAACGGGATTTGAGGATTGCTGCAAGCTGCATATCCCTAAGCGACAGCGTGTGCTCCTGCCGTACGCGCTTATCCACATTCTGCAGTGCAAGGATCGTATAATTCTTGGCTCCATGCCTCTGGCCGAAATAGGCAATCACAGCCATATAACGGTACTCATGATCCTCTTCTCTCCGCCACTGGCAGAGCATATCCGCCTTATTCACGGAAGTATCCTTTAACCCGCGCAGTCCCTCCAGAGAAAACTTCCGGCAGAATTTTTCCCTGTCTGACGGATGGATCTGCCTGTTCAAACGGGAATCCATGATTTCACTCCATTGTACAGTCCATGACTTCCAGCCGGTATGGGTATGCCCGTTTTCCCGCACAAGATTCGTCTCTCCGGTATCAAGGTCAATCCCATAAATACTGAAATTCTGCTCCCCCAGAGTACGTATCACCTCCTGAATGCGGACGCTTGCATCATCCAGCTCCAGACTCTCCCGAAGAATATCATGAACATCCTTTACATAGATAAAAATATACTGGTCACTGTCAGAAGCGGCGTAATCCGGCACTATTTCCATCAGATTCCACCGGAAATCACCGTCAAAATTCCTGCGGTAGCAGCAGGTCATAATCTCCCGCCCGGATTTCAGTGTGCTTTTGATATGATCCGGATGCGTAAATGAAATAAAATGATTCATATCATCCGGATGGAGTCCTCCGTCATAAATAAACTGCCCCAGCCAGCTCGAGAAGGAATCCGCGCCGTACCCCACTGCCCTGTCCTCCGGCCGCATCTTCACCACCTCATACTGATCCTTCGTAAGATTTACACGCAGGATCTTATGATAGGCATGGCTGATTGCCTGTACATGAGGAGCAATCGTAATGATAAATGCCGGGATTTCATCCTCCCACTTTGTTCTGACTGCTGTAATATCAACCATTTCACCAAATGAGTTATTGTAGCTTAAGGTCCGGTTTTCCTGCCTGCCGCCGATAGTGAGCAGCGGACAGTTTACACAGGAATGATCCCCCAGCTCATGGCAGGGCATGCCAAGCCTTATCTCAGGGGATTTTTCCCGCACCCGCTCATTGTAATACAAAATCTCATGATTGTCCTCCCGGATTATAAACACTCCCGCGGCCGGCAGCGCATTTACCAGCTTCTCATACTCTCTTTTATCCACGCCCTCACCTTCCTTTATATGCATTCCTTCTTTCTCATCTCTTTCATCTGACGTACTGCAAAGCCGACTGCCACAAGGGCGGCCGCCGCATCTGCGATCGGTCCTGCATACATGACTCCGTCAATCCCCATAAAAACGGGGAAAATCAAAATCAGAGGAAGCAGGAAAATAATCTGTCTTGTCAGCGACACTACAATTCCAAGCTTCGCCTTGCCGATCGATGTAAAAAATCCGGAAGACATGGGCTGTATGCCGTTTAGGAATGTAGCAAACATAAAAATGTTAAAATACCGCTCTGCAAAATGAAAATATTCTTCACTTCCCGAACCGAATATACTGACAATCTGTCTTGGAAATATCTGAAAGCATAAGAAAAAAGTAATTCCTACTGTCATACAGATGGAAAATGCCTTTCTATATGTTTCTCTTACTCTCCCATAATTCTCCGCTCCGTAGTTGAATCCCCAGATTGGCTGGCATCCTTGGGAGATACCGATGCAGATTGCCATAAATACCATATTCACCTTAGAGATAACCCCTACACAGGCAAGCGGAATATCTGCTCCATACATAGACTGGGCTCCATAATACCGAAGGGTGTTATTCATCGTAATCTGCACAGCCGCCATAGCAATCTGATTGATACAGGATGCCATTCCAAGTCCGGCGATCACCTTCACATGCTCTGCCTTTGGACGGAGCATGGATACCTCCAGAGCCATGTTACACTTCTTTGCAAAATAATAAATGACCAGGATTCCAGATATGATCTGCCCGATGATCGTTGCCGCCGCAGCCCCTTTGATGCCCCAGTGAAATGTAAAGATAAACAGCGGGTCAAGAATCGTATTGATAATTGCCCCCGTCAGCATGCACACCATGGAATAGGACGGGCTTCTGTCCGCCCTTATAATATGATTGCCTCCTGTCGTAAGAATCAAAAAAGGAATCCCGAATGCTGTGATCCCTGTATAATCCCTGGCAAAGGGCAGAATCTCCGGCGTTACGCCAAATACATGAAGCAGCGGGTCAAGAAAGGCCAATACCACAACACCGATCAAAATACCGCAGACTGCCAGCATAAAAAGCCCCGTGCCCGCAATCTGCACCGCCTTCTCAGGACGTCCCGCACCGGATTCCAGATTATAGTTAGAAGCGCTCCCTATTCCCAAAAAAAGCGCTGTCGCCGTACAGATAATGGATATGGGAAATGCGATGTTTGTCGCCGCATTTCCCAGCATTCCCACACCCTGTCCGATAAAAATCTGGTCTACAATATTATAAAGGGAGCTCACCAGCATGCTTATAATTGCCGGTATGGCAAATCTGGCGATCAGCCTCCCTGTTTTTTCCACTGCAAGCGGATTCTTCTGATTAATATTCTCTGATGACACTGCGAATCTCCTTTACTGCCTTCGTTTCTCGTTCTCTTTTATTCATCCTTCTTTATCAAAAAATGTATGACAACAGAGCCTATCGAATTTCCTGCGATGATCATAATGTATTTTAACACATTCACCATACTGAAATTCAAGAGCAGGTATGGGAAATCAGCAATACAGTGCTCATATCCCGACAAAATAAATACCATAATACAGAATACAGTGATCAGCATCTTCTTACAGTACACTGCAAGAAACATCAGCGCGCCGCACAAACATCCATAGAAAAACAGCGCCAGAAATGTATTGGAAAATTTCTTATCCGCCGCTCCCCGCATCGTTTCCATGACCTCCGGTCTCTGGGTTGCGATCATCAGCATAGGTACCGCTGAGCCAAACAGATTCCCCGCAAGCATCACCGCAAGGTTCTCTGCCGGAACCGTCCTCACAAAGCCGATCTTTCCCGTATAGAGCTGCAGTCCGCACTCTATGATCACAAGGAGCGCAAGGGAAAACAGCATAGCTCCTATATACCGGTTATCTGCAATGGTATTGATTATTACACCCAGACCCACTAAAAAGCCGCTCAAAATCGAATGTCTGATAATTGTTTTCAAAATAATTCCTCTCTTTCGTACTCTCTGTTTTTATGAATCCCGCTGCAGAAGTGTCCATTTATATAGAATTCCTATATAAAGCTGTCTACAGGAAGTCTCCTGATAACCACACCTTCCTGTTCACACCTTGCCGCCACATCCTCCGCCATACGGTAATAGTGAAAGATATCATCCTCTCTATAAGGAAGATGGTAGAGATAAATACTCTCCGCAGATAATTTCCGCAGAAATTCCCGTCCAGATCTGCTTCCCGGCTGATAAACCATCACAAAGGCCGCAAGAATCCTTCCCTCCGAAGAAATACTTCTTACTTTGTCTGCCAGAGCCGGTTTCAGGACCGCATCTCCGCTGACCCACAAATACTGCTCCCCTGACTGGATCAAATAAGAGTAGTGCGGCTCTTCTGTATAAGCCTTTCCATCATGCTCGGTTGAAAACGAATAAATTATGTAGTTTCTCATCCGAATCTGGGAGATTCCCTTTTCTAATAGTACTGACTGAACCTTGTTTCTGTCAAGTCCCGTACCGTAAATTAAGCTGTCCGGATTCTGAACAAAAAACTGTTTTACCAGCTCTTCATCATAGTGATCCGCATGCACATGGGTAAAGAGCAGATCATTCGTCTGTCCGAAAAACTGCTCTTTTCGCTTCATCATCTGGATATATCTGTCCGGAGTATCCGAAAATCCTGTTCCTTTTCCGCCATGAAGGGCATCAATCAGCAGACCCGATTTCCCATTCCATAGATATAAGCCAGAATTCACCGTATGATAAATCTGGAGCCTCATCTGTTATCACCTCATTCGTAATATAATTGGTAAAGGTTCGATCTGCCGGCTCTGCTTCCAGGCAGGAGCCACGCGGCCTTAACCATGTAAAGTACAATTTATTAAAAAATTCAAAAAAAGTGTTGACAATCTCATTTCTCTGTAGTATAGTAATTAATGTTCTGAGGAACACTAAAACATTTGCGACAGTGGCTCAGTTGGTAGAGTACAACCTTGCCAAGGTTGGGGTCGCGGGTTCGAACCCCGTCTGTCGCTCTTTTAAAAAGGATTTCCACTCTGGGAATCCTTTTTTTACTTTCAAGATTTATTCCGGCACCGCGATAATATGCTTCTGCTCCTCGTATCCCTTCACAATCCTGTCAGTCAAAATCGTCCCGTTATAAAATGTAGAAAAGCTCACAGAGCTCACCGTATCAAACTTAGAAGAGTCAGCCAGCACATAGCATGCCTCACACTGCTCCATAGCCATGCTTTTTACCGCCGCTTCATTGATATCCGGCGTGGTAAGCCCCGCTTTTTTCGTAATGCCGTTGGTTCCAAAGAAGCCTTTCGTAAAATGGTAATTCATAAGAAGCTGTACGGCCTGGCTTCCGATCACGGCATCCGTCGTACCTTTCATCTCCCCGCCCAGAAGGATCACCTTCATTCCCTTCTTCACCAATCTCTGGGCATGAGAGACCCCATTGGTCACATAGGTCACGCTTAGATCCATCAGATAATCCAGCATACAGCCCGTGGTCGTCCCTGCATCCAGATATACAAAATCCTCCGGCTCAATCAGGGAAGCGGCATATTTCGCTATCTTTCTCTTCTCCTCCAGGTTCCAATCCTTCTTCTGGGCAACCGTAGGCTCCTGAATGGCAAAGGTATGGTAATTCTTTGCAACCGCCCCGCCGAATACCTTCTTAAGCTTTCCCGCCTTATCCAGCGCGGTAATGTCCCGTCTTACGGTAGATTCCGAGGTCTTTAAAAGATCCTTCACTTCATTTACCGTAATACTCTTTTTGTCCTCCAATAGCTGTAATATCAATTCATATCTCTGTTCTGTCAGCATATTCCGTCAATCCTTATATCCTAATTCATTGCCATTTCCAGTAACTATATGTAGCATACCCTATCATTTTCACAGAGTCAAGAATATACCTATTAGTATCTTCAATCTTTTATTATTACATATGTACCGCCGGCTCCCCCTGTACCGCAAAGGACAATATAACAACAAATAAGTTTACACCTGTTAAGTCTCATCCACTCTGGAATCAAAGCATAACAGGTGTAATATTTTTCTATTCCCTATGAATATCTCACAATCTATTCTCTGGCGGGCAACCCATAATACTTGCCCTGACAGGCCGGAGGACTTCGTCCGTCAAAGTATTATTTAAACCGCTTTTTTCTTAAGTACTCCCAGAAGTACCGCGCTTACGATGGTTCCTGCAATCAGCGCCACAATGTACATCAGTGCATTGCCGACTACCGGGAATACGAAGATTCCGCCGTGAGGCGCCATCAGAGTACATCCAAACGCCATAGACAGGGCGCCTGCAATCGCTGAACCTGCAACACAGGAAGGAAGCACATGGAGCGGGTCTGCCGCCGCGAATGGAATCGCGCCCTCTGTGATAAATGCGAGACCCATAATAAAGTTGGTCGGTCCGGATTCTCTCTCCGCCTTGGTAAATTTGTTCTTAAATAGCAGGGTTGCAAGTGCAATTCCGCATGGCGGAACCATACCGCCGATCATAACCGATGCCATAATGTCATAGTTGCCTGCCGCGATTGCCGCTGTACCGAATACGTAAGCCGCCTTGTTGAACGGACCTCCCATATCAATTGCCATCATACCGCCGAGGATCAGTCCCAATACCACCTTGCTTGAGCCGCTCATGCTCATAAGTCCGTTATTCATTGCTCCGTTGACCGCACCCATCACCGGCTCTACGATAAAGGTCATCAGAAGCCCCATGATCAGGATGCCAAACAGCGGGTAAAGGAGAACCGGCGCGATCTTTTCCAGTGCATCCGGAAGCTTCTCACATACTGCGATCAGAGCTTTGATGATATATCCTGCCGCAAAGCCTGCCACAAGCGCCCCAAGGAAACCGGAGCTTCCATTTGCCGCCATCATACCGCCTACAAAGCCGACCGCCAGCGCCGGCCTGTCACCGATCGCCATAGCGATAAAACCTGCCAGTACCGGAAGCATGAAGCCGAATGCCACACCGCCGATGTTCTTAAACAAAGCCGCAGCCGGAGTGATCGTACCAAAGTCTGCCCTCTCTGCTTCTGCAAGGGCATTCATATCCACGCAGAGTCCGTCAATCAGGAATGCGATCGCGATCAGGATACCGCCGCCGACTACAAACGGAAGCATGTGGGACACACCATTCATCAGCCGGGTATAAATCTGGTGTCCGACTCCGCCGGACTGTTTTCCTGCGGAGGCTGTCTCCGCCGATGCATTATCGCTCTTAAAGACCGGCACGTCCCCACGGATCACCCGGTCCACTAACTGATCCGCCTTGCTGATACCGTCAGACACCTGACATACGATCACCTTTTTCCCGTTGAAACGATCCATCGGAACCTGTGTATCTGCCGCAACGATAATACCGTCCGCCTCTTCGATCTCCTTCGCCGTAAGCACATTCTTCGCGCCGCCGGAGCCTCTGGTCTCAACCTTTACAAAACATCCCTTCGCCTTGGCCGCCTTCTCGATTCCCTCTGCCGCCATATATGTATGGGCAATACCGGTCGGGCATCCTGTAACTGCAAGAATCTTCACCTGCTTATCTGCAGGCTGCTCCGGTTCGCTTCCGCCAAACTGCTCGTTCAGATCCGGACGGGCTTCGTCCGCCTTATTGATAATCTCCATAAACTCATCCACGGAAGAAGCATTTTTCAGAGACTGTGTAAAGTCATCATCCATCAGCATCATAGACAGCTTACTCAAAACCTCCAGATGAATATTGTCCTCGGTATCCGGCGCCGCGATCAGAAACAGAAGGTCAACCGGCTTTCCGTCCAGAGAATCAAAATCTACTCCGTCCTTGATTACCATAGCCGCCAGGCCCGGCCTGTCAACTGCATTGCACTTGCCGTGAGGAATCGCGATACCCATGCCGATGCCGGTGGTTCCTTCCTCTTCCCTCTTGTATACCTGCTTACGGTACGCCTCCTGATCGTTAATCTTATCGCTGTCCTTCATCAGTGCGATCGCCTGATCCAGCGCCTCCTGCTTATTTTTCGGCGCTCCGTTCAGAGAAATACTTCTCTTGTCCAGTAAATCTGTGATTCTCATGTGTTCGTCCTCCTTGCTCTCCGCATTCTTTCCTTCTTAATCTGCACCCTTCTTATTTGCATCTATATCCTTTTTAAAATGATGCCCTTCTATCCGCTGACCTGACGGTAAACTGCTTCAATCTCTTCCCTTGTTGCCAGATTCTCGGAAAATGCGCTTGCGCTTCCCGCCGACACGCCCATGTGAAACGCATACTCATAATCCTGCTTCTCCATCCAGCCTGCCATAAAACCTGCCACCATGGAATCCCCGGCGCCTACGCCATTGACCAGCTTTCCCTTTGGCGCCGGCGCACTGTGCACATTGCCCTCCCCATCGATCAGCACCGCGCCTTCTCCTGCCATAGAGACCAGCACATTCACTGCGCCCTTCTCCTGAAGCTTCCTTCCATAAGGAACCACATCCTCCCTGGTCTTAAGCTCTACGCCGAATATCTCGCCCAGCTCATGATTATTCGGCTTCACCAAGAACGGATGATACTCCAGCACATTCATCAGAAGGTCTTTCGTTGCATCCACCACGACCCGCACGCCGCGTCCGTCAAGCCGCTTCATAATCTTCTGATAAGCGTCATCCGGCATGGATGCAGGAATGCTCCCCGACAGAAATAACACATCGCCTTCACTTAAGCCTTCCAGCCGCTCCATCAGCCTCTCCCTCTTATCACCGCTGATATCCGGTCCCATGCCGTTAATCTCCGTACCGTCAATAGACTTCAGCTTCAGGTTGATCCGCGAGATACCTTCTTCAATCTGGATGAATCCGGTCTTCACACCCATTTCCTTCAACCTTCTTACAATCTCATCGCCGGTAAATCCAGCCACAAACCCAAGCGCCGTGCTCTCAATGCCAAGATTCATAAGCACTGTCGATACATTGATCCCCTTTCCTCCCGGAAGCATCAGCTCAGAACTGGTGCGGTTGGTAAGTCTGAGCTTAAAATCTTCCACTGATACAATGTAGTCAAGGGATGGATTAAAAGTAACCGTATATATCATCTTTTTCCCTCCTGTTTTCTTTATGGTATTACTTTAACATTAAATTCATTCAATTTCAATCATATTATTTCACAAAAAATCAAATTCATTTTAGTCGATATTGCACAAATTTGATTTATTATGATTGATTTTAATTATAAATGGTAATATATATAAAGGCAGAACCAGAAAAATCCGGCTCTGCCCATTCGTAACTATCCAAAAGTCTTATATTCATTTTTTATTTATACAGAACATGGAACTGTCTTCTTCTAATCTCCGGCATATCCCTCCGCCAAAAATTCCAAAACCCTTGCATTGAAGGCTTCCGCCTTTTACACGCAATAAAATGGTCACCCTCAATAAAACAGAGCTCTGCATTTCTTTTAATTTACAGGCTTTTAAGAATCCTGTCCAGCTTATCCATCTCGATCGGCTTCCCGATATGTCCGTTCATCCCTGCCTCTAGCGCCTGTTTTTTATCCTCGTCAAATGCATTTGCCGTCATTGCAAAAATCGGGACCCGTGAACGCTCCTCATCCAGCTCCCTGATTTTTTCAGCCGCTTCATATCCATTCATTACCGGCATCTGAATATCCATCAGGATCAAATCATAGGTTCCTGGTTCTGCCTCTCTGATCTTCTCTACAGCTATGGCGCCATCGTCTGCAACATCAACCGCAAAGCCTCTCTCCTCAAGAACCGCCACAGCGATTTCCTGATTCAGTTCATTGTCCTCTGCCAGAAGAATCGTCTTTCCTTCTCCAAAAGAACCCGCATCATCCGCTTTCTCGTCTTCTGCGTAGATGCCGTCCGCTTCCTCTTTTTTACTAAATCTGCCCGTTTCATCCGGCAGCCGGAAAGAAAGCACAATCTTAAATTCCGTTCCCTTTCCAACCTCACTCTCGGCTGTTATCGTTCCCTTCATCATATCCACAAAGCTTTTTGTGATTGCCATTCCCAGTCCGGTTCCCTGGGTCTTACTGACGGTCGATGTCCGCTCCCTCTCAAACGGCTCAAAAATATCTTTCAAAAAATCCCTGCTCATTCCAATACCGGTATCCCGGATCCGGAATTCATAGCAGGCGTACCCATCCGGCGCATCCGCTTTCTCTGCAACGTATACGCGGACACTCCCTTTTGGAGGCGTAAATTTTAACGCATTACCAACCACATTCAAAAGAATCTGGTTCAGCCGCAGCTTATCACAGATAACTTCCTCATGTACAATATCCCTGGTCTCTATAGAAAAATCAATCTGCCTGGCCCCGACATCCGCCTGCACCATAGCCGCCTGCTCATGGATAATATCCAGAATATTATATTCCTTTTCTTCTAAATGCACCTTCCCGCTTTCAATATGGCTCATATCCAGCACATTGTTGATCAGCGAAAGCAGATGTCTGCTGGAAGTCATAATCTTCGACAGATAATCCGCTACAGCCTCCTTATTATCAATACGTGAGACTGCCAGATCCGTAAATCCGATAATTGCATTCATCGGTGTACGGATATCATGAGACATATTATTAAGGAAAACCGTCTTTGCCCGGTTGGAACGCTGCGCCTGTTTTAAAGCATCCTCCAGCATCCTTTTCTGCTCCCGGAATTCCCGATCCATCCTCTTACTCTCCGTAATATCAACAAATATACCTATATAAGAAATCGGCGTCCCGTCTCCTCTTCTTGACAGCTTTCCCGCGGCACGGAACCAGCGGTACTCCCGGTTCTTTGTAAGCAGCCTGTATTCCACGTCATAGATCTTCTTCCCTGTCCTGTCCTCTATCGTGCTGTAGTATTCGCTCAGGACATGCTCTTTTTCATCCTCATGAAGCAGATCGGACCACGATTCCAGAACATTGGGAAAATCAATCTCATCCTTGTATCCTACCATTCTTCGGAATTCGTCACTCCAAAATACACTTTCCATCCTGCCATTCTCATCAAATTCCATGCTCCACATACCGGATTCCAGAATTTCATGTATGATCCGAAGGGCGGTGGTCTCATGCTCCAGTTTCTCCAGCGCTTTCCGCTTTTCCTCAAGAAGCTCCTCTACCTGAGCCGCCTTCTGCATATTCAGATAGCGCTCTGTTGCATCTTCAAGAAACACGTAAAACACATCCCCGTACGTATCTGTATGTACAAAGTGCCCATAGTCTTCCACCCACCGGATACTGCCGTCCTTACATATAATTCTGTATTCCTCGTAATCCAGATTGTTTTCGCTATTCATAATTTGATGCGCAATACTCTGTTCAACTCTCTCCAAGTCATCCGGATGAACCAATCCACGGAAGGTATAACCTGTATATTCTTTAAAATCCTCCAGCGTATCGCAGCCGTACATCTGGATCAGCGCATTATTCGTATAGACCAACTCTTCTTTCTCATCTGCATGATAAATAAAAAACATTCCCGGCATCCCCATCGTTATCTGCTCAATTATGGGGAATGTCTGCTCGTTCAAAATCAAAAGAAGGTCTTCTTTCCCTTGCATGTTCATTCTTTTACCCTCACTCCATTTTAGAGTTAATCTCCATCTATATGTAATATCTGATACATAAAATTACAGTCTATGTCTATTTTACCACAAAGTGACATCATTGTGGAAAAAAACATCTGCAAATTGACTTATATTCTATCTCTTGTTATAATTATCGGGGTATATTCTCTGAGCATTAAGCAGGTGATTTAAGATGAACTCCAGTTTGACCAAGGGACCGGTGATAGGTTCCATGCTGCGCTTTGCCATCCCGATGATTCTGGGAAATCTGCTTCAGCAGTGTTACAATATCACAGATACCCTGATCGTGGGGAAATTTCTTGGAGCCGGCGCTCTGGCCGCCGTTGGCTCCTCTTTTACGCTGATGACCTTTTTAACTTCTATCTTACTGGGACTGTGCATGGGAAGCGGAGCCGTATTCTCTATCCGCTTCGGCAGGCAGGATGAGACCGGATTAAGGGATTGTATCAGCGCCTCTTTTCTGTTGATTGCATGTTTTACCATATTGTTAAATATTCTGGCATTTCTTTTCCTGAACAGTATCCGCATCCTTCTCCAGGTACCGGATGAAGTATGGGGGCTGATGCGGGAATACCTGATTGTAATTTTAGGCGGTATTACTGCCACATTTTTCTACAATTATTTTGCCTCTTTTTTAAGAGCTCTGGGAAATTCCATAGTGCCTTTGCTTTTTCTGGCCGTGTGCGCCCTGCTCAACACCGCCCTCGACCTGTTCTTTGTACTGGGATTAGAATACGGTGTTTCCGGCGCCGCCTGGGCCACCGTCATATCTCAATATATTTCCGGGACAGGCATTGCTATCTACACCATTGCCAGATGCCCGCAGTTTCACGGCATCCTCCGGCACTGCCGCATCCGCCCGGAATGTATGAAGGAGATTGCCGGTTTTTCTATTATGACCTGCATACAGCAGTCTGTCATGAACTTCGGCATCCTTATGATACAGGGATTAGTCAACAGCTTCGGCGCTGTTGTTATGGCCGCTTTTGCGGCTGCTGTGAAAATTGATGCTTTTGCATATATGCCTGTACAGGATTTCGGCAATGCATTTTCTACATTCATTGCCCAGAATTACGGCGCAGGAAATAAAGAACGTATCCGCAAAGGCCTGAAAGGCGCTATTGCTGTCTCCTTCCTGTTCTGTATCGTGATATCTGCCTCGGTCTGGATATACGCACGTCCTTTAATGGAATTATTCGTAAATAAAAACGAATCTGAAATCATCTTAGAGGGAATCCGGTATCTTCATATTGAAGGTGCTTTTTATTGCGGGATCGGCTGTCTTTTTCTTCTATACGGCTTATACCGGGCCGTTGGAAATCCGGGCATATCCGTGGTACTCACCGTAATTTCCCTGGGAACCCGCGTCCTGTTGGCGTATCTTCTTTCCGCCATACCAGCCATCGGCGTGACCGGCATATGGTGGGCAATTCCCATCGGATGGATTCTGGCAGATACCGTCGGAATTCTCTATTATAAAAAACTGGCATGGTCAACTCTTCTGTAATTGGCTCTTTATTCCAATCCACTCCGGTAGTACAGTATGGTCAGATACAGGAGACACTGCACAACATATACCGAAGTATCTGATACGCATTGCAGTGTCCAGTGAAAAAGGAAAGAAGGTCTTATTATGAACACAAGCTTAAAGAAAATAGTTATGGCCGCATTATTTGCCGCACTTGCATGTGCTGCCACCATGTCAATCCGGATCCCTACTCCGGGAACAGGAGGATATATTCATCCGGGTGATGCCATCGTTATCCTGTCCGGCGTTGTACTCGGCCCTGTATGGGGGCTGCTTGCCGGAGGCATAGGTTCTGCACTGGCAGATCTTCTGGGCGGATATCTTACCTATGTTCCGATCACATTTGTAATCAAAGGATTGGTTGCTCTTACAGCGGGGCTTATTTACCAGAAAATCGGCAAAACCAAAAAAAGCCGCTATACAGCAGTAGTCCTTGGCGGAATTGTAGATATCGTATTTGTAGCCGGAGGATATTTCCTCTGTGAAGCTATGATGTACGGCATGGCGGCGGCCGCCAGCATACCGGCCAATATCATTCAGGGAATCAGCGGATTGATTATTTCTATTGTGCTGTACCCGGTATTGATCGCCATTCCTGATATCAGCCAGATGGCGCTTCGGACAAAAACCAGTTAAATAAAACAGGACAGTTAAGAACCGCGCTATCCCCTCACAGACAAGACGGTGCGGTCCTTAACTGCTGTTTAATTAACACCCATCACAAAGCGCTATTAGGATATCTATTTCCTTACGATATGTTCGATCAAATTGCCAGCAACGATGAATGCTCCGTAAATAATCCCTGCAATTACCCATATGATCCAGCTATACTTGGCCTGACCGTTCCCGTTGGGACCGTAAGTGTACCAGAAAAAAGCAGCGGTTGCTGCCAACCAGTATATTGCACTGAGCGACCCCAGCCAATGCTTTCTCTTTTTATTCTCACGCGTATAGTCCCCTTCCTGCAGAAGCCGGTCCATAGAGCCTTGTATCACACCGCCGTAAACAAATGCAATACATCCAATTCCCACAATAACTAGCAGCAGGCAGACGCAGAACACTGCAAGAAAATCGCTTTCTATACATGCCGCACCGAACAATGGCATTACAGACAGGATGCAAAGCACAGTTCCTTTGATATTTAAGCTGTTATAAGTGCTCTGGAAAGCCTTCTTCCTATCCTTTGCCATTTCCGTTACTCCGTATTCTGTTTCAAAAATTTCTTTATCCAGATACTCAAACTCCTTTACCTTCGCGTCACAGGAGAGAAACAGCACTACCCCTGCAGTTACCAGAACAAGCAGGATGCACAATCCGATTCCCCCTGCCGCATCCTCCGAAATCCCAAATCCGGAATATTCGCTGAGTGCCCCCAGCAGCAACAGGCATATAGGTGAGATTATACACAGAAAAGTTCCTGCCGCGATCTTTGGTGCCGATTCCCTGCGCAGCCTTAAATATTCAGAAGCCTCCTCCATAGACACCCGCCGCACCGGCACGGCATCATCAGGAAGGCTTACTCCCTCTGCGCAGGAGGGTTCTTCCAGCTCTTCCTTTAATAAGTAATCAGTTGATACTTCAAAAATCCTGCTTAAACTGATAATCTTATCCAGATCAGGAACAGACTGTGCACTTTCCCATTTTGACACTGACTGTCTTGTTACATTAAGCTGATTCGCCAGCTCCTCCTGAGACCAGCCTGCTTTCTTCCGAAGGTTCATAATTTTATCTGCTAATATCATATTCGCTCCTCCTTGTCGTCCTTCTGTTCTGCAATCACCTTACCACAACCACCGGCCGCAGTCCAGAAAGCACACTATGAAATCTGTCAACCAGCAGTTGCAGACCGGATTTTTCCAGTTTTATGCCGCCAGCCAGTGACATACCGAATACAAAACACGAGAAAAAGCCTAAAAAGATAATCATACGCAGATAAACGCCGCGGTTCTTAACATAAAAGAAGAATGGACAGGCATCTGTTCATTCTCCTTTACTATACCCTTCTATTTTCCGGCAATAATGTCAAGCAGGCATTGTCTCATAGCTTCAATCGGAGCCTCTTTTCCTGTCCAGTGCTCAATCTGGGCCGCTCCCTGATACAATGACATTCCCAATCCGTTCAGTATCTTAGCTCCCGCCGCCTCTGCATCCAAAAGGAACTGCGTCTTGTCCGGATTGTAGCATGCATCAAAGTAGAACTTGTCTGCTGAAATGAACTCCTTTGGCATCGGATTCTCACCGATATGCGAGCCCATGCCGATTCCGCTTGCATTCATTACCACGCTGACCTCTGACGTCTTAGAGAAATCACCATGCGGAACATATTCTGCTACCGGCGCAAAGTTTTTATTGATATCCTCTACCAGTGATTTGCTGGATTCCTCTACAAAATCTGAGATATAAATCTTCTTCGCTCCGTAGTAAGCCAGTGCTGAACACATTGCGCGCCCCGCGCCGCCTGCTCCAATACAGAAATACGTATTCTCATCAACCTTAATGCCGCCATCCTTCTGAATAGACCGGATAAAGCCGATACCGTCTGTATTGTATCCAATCAGCTTTCCTTCCGGCGTTCTTACGACCGTGTTGCTGGCTCCCATCTTCTCGCACAGCGGATCTAATTCATCCAGATACTGAAGCACTTTCACTTTGTTTGGTTTGGTTACTGCAAATCCAGCAAAGTTCATATAACGGATTCCGTTGACTACGTCTTCCAGATGCTCGTTATTTACTTCTGTGTAGAAATAAAGCATGTTAAGGCCTGCCGCCTCATAGCCGCTGTTCTGCATCTGTGCTGCAAATGACTGCTTCAATGGATCTCCAAGTAATGTGACCATCTTCGTATTAATATCAACTGTTGCCATGGTTAACTCCTCCTATTTTGTTTACGGTTTCTATGTGTTTATTTTATCACAATCTCATTCATTATA
Source organism: uncultured Dorea sp. (assembly GCA_910584265.1). Classification (GTDB taxonomy): domain Bacteria; phylum Bacillota; class Clostridia; order Lachnospirales; family Lachnospiraceae; genus Claveliimonas. The sequence continues at coordinate 46,401 of CAJTZE010000001.1, read as the reverse complement.
CTAGCGCAAACCTATTGAAAGAAGTTATTAAAAGCCACGTCACATTCTATTGATCCCCAGCCTCCGTCTGCATGATATGCAATGCGGCAGCTACCTTTATTCTACATCCTGCAGAGCAGAAAGGTTCTCTTCGCCGGTACGGATCTTCACAATTTTATCCACGCCGTAAACAAATATTTTGCCGTCCCCGATACGTCCGGTATAAAGCGCTTTTCTTGCCGCCTCTATCACGTCGTCCACCGGAAGATTGCCTACGACAACCTCTACCTTAACCTTCGGAAGCAGCGTCGCATCCACCTCAACGCCGCGGTATTTCTCGCCGCTGCCCTTCTGGATCCCGCAGCCCATAACCTGTGTTACCGTCATACCGGTTACGCCTACGGCATTCATTGCCTTTCTCAGCTTGTCATAGCGTGACAGCTTGGCAATGATAACCACCTTGTACATGCCTGTATCCGATGCAGGCGCCTTTACCACCTTTACGGCGGCGTCCTTCTGTACCTGAGACGCTTCCTCATATTCGCCGACGCCAAGCTGTGTATTTTCATTTTCCTCCATGATCATAGAGCCGGCCACATCCATCAGGCTGAAGCCTGCATATGCCGAGGTCAGGCCGTGTTCCGTGCTGTCTAAGCCTTCAATTTCCTCTTCTTCTGTGACGCGCAGTCCCACAGTCCCCTTGATCACAACAAATACAATCGTAATCGTAACCAGTGTCCATGCGATAACTGCAAGTACGCCTGCCGCCTGAATGCCAAGGAGTCCGAAACCGCCGCCATAGAACAGGCCGTTCAGCTCCTCATTTCCCGGCGCGGCCGTCGTGGCAAACAGACCTGTAGCTATCGTTCCCCAGATTCCGTTTAAGCAGTGGACTGCCACTGCCCCGACCGGATCATCGATATGCAGCTTATAATCCAGAAGCCATACGCCGAACACTACCAAAATTCCCGCCACTGCTCCGATCACGATTGCCCCAAAGGCATCCGTCACATCACAGGGAGCCGTAATCGCTACTAATCCTGCCAGCGATGCATTCAGCGACATCGACACATCCGGTTTGCCATATTTGATCCATGTAAAAGCCATACATACAACCGTAGCGATCGCCGGCGCAATAGTGGTTGTCACAAAGATAGAACCAAGCTGCTCCAGGGATGTTGCCGCCGCACCGTTAAATCCGTACCAGCCAAGCCACAGGATAAATACACCCAAAGCGCCGATTGCAAGATTGTGTCCCGGAAAGGCATTGACCTTCACAATATTTCCCTGTTTATCCTTCGTAAATTTACCAAGCCTCGGCCCAAGGATTTTCGCTCCTACCAGCGCCGAAACACCTCCAACCATATGGATCGCACAGGAACCGGCAAAATCATGGAAGCCCATCTGGGAAAGCCAGCCGCCGCCCCAGATCCAATGTGCTTCAATTGGATAGATCACTGCAGAAATTACTGCGGAATAAATACAGTAGGATAAAAATTTGGTCCTCTCTGCCATTGCCCCGGATACGATCGTTGCTGTTGTTGCACAGAATACCAGATTGAACACAAAATTTGACCAGTCAAAATCCGCATACGCTGTAAATATATCAAACCCCGGCTTTCCGATGAACCCCATCAGATCCTCCCCCAATAGCAGGCTGAAGCCGATCAGGATAAACATACAGGTTCCAATACAAAAGTCCATAAGATTCTTCATAATGATGTTTCCGGTATTCTTTGCTCTGGTGAATCCCGCCTCCACCATGGCAAAGCCCGCCTGCATCCAGAATACCAGCGCGGCTCCGATCAGGAACCACACGCCGAATATCTGCCCATTCATTACACTCATAATTTCTTCTGACATAGTAACGCCCTCCTCATTCTCATTATCTATCAACGCAAAAAGGCGCTATAGAAATCAATCTATAACGCCTTCGTTTGATGATTGCATGATAGCACCAGCCGTCTCCTCTGTCAATATACTTTGTGTAATTTTGGTACATGTAGAGAAATTACACGAATTCTCACAAAATCTTTAGGAATAATTACCACAGATTTAATACCCCAGAAGGCTGTAATCCACCGCCCTCGCGGCCTCTCTTCCTTCACGGATTGCCCACACCACCAGAGACTGTCCCCGGTGCATATCTCCTGCCGTATATACATGCTTGACATTCGTGGCATATTCCCCTTCCGCGGTCTGCACATTGGTCCTTGCGTTCCGCTCTACGCCAAATGCCTTTGTCACATATTCCTCGCAGCCAAGGAACCCTGCCGCGATCAGCACCAGATCCACCTGCACCTCATACTCGCTGCCAGAGATCTCTGCCATCATCATACGCCCGGTCTTTTCATCCTTCTTACTCTCCAGCTTTACCAGAACCGCCTTGCAGACGTTTCCGTTCTTATCCTTAATAAACTGCTTCACCGTAGTCTGATAGACTCTCGGATCTTTGCCGAATACGGCCGCCACTTCCTCCTGTCCGTAATCAGTCTTTGAGACCTTCGGCCACTCCGGCCATGGATTAGAAGGAAGCCGCTCCTCCGGCGCCTTTGGCATCATCTCCACCTGCAGGACGGACTTCGCCCCATGCCGCATGGCGGTTCCGCAGCAGTCGTTGCCCGTATCTCCGCCGCCGATGACCATCACGCGTTTTCCCTTTGCATAGATACAGTTTCCCTGCTTCAAATCCGATGCCTTAGCCTGCTTCCCCTTCTCCGGATCCTCCCAGAGGGCTTTTGTGGTTGACGCGAGAAAATCCACAGCAAAATAAATCCCCTTCGCATCCCGTCCCGGCACCTTAATATCCCGCGGGTTCTTGGCGCCGCAGGCAAGAATGATCCGGTCATATTCCTTTAGAAGCTCTGCCGCCCTCTTATCCTTCCCCACATTACAGTTATAGACGAAGGTTACCCCTTCTTCTTCCATAACTTTCACCTTCCGGTCTATGATATGCTTCTCCAGCTTCATATTGGGAATTCCGTAGCGCAGAAGTCCTCCCGCCTTATCCTCCCGCTCATACACGGTTACCAGATGCCCCCGTTTATTTAGCTGATCCGCCGCCGCAAGGCCGGAAGGACCGGAGCCGATTACTGCCGCCTTCTTTCCGGTACGGCTCCTTGGCGGCTCTGCCGCGGCATAGCCTGCCGCGTAAGCATGCTCAATTACAGCATACTCGTTGGAACGGACGGCTACCGCATCCCCGTTCAAATTACAGGTACATGCCTTTTCACAGAGAGCAGGGCAGACCCTTGATGTAAATTCCGGAAAATTATTGGTCTTATGCAGGCGGCTGTAAGCCTCCTGCCAGTTTCCGTGATACACCAGATCGTTCCACTCAGGAACCAGATTGTTTAACGGACACCCGCTTGCCATCCCGGCAATCATCATGCCTGCCTGGCAGAAGGGCACGCCGCAGTCCATGCATCTTGCACCCTGCAGCTTCTGCTCCTGTCTGGTAAGAGGCTCGTGAAACTCCCTGAAATGACTGATTCTTATCTTGGGCTCCTCCGCCCTTTTATCCTGTCTCTTATAGTCCAAAAATCCTGTTGCCTTTCCCATGGTCCATCCCCTCCTATTCCTTTCCGTTCTTGATCGCATAGAATGCTTCAATCTTCGCCTGCTCGCTGCTTAACCCCTTTTCCTCCATCTGAAGGACAAAGGTAAGCATTTTCTCATAATCAAATGGAATTACCTTCTTAAACTTCGGCAGATACGCATCAAAATCAGCAAGGATTTCCGTTCCGATCCGGGAGCCTGTATGCTTTACATGCTCCTCGATCATGCCCCTAAGTTCCAGAATGTCATATTTGGATTCCACATGGACCATATTTACCATGCCCTTATTGATCTTGCGGTACAGCGTGTTGTCCATATCCAGCACATAAGCAATGCCTCCGCTCATTCCGGCGGCAAAATTATTGCCCACCTGGCCCAGTATTGCAGCCCGTCCTCCGGTCATGTACTCGCAGCCGTGATCGCCCACGCCCTCTACAACAGCGTCCGCGCCGGAATTGCGCACGCAGAAACGCTCTCCTGCCATGCCGTTAATATATGCCTTTCCCTCGGTAGCGCCATAAAGCGCCACATTTCCGATAATGATATTTTCATTCTGCTTATAGGAAGCTTCCTTCGGCGGGAAAACAGCCAGCTTGCCGCCAGATAAGCCCTTTCCAAAATAATCGTTGCTGTCCCCGGTAAGCTCCAAGGTCAGTCCCTTCGGGATAAATGCTCCAAAACTCTGCCCTCCGGCGCCTTCGCAGTGGATCACATAGCTGTCCTCCGGCAGACCCTCCGGATAGCGTCTGGTAATCTCGGAGCCGAAAATCGTTCCAAAGGTACGGTCAATATTCGATACCTTAACATGGATATTTTTCTTCTGCTTCTTATCTAACGCTGTACCAAGCTCCTTCATAAGCACCCGCTCATCTAAGGTCTTTTCCAGTTCAAAATCATATTTCTTAGCCGGATTAAAAATCTGCTCCTTCGAGCCCGCGTAACCCTGATGGAGAATACCTGACAGATCAAGCGCCGCTGCATTCCTTGACTTCGGCTGTTCCTTCACCCTTAGCAGATCGGTCCGTCCCACCAGCTCGTCGATGGAGCGCACGCCCAGCTTTGCCATATATTCGCGTAAATTTTCCGCTATAAATTTCATAAAGTTGATCACATACTCCGGTTTTCCGGTAAAGCGCTTGCGAAGCTCCGGGTTCTGGGTTGCGATTCCCACCGGGCAGGTATCCAGATTGCAGACCCGCATCATCACGCAGCCCATGGTTACAAGAGGCGCCGTTGCAAATCCAAATTCCTCTGCTCCTAAGATCGCCGCAACCGCCACATCCCGGCCGCTCATCAGCTTGCCGTCGGTCTCAATACGCACACGGTCACGGAGGCCGTTCTGCAGCAGCGTCTGATGGGTCTCTGCCAGTCCCAGCTCCCATGGAAGCCCTGCATTGTGAATGGAGCTTCCCGGCGCGGCGCCGGTTCCGCCGTCATAGCCGGAAATCAGGATCAGCCCCGCACCTGCCTTGGCAACGCCTGCCGCAATGGTCCCTACTCCCATTTCAGATACCAGCTTTACCGAAATGCGGGCATTCTTATTGGCATTCTTGCAGTCATAAATCAGCTGCGCCAAATCCTCAATGGAATAAATATCGTGATGCGGCGGCGGTGAGATCAAGCCTACTCCCGGCGTAGAATAACGGGTCTTTGCAATCCATGGATAGACCTTTCCTGCTGGAAGATGTCCGCCCTCGCCCGGCTTTGCGCCCTGGGCCATCTTAATCTGGATTTCCTTCGCGCTGACCAGATACCGGCTGGTCACGCCAAACCTCCCGGACGCCACCTGCTTAATGGCAGAGCACTTACCCGAATCCAGACGGGCGGTATCCTCCCCGCCTTCTCCGCTGTTGGATTTGCCGTGCAGGATATTCATAGCCTCCGCCAGCGTCTCATGTGCCTCCTGGGAAATGGAGCCGTAAGACATAGCTCCGGTCTTAAACCGCTTTACGATCTCATCCACCGGCTCTACCTCCTCGATCGGCACTCCCTTTTCCGGGAAATGAAATTCCAACTGTCCCCGCAGGTTCAGCCCTGCACCTTCTTCATTTACCATCTCCGTATACTGCTTGAACATGTCATAATTTCCGGTTCTTGTGGACTGCTGCAGCATATGGATGGTCTTCGGATTATATAAATGCTTCTCTCCCTGGCTTTTGCTCTTATGCCGTCCGACGCTGTCCAGCGTCATATCCGTATCATAGCCTAACAGGTCAAAGGCCTCCATATGCATTTTCCCGTAATCCTCTGCAATTTCCTGAATACCGATTCCACCGATCCGGCTGACCGTATCTGTAAAATATTTATCAATGAAAGACTGTTTTAACCCAACAGCCTCAAAAATCTTCGCTCCCTGATAGGACTGTATCGTAGAAATACCCATCTTAGACGCGATCTTTACAATTCCGGATAAAATTCCTGTACTGAACGCGTCTACCGCCGCATAATAATCCTTCTGTATCATCTTATCTTCAATCAACTGTCTTATGGCCGCATAGGCAAGATAGGGGTTCACGGCACAGGCGCCGTAGCCCAGAAGTGTTGCAAATTCATGGACTGCCTTCGGCTCTCCGGTCTCGATGATAATCCCAACTGCCGTCCTCTTCTTCGTGCGCACCAGATGCTGCTGTACGCCGGAAACTGCAAGCAGGGACGGAATCGCCGCATGGAATTCATCCACGCCCCTGTCAGAAAGTATCAGGATATTTGCCCCGTCATGGATCGCGCGGTCTACCCTCACAAATAAATAATCCATCATAGTTTCCAGATCCGAATTCTTATAATAGGTAGTCGGGATCACCTCAACCTGATAGCCTTCCTGCTTCATATTCTTAATCTTAAGCAGATCCGTATCCGTAAGAATCGGATTATCCACCTTCAGCATCCGGCAGTTTACGGCGCTGTCCTGCAAAAGATTGCCGTCTCTCCCCAAATAAACTGCCGTAGAGGTCACCACCTTCTCCCGGATGGCGTCAATGGGAGGATTCGTTACCTGCGCAAACAATTGTTTAAAATACCCGAACAAGGGCTGCCTCTTATCCGAGAGCACCGCAAGAGGTATGTCAATACCCATAGAAGAAATACTTTCGCTTCCATTTACCGCCATAGGCAGGATATCCTTACGGACATCCTCATAGGAATACCCAAATGCCTTCTGTAATCTCTGACACTCCTCCTTTGTATAGGCTGGAACCGGCACATTGGGAATCTTCAGATCCTTTAACTCAATCAGTTCGCCGTCCAGCCATTCCCCGTAAGGCTCTCTGTCCGCATAGAGATTCTTCAGCTCCTGGTCATTAATTACACGCCCCTTCACCGTGTCCACCAGCAGCATCTTGCCCGGATGCAGACGCTCCTTCATCACGATTTTCGCAGGATCCTGCTTTAACACTCCCACCTCAGAGGAAAGAACCAGCGTATCATCCTCCGTAATGTAATATCTGGAAGGCCGGAGTCCATTACGGTCCAGCACCGCCCCCATACAGTCTCCATCCGAAAACAGGATTGACGCCGGCCCGTCCCAGGGCTCCATCATAGTCGCATAATATTGGTAGAAATCCTTCTGGTTCTGCGGCATGCTCCGGTTATTGTCCCACGGCTCCGGAATCGAAACCATCACAGCCAGCGGAAGCTCCATTCCATTCATCACCATAAATTCCAGCGCGTTATCCAGCATGGCGGAATCCGACCCGGAAGTATCGATTGCCGGAAGCACCTTTAACATCTCTCCCTTTAAATAAGAAGATTCCATCGCTTCCTCTCTGGCGCGCATCTTATCCGCATTTCCGCGGATGGTATTGATCTCTCCGTTATGTACAATAAAACGGTTCGGATGCGCCCGCTCCCAGCTTGGATTCGTGTTAGTGCTGAACCGGGAATGCACAATGGCAATAGCCGATTCATAATCCTTATCCTGCAGATCCTCAAAAAACAGCCTTAGCTGGCCGACCAAAAACATTCCCTTATATACAATAGTCCTGCTGGAAAGAGAGCAAACATAGGTATCGTTACTCTGCTCAAATACCTTGCGCACAACATACAGCCTGCGGTCAAAGTCCAGTCCCTTCTCCACTGTCTTCGGCCGCTTGATAAACGCCTGCTCAATACAGGGCATGCACTCCAGCGCCTTCTTCCCCAGCACCGATGCGCGGACCGGCACCTTTCGCCAGCCGAGAAATTCCATGCCTTCCTTCTCGGTAATGACCTCAAAAATCTTCTTCGCCTGATTCCGCTTCAGCTCATCCTGCGGAAAAAAGAACATACCCACGCCGTAATCCCGTTCGGCATCCAATTTAATTCCGAGCGGCTTACAGGCCTTCACGAAAAATTTATGGGAAATCTGGGTCATAATACCCACTCCGTCTCCGGTCTTTCCTTCCGCATCCTTTCCTGCCCTGTGCTCCAAATTCTCTACAATTTCCAATGCATCCTCTACCGTCTTGTGGGTCTTATTTCCCCTGATATTGACCACCGCCCCGATTCCGCAGTTGTCATGCTCAAATTCCGGCCTGTACAGGCCCTGTCCTTCAAATCCGCTCATACACGCATTCCCCTTTCTAAAAAGATCATCTTATAGCCAAACAAACATTCGCTTTTCATACTCTCGCGTTATTATATCTCTAGCGGCGCAGCTTTTGTTCCGCGCACGTAGCTGCGCATCCTTCCGGAGAGTTTTTATAATATAGGGAACGAAATATCCCATATTATAAAAATAGGCGTACTAAGACTCTGCCCGTCACAGAGTCTACAGCACGCCTTTGTGTTGTTTCTATATTTATTTCGTGTCTATTATAGCGGAAATAACTGCCATGGTCAATCCCCAATTATCCGGCACGTCATTCTTTCTTCTGCTCGTATGCATGAACCCAGTCAGTTCTCAAAAGAAACCAGATAAATACGATGCTGCTCAAAGTCCATGTAATGGGATACGCCCAGCAGATCGTCTGAAATACCGGGAAAAACCGGATTGCCGTAGTCACATACAGCACTCTGATCCCGCACCAGAAGCCCAGCATCGTAACCATAGGGACCACCGATTTTCCACAGCCCCTTAAAACCCCTGTAGCGCTGTGGGAGAATGCCAGCAGGAAATAGAACAAGGTTACTGTCTTCTGCATGATCACTCCATACTTCACTGCTTCATCTGCCTTCGCGAAGATCCGCACAAAATACGGAGAAAAGTTGAATGCGGTCAGTCCGATCACCTCCGCAATTACGACACAGGAAATTATCCCAAACGCCGCCCCCTTCTTTGCCCGGTCATACTCCTTTGCTCCCAGATTCTGGCTGATAAAGGTAGACATGGTAAGGGACATGGCCATAATCGGAATAAACACGAATCCCTCGACCTTAGAATGGGAGCCCATGCCCGACATAGCGTATTCCCCAAAAGAATTCACATTCGTCTGTACTACCACATTTCCGATACTGATCACCGAATTCTGGATTCCGGCAGGAAGTCCCTGGTAAATCACATCCTTCATCATATATCCGTAATATTTCAGCTTCCTTAAGCTAATCCGCGCACAACCTTCATTCTTCCTCATCCGCAGGATACAGAGCACGGCGCTCATCCCCTGCGACAGTACCGTCGCAATGGCCGCACCAGCCACGCCCCAATGAAATCCTGCCACAAACAGGATGTCCAGCAGAACATTTGCAATAGAAGATACCGCCAGATAATACAAGGGATGCAGGCTGTCTCCCAATGCCCGCATGATAGACATGAACATATTGTACATCACAATAGTTACACTGCCTGCAAAATATATTTGAAAATATGTAATAGACTCTGGCAGAACATTTTCCGGCACCTGCATTAGCATCAGTATCTGAGGCGCGCCAAACACTCCCACAATTGTAACCACAACAGATGCGGCGATTCCAAACAAAATATTCGTGTGTACCGCCCGCTCTACATTCCTCTCATCTCCGGCTCCAAAATACCGGGAGATCACAACCCCTCCTCCGATCGCAATTCCATTAAAGAGCCCTACAATCAAAAAGACCAGACTCCCCGATGTGCTGACCGCGGCAAAAGCTGTATTATCAGCAAAGTTACCAATCACCCATGCATCCGCCATATTGTACAGCTGCTGCAAAAGCTGTCCAAGAATTAAGGGAATCGTAAAACCTATGATCCCCCTTGCTGCTGACCCTTTTGTCAGGTCTACTGTTTCCTGATTCGTTTTCATCGCCTTATCCCAATACCTGTACTCCGCCCAAAAGTACGTAAGAAATAAACCACATAATTACCGTTGCCATACAGATTCCGATTATCACTGCCGGAAAAGCCTTCTTAAATTTGATCCCCAGAAGCGCCGCGATCAAAGATCCCGTCCAGGCTCCGGTTCCGGGAAGGGGGATCCCCACGAACAAAACCAGCCCCCAGAACTCATATTTCTCAATCTTATCGCTCTTACTCATAGCCTTGCTCTCAAGCTTTGTCACCATAGGCTTAAAGGTCTTCGTACCCTTCAGCCATTGAAAAATCGGAGTGATCAAAAGCAGGATAAAAGGCACCGGGATAATATTTCCGATTATACATAGAGGGATTGCCTTCGCAACCGGAACGCCCAGGATCGGCCCCGCTACAAGAAGCGCTCCCCTGAGCTCCAGAATCGGAATCATAGATATAATGAAGACGATCGCTTCTTTTCCAAAGCTTCCGCTCAGCGCATCAATCACGCCCTGTACAAGTGTCTCTGTCATACTGTTTCCCTTTCTTAGTCAATAAATTTGTTTCTAAAAAATGCAAATAACGCTTCCATCTCTTCTCTCGTCCCGATAGTTATACGCAAATACTGCCGGATGCGTCCGCTTCCCCAGTACCGCACATAGATGCCGTCCTTCTTTAGCTCCTCGAACAGCTCCCCGGCGTCATGGGCCGGATGCGTCACGAAAACAAAGTTCGCCCCCGAATCCAGACAGGTAAATCCAAGCTCTTCAAACTGCTTCACCGCCCACGCTCTTGTATCCACGATCTGTTTCACAGTCCGCTCAAAATACGCCTGATCCTTCACAGCCTCCACGCCGCAGGCAAGGGAGGTCTGATTCATCGTATAGGAATTGAAGGAATACTTCACATCATTCAGGTGCTTGATCAGCTCTGGAGAGGCAATGGCATATCCGATCCGCATACCTGCCATGGAACGAGCCTTGGAAAAGGTCTGCACCACGATCAGATTCTCGTATCTTTCAAGCAGCTCCAGCGCAGATTTTCCTGCAAAATCAATATATGCCTCATCCACGATCACAATGACGTCCTGATTATGGGCGATGATATCCTCTACAAACTCAAGGCCTTCGTAAATTCCTGTAGGCGCATTGGGATTCGGAAATATCACGCCGCCGTTTTCTTTATAGTAATCTTCCCTGACAATACGAAAGCTCTCATCCAGCTTCTGACATTCATAGGGAATCCGGTAAAGCTCCGCCCATACCTTATAAAAAGAGTATGTAATATCCGGGAACAGCACGGGCTTCTCGGAATTAAAAAAGGTAAGGAAGCACATGGACAGCACATCGTCCGAGCCCACTCCCACAAACACCTGACCCTTTCCCACTCCATAATGCTCCGCCAGAGCCTCCACAAGCACGGACGCCTCCGGATCCGGATAAAGACGCAGACGATCCGCATCCATCTGCTCCAATACCTTCTTTACTCCCGGCGCCGGAGGATAAGGATTCTCATTGGTATTCAGCTTGATCACCTTATGCTGGGGCTGTTCCCCCGGCACATAAGGCTCCACTCTGCGGATATTCTTCTCAAATGCTTTCATCTTAAAAATACTCCTTTGCAAGCTCGGCAAATTTCGGAAGTGAATTTATGATCGTCTCATAGGCCACACAGTAAGCCAGCCTCACGTAGCCCGGACACCCAAAGGAACTTCCCGGAACCATCAGAATATTATACTTCTTGCCTGCCGCACAAAACTCCTTCTCATCCGCTGTCGGAGACTTCACAAACAGATAGAATGCCCCCTCCGGCTTAATGCACTCGAAACCGCAGTCTGCAAGACCCTGATACAACGCTTCCCGGTTCCTGTTATAATAGGAAATATCCGTCTTTTCCTTCAAACATTTCTTAACTATCTTCTGCTGCAGGGTCGGCGCATTTACAAATCCCAGAATCCGGTTTGCCACATTTGCCGCCGACAGCACAGTTTCGCTGTCCGCCACCTCGTCCGGAATCACCAGATATCCGATCCGCTCTCCCGGAAGCGACAAGGATTTGCTGTAAGAATATCCCACAATGGTATTGTCATAATACTTGGTCAGATAGGGAACCTCCGCGCCGTCATACACCAGCTCACGGTACGGCTCATCGGAGATCAGGTAGATCTCGGTTCCGTATTCCTTCTGTTTCTTCTCCATAACCGCCGCCAGCTTCTTTATCGTCTCCTCGGAATAAACCACACCGGTCGGATTGTTCGGCGTATTTACAATAACCGCCTTGGTCTTTGCCGTAATCTTCATCTCAAATTCATCCAGCTTCGGCTGGAAATCCGCAGTATTCGGAGAAATCTCCACCAGAACACCGTCATAATTATTGGTGTAAGAGCGGTACTCGCCAAAATACGGCGCAAATACAATCACCTCATCACCGGGATTTAAGAGCGTCTTTAAGATTACATTCAGTCCTCCCGCCGCCCCTACTGTCATTACAATATTCTTTCCCTCGAATGCAGTGCCGAATCTTTCATTCAGAGACTCTGCTACCGCCTCCCTTACATCTGCATACCCGCTGTTGCTGTTGGTATATCCATGTAAAACCACCGGGTCTTCCTCCTCTAAAAGCTCCAGAATTGCCTGCTTAACCGCCTTCGGAGCAGCCACATTCGGATTTCCCAGACTGAAATCGTATACATTCTCCGCACCGTAGATGCCTGCCAGACGGTTGCCTTCCTCAAACATGGCCCGGATGGCAGAGCTGTTTGCTACCATACCCTTCATTTTTTCTGCTATCATTGTTCTTCTCCTCCTTCTGTATGGTTATGCCTGCTTCTCTGTAACAACACCCTTTTCCACCATAAAAACAGGCTTATAGGACCGCTTCGCCTTACGGAGTCCCTCCGCTCCCGTATCCTCTTCCCGGTTTACGTATTTATAATCCATGCAGGCATGCTGTACAAACTGCTGGTTGATCATGGTATAGGCGCCGTCGATATCTGCAAATGCTTTCTCAATATGCACCACAAAGGTATCCTCACAGATAGGCTCTCCGATGGTAAACGCCGCAATCGCACCGTCCACTTTCAGCACTCCGCCCACCAGCTCCAGCTCCTCAAACAGCCGGAGAGAATTTAAGGTAACGCAGATTTCCGCATTCTTCTCCTCATCATCCTCACAGCCATTCTCATTGCGCCACTTTAACGCCATCTGGAAGCATTCCTCCAGATTCTCCTTGGTAATAGGCTCATAGCTCCATCTATCCTCATAGACCGTCTTAAATTTATTGATATGATTCCGTTTACTGTGAAGCTTCTTTCCGGACAGCGTGGCAAGCTTCTCCGATTCATACACATAATCTGCAACATCCTCATTGTATTCAATCTGGAACCTGTCCGGATACCACTGCTCGATACAAGCAAAATTATCCGGCGTCACATTATACATCTTAAAAGGCACGTCCCGTTCCCGGCTGTACTCCGTCAGCACATCGACCGCTCGTTTTACATGCTCCGGCTCTCCCGCAGGATAAGCAAAGGAGCATCCTTCCTCGCTCTCGTTTTTAAATACCAGCGAATCCTCCACAACCGCAAATGTCACATCATAGAACCTGGCCCAGAGATACACATTGGTAAATGTCCGTTCGCAGCTTCTGCTTGTATGATGAGCAAAAAAATGACTGATTAATTCTTTGTCAGTTAATTCAATTTTTTTAAATTCAATCTCCATGATGGTTTACCTTCTTCTATTTCCTTTTCTCCATTAATCTATTCGTTTTCCATCCTTCTCTGCCTGCACTTTCCTATCACATACAGCATGGTTACCACAAGCAGAAATACAAGAAACAGAATAGCTCCATAGACCTTTACTGCAAACGCATTCGGGCTCTTTAACAATTCCACAGGATTCGTGCTGTCCTGTATCACCTTCCGGCCTTCTTCTTCACGATACCGCTCTGGTATTTTAGAAATTCCCTCTTCATTCGATTCAAAGGACTCCAGATAAGAGGCAAGCGCATACCACTCTTTTAATTCCGCGCCATTCCTGTCATGGATAATATATTCCTCAAAATCTGTGATTACTTCGCCTTTTTCATTCTTCGGGGCAAGCTTTAGGATTCCTTTGGATTTATCTTCCACTGCACCTAACATCTGTGCACAGTACAGGCCGGATACTACCCGGTATAATCTATCATCCTCAATTTCCGTCAGATTATCCTGAATAAACGGCTCTTCCTCCCCAATGGTATCCCCCGTCATGCCGGCCTTTGTTACCCGGTTTAGGATCAGACGGTTCGGATTAAAGGTCCAGCTCATCCCGCTGGGATAAATCTGCGCATAGGTCATGATCGGTGAAATCGAAGCGTCAATCTCCGCCACCGTTCTCAGCTCTTTCCCTGTCAGATATACGCCCACCAGAGGATAGCCTGTGATCCGGTCCGGCCCGATTCCAAGTGCGCTTACATTAAATGCATCCGATACCGTAATTTCTCCCTTCTGGAAAGAGTCCCTCACCACGCCGGATGCAACCACCGCCAGATCCACCGGCACATAGTCCTCTCCCTCTGCATTCTTTGCCGCATAGACATAAGAATCGGCAATCAGGCTGCCCAAAGTATCCTCACGAAGCTCATCGCCGAAATCTTCGATCTGTGTAAAGGAGATATCATTCTCCGCCAGCACCTGCTCCATGGTATATCCGAAATGGGACAGATACTCCTCATTGATCATGCTCCTGTATCCGCTTAAATATCCTTCTATCTCTTCATCCTGCGCCACGGATTCATCCATCGCATTCAGACGGTAATCTGCAAGTTTCCAGCGTCCGTTTTCCCCAGGGATCAGATTCAGCTCTCCCAGGTTTCGTCCATAGGAGCCGGCAGAAGCAATTACCGTATCTCCATGGATGATCGGCTCCTTAAGCGTCGTATGGGTATGTCCGCTGATGATCACATCGATCTCCGGCACTTCCTTTGCCAGAAGCTCGTCCTCAGATGCCTTCTTATCCTCGCTGGTTCCGCTATGGGACAGACATACGATCATATCCACATCCTCTTTCTGCAGTTCGCCTACTACCCGCTTGGACGTTTCCACAATATCATCAAAATCAATCCCGCTCTCCGGCGCACAGATCTCTGCATCCTCGCCCAGCACGCCGTAAACGCCGAGCCTCAGCCCTTCCCGCTCTATTACCGCATAGTCACTGCTTCCATAATCCTCCAACGCCTTCCGGATCAGCTGATTGTCCTCGGAATTATTCTTTTCCCAGTCAATATTTGCGATCAAAAAACTGGGAAGCGTAAGTGTCTCATCCTCTTTGGCGTTCCTTAAGGCACTGTGAAACATATTCGACACGCCCTCAGCCCGGTAGTCAAACTCATGATTGCCAAAGGTCGCCGCATCTACTCCAAGCCGGCCCAGCATGGTAAGCTCTGCCGCCTGTGTTTCATAAATCGTCTGATACAGCGTTCCCATAGAAAAGTCCCCTGCATCAAATACAAAGGTTGCGGGATTTTCCGCCCGTCTTTCATCCATTTTGGTCTTTAACCGGGCAAAGCCTCCCGCGAAAACAGTTTCTTCCGCTTTTTTCTCTCTGGAAGCTCCTTCTCCCTGTACTTTGTACTCATCCAGCCTTGAATGAATATCATGCGTAAACAAAATCGTCACCTCACCCGGATCCTGTGCCTGACTTATCTCACCTGCCACTACAGAACCCACGCTCAGCGAACATAGCATCAAAACTGCCAGAACTGCTGACCTGACTCTTCTCTGAAAATTCATACCAAAATACCCCTCCGGTTTTATACTCCCCTATTCTAAAGGCATAAAGAACCCTCCTCTGCACAGCTCGGCCCGGGGATGGTTCTTTTATTTATTCCTCATTCATGTTCGCAAGCTTGGCAGCCTGGTCTGCCGCGATCAGGCTGTCAATGATCTCATCCAGGTCTCCCCCGAGAATGCCGTCCAGCTTATGGAGCGTCAGCTTGATCCTGTGGTCCGTCACCCGTCCCTGCGGAAAATTATAGGTACGGATCTTCTCAGAACGGTCTCCCGTACCGATCTGGCTTCTTCTTGCCGCCGCTTCCTCCGACTGCTTTTTCTCAAGCTCGATCTCATACAGCTTAGAGCGCAGCAGGCGGAAGGCCTTTTCCTTATTCTGCAGCTGCGATTTCTCTGTTTGGCTGTAAATCACGATCCCCGTGGGATAGTGGGTAAGGCGCACCGCCGAGTCCGTGGTATTGACGCACTGTCCGCCGTTTCCGGACGCACGCATTACATCGATCCGAATATCCTTCTCATCGATCACCACATCCACTTCCTCCGCCTCCGGCATGATTGCAACTGTCACAGTAGACGTGTGGATACGTCCGCCGCTCTCCGTTTCCGGCACGCGCTGCACCCGGTGTACTCCGCTTTCGTATTTTAATCTGGAATAGGCTCCCTGTCCGTTGATCATAAACACACATTCCTTAAAGCCGCCGATTCCGTTCTCATTCAGGGAAATCATCTCCGTCTTCCAGCGTCTTCCTTCCGCATAATGCACCAGCATACGGTAAATCTCCGCCGCAAAAAGCGCCGCCTCATCGCCGCCGGCTCCTGCACGGATTTCAACCATAACATTCTTATCGTCGTTGGGATCCTTGGGAAGCAGCAGGATCTTAAGCTCCTGCTCCAATTCTTCCACTCTGGCCTTGGAGTCATTTAACTCCTCCTTCGCCAGCTCCCTCATTTCCTCATCCGACTCCTCCTCCAGCATAGCAAGGCTGTCCTCAATAGCCTGTTTACATGTCTTATATTCTTTGTATGCCTCAACAATCGGAGTCAGGTCATTCTGTTCCTTCATAAGCCTGCGGAAGCGGTTCTGGTCATTCACCACATCCGGCTCCTGCAGTTCGCTTAAAATCTCCTCAAAACGAATGAGCAAATCCTCTAATTTGTCAAACATCTTTTTCTCCTCCTACTTCCTCTCATCATCCGGCATGCCGTACACAGCATACCAGACAAAATTCTACACTCTATCATACCTGCCAATCACAACCCGGTCAAGTCCTGCCAGATCCTTCTGCACACGAATCTCCCGATAACCGTTCTGCTCCAGCAGTTTTGTGACCTCTTCCTTCTGGTCATATCCAATCTCAAAAAGGAGCCGTCCTCCGGGATTCAGATACCCTTCCGCCTCACGGATGATCCTCCGGTAAAAATACAGACCGTCTTCCCTTCCGTCCAGCGCCAGAACCGGGTCATGACATCTGACCTCCTCCTCAAGTTCCGCTATCACGGCAGTCCGTATATAGGGCGGATTCGATATGATCATATCATATCTGTCCTGAATACGGTCAAATAGATCACTTTCCAGAAAAGACACCTGCGCCCCATGCCGTCCGGCATTTGCCGCGGCAGTCCGGATTGCCGCAGGGGATATATCGCTTCCCGTAAAGCGATTGGTCCCATCAGCCTTTTCCTGCCGCCTTCCAATCTGTTCCAGACTGATGATAATACACCCGGATCCTGTACACAGATCCAGCACGCGCATTCCCGGTTTCAAAAGTTTCAACGCCGCCTCAGCCAGAAGCTCTGTCTCCTGTCTCGGAATCAGCACACCCGGATTCACCTGAAAGGAAAACCCCATAAACTCCTGCTCTCCGGTAAGATGCTGCAGGGGAATCCGCATTTTGCGCTTCCCGATCAAATCCAGATAAACAGCTTCCTGCTCCTCAGTCAGCTTTCGGAAGGGGTTCAGCGCATATTCCGTCATAGAAGCCCCCGTCACCCATTCCAGCATCAGTCTGGCATCCGCAGACGCATCGCCAATCCCGGCTTCCTTAAGCGCCCCTTCTCCGATTTCTCTGGCCTCCCTCAGATTCATACCCGTCTGCTCCCTATTCTATCCTTTTACTTTCCGTCCTGTCTGTCCGCGTCTCATTCTTATCCTTCCTCCCACGCTTCGTTTCCATCCCGGCTGAAATTTTCCCGCTCAAATTCCTGCCAGTCAAAGACAGCCTCCACTGCCTGTATGGCAACCTCGATCATACTGTCATCCGGCTCTTTGGTCGTCAGCTTTTGAATTGCAAGCCCCGGCTTACTGAGCAGATTAACGATCGGATTCTCACTGCGCCCTGCCAGCTTCAGAATCTCATAGGATATACCCGCAATCACCGGAAGCAGCGCTATCCGGACCGCCGCTCTCATCAGGGGCGATTCTGCCCGGACGATCATCAGCAGGCAGATACTAATAATCAGCACAAAGAATATAAAGCTGGTACCGCAGCGCTTATGCTGTCTGGAACTGATTCGTACATTCTCCACATTCAGGCATAGACCATGTTCAATACAATTAATGCATTTATGCTCTGCTCCATGATACTGGAACAATCTCTGAATATCCTCCATTCTGGAAATCAACAAAATATATACGACAAAAATCCCAATCCTGATAAAGCCTTCGATAACTGTCCTTATATTATAGGAAGGAATCAGATTCTTCAAAAGACTTGACAGATAATAGGGAAGCACCATGAAAATACCAACTGCCATAATCACCGATACAATCACCGTCCCGGTCATCAAAAGCTCTTCCTTCTTCTCATTCTTTGCCGCCTCTTCCTCCGTAGCAGCGCCTTCTCCTGCATCTCCTTCCTCAAAAAAGGAAGCAGAATACATAAGGGTCTTCATTCCGATCACCATGGAATCTATAAAATTAAAAATCCCTCTGATAAAGGGTATCTTCGTCAACGCCATATGATTTTTCACAATACTGTGACAGGTATCCTTCTTAACAACAATGTCTCCATCACTTTTTCTCACCGCAACGGCATACTCATCCTTGTTTTTCATCATGACACCTTCCATCACGGCCTGACCGCCGATGTTTGAAGATTTCATTATCTCTTACCTCAAATACTTATGGAATCTGCCACAGGCAGGTTCCTTCCAATACATAGCAACAGAAAGGGTTGAGATTTCAGAAACCTCAACCCTGCACCTGCTGACTTATTTATCCAGTCCGTATTTCTTATTAAACTTATCCACACGTCCGCGAGCCTGTGCAGCTTTCTGCTGACCTGTGTAGAACGGATGGCACTTGGAGCAGATTTCCACGTGGATATCCTCGCTTGTAGAACCTGTCACAAATGTGTTTCCACAGTTACATGTTACAGTTGCCTGATGATATGCTGGATGTATTCCTTCTCTCATTTCAATTCACCTCTTCTTTATTTTCGCCGCGCACTGCGCTTTATTAATTTCGTTTCATAAACAGCGTTGTAATTGTATCATAAAATCCCATCTATGTCTAGATGAATTTTGTCTTTTTTACCATTTGGATCAGCTCCTGATTATTTTTTGTCCGCGCAAACATATTCAGGATATTCTCCACCGCCTCTTCTGCCCGAAGACCGTTGACTGCCCGTCTCATAGAGTCCACTGCTTCCTGTTCCTCCTTCGTAAGCAGAAGGTCATCTCTTCTGGTGCCGGATTTCGGAATATCAATAGCCGGAAACATCCGCTTCTCTGAAAGCTTCCTGTCCAGAACAAGCTCCATATTGCCGGTTCCCTTAAATTCCTCATAAACCACATCATCCATCCTGCTCCCTGTATCAACCAGCGCAGTTGCCAATATGGTCAGGCTTCCGCCCCCGCGCATATTTCTCGCGGCGCCGAAAAACCGCTTCGGCATATGGAGAGCCGCCGGATCAAGACCTCCTGATAAGGTTCTTCCGGAAGGGGATACTGTCAGATTATAGGCTCTTGCAAGCCTCGTAATGCTGTCTAAGAGGATCATAACGTCCTTGCCGTGCTCAACCAGTCTCTTAGCACGCTCGATCACCATCTCCGATACCCGCTTGTGGTGCTCCGGCAGTTCATCAAAGGTAGAGTAGATGACCTCCACATTCTTTCCCTCAATCGCCTCTTTAATATCCGTCACTTCCTCCGGACGTTCATCTATCAGAAGAATTAGGAGATGTATCTCCGGATTATTCCGTCTCACAGACAGCGCCACCTGCTTCAGCAGCGTCGTCTTACCTGCCTTCGGCGGGGATACGATCATTCCTCTCTGTCCCTTTCCAATCGGGGACATCAAATCCATAATCCGCATAGCAGTGCTTGTCTTCCCGCACTCCAGGGAAAGACGCTCATTAGGGAAGATCGGAATCAGATCCTCAAAATTCGGCCTCCTGCATGCAATGCCCGGATGAATGCCGTTTACCTTGGTCAGATATAGCAGCGCGCTAAACTTCTCCTGCTGGGTCTTGATCCGGGTATTCCCCTCCAAGATATCCCCGGTCTTCAAATTAAATCTGCGGATCTGGGACGGCGACACATAAATGTCATTCTCCCCCGGAAGATAATTCTCACACCGGATAAATCCGAATCCGTCCGCCATAACCTCCAGAATTCCATTCGCTGTAACACCACTGTCAAGCTTATCAATATCATGGATCTCCTGCTTGTCCTTATCTCCGGTATTCGCTGAACGCTCCTTATCACGGATATCCTCCTCCAGCATACGCTCAATAAGCTCAGCCTTCTTCATTCCTGAAATACCAGGAATCTCCCTTGCCCTAGCCAGATCTTTTAACGTAGCCAAAGGCAGAGACTCATACTTCTCTCTCATCATAATATAAAATAATTCCTTTCTTTTCTTCAATTCGTCATATTATCTATTGCATTGGGAATAGCAGCCGGAACTGACTCATTTGAAATATATACTTATTATATTATACATGAATTCCCATATTTTGCAAACTATTTTTTCCAGTTTACTTGTCAGATCTGATGCCCGCCGGGTCTGGCTGTAGTCTTATACCAACTTCGAGTTTGACTTAGCCTGATAAGAATGCTATGATATCAGAGTCAAATTAATGAAAGAAAATATCAGAAAAAGGTGGTCATTATGACAACAAATGAGCTAGCATTACAGATGCACAAAGATTGGAATGGCAAAATAGAAACTATAGCCAAATCCCATGTCAATACAAGAGAGGATCTGGCGATTGCCTATACTCCCGGCGTAGCCGAGCCATGTAAGGCAATTGCACAGGATAGAGAAGCCGCCTATACCTATACTATGAAAGCAAACACCGTAGCTGTGGTAACCGATGGAAGCGCTGTCTTAGGCCTTGGCAATATCGGTGCCCTTGCGGCTATGCCTGTCATGGAAGGTAAGGCTGTCCTGTTCAAGGAATTTGGCGGCGTCAATGCAGTCCCCATCTGCCTGAACACACAGGATACGGAAGAAATCATACGTACCGTGGCAAATATCGCCCCTGCATTCGGCGGGATCAATCTGGAAGATATCAGCGCGCCCCGGTGCTTTGAAATCGAGAAACGCCTAAAAGAGCTTTTGGACATCCCGGTATTCCACGATGACCAGCACGGTACTGCCATTGTTGTTCTGGCAGGAATCATCAATGCCCTGAAAATCACCGGCAAGAAGAAGGAAACCGCCAAAGTAGTTATGAGCGGAGCAGGCGCCGCCGGAGTCGCGATCGCCAAGCTGCTGCTTAAATACGGCTTCCGGGATATCACCATGTGCAATTCCAAGGGGATCATGAGCAAGGATTCCGCAAAGCTCAACTGGATGCAGAAGAGAATGGCGGAGGTTACCAATTCATCCGGTAAACAGGGTACACTTGCCGATGCCATGAAGGGGGCAGATATCTTTATCGGAGTCTCCGCACCGGGTATTGTGACAGAGGAAATGGCGGCTTCCATGAATAAGGATGCGATCCTTTTTGCACTGGCGAATCCCGTGCCGGAGATCATGCCGGATCTGGCCAAGAAAGCCGGCGCCAAAGTAATCGGTACCGGGCGCAGTGATTTCCCCAATCAGGTAAACAACGTAGTAGCATTTCCGGGTATCTTCAAAGGCGCTCTGGAAGGACGCGCCCCGCAGATTACCGAAGAGATGAAGCTTGCCGCCGCCCATGTGATCGCAGGCCTTGTACCGGAAGACGAGCTTCATGCAGACAACATCCTGCCGGAGCCATTTGACCCGCGGGTTGCCGAGGCTGTCAGCCGGGCTGTCAAGAATTTAATCTGATATGTCAGATACCTATAACAATTCCGTCCAGACGGTCCCTAAGCCAGGAAACCGCTGGGGAGAAAAACGCTATTATTCTCTGGACTATTATTTAAAGGAAACCTATGGAAAAAAGCTTTATAAAATCGCTTTAGACGGCGGCATGACCTGTCCGAACCGGGATGGGACGCTGGGATATGGCGGCTGCATCTTCTGCAGCGCAGGCGGCTCCGGGGATTTTGCCGGGGACCGGAATCTGTCTATCACCAGACAGCTGGAGGAAGGCAGAATGCTGCTTACCGATAAATATCAGGGAGACAGCTATATCGCGTATTTTCAGGCATATACCGGAACCTACGGTCCTGTCCCCCGGCTCAGGCAGATGTTTACGGAAGCGGTCCGGTATCCCGGCGTGGAAATTCTTTCTGTTGCAACCAGACCGGACTGTCTGCCTCCTGAGGTTCTGTCTCTTTTGGGAGAGCTGTCATGCAAAAAGCCTGTCTGGATCGAACTCGGCCTGCAGACCATTCATCCAGATTCCGCCGATTTTATCCGGCGCGGCTATGCACTCCCGGTATTTGAACAGGCTGTACGAGAGCTGCGGAGCATCGGCATCTCCATTATTGTCCATATCATATTAGGACTCCCGGACGAAGATACCAAAGCCATGCTCGCCACGATAGACTATCTCAACGGTCTCGATATTCAGGGGATTAAGCTGTCCCTTCTCCATATATTAGAGGGAACTGATCTGGCCGGTCATTACCGGCAGCACCCTTTCCCTGTTATGACGCTGAAGGAATATCTTATGCTTCTGGGCCAGTGCATCAGCCGGCTGCGTCCTGACATCGTTATCCACCGTCTCACAGGAGACGGTCCTAAGCCACTGCTGATCGAGCCCCGCTGGACAGCCAATAAGCGGTTTGTATTAAACCAGATTCAATCATATTTAAAAAGCCAGGATATCTGGCAGGGAAGGAGCATTTCCAATGGCAGAGCTTTTGACTCTCTATAAATTGATTATCCTGTATATGCTGGACAGGGTAGACTTTCCCTTATCCAACTCACAGATTTCAGATTTTATGTTAAACAAGGAATACACCACCTATTTTAAGCTCCAGCAGGCGCTCTCCGAGCTGATAGATGCCGGCTTCATTCAAGAGGAGCCTGTCCGTAACCGGACGCTCTATAACCTGACCGAAGACGGGGCTTCAACCATTGGATTATTTCGGAAAAATATATCGCATGCTATCCGTCAGGATGTAAATGATTACCTGCGGGAAAAGCAGTACGAACTGAAAAATGAAGTATCTGTAAAGGCCGATTACTACCGGAACACAAATCAGGAATATTCTGTCCACTGCCGGGTCATGGAAAACACCCTGCCTCTAATCGACCTGACAATTACAGTTCCCTCCGAGGAAGAAGCCAAAACAGTCTCGAATAACTGGCAGAAAAAAAGCCAGGAAATTTACGCGCAGATCATGGCCGGACTTCTTTAAAGGACAAATTTATAAAATCAGGAAATAAAACGAATTATGAAGAAAAGGAATACATGCATCATGAAGAAACATTATGCAAAGCCATCCGGAAAACTTTTAGCGGAACTATATATCAGCTTCTTTAAAATCGGCGCCCTCACCTTCGGCGGCGGACTTGCCATGCTGCCCATGTTAAAGCGCGAGCTGGTAGAGTCAAAGCACTGGGTTACAGAAGAAGAAATCCTTGACATGTATGCCATCGGTCAGTGCACTCCCGGCATTATCGCCGTCAACACAGCTACCTTTGTCGGCTTCCAGAAGGGCGGCATCCCAGGCGGCATCACTGCCACCCTCGGCATGGTCTCTCCATCCCTGCTTATCATCTGCCTGATTGCATCGATCTTAAAGAGTTTTATTACCCTTCCTGCCGTTCAGCATGCATTGGCCGGAATCAGGATTTTTGTTTGCGCCATGATGATGCAGACAGTAGTTACTATGGCACAAAAGGGTGTGAAAGATAAACTCGGCGTATTTTTATTCCTTACAGGCTTCCTGACTGCAAGCTTTACTCCCGTGCCTCTGGCACTGGTTGTCGCCGCTTCCGCGCTCGTAGGAATTATTGCAAAAAGACGGGAGGCGAAACAGGCATGATCTACTTTCAGCTTATCTATGAATTTTTTAAAATCGGTTTATTCGCCATCGGAGGAGGCATGGCAACACTCCCCTTCCTGATGGATCTTACCGAAAGATATGATTGGTATACCAAGGCGGAGCTTACCAATATGATTGCCATCAGCCAGAGCACTCCCGGCCCGGTAGGTATCAACATGGCAACCTATGCAGGCTATAACGCCGCCGGAGTTTTCGGTGCAATTACCGCTACTCTCGCCTTGACCGCACCGGCTCTGGTCATTATTATGGTAATAGCGAAATTCCTTGCTGATTTCAGCGAAAACAAAGCGGTACAGGCCGCCTTTTACGGCATCCGTCCTGCAGTTGCCGCCTTGATCGGCTATGCGGTATGGGAGCTGGTTAAAATTTCCCTGTCCGTCACAAACGGCAGCCAGATAACCGGCATTGATTATCCGGGCGCCTTTATCTGTCTGGCTTCTTTTGGGATCATGCAGATAAAATACTGTAGAAAACTGCACCCGCTGGTTTGGATTGCGGCAGGTGCAATAATAGGAATTCTATTGAAATTGTAAAATACAAAACTATTTCTTCTGATTATCCTGTGTCTGGCTGCACATACAGCTTCCGCTGCAGCCTGCACATCCGCCGCTGCATTTTCCGGCTTTCTTATCGCGGATCACGCTTCTCGCGGCAAAATATACCATAAGAAGTACAACAATAAGTACGATAACTGTTCCCATAATATCCTCCACAACATTTCCGAAAAACATAATATAAGATGGATGCTGACCTCCTTTTCCATTCTGCCGCCAGCATCCATATCATAGCATATTTATTTTGCTCCTGCCATACCCTTAATATTTACACTCAGAGTCTTGCTTTCTCTGTACGGTCTGAACAGAAGATAAATGAAACCTGCAATCAGGATTATAGCAGCAACTGTACCGATTCCAAATCCGCCGCCTGTAATCATGGTTCCAATCTGGTAAACCACCAGTGATACCACGTAAGCAAGCAGACACTGATAACCAATTGCAAATGCAAACCATTTACCATTGTTCATCTCTCTCTTGATCGCGCCCATAGCCGCAAAGCAAGGAGCGCACAGAAGATTAAATACTAAGAAAGAATATCCAGCTGCAGCCGTCATGCTTCCTGCAAGCTGGCCCCAGATTTCGTTTCCTTCCTCTGCAACCTCTGCAAATCCAAACAGGACACCAAAGGTTCCTACTACATTCTCCTTTGCTATCAAACCGGTAACTGCCGCAACTGCCATCTTCCAATCGCCCCATCCAAGCGGTGCAAAAATCGGTGCGATGATGCTTCCGATACTTGCAAGAATACTGTAGTTTAATTCCTCTGCCTCCAGCATTCCAAAGGAACCGTTGATCCATCCAAAGTTCATAAGGAACCATAAAATAATTGTGGAAAGAAGAATAATGGTACCGGCTTTCTTGATAAAGGACCAGCCGCGCTCCCACATGCTTCTAAGTACATTTCCAACCGTCGGCATATGATATGCCGGAAGCTCCATTACAAACGGAGCCGGGTCTCCTGCAAACATCTTCGTCTTCTTCAAAATAATACCGGAACAGATAATTGCTGCAATTCCCACAAAATAAGCGCTCGGCGCTACCCATGAGGCTCCGTCAAATAATGCTCCCGCAATCAGCGCGATAATCGGAAGCTTCGCTCCACACGGAACAAATGTAGTGGTCATGATTGTCATCTTACGGTCACGGTCATTTTCAATTGTCCTGGAAGCCATAATACCGGGAACACCGCAGCCGCTTCCGATCAGCATCGGAATAAATGATTTCCCGGAAAGTCCGAACTTACGGAAAATCCTATCCATAATAAACGCCACACGGGCCATATATCCGCAGGACTCAAGGAATGCAAGGAAAATAAACAGCACAAGCATCTGTGGTACAAACCCGAGAACCGCTCCCACACCGGCCACAATACCGTCAAGGATCAATCCTTGAAGCCAGTCAGCACAGTTAATTGCTGTCAATATATTCTCAATAGCAGGCGGAATAATATCACCAAACAGCACGTCGTTGGTCCAGTCTGTTACAAACGCGCCTACCGTCGTAACGGACACATAGTATACCATCCACATAATCACCGCAAAGATAGGAAGCGCCAGCCATCTGTTCGTCACAACACGGTCAATCTTATCAGAAGTACTCAGCTCCGTCTTTTTGCTCTTAGCCACACACTCTCCGATGATAGACGAGATATACACATATCTCTCGTTCGTAATAATACTTTCCGTATCATCGTCAAACGCCTCTTCCATCTCTTTGATCTCTGCCGACACATCCACTTCTGCCGTCATCTGGGAAGCGATCTTATCGTCCTTTTCTAACAGCTTAATTGCAAAGAACCGCTTCTGGGCTTCCGGAACCTTACCCTCTAATTTATACTCTGCCGCAGAGATAATTTCCTCTGCTTTTGCGCAAAACTCGTGCTTCATTTCCGCCGCCTGCTTTGCCCCCGCAAGCTGTACTGCCCGTTCAGCAGCTTCCTTAATCCCGGTTCCCTTCAGAGCTGAAATAGTCACTACTTCACACCCCAGCTTCTCAGCCAGCTTATTTGTATGTATCGTATCTCCGTTTTTCTCCAGAAGGTCAGCCATGTTAACTGCCATGATCACCGGAATCCCAAGCTCCATAATCTGGGTAGACAGATACAGGTTTCTCTCAATATTGGTTCCGTCTACAATATTGATTATCGCATCCGGCCGCTCGCCGATCAGATAATTTCTTGCCACAACCTCTTCCAGAGTATAAGGCGACAAAGAATAGATACCCGGCAGATCCATGATCACCACATCTTTGTAACCTTTTAATTTTCCTTCTTTTTTCTCTACGGTAACTCCAGGCCAGTTTCCAACAAACTGATTAGAACCAGTCAATGCATTGAACAATGTTGTCTTTCCACTGTTCGGATTTCCCGCAAGTGCAATCTTTACTGACATTTTCTCTCTCCTTTTTTCTATTAGTTTGCCTAAACTTTCCATGGTAAGCCATTGCTAACACATGGTCAAAAAATTATTCAACAAAAATCATCTCAGCATCTGCTTTCCGGATGGACAGCTCATAACCTCTCACCGTAATCTCCACTGGATCTCCAAGAGGTGCTGCCTTTCTCACAAACACATCAACGCCTTTTGTGATTCCCATATCCATAATTCTTCTCTTCACCGGACCGTCGCCTGTCAGCTTCGCTACCTTCGCAGTCTGACCGCAGGCCACTTCTCTTAAAGTCTTCATCCTTCATCTCTTCCTTTCTTCTAGTTTAAACCATAACCTTCATTGCCATATCCTTTCCTATGGCAACTCTGGAATCCTTCACATTCACAATCACGCTTCCTTGTATATCAGATATCACCGTAACTGCTCCTCCTGCGACAAAACCCAGACTCTCAAGAAACTTTCTGGTATCTTCTTTTCCGCCGATTTTTTTAATCGTAAGCGGCTCCCCCGTTTTCGCCATAGTAAGCGGCATCATGACCAACCTCTTTTCTTCATTAATAGTATAGACGTAACCGATGATTTTCCTAACACCATCAATGTTAGTATATGCTAACTTGCATTAGAAGTCAAGAACTTTTTTTAGAAATGCCAAACGCTTCATTGACATTGCCCTTCCCGATTAAATATGCTATATTTAATTTAGGGAAACACTGATTAAAGTGCTTCCTTAGAATGAATGTCCTCAATGGATAAGGGTATACAAAGAAAAGAATGAATAAGAGGTATTATAAATGATAATCAACGAATCTGCCGAGAACTATCTTGAAACTATATTAATATTAAGCCAGAAACGCCCGGTTGTACGTGCTGTTGACATCGCCGCAGAGCTGGATTTTAAGAAATCAAGCGTCAGTGTCGCCATGAAAAAGCTTCGTCAGAATGAGCACATTATCGTGTCTCCGGAAGGCTTTATCACTCTCACGGAATCCGGCCGGGAAATTGCCGAACGCATCTATGAGCGCCATCAGGTTATCTCCGCATGGCTGGCCAGGCTCGGCGTAGACCCGAAGGTAGCCGCCGAGGATGCCTGCCGGATTGAACATGTTATCAGCGCAGAGACCTTTGCCGCAATAAAGAAGCATATCCAAGAATAGCGGTTTCAGACATACCTGCCGCCGGATCATATGATGGGCAGAAAAGACAGTGCATCCTTCTTAACGCACTGTCTTTTATTATTTTACCATAATTCTTACTTTATCTCGTCAAAGACTATACCTCAATGACAGCGCTTCCGCTCCTCGAAGTACTCTGTCAGGAACTCAAAAAATTCCACCACATTGCGATTATCCGTTTTATTTCTGTTATAGTTAATGATAATATCTCTCTGGCACACCGGCTCCGCAATCTTTAAAAGCCTTACATTCTCACTCTCAGCGCTGCCCCAGGTAAATTCCGGCCAGAAGCCGATCCCCATATTCGCCGCGATCATATTCTTGACGGCGGCAGGATTATCGCTCTCGAAAATAATCTTAGGCGTAAACCCTGCATGCTGGCAGAACCGGTCGCAGATATAGCGGAATCCCCTTGAACCCAGCAGACTGATAAAGCCCTCCTCCGCAGTCTCCACAAGGCAGATAGACTCCATTTTCCGGTACTTTGCATTTTCCGGCACAGCAAGGTATATTTCCTCTGCGCAGGCAAAGCTGTTCTTCTCATCTCCGCCCTGATAAAATAATTTTGTCGTAACCGCTATATCGTACAGCTCGCTCTCCACATTTTGATGCAGCTGGAAATTAATATCCCTATGCTCCTTTTTATACTCAATGATCGCCTCCATGACAAGACTCGACGCCGCCAGCACATTCATATGTATAGTCTCTCCTTCTAACGCTACCATCATCTTAAGCTGCTCTGGAATATCATCGAACTGCCGCATCAGCGGTTCTAATTTTTTCTGTAAATACTTCCCATATTCCGTCAGCACAATGTTCCGCCCCTTTGCCGCGAACAATGGTACGCCCAGATCCGTCTCCAGCCGGCGGATTGCCTGTGTCAGCGCAGGCTGTGTAATATGCAGATTCTTCGCGCTGTTCGTCATATGCTTTGTTCTCGCTGTTTCCAGAAAATACCGGATCTGCATCAGTTCCATCTCTGTCATCCTCTCTTTTGATACCTTTTTTACATATCCTTCTTTTTCCTATTTTACGGAGACTTCCTGTCACGCTTCTCCAATTCATAATATCAACATTATGATTTTGATAAATATTATATATTAGACGTAATCATAAGTCAATGTTACACTATGTGAGGAACAAGAAAAGAGAGTGAAAGAAAGTGAGGAAACGAAAATGGCTGAACTTCTCGAATCTACTATGCTGATCTGCTTCGGATTATCCTGGCCTATGAATCTGGCAAAAAACATCAAGGCCAAATCAGCAAGAAACATGAGCCTCCAGTTTATACTACTTATTATTACAGGATACATTGCCGGAATCACCGCTAAAATCTATACCCACCGGTTCAATTATGTGCTGGCCGTATATCTTTTGAATCTGGTAATTGTCTCTGCCAATGTGGTTGTCTACTTTATCAACCGCCGCTATGACAAGCAGGAAAAAACGGCAAATGCCAAGCTGAGCCGCCAATTATCAGGAAATGACAATCCGGCAGAAGCTGCCGCACCTATCAAACCATCGATTCATAATCAAGGAGAGGACGAAATGGAAACTTACCGTGAATTAAACAGTATTACAGAAGCAGGCGGTGTTGTACTTTTTGGCTCTAATACATTCGCAAACCTGCCGGTCGGCGAATTAACGCAGGCTTTCCGCATTACAGAGCCAATCTATAACCGGAGCATCAAAAACGTGCGCATTGACCACATCGAAAGCTACCTGAAGGTATGTCTGTTCGACCTGAACCCGCGCAAGATTTTCGTAAATATGGGAGATATCGATATTCTTGATGAAAACGTAGATATTGACAATTTTATCGCCAAATACGAATGGCTGCTCTACATGATCCACACAAAGACAAAAGCTTCTATCTATATTGTACCAATCGTATCCGACAGCCAGGCTGCATTTCAGATTAACCAGAGGCTGAAAACATTAGCTTCACAGACCGGATGTAAATGCATCGACGTGTCAGGAGTACTCGAATCAAAGCGTCCGACACTCCGCCTGTTCGAGCTGCTTAAGGTGCATATGCGCAATCACCCGATCAATTTTGCAGATGCAATGGAAGCCGGGGCACTCAGCAACCGCAAATTGGAAGATGTACCGAATAACGGCCACTCTTCTCCTGAACGCAGCGTAAAAGGCGAACCCATTTACGCCAAGCACTAATCAGAAGCCATTTCAAATAATTCCAATAATAGTAAAAAGAAACTCCCCTCTAACGGTTCTCATCCGCAGTGGGGAGTTTCTTTTCATATAACAGCTTGTACTATGTCCCAAACCATCAATGCTTACTCGGATATTCTATAGTGCCCTGCTATATCATCCCTGCTCTCCAGAATATCCTGTTCATAGGCAGCCTGCCACGGATCATTGTGGTGTATGACATAAGGCACCCCTCTTTCATTCCTTCGGTCAGATACAATACCAATATGATTCTTAAAAATAACAATATCGCCGCCCTGCCACTGCTCAATCTCTGACAGATCCAGCGTCAGGCTGACCGCCGTATTAGCAAAATATACCTTGAGATTTTTTACACGCCGGAAATCAATATAAATATCCGGCTCCTCAATATCATAATCATCTGGATGCTCCTCAATATCCTTCTGGATCAGCTCCATCACATCGTAACCTGCATGCTTTAATGCATTGGCCGTTACATCCGTACATACCCCGTATTTATCATCCGGATACCCTGTCTCATAGTATCTGCTCTTATATTTCGGCTTCGTAGAAACATACTTCAAGGCTTCCTGAAGAATATCCGTCTGATCATCAATCCCATCCTGGTCTTTATCAACGGAGCTTTGGATCTGCCGGACAGCCGGACCATACGCATTCTCCGGCCGTTCGGCAGAGGTATGCTGATAGCGGAATCCGGCATATACACCGATACCGCAGAGCATGCCCATACATACTGCTCCTATCACCTGTATTTTCTTTTTCATCATCATTTTCTCCATAATCCTTAATACGGCCAAGACAATCATCAAGCTGTTCATTGGCAAAAACATAGGGGTATGAGGTCATAGTGAAATGTTATCGTTATCTGCCGCCTGCTCTTTCAATGCCTGCATTGCCTGCTGTGCACTGATTCCATAATAAACCGCAATATAATTAGCAGTCATTTTATACCTATCTCATCATCCCCAAAGGAATTGGGCAGTATGATTTGAGCCTTTATTTCTTCACCCAGCAATTCCATTATATGTCTCAAATGGAATTTTCATTATTATACTAACCCCCGACAACACATGTCAAGTATTTACAGCTCCCATAAAAATTAGCCGTTGCTTCATTCCTGTTCCTTCGACTATAATAATAGCAGGCACTCGCTTTGGCGTACGTTTCATCCGCCAGACGGATTCCGAGATTTAAATTAATCTTCTATAATACAACAGCAAAAGGGGGACTATAACATGTCTGGAAGACAGGTAAAGCTTCAGCAAGCGGAAAAAGGCAGTATTCTATATCACTATACCAAGAGCAACGGTGTAAACGGCATCATAAATCACAACTGTTTTTGGGCAACCAAGAGTGATTTCTTAAACGACCCCAATGAATTTTCCCATATTCAGGGAATCATTGATAAAGTATGCCGGGAAACTATTAAAAATCCCGAATTAAAGGATATGTTTCTTGAGGATTCGATTTATGCTGAAGCCGATAAAAAGCGGGAATATTTTGTACTTTCCTTTTCCAAATGCCGTGACAGCATTACCATGTGGTCAGAATTTGCCAATAAGACCGGATATAACATCGGTTTCCGAAGCAATGATATCATTACAAGAATAGAAGAAGCGGCTGAGATTGCCTATCATGGGCTGGTTGTTTACAATACGAAACAGCAGCTGCAGCTAATCCGGAAAAACATCTGCAATTATCTGCCAAATCTTCTACGGATGCCTTTGGATGACATTCTTGAGCTTGGAAATCAAAACAGGCAGGATGAAATCTACCAGAAAGCATGCAGGAAGTTCCAGCGGACAGTAGAAGTCTATGCCATGTTTTTCAAGCATGAGGGCTTCGCAGAGGAACAGGAATACCGGTTTATCTTCAAAAAACAGAAGGATACCGTGGTAAATTTCCGTGCAAAAGACGGTTTTATGCTCCCCTATATTGAAATTCCCTTAAGTGATAAAAATCTTCCTATTGAAGAAATCATGGTCGCGCCCCAGAACCATATCGACCTCGCCAAAAATGGAATGGAATATATGCTTCACACGAAAGGATATAAAGCGAATGTATCCTTATCCAATATAAAGCTGAGATATTAACAAGCATCACTCCCTGACCAGTGCATACATTTTCATATCCATTACATTTCCCTTCTTTGCGGCATTACTCTGCAGGATTCCCTCAAAGCGGGATCCTGCTTTCCTTATCAAACATGTATTTGACGAAGCATGTAATCTACATATTCTCTCTCAATTTCTTCATCAAAATCCTTTACTTCTTCATCACTCTGATACTCTGCCATAGCATCTGATATCAAATTATGATATTTATCCATTCCAACTCTGCTCCTTCTGCGGCCAAACTCCTTCTGACGCACAACAACATTTTCTAATTCCAAGTTATCTTCGTGCATAGATTAAATCTGTCATGCCATTATATGACTGTGATCGAAGTAATCTCAGCTTAATCTCATGTTTCATATTTTCAAAAAGCCGGATACCAGAACCTAAAAGTGTTGGAATTATAGTAATATAATAGCAGTCAATCAAGTCTTCATTTACTAACTGCCTCACAAGATCAGCTCCGCCGCATATCCATATATCTTTTCCATTTTCTTTTTGCAGCTTTTTTACTAAGCTGGCAGGATTCATATTTGTAAATCGAATTTTTTCAGAGGAAATCTGTTCCTTATGTGTGATTACATAGGTTGTAAAATCGTTATATACCCACTCCTTAGGCGAAAGCTCAGTAACAACTTGATGATATGTATTCCATCCCATCAAAATCGTATCAATATTCTTTACAAACTCAGAATAGGTGTCAATACTCTCATTATCGCTGTCCTGCCCTTCCAGCCAATCGACACTGCCCTTATTATCTGCTATATATCCGTCAAGGCTCATCGCAATAAATAAATTAACATTTCTCATATTTCTTCTCCCAAAATTTCGTTTTTCCACGCGGTCCCATCACTGTCTGATAAGCTCTGTCCGGCGCTATAGTACACCGGTGTCCCCACCTCAATTAAATTACCATCAAAATCATAAAAACGAATAACCTTCTGTCCCCAGCTATGAGTCATAAGCCTATTGACATATCGAATGGAAGGATACAATTTTTCGAGCTTTTGGGAAAACGCTTCTATATCTCTTTCTTCAAAATACAGCTCGCAGGAATTGCTCTCCGGAATAATATCCTTCTCGAGAAATCCTTTCCAAATTTTTTCGTCCTGAAGCACAAGACCCTCTGTCAGAATCATATTACCAGCATTGTCCAGCACCACTTCAAGACCAAACAAGTCGTGATAAAACTGCCTTGATTTTTCGATATCTTTCACAACAATCAATACATTTTTTAATTTCATCTCCTGTTAACTCCTCATCAAATTGTAATTGCGTTATATATATCTAATATTATTATAGTATCTATATCATCGTCTATCAATGATATTTACGCTTGCCCTGCGTGGTATGCTGTTCTTATAATGTCGTCAATCTTCGCCTCCTGCAGCCCTACTTCTTTAATCGGCGCAGTGCGGGAAATATCCTCAATCAGCCGGGCGGCAGTAATCTCATCCTTCCTGAATTTATAGACGGCTCTCGCTTCATCCACAGAGATCAATTCTGCTTTTGGATGCCGGACAACGGCAGGATGATAAAAATCAATGATCAGGCGGCGGTATGGGGCAATTCTGTCCGCCAATTCATCCAGTGAACCATCCTCAATAATCTTTCCGTTATTTATAATGATCAAGCGTCTGCACAGCTCCTGAACATCGCCCAGATCGTGAGTTGTCAGAATGATAGTTGTCTTATTGCGCGCATTAATTTCCTTGATAAATTTCCGAACGGAATATTTGGCCTCCACATCAAGTCCTATGGTCGGCTCATCAAGAAAGAGGATTTCGGGAGAGTGAAGCATAGCCGCCGCCAGATCGCCCCGCATCCGCTGTCCCAAGGAGAGCTGACGCACTGGAGTATCAATAAATTCACTAATTTGAAAGATTTCATCCAACATTTTTACATTCTTTTCATAGAGGGCATCATCAATTTGGTAAATGCGCTTCAGCAGATCATAAGTTTCGCCCAGACGAAGATTCCAATTCAGCTGGCTGCGCTGCCCGAATACAACGCCCAGATTCCTCACTACCCTCTTACGCTCCTTCTGCGGCGACATACCGTTAATCAGAATCTCGCCGCTGGAAGGTTGCATAATGCCAGAGAGCATCTTTACTGTCGTACTCTTTCCAGCACCATTAGGACCGATATAGGCTGCGATATCTCCTTTTTCAATCCCAAAGGAAATATCATCCACTGCCCGGACATATTCTATGTCCTGCACAAAGAGATTTTTCACCGCGCCTTTCAGTCCTTTTTCTTTTTTTATCTTTTTATATTCTTTCACCAAATGATTGACTTTGATAATATTCATGAAAATTCTCCTGTTTTATTCAATATAAAAAGCAACTATTACTATTCGTCCGCCGTATGCTGCGTTACCATTAGCTTCCTGCACTTTCATATCTGTGCATCCCAAGGCGGAATAGACCGCAGCTCAGTACAAACATGACTGCTCCCACCCCCAGACTGATAGCCGCCATAGGAACTGGAATAACGCTTCCCTCCATTCCCAGAATCCCCTTTACAGGATAGAAGGTTATCCATGCCAGAGGCAGGAGATACGTAAATATCACCTGCGCCCATTTCGGATATATCGTAAGCGGGTACATAGACACCCGTTCAAAAAGCGCTCCTACCATATCCGTAAAATTCGCCGTACTCTTTGTCCAAAAAGACAGGGAACCGCAGAAAATCCAAACTGCGCCTCTGATCAGTGTTCCTCCAATCAAAGCAAACAGAATCATGGAGATATTCGCGAATGTCATCGTTATATGTACCTTTGCGCAGCCATAAAAAAACACCATCAATCCGGGGATCATATCAGTGATGCCGATTAAATTGAAATCCTCGAACAGAAACTGAAAAAGCACTCCCATAGGCCGCAGCAAAAACATATCATATTCTCCCTCAACCACACAGTAGGCCATATACCACGTCTGGATGAAGAGTATCACCGCAAGCCCATGGCTTAAGACAGACATCCCATATAAAAACGCCAGACTCTCATAGCCCCATCCTCCTAAACTGCCGAAGGAATCCACTACGAACTTAATGGCAGCAAACCCCGCTACCCATTGAACACAATTAGCAAGCACATGGCCGATCAGCATAAACGGATATTCCAGCCGCGACTGAATGGAAAGCCTTATCAGCGTAGCCGCCACCGATACATGATATTTGACTATTTGCATCACAAATCAACCTCCCTGAATCAAAACAGCCGCAGCTGCCTTTTTTTGCGCGGCATGAAATATCAGCCACAATACCATGCACCAAAACATCTGAAGCGCTGTGCGCCAGAACATTTCCTCAAATGTATAACGGCCAATGTAAATCCCAAGAGGAAGCTGATAGATGTTCACAAACGGTAAAAACTCCAGAAACACTCGGAATCCATCCGGGAAGAACCAGAGAGGAATGACACTGCCAGAAAGCAGCTTCATAATAAACCCTTTCACATTCCTTATCGGTCCCATGCTAATTACCCTGAAAGCACACATTCCCAGAAGCCCGGCCAATATCCAGTTAATAAAATATCCAATAGAAAAGCTTAAGAGAAAGATTATAAAGCAGACAAAAGATGCAGGCGCCGGGAATCCAAACATTACAGAACCAATAATAAGCAGCGGAACAGCGATCTGAAAAAAGGCAACTGCCATATCACCCAGATCCTCTGCCAAATAAATTCCATAAATATTCACCGGCTTTAACATATCAAGTGCCACGCTTCCAGTTCGGACACTTCCCTCGATCCGTCCTTCCACTCCCATAGTCAGCAGATTGCCCATGATAATGGATATCATGGTATAAGTAAGCATATCCTGTTCCCCAGTTCCCGACACCACCCCTGTTCCGCCGTAAGCCGCCTTCCAGAAACATGCCATAGCAAACATTAGCAGACATTGGATCAATATGGTAGAAATGACATTGAACCGATAGGCCAAAGCCGACTGTATCCTAATCTTTGTAACAAATAAATAAGCTTTCATCCAAACGCAAACCTCCTCTCTTTATCCAAAATCCCTTTCAGGGCTTAACAATACTGTTGTGGCACAAAAAGAAAAGAGACACAGCCGCAAAAGCCGCGTCCCCTCCTTAAAGCTGTCTAGTCAGCCGCTAAATCGTATTTCACAACATCAATATTCGCCGTTCCATCCG
The DNA here is from genome assembly GCA_910584265.1 of uncultured Dorea sp. GTDB lineage: Bacteria > Bacillota > Clostridia > Lachnospirales > Lachnospiraceae > Claveliimonas. The sequence goes on along the minus strand of CAJTZE010000001.1, from coordinate 9,937 downwards.
CAAAAAACGAAATACCTTCCGCTTCCTGTTTCGTATACATCGTTGCCGACAATACCTGTTCCCCGTCATTCACAAAGACTTCCACACTGAACCGGTCTAAGATAATCCGCAGTTTTAATTCTCCGTCTGTTGTATTTACAAGACTGCGGCGCTGATGGATTATGGCTCTTCTAGAACCAGAGAATTTCCGATCCACCTTAAGGATCGACTCTCTTGGCCGGAAGCTAAGCGCAGTATAATACCTGTCATTTTGTGCAAACCGTATGGCAAATTTTTGATATGGATTCTGTAGATCAAACGGACGGACGGTCAGTTCCAAATCGACTATTCTTCCTGCCACTCCATCAAGCCTGACTATTCCTGAGACCGTCACGTCATTGTAATCCACTTTATTACGGCGCATTCCGTCCAGCTCCCTGATCGGCTTCTGGTACAGCCTGCCATTTTTTATAGACAGTTCTCTTGGCAGGCTCATCTGACCGAGCCACGGTGCCTCCGGCGGACGTATGCTACAGGAATCCCAGTTCTGCATCCATCCAATCATAACCCTTCGGCCATCCGGCGTCAATACTGTCTGAGGCGCATAAAAATCGATGCCATAGTCAATGGACTGATTATGTATTTCATGAAAGGTACCTGTTTCCTCGTCAAACTCACCCAACAGACAGAGCGTTCCGTTTCCATTATGATATTCAAACCCTTCTGGAAGCATATCCTGGGGACTGGCAAGCAGCACACATTTCCCATCCAGTTCAAAGATATCCGGACATTCCCACATCTTTCCGAACCGGTTATGGTTAGACACTAATACGCTCTGGAAATCCCAATGAAAACCATCCCCGCTGGTATACAGCAGAATCTGTCCGCTTCCATCTTCCGGACGGTTTCCTATCACGCAGGCATATGTGCCGTCTGCTCTTCTCCACATCTTTGGGTCACGGAAATCAAACCTGCTTCCTCCTTCCGGCAAATCTTTTTCATCCAGCACCGGATTCTGCGTATACTTTTCATAATCTATTCCGTCACCTACCGCGATGCACTGTGTCTGCACTTCTCTGTAAATGTCATGTTTCTGGTGCTCCTTCACCACGCCTGTATACATCAACAGCTGACGGCCATCCGGCAGTTCTACGGCGCTTCCGGAAAAGCATCCGTCCCTGTCATAAGTCTCGTCCGGAGCCAGCGCGGCAGGGAGGTATTCCCAGTGCAGCAGATCATTGCTTACCGCATGTCCCCAATGCATCGGCCCCCATTTGGATTCATAAGGATAATATTGGTAGAACATATGATATTTTCCTTTATAATAGCAAAATCCATTCGGATCATTCATCCAGCCTGTACGTGGAGACAGATGAAAATCCGGTCTTTCCTCTTCTTTAATCAACTTTCCAAAAGCTTCTTCGTATTTTCTCGCTTCACGCAGCGTCTGACTTGTCATAATCACATTCCCTTTCATCTAAATACTATAATTCCTATTACTTATTTTCCTGTACTTTCATAATAAGAATCCAGATAAGTCTGGAACAGCTCAAGATATTCACTCAGTCCGTATGCTTCCAGATCTTCCAGATATTTGTTCCAATCCTTATCGGTAAATCCATTCATAATCCAGTCTGCTTTTTTTGCATTGATTGCCTTTTTAATATCCGCCTGTAAATTGGATAACGTCTCTGTATCATCACGGCTCATAAATATATTTGGATATACATACTCCCTATGCATATCGGGGGTATAATATTCTTCTATCCAGTCAAGACGGTACTGTGCATCATCCGGGCAGGTTACATATACACCGTAATACTCATCCAGAACTGCCAGCGGCCCGCCTACTGCTTCCGCCTCTCTTACCTCTACCGGAGAAGCATCTCCCAGTGGTGCATGTTTGAGCATGTCTTCTCCATCGGCATTTTTACCCATTTCAAAAATATCAAAATCGTCGTCTTCACCGTATGTTCCCCAGTTATTTTGCGGCGACTGCATCGGCGCATACATCTGGTCAAGCCATGCGCATACCAGCGCCGGATTCTCTGCTACCGAAGTAACCACGCAGCGTCCGCGGTCGAATCCACTGGTAAAAGAACCGTTGGTAGGCGTCAGATTCCTTGTATCTGCCGTCAGAACCGGAAGCGGCACCCAGTCATTCAGATTATCAACATTTCCCACATCCCAGCTAAAGCAGACTCCGTAGCGCCCTGATTTTCCTTTCGATACATAGGTAGACCACTCTTGTGTAAAGGCTTCCGGATCGATCAGCTTCTCCTCATACAGCTTGTGCAGCCACTCAATTCCCGCCTTATAGCCATCTTGTACGGCACTACAAATAACCTCCCGGTTATCCGTGACCACGATATGTCTGTCTTTGTCCGCATCGCCGTAGCCCTCGCCGAATCCATTAATCAATACTGCGGGATCCTGTCCGGGGTCATTTATGATGCAGGACATCGGAATGATACTTCCTTCTATCCCAAATTCCTTCTGAAGCTCCGCTCCATGGTCACGAAATGCAATCAGAACCTCTTCAAATTCATCCACATTTTCCGGTACTTCCAAATCCAGAAAATCCAGCCATTTCTTATTGATAAAGCTCATATTATCAATTGTCTGGATTGCCGTTTTTCCAGACCCAAGCTGCTCAATCCATGGCAGCGCCCAGATATGACCGTTGACATCCGTACACATAACCCTGTATTCCGGATATTTGTCGAAAACAGATTTCAGATTCGGCATATAGGAGTCAATATATTCCTCCAGCGGAATAATCGCTCCGTACTCTGCATATCTTAGCAGATTACTATCTGTAAATCCAGCAGTAAATATAAAATCTGTCAATTTATTCGGATCTGACATATTCAAAGATATCTTATCTGCCCACTGGTCTGCCTGAATTGCCGTCCAGTCAATTTCTACATTGGTCTGTTCCTGAAGCCGCTTAAAGATTGTCCTATTATTCGGCTCTGATTCTGTGTTGGCAGGATAACTTATCATTCCTGACAGAGTTGTCTTTTCCTTCAGGGGAAATTGAAGCTCCGCCTCATCTACTGGACGGAATGTTCCATCATTAATCTCTTTTTTGCCTCCGCAGCCTGCAAGTAAAACCGCCATAATTGCCACAAGCGCTGCCGCTATTATTCGCTTTCCATATTTATATTTCATAATCTGCCTCCTTACCTGTTTCCGCTTAACCTTTTACAGCGCCAGCCATGATTCCGCTGTCGAAATATTTCTGGAAAAACGGATACATGATCAAAAGCGGTAAACTGGAAATAATAATGGTTGCATATTTCAAAAGCTCAGCTAACTGTGCCCGCGCCGCCGTACTCTGCATATCTGAAATCATCCCGGATTCCGGCTGATTCTGAATCAGTATAGATCGCAACACCAACTGCAGCGGCTGCCTTGCAGAATCATTCAGGTAAATCATCGCATCAAAATAGCTATTCCACATTGCAACAAACTGCCATAAAGTAAGCACCGCAATTACAGGCGTACATACCGGAAGCAGGATTTTAAAGAAAAATGTCAGTTCACTCGCACCGTCCACGTCTGCCGCTTCCCGGAGTTCCTGAGGAATCCCTCTATAATAGGTTCTTGCAATCGTCATATTCCAGACGCTGAACGCTCCCGGGAGAATGACTGCCCACATACTGTCAACGAGTCCCAGGCTGCTCACTACCAAGTATGTAGGAATCAGGCCGCCGCCGAAAAACATGGTAATCATGAATAAAACATTAAAAAATCCTTTCCCCCTAAAGTCTGCTCTTGATAGAGGATAAGCCGCCAGAAGCGTAACTACTACAGAAACAACCGTAAACATTACAGAATAAACAATCGCATTTTTAAAACCTATCCAAATCTGGCTGTTTGTCATAACACGTTCATAAGCCGTCGTTGTCCATTTGCTGAAATCAAATGTAATTCCTTTATTCTGCAGCGTAATTGGATCCATAAAGGATGCCACGATAATGTAGATCATTGGCACAATAATTGCAATCACGAATAAACCCAAAAGCACATACCCGATTGTCAAAAGCAGCTTATCCTGCCTGGAATATCTTTTAAATACACTCTTTTTCTTCATTTCGCATGCACCTCCTTATAATCCCTGTCCGTCATTCATCTTCGCCACGATTTTATTTACGGCAATCAGAAGAATGACATTAATTACAGTATTGAACAAGCCAACCGCCGTTGAAAAACTGTAATCCCCGTCAATTAAACCTTTTCTATATACATAAGTCGCGATAATCTCAGAAGCCGGAAGGTTCAAATCTGTCTGCAATGCATAGGCCTTCTCAAAGCCGATACTCATAATATTTCCCGCCTGTAGAATAAACTGGATCACTACCATATCCTTAATTGCAGGCCATTCTACCGTACGGATCTGTTGCAGGATATTTGCCCCGTCCATAACCGCCGCCTCCCTTAACTCCTGACTTGCATTGGATAAAGAAGCCGTGTACATGATGGAAGCCCAGCCTGCTCCCTGCCAGATACCGCTGATGATGTAAATAGAACGAAATGCCTCCGGCATTGTCATAAAATTAATATCAGTTCCTAATAAAAGATTTACCGGACCCGTTACGGACAGAAAAATCCGGACAATACCACAAAGTACAATGACTGATACAAAGTTTGGCAGATAAAGTACTAACTGTATCTTTTTCTTAATCCCTGTACTCTGGATTCGATTTAACAAGAGCGCCAGTATAATAGGAACCGGAAATCCCCACAGCAGGCTGTATACACTCAGCTTTAAAGTATTTACGAGATAGCTCATAAAGTCAGGGGAGTGCAGGAACCTTGTAAAATGCTTCAGCCCTACCCACTCGCTTCCAGAAACGCCTTTAAATGGATTGTAATCCTGAAAGGCAATCAGAATACCGCTCATAGGCGCGTATTTGAAAACCAGAGTCAGCAATACTGCCGGCATTAAAAAGATCAAATAAAGCTGCCAGTGCTGTCTGATATACACGAGTGTATTGTGTAATCCTGCATCTGTGTTCCCCTGCTTTCCATTTGCAACAGTTTTTGAATTAGTTTTCATATGTTCCTCCTTTCTGTCAAATCCCTTCCATCTTATGCATCTGCCTACTCTCATCCCCCTCCTCCCATACGCCTATTTTGTGCATTTGTAAAATATGTATTGAGATTTGCCTATTATTTTTATACTACTAATTTTACATTTAGTCAATATTTTATATTGCATTTGCATAATTATTTTTTTACATTTCTATTATTCTGTACAAACCGCCCTAAAAAAGATTAATTATGATTACAAAATAGACTATTTCATATTTTTACATTTGACACATAGATGTTTGTGCATTATAATGGAATTGTAGTTATAGAAACAAACAGTAATCTACAGCTCTTATGAAAATAAGCCTGTATAATATACCTCAATTTTAAAAGCAAAAAGGAGGCTTGTATGAGCACAAGAGTTACTATTCAAGATATCGCAGACGAACTTGGTATTTCTCGCAATACCGTTTCAAAGGCAATCAATAACACTGGTATTCTGGCTGATTCAACCCGGGATAAAGTACTAAAGAAAGCAGCAGAAATGGGTTACAAGCAATTTTCATATGTAACAGTAACTGATTCATCCAAACCTATACTCACGCTTTCTACACCCAAACAAAAGGATGAAATTGCACTGTTTTTTGCCAACATTATAGGAAACTCCCACTTTGCAACCGTTATGCTGGACAAATTTCAAAAAGAACTTTCAGCGCTTGGATACACGCTGACTATGCACCGGGTTCTTTCCGACGAGGTAGATTCCCTGACGCTTCCCGCATCATTTTCAAGAGAACGTACCGCCGGTATTGCCTGTATTGAAATGTTTGATTATAACTACAGTAAAATGATCTGTGATCTGGGGCTTCCGGTTCTTCTTATAGATTCTCCCGCGCCCTGCTTTCGCGAGTCATTGGAAGCAGATATTTTGAGTATGGACAATCAATCCAATATCTACCTGTTTATCAAAGAAATGATCCGACGAGGAAAGACAAAGATAGGATTTATCGGCGAGCATATGCACTGCCAGTCTTTTTATGAACGATACACAGCCTACCGAAACGCTATGTATCTGTCGGGACTCCCCTGTCCCGATGAATATTGTATTACCAAAAACAAAGCCGGCATCCGCAATCCGACAGCCGAAGATTACCGTGAATATCTGACAGAATGCCTACAGATGTTAAAATCCCTGCCAGATGTGTTCCTATGCACCAATGACTCCATTGCTATCAACGTAATACAAGCATTGAAAAAATTAGGATATTCCGCTCCTCAGGATGTATATTTGTGCGGATTTGACGATTCACCGGAAGCCAAAATCGTCACCCCCGCGCTTACTACCATCCATATACACAGTCAGATTATGGGGTTTTCTGCCGTCAATCTATTGATGTCGCGTATTAAAGAGCCTTCATTAAATTACCGGAGCGTACACACGGAAACTACATTGATTTACAGAGAATCAACAGGGGATTAACTCAACATTAACCAAATGCAGAAAAATAAAGAGATCACTGCAAAACAGCAGGAGGAAAGACTATGAATAATTTATTGAATCTGGATGGCCCAGTTATGAGGCTTATCAACAAAATCGTTTACAGCGTTTATCTGAATATTTTATGGTTTATTTGCTGCATTCCTATTGTAACGATTGGCGCGTCAACCACTGCGCTTTTCTATGTTACATTGAAAATAGCAAAGAATGAAGAGGGAAATCTCACAAAAGCTTTCTTCCATTCCTTCAAAGAAAATCTGAAACAGGGTACCGTCATCTGGCTGATTCTTTTATGCCTTGGGATCATCCTTGGTATCGATGGATATGCCCTGTATCACCTGCGGTTTGAAAATGTATTTTGGACTCTTTGTACGGCATTTCTTCTCATAGCCATAGCGGCCTATGCCGTTGTCCTGATGTATATCTTCCCGCTTCTGGCAAGATTTGATAACACTATCGGCGCCATGTTTAAAAATGCGCTGTTTATGGGCATCCGGTTTTTACTGTGTACCATAGCTATGGCCGTAATTTATTTTTTGATGCTGCTGATTATAGTCCGTTTTTTTACCCCGGCCGTCATCTTCGGCGAAGGACTCTGCGCGCTGCTCTGCTCTTATTTGTTGTCCAACATTCTGCTTCTCTGTCAGGAGAAATCAGAGGAGAACAAGAAACCTGCCCCAGAATTACAGTAAATTCTTAAAAGCTTTTAATTACAGTTTGTCACGACGTATAGATACAATCGTCAGACTTAAAATCGAACTATCTGCATGGGAAACAGAGCGCAATCGTGATGAAGCTAAAATACGGCGGCATTTCCAAACAGGAGATGCCAGAGAAAAGCTGATATCACTTTATCCGATAATTTCATCTGTCACCTCATAATAGAGGTGACTGATATGTTAAATATCAATGATACACTAGGAAAATGTACTTATGAAATTTACAGAAACTACAACTTCAAAAAAAGAAAAATGGAAACGGCTTCATGGCGGACAGAAATTACAGTATATCTGGGATTATTATAAATTCCCAATTGTGGTATGTTTCATCTTCTTATATATCATCGGATATAACGTTTACGGCCATCTTAGCAAAAAGGATATCATTCTCTATGCCGCTCTTGTTAACGTATCCGTAGACGATCAGAACAGCGTACAGCTCAGCGATGGTTTTCTGGATTTTATAGATGCAGGTTCTTCCCAAAATGCAGTTCAATTGTATAAGGGATTGTATCTGGCCAGTGACCAAGATGATCCCAACCATGAATACACCTATGCTTCCCGCATTAAAATTATCGCTTCAATTGACAGCGAACAACTGGATATTGCCCTTATGAATAAAGAAGCATTTGATGCATTTTCATCGAACGGATATCTATGTAATCTGGAAGAGCTGCTTCAGGATTTGGATCCGGGTGCTTATAAAGAATTAAAGCCATATCTTGTAACCAATACCGTCATATTGACAGACAATTCTGAAGAGCTACCGACAGATGAAACCCTAACCTATCAGGCTGTTACCAAAGAGTATCCCATGGGACTTAATATTTCGCAAAAAGGGCTATTTAAGCAGGCGGGTTTTAAAAATGACTTGTATCTTGGTGTGATCAGAAATGCTCCGCACGCAGATATAGCAGTGAAATATATAAACTATTTGTATTCCGATTAGAAATCAGCTAAATTTCGGAGACTTCAAATATCCCGAATATATATTTCTCTCCTACTATATAAACCACTTCCAGCTATATAATAAAAACGTACATACGCAGGCTGAAACTATATAGATAACCGGCTCCGAATTACCCAGCGAAATCGTCCGCTGGTCTTCCTTCCTGTTGAAGAAATGCCGCCCGACCGCTCTCCATACCATATAGCCCAAAACCGCCCCCAGCGTATTCATCATCAGATCATCAATGTCCGCAAGGCGGCTTGTAGGCAGTTGAGCAGCTTCAATCAAGGCAGAAAACAACAGTCCTGTTAGAGCCGTCTTCAAAGGATTCCTATAATTTTTCCATATATACGGCAGCAAAAAACCAAGCGGCATAAACATAATTATATTCATACAATAGGTAAACAGCCCCGCCGACTGAAACGGAATCAGGCTGATATGCGCCTCCCGAAGCGTTGCCGCCCCTCCTTTTGCAAAGATATCCCATATAGAGCCTATCCCCGTCACAGAAAAGACAAGCCGTATATAGAGCATCATAATATACGTCCATATGCAGTGAAACGCCGTGGTTCTTCTTCCCCATAAAAATTGTACGGCCTGATAAATGATTACCGGCCCTAATGTTAAAATAATCGGAATTATCGTCATAAGCAACATTTTTCCACTCCTCCATAAGTAAATTCTGATTGTGATCTGCCAATTTATATACTAATTGTTTATACGTGTTTGTAATGTTATTATATTACTTATATTATATTCTATCAATAATATTTATCCTTGTAGGCGGCGTAAATTTATTGTAGGAATTATAGTGGCAGAAACTGCCAGATGTGTATCAGATATATCAGTTCAACGTCTTTTTATACTATACTTCCTTTGTTTTCTCCTTGCAAGTCCTTTGCTTTTATAATCCCCAGATATGCGCATTAAACCATGCATACTTTTTCACTTCTGTACTGACACTGCGGCTTATGCTCTCTATATATTTCCCAAGCTTATTATGACGCTGCCTCTCCCATCTCAGCATACTCTCGCAGCTCAGCGCTTCATTTTCTGCACTGGCTGCTACAGAATGCCGGCCTTTCATATGTTCTGCAACATGGAGCAGCATTTCGTTGTAGTCCTTCCCTGTGCGGGGTGGGTTGATTCCCACCCGGATATGTCTGAACCGCTGATCTTCATGGAGCATTGCCTTGATCCTCCTGGCATTTTTAAGGCCGCCAAGATCATTGTCCATGTAGAGGCTGACGCGCCGGATTTCCGGGCGGCGTTTCAAAAATGCAATCAGCGCCACATGGGAAGTGCCGCCCAGGGACAGCCGGTAGCCGTCCCATTTCCAGCCTTCTAACTCCTGCAGCGCGGCATGGGAGAGGGCGTCAATGGGCGCCTCAAACACTGCAACATGCCGGCTGTCCGGATTCCGGGGTGGATAGCAGAAGCTGTATTCCTTGTCGCTGCCGTAAACATCTTTCCTAAGGCTGCCGGCAATGCTCCGCATACAGGCAGACTTTGCTTTGCCGGCTTCATCCTTTCCCACAAACACACAGACCGGCTCGCCATGATACCGCGCCTCATAGAACAGCCCGTCCCGGAAACACCGGCTGATCACATCAGAGCTGATCCCGCGCCGCCTGAATCTGCTCTTTGCTTACGCCTGGCATAGTGCCGGCACAGAATTTCTTTTCATCGTGCCCCGCCTCCTTTCTACTACAATATAAATATGGTTAATATCCCTTACAGCCAGTAAGGAAT